>NZ_CAJMZA010000023.1:0-122539 GCF_905220195.1 Paraburkholderia sp. J8-2
ATTGCGCATGCGCTTGCCGGGCCTTTCGTCGTTCGAACTGATGTGGGACGACTTCATGCTGGCCGCCTGCGACGTGGCCAGGCTCAAGCCTGCCTTTTCGACGCGTTATCCGGTCTACGCCCTCGTCGAAACACTGGGCGAAGCCAACGACGACGCTCAGCGCGCGCTCGAAGAAGCGCTTGGCGACGCACTCGAAGCAGGCACGATCGACGACGTGATCGTCGCGCAGTCGCTGGAGCAGGCAAAGCAGTTGTGGGCCGCGCGCGAATCGGTCGGCGAGTTGCTGGCCGCCACGCGCCCGCACGCGGCCTTCGACGTGGGTGTGCCGATGGAAGAGATGGAACGTTGCGTCGCGACGCTGCGCGCGCGCCTCGAAGAGAAGTTTGCACAGCAGAAGCATCTGTTCTTCGGCCATCTCGGCGACGGCAATCTGCACGTACTAAGCGGCCCATACGCCGACGAATCCGCGCTGCTCGATGTCGAGGCGCTCGTCTACGAGACCGTGCGCGACGCGGGCGGGTGCATCTCGGCGGAGCACGGCATCGGCGTGGTCAAGCGCGCCTTTCTCGGACTGACCCGCTCGGATGCAGAGCTTGACCTGATGCGCAAGCTTAAGACCGCGATAGACCCGTCGAACATCCTTAACAGCGGACGGGTCATTCCTTGAGCCGCCTGGAGGATCGGCGGCCCCGCTCATCAATCGCCAGCCCCCTGAAGCGGCCATCGGATAGACGCGCCTAGCGCGCTGCGATCCCCTGGGCTCCGGGCGGTACGCCGGTCACTGATCCAATCGGTTCGAGCGCGCCGTCAGGCTTCACGCGAAAGCCGCTTACCGCGCCGTTTCCCTCCCGCACGTACAGGAACTTGCTGCGGCTGCTGAGCGCCATGTCGAGTGGCGCGCTGAGCGTCCCTGCTGCTGGATTGAGCAAGCTTAGCGTGCCGTCCGCGCCAATCTGCAGACTGCTGATCGTGCCGCTGCCCGCATTGGCGGTATAGGCATAACGTCCGTCGCCGGTTGTGACGAGCCAGCACGGCGCGGACTGTCCCAGATGGATCGAAGCGGTGATCGAATCGAGATGCTTGCCGTCCACGACGTCATATGAGGAAACCGACCCGGACCCGGCTTCGGAGACGACTGCATAACCGCGTGCCGTGATCGAAAAGCCGAACGGAGTCACGCCGTTTGAAGCATGAGGTGTCGCAGTCGAAGCGTAACCGGTAAAACCAACGGCATAGGTGTCTATGAGTTGCGTACCCTTTTCGGTCACCAGCAATTCGTTGCCTTCCGGTGCGAACTTGACCTGCGCAGGCTGGGCGTTGGCTCCGCCAGCAAGCGGCCGTTGCGAGCCGGGTAGCGCAACGAGGTGCTTGCCGAACGCGTCGACGAAGTAACCGCTGATGTTCGGTGTGCCGCCGGCATTGACCACATACGCTATGGGCCCCTTCATGGTCACGCTAACAGGCATTTGACCGCCCGATGGCGCCCTGTCGAGCAGCGTCAGCTTGTCGCCGTCGACCGCAAAGAGCGAAACATCGTTGCTGCCGGCATTCACGGCGAGCAGAAAACCCGAGTCCAGCGTCAGCGAACCTTGCGAGCCTAGCGGATCGGCTCCCGTGCCAGCGCCTTTTCCGCCGGTTGAGTAACTGGCCGCGTAGGTCAGTGTTCCGTTTCCAGCGCGAGAAAAGACCATGACCGAGTTTCCGGACGGCTGATTTGTCAGGACGTAGACCGCCCCTCGCACATCGGCCTCAGAATCCGCTCGCGCAACACTGATTGAAGCGAATCCCAACGCCGCTGTGAGCGCGATGGTTCGATAGAGAAACGATGACCTGCGGGTGACATATGACATGGCGAACTCCTGATTCGGTAGACTCGATTTCACTGAAGGTACCGCCACTGCACTGAGCGCCGGTGCTTCTCCCGGCGCGTCAATATGTGATTTGGAATCCTTATCAAACATTCGAAAAGGATTCCACGTCATTCCAATCTTCCCGACCTGCTCAGAGCCCTATGCCGGCGACTCGCGCCGCACCGATAATCGCACCGTCCGTTGACTGAATCAGAATTGCCGCCTGTTCACCGGCAGGGGTCGCGCTTTCAAGCTTCAGCGGCGCACCCGTCCATTCGCCGACGGTTTGTATCGAGCGAACGATATTCGATTCCCTGAGCGTGCGACCTGTGTTTTCGCCTCGCGCAACGTTCGTCACGTGCCCGGCGTCATAGCCAACCAGCACGACTTGCGCATGGCCGGCGCCGCGCCCAACCGTGACCGATATCGTCCTGCCGTGACGCACAGCACTCACCGCCACCTCGGCCTCGTCAGCTTTTTGGGCTTTCGCGATCGCCGCTTCGGCGGCACGCCGGTTCGAACCAACCAGTCCCTTCTGACCGTCGATGACCATTTCCGGCGTATAGGGACTGTCGCCGAAGCGGGCGCTGTACTCGGCCTGGCGCTGTGTGGCCGCCTCCAAAGAGTAAGGGTCCTGCCAGCCCAGACTGTTCCAGTACGTCACATGAAAGGCGAGTGGAAGCAACTCAGGGCGATCACGAGAGAGCTCCGACAAAAAAGCATCGGCCGGAGGGCAAGAGGAGCACCCTTCGGAAGTAAACAGCTCGACAACGACTGGGCGGGATGACGCCACAATGGGGGCGACAAGCAGGAAGGACGCAACAGCAACGAGCCGTACAAGCATGATCGATCTCCAGGGCGACGGGATTGCCGTTGAATTCGTCGCGCGCGCTCACTGAGTCCACCGCTCCAGGCAGACCCGCATACCCACTGCATTCAGGGGCACCAACAAGCCGCGTTCAGCCACGGACATTCGTTGCCCGAGACCGTTAGTTCGTTGGGTAACGCTTTCTGGTTACAGCTGGAGAAGTTTTTTTGCGAGACCAGGCGCGATAGGTGATTTCGGATCGAGGGGCGCCCAATGCTTACAGGGCGACGGGAGCGCGCCGTTGGTCGGCCGGCCGCAACCGAGTCTCACGCACGGAGTGGGGAATGTCACGTCGATCAAGCGGCTAGCCGGCCTGCTGCCGGCTCCCCCAAAGCTCGCTGCCGAACGCGGAAAGTCACACGCGAAAATCCGCCGCCATGTCTTCGTCGCTGCGCGCCTCGAGTTTTCCGGAGCGGCAGGCTTGCATGAACGCCTTGTAATCGGCCTCGTTCTGCGCGGCGTACGCCAACGAATACTCGGTTAGCGCTTCGGCGAGGCGGTCGCCATTGCCGAGATAGGCCGCGATCTCGACAGCCTTTCCGCTCGCCTTGGCATGCGCGCGAGCGAGCGCCCAACCGCACAGGCGCGCGTAGCCTTGCATCAAGGTGCTGTTCATCCGCTCCACTTCCGCCGACACCTTCATGTCGCGCAATTGGCGGAAATAGAAGTTCCTGCCGGCAGGCCCCGAAGTCCAGCCGAGGAACGAATCGCTGGCCGCCTGCAGCAGCCGCTGGCCGACAACCACACGCTGGCCCTGATGCTCGAGGCCGGGCGCCTCGTAGTATCTGGCGATCACGGACCCGCGCGCCTCCTTGACCTGCAGGAACAGCGGCTTCCCGTGACCGTCCACGAACAGCATGACAAGGCAGAACGTGCCGACACTCCCAACGCCCACCACCTTGAACGCGATATCGTGAAGCTCGTATTGACCGATCATCATGCGGCGCTCGGTCGAAAGCGTGCTCAGGTATTCGTCGAACGCCTTGGCGAGTTTGCCTTGCCACGCTTCGGCGTTGGACCAGTTGCTATCCTTGCCGAGCAGCGAATTCGGCCCGGTGGGATGGAACAGCGCGGGCGGCGCGTCCTGGATCGTCCAGCGGCCGTCGCGCAGCGTCGCCATCTTGGCGAGCACGCTTTCGTGCGTTCGCGAAGCCGCCTTTTTGCTCGTCTTGGCGATGAGCGCCCGGCCTTCTTCGGTCGCGGCGGTCTCCATCATGCGTTCGAACGAGATGATCTCGTGCCACAAATCCAGGGTGCTGTATTCCGAGTATTCGCGCATGCGCTCGGCGTATTCGTGAACCGCGGCCGATACGAACTCGCCGATGGGACCGCGCCCCATGCCCATGTGCTCGCCGGCAATAGCGAAGCTCGCAACGAGCCGCTTGAGGTCCCATTCCCATGGTCCGTTTGCGACCTCGTCGAAGTCGTTCAGGTCGAACACCAGTTGCCGCTCCGGCGTCGCGAAGCCGCCGAAGTTCATGAGGTGTGCGTCGCCGCATATGGGAAAGGCAATTCCGGAGTTGACCGTTCCGGCGAGATCGTGGGCCTGGATGATTGCGCTGCCACGATAGAACGTGAATGGAGAGAGGGACATGCGTCCATAGCGCAACGGCACAAGCGCGTCGACCCGTCCTGCGCTGTTTGCCCGAAGCAGTTCGACGGGGTCGCGTTCGGTGTTGCCGATCTCCGCGTGCCGGGAACGCTTCGCACGTTCGCGCGCCTGACGCCCCGCCGCCTGCCTTTCAGCCAATGTTTGCGTGCCCGCCATTTGCCCACCTCGTTCTGGGTAAGTTTTTTGATGCGCGTTCAGCCGACCCCATTCAGTCTAGCATCGAGTCGTTCGTTGTACTGCCCTATTTGATGGCCATGCAGTCGTTGCTACTCGCGAGTTTTCGTTCGCAAACGTCGCGCAATATCCCTTCCCTCAGGTGTCGAATTTGCCGTATGAATCGTATTGCACCAACGGGCAATGATATTGCCCCAAGCACCTATAGCCGCAATCGGGAGACTCTGCGAAAAGTGTTACCAGAGGTCTTGATCGATCTCGCAGGCCGCCTGCGCCTGATATTTCCACCCCTAACCCGGAGGTGATCATGTCTGAACCGGATGACGCGGCAAAAGCGAGCGGACGCAGAACATTCCTGAAGAACGTGGCAGTGGCCGGGGTGGCCACGACGCTTCCCGGCGCGGTAGGCGAGGCGCTGGCGCAAGCCGGTTCGAGCGCAACCCCGACGGGCGGCGCGTCGAAGCCAGCTTCGGCCGCGACCATCGCGGTGAACAAGCAATATGCCGACTTCCTTTCCTTCGAAGACGCACAGGACTTCGAAGACGCCAAACGCGGGCTCATCGCAACGCTCCCCGAACCCGTCATCATCAAGCAGGCAAACGGCACCCCGGCGTGGGACCTTCAGCAGTTCGCGTTCGTGAGCGGTGGCCCGGAAAACAACTCGCCACCGACCGTGAACCCGAGCCTCTGGCGCAACGCCAAGCTGAACATGAATCACGGTCTCTTCGCGGTGGTCGACGGCGTCTGGCAGGTGCGCGGCTACGACCTCTCCGTCATGAGCATCATTCGCGGCGACCACGGCTATATCGTGGTCGATCCGTTCATCACGACCGACGTGGCCTCGGCAGTCTGGAAGCAACTCGTCATTCCGCATCTTGGCGACAAGCCCATCACGCACGTCATCTATACGCACAGCCACGTAGATCACTACGGCGGCGTACGCGGGCTCGTGAGCGACGACGACCTGAAGTCCGGCAAAGTTCAGATCGTGGCACCCGCCGGCTTCACCGAAGCGGCCGTGGGTGAGAACATCATCGCCGGGAACGCCATGGGGCGCCGTGCGAGCTACATGTACGGCTCGCTGCTGCCGCGCAGCCCCACGGGCATTGTCGACGGCGGCCTCGGCAAGACCACTTCGGTCGGCACGATCACGTTGGCCGTGCCCTCCATGTTCGCCGAAAAGACCGGGCAAAAATTGACGCTGGATGGCGTGGAACTCGTGGTACTGATGGCGCCCGAATCGGAGGCGCCTTCGGAGTTCATGTTCTATCTGCCGAAGTACAAGGCGTTTTGCGCCGCGGAAGACGCCACCCATACGCTGCATAATCTGTACACGCTGCGAGGCGCGAAGGTTCGCGACGCCCTCCTCTGGTCGAAGTACCTGCAGTCGTCGCTCGACATGTTCGGCGACGACATGCAGGTGGTTTTCGCCTCGCACTACTGGCCCACGTGGGGCAACGATCGCGTTGTCGCCTTCCTGCGCGCGCAACGCGACATGTACCGCTACATGCACGACCAGGTGCTGCGCATGGCCAACAAGGGCATGACGCCGCTGGAGATCGGCGAAGCGATGCGGCTGCCCGACAGCCTCGCGAAACACTGGTTCTGCCGCGGCTACTACGGCACGGTCTATCACGACGCCGTTGCGCAGTACAACCTGCGGCTCGGCTTCTTCGACGGCGTACCGGCCAATCTGCACCGCCTGCCGCCGACCGACGCCGGCAAGCGGTACGTGGAGTTCATGGGCGGCTCGGCCGCCGTCCTCAGCAAGGCGCACGGGTATTACAGCAAGGGCGAGTACCGTTGGGTCGCGGAAGTCGTGAATCACGTGGTGTTCGCGGAGCCGCAAAACACGGCCGCGAAGCAACTCCTCGCCGACACCTACGAGCAACTCGGCTACCAGTCCGAATCGGCGTCATGGCGCAACTTCTATCTGACCGGCGCCATGGAGCTGCGTAAAGGCATTCAGCAACTGCCCGCCCCGCAGCCGCAAAGCCCGGACACCATCCAGGCCATGCCGCTCGACATGTTCCTCGATTACCTCGGCATCCGGCTCAACGGCGACCGTGCGGCCGGCAAGACGGCCGAGTTCAACCTCAATCTGACCGATACGAAAGAGAACTACGTGCTGGGCGTCGAGAACAGCGCGCTGCACTATTCGAGGAACAAGAACTCGAAAGCGGCCGACGCGACAGTCACGATGACACGCGCCAACCTCAACGACATCATGATGGGCAAAACCAACATGCAGAAGCTCGTCATGGCTGGCGACGTGAAGGTCGACGGCAATAGCCAGAAACTCGGTGAGTTCGTTTCGTGGCTCGACACCTTCGACTTCTGGTTCAACATCGTTACGCCGTGAGGTTCCGCCATGTGCGCAGTCTGTGAGTTCAAGATCGAGTTCGGTATCAGCCACCCGCTCGCGCTGAGCGTGGCCGTTGCAACGCGAAAGGCGATCGAGGCGGATCTGATCGAAGCGATCGACATCGACGAGGGCGCGCTCGCCGCAGCGCGAAAGCGCATGGCCGCGGTCGAGGCGTTGAATCTGCTGCAAGCGCGCATTGAAGACGCGCACACGGAGGCGTGTCTCCTCGACTTGCCTGACTTTTATGTCCTGCTCATCGAAAACGATACGTGGGGCTTTTTCCACGCCACCACGGAAGGCTTCGATCCGGACATCGTTCCGGAGATCCCCGACGTGACGACAACGGAAGAGGCGAAACGCAGCAATATTGTCATCATGTCCGAAGCCGCATTGCGCGGCTGGTTAGCCGGTCGATTCGACGTTGAGCACGCGTTTCGCGAGTCGCTTTTCGTGATCGACGGTCCGCAGATTCACGCCGACTCGCTAACCCGGATGTTCTACGCCACGGAGCCTGCCACCGTCGCACCCTGACGCCTTCGGCGCGGCCGCTTCAGCATGACGGCCGCGCCAAGGCAAAACGATACGGCTGCGCGGTTCAACTTTCGCCAGCCAGGCCGCGACGATTATTTGCTCGCCGCAAACCATTTCTGGTAAATCTGTTCATAGCTTCCGTCCTCGTACATCCCGAGCAAGGTCTCGTTGATGGTCTTGCGCAACGGGCTGCCGTTCGCAACTGCGATCCCATACTTTGCAGGCAGGAATATCGGGCCCACTACCGCCAGCTTCCCGTTGCCGAGCCGGCCTGCCCAATACTGCAGCGTGGGCGCGTCGTAGACAATGGCCTGCACGTCGCCGCGCATCAGCATGCGGAAACCGTCGGCGGCGCTGTTGACGCTCACGAACGGCAAGCCGCGCCCGGTGAGGTACTGTGCGGCAACCGTGCCGGGCACTGTGCCGATTGTCTTGCCTGGAAGATCGTCCGGTCCGCGAATATTCGACTGCAGCCGCGCCACTGTTTGCAATGACGTCACGGTCGCCGTGAACTGCGCGATCAGCACCACCCCGATCAGCCACATTGCGGGCACCAGTATCCTTTTCCAGAGCCCGGCGCTCTCGCGCTCGCCATGTTCGCCAGTCGCGATGATCAGCATGGTCACCCAGAGCCCTTCGCCGACTGCGCGCAGCCAGGGCTTCTGGAAGTTGGGATCGTTGCGGCGCTCGATCAACCATACGAGATTGGCGAGAACGAAGACGATCACGACGGAGACGGCAAGGAACTGCCCGAGGGCGAGCCACGGAACCGAACGGAGCGAAGCGACGAACGAGCTGTCGCTTTGCGCGCGCACCATGATCTGCAAGCCGGAATCGAAATACGGCAGCGAGAAGTCGACGCGCTTTTCGCGTTCCGGCGTCAGGGTGATCGCCGCGATGGCGACATCCGCATCACCACGCTGTACGACGCTCAGCAGATCAGGCTGGTTCGCGACGCGATCCCATGTGAAATCGACATGCATGCGGCGCGCAATCTCATACCATATGTCGATGCTGAAGCCCACCGGGGTTGCCGTCTCCGGCAACACGAACGGGGCGACCGTGGCGATCGCCACCCGCAGCGCGCCGCCTGGCGCAGTGCTCGCGCTCGCAGGCGCGGCGGCGGCCGCCTGAGATGGCTGTGCGGCTTCGGCGGCGGCGCCGGATGGTGCCGGCGCAAACAGGACCAGGCAGAACATGAACAGCCACCAGGCCGGCTTCGTCATGGCGTCCCTCCATAGGCGACTTGCGTGCGTTGCGGCGATGAGATCCAGTATAAGAACCGTCACCCCTGGCGGGTAGCGGCGCCTTCGTGACAATGACCCGTACCACTCAGAAACTGAGCGCAACACCGAGCGACGCGCCCGTCACATCCTTGCCGAACGCGTAGCGGGCCACGATGCGCAAACGCGAGAAGAGCTTGGTGACCGCGCCGGTGTCGATTTCGATACCTGCGCCGAGCGACGTAAGCTGATTGAAGCCGAGGATGTCGGCCTGACTGCCGAGGTAATCCGAGTGCGACAGTTCGAGGACATAGCGCAGCGGCCGGTTGAACGCGAGCAGCCCGGTCGGTGCGCGCCAGCGCGCGTAGAGATTCGTGGACTGCGCATTCGCGGTCCCGCGCACGCCGCTGGACGATCCAAAGCTCTGCAGATAGATGTCGGTGTAGCGCAGTTCGAGGTCGAACTCGTAAGGCTCCTGGCGGGGATACCAGCCAATCATCAGTGAGCCGCCAAGTCCATACGCATTGAGCCTGCCGTTCTGGATGAAGTCGATGTTCTTGTCGGTCTTCCGGTTGACGAGGAATTGCGCCGCGGTCGCGTCGCTGATCACCTCGCCGAGCGAGAAGTTGAAGATCGGCCGGATCACGAGATCCTTCTTTTCGTTGAGCGGAAAGTCCCAGCCTATGCCGCCCGTGGCCGCCACGTTGGTCCAGCGGGTGGGCAGCGCGCGCTCCTGCTGGCCGTCCGTGGCGACGAACGTGGGATCGTAGCGGGACCCGCCGATCGCCCCCTCCAGATAGAGCGGAAAACTCTGGCTCAGCGTAAAGCCGCCGCCGAACTGCGTCATGCTCAGCGAGGGGTCGCCCGTGGAGCCGTTGCGAATGCCGAGCGTGCTCGCGGAAAGGTCCGGCGTGACGGTAAAGGACAGCAAGGCAAGCACGGCATTTGCGCGCTTTTGTACATTCGGTCCGGTAAATTCGGGGAGGGACGAAGTTTGCGCCGTCGCCGCGGCGGGCATGAGCAACTGGCTCGCCGCCAGAAGCACGGCTGCGGCCGCATGCACGGCCGTCCCATGTGTGCGGCGCGCGCGTCGGAAAGAGCGCGCTTCAGAACGGTACGTGTTGCCCGGATTCCTGGTGTCGGTGGCCGGCATCATTTCGGGCTCTCCATCTTCGCGCGAGACGCTCGATTTGTCCTTCAGTTCGTCCTTCCGTTCGTCCTTCAGCGCGTAATTTAGCGGCGCCCCCAACGAAAATAAAGGGTTAAGCGCCAGATTGCACCAAAGGGCAATCCAATTGCCCGAACTCCCTATCGCCTCAGTTCGGTGCCTGAGCAAAACTGGCCCTGCGGACTGCCATGCAGCCGCACGATGAAGCGCTATGGGCTCGCCTCGCCGAATGAAAGTCCTGAACGGGGAAGGCGCACAAAGCGCAGTGCATCTGCCACCGGTATGCCGAGTTGCCAGCGCAGTTATCGACGCCATGATCGACAAAGCGAGAGTGACATGCCCGATCAAGATGAAATGAACCCGACACGCAAACTAGCGGCGGCGAAAGATGCCCAAGCCGCCGCGCCCAGCGCGTCCGCGCAGGCGTCTCCACCGTCGGGGATCAACATGCACCCCGAATATGCGCAAGTGATTGCGCGCATGGCCTATGTGTGGGGCTGGCCAATGGTGAACATGCTCAACCGGAGCGCACGTATCACCAGGGCGCCGTACCCTGGCCTGCTCAATGGCGTGCTTCCGGCGGCGCCGCGCGGCCAGGTTGGCATGCTTCATGATTACATTGATCCGGCCCAGACGTTCGTAACCTGTCCAAACCAGGACGTCGTCTACGGCCTCGGCTTCTTCTCGCTCGACGACGAGCCCGTTGTCGCACAGGTGCCCGATTTCGGCGAGCGCTTCTGGGTCTACGCGCTCTACGACGCGCGCACCAACCAGTTCGGCCATCTCGGCAAGGCGTACCAGTCGCGCCACGGCTTTTACCTGCTCGTCGGGCCAAACTGGAAAGGGAGCAAGCCCTCGGGTATCACCGAAATCATTCGCTGCCCGACGGCGCTCGCCAACGCCATTCCGCGCGTGTTCCAGAACGACACACCTGAGGACAAGCAGGCGATTCAGCCCGTGCTCAATCAGATCGTGTTTTATCCGCTCACGCAATTCGATGGCCAGATGAAGACGATAGTCTGGAATCAGGCGCCGATCATCAAGCCACCTGCACAGGCGCAAAACGACAGCGCCGACGGCGGAGAAACCAAGTGGGTCGTCCCGGAACAATTCTTCGAGCAATTCGGCGAGGTGCTGGATACCGTAGCGCCGCTGCCCGGCGAGGAGGCGCTCCATGCGCAATTCCGCTCGCTCATGGAAGTTGCGAACCGCGACCCCGAAATTAAAAAGGCGCTCGTCTCCAGCGCCGTCGACACGGAGCGGGAAGTGATTGCTCCATTCTTCGAGTGGCGTCGCAACGGCGTGCCGGCCGGCAACGGCTGGAACCGCTCGGCCAATAACGCGCAGACGGGCTTCGATTATTTCGACCGCACCGGCACGGCAAAGTCGAACATGTTCGACAATCGCCCCAGCGAAACGCAGTACTTCTATACGGACCTGGACGCGACCGGCGCACCACTCAGCGGTGCGAACACCTACGAGATCGTCTTTGCGAAAGGCGAAGAGCCCCCTGTCAACGGCTTCTGGTCGCTCACGCTTTACAACGACAAGCATCTCTTTCACGCCAACGACCTCAAGCGCTATTCGCTCGGCACCAAGAACACGACGTTGAACCGCAACGCCGATGGCTCCCTCACGCTCTATGCTGGCTCGAAGTCGCCGGGCGCCGACCGGGAGTCGAACTGGCTGCCTGCCCCGGACGGCACGTTCTCGCTCTATATCCGGGCATACTGGGGCAAGGAGCCCATTCTGGACGGTTCGTGGAAGCCACCGCAAATTCACAAGCGGGGGTAAGCGTCAACAGGCCATGCTCAAGGAAGGGACCCATGATCTCGCACAGCCGGAAGACTTCACCAGTACGCGCGTTGGCGCACGCGGCGACAACTGCCTGCGCCCTGCTCCTCTACGTGCACAGCGCCTTTGCTGCGAACCTTGAGTTTCTGCACGACACGCCGCTCAGTTACATGAAGCAGAAAGACATCGACTCGGTCAAGCAGGCGGCCATCGCCGCACTGAACTCGAAAAGCGACGGCGAATCGGCGCAGTGGACGAATGAAGGCTTGGGCAACGGCGTGAAGATCGACGCCACGTTGACACCTCACGACACCTCGAAGACCGGTGACCGGACTTGCCGCATCGTCGATGTGGTCCTGAATGCGAAGGGGCAAACCCTCAATCTGCATCCGCGCTACTGCCGAACGGGCAACGGGCCATGGCAACTGCAAAAAAAGAACTGAAGAAGATCTCATCAGAGCATGCATCGGCCATGATCAATGCAAATGCAGCCTGACTGGTTCGCCGGAATCTTCTGAATTTATATGTTTGCTAGCAAAGCAGTAAATCGACGATGAAAAATGCCTAAAATGCCTATCAGATAACTACGATGCACCGAACACACTCAATATCCGCAACAACTAAACCGAAATGGCATTCGCGCCAAAAGCGGCGTTAGCTCGCCAATCTGTCCGGGCGGCGATCACGACAACATCGCAGGCGCTGTTCGTCCTTCACGCTTTTAAGCAGGCAAACTGACCATCGCTTGTGTGCGGCGCAGCAACTCAGCGAGCGAGGTCGCGCCTACCTTGCGCATCAGGTCGGCGCGACAAGACTTGATCGTGCGTTCGGACAACCCGAGTTCCGCTGCGATCTGCTTGTTTCGAAGTCCGGCGGCGATGCCGCGCAACACAACCTGCTCACGGTCCGCAAGCTGCACCGCCGCTGGGTGCCGCACGGGCGCCTGCATCGCGTTCGCACGCAACGCCGTGCCGATCGCGTCGAACAACGCTTGCCGCTCGAACGGCTTGAGCAGGAAATCGACAGCACCTGCCTTCATCGCTTGCACGGTGCGCGGCACGTCGCTGTAGGCACTCATGAACACAATGGGCAATGCCCGCGCGTCGCGCAGCAACGCCTGCTGCAGTTCCAGGCCGCTCGGGCCGCCCAGTTCGAGGTCCAAAAGAATGCATCCCGGACGGTTGTCCAGGGCGCTCACCAGGAAGTCTCCCGCGGAGGCATACACACGCGCCTCGAAGCCGGCGCTCCTCACAAGCCGCGATAATGCAGTCCGCATTGCCGCGTCGTCATCGATAATATGAATCACCGTCTGTTCAAGATCCGTCACGCTTTTCTCCGCCGTTCATCGTGCGATGCGACGATATTCCAGGTTCGTGCAATGGCCACAGCGCGCAATCGTCGCAACTGACTTCTTGAATGCGTCTAACTTATATCGGTTTATAGCAACTTTTCAGAAACCCTGCGCGATTGGCGTCACTATCGTTTTTTGAGGATTCATGCGGAAAATTTGACTAATTCTCGATTATTGTCATTTATGAACGGTATTATTTTCCTGCGCTGCCGTTAAAAATAACTGGCAATGCGTTGGCTTCCGTATGAAGGTGTGAATAGGGATTGGGATTGCCCAAAACGGCAAAATCGTTTGCCGAAATCTCAATGGCCACCCCGTGGCATTGCGAAAACAATCAGGCAGGGAACCAGGCATTCGATCGTGGTTGTGACTGTGCAGGGTGGCGGCGGGCCATTCACGCTGAGGCCCCAATACGGCAGAAACGGCGACGCGACGTGGGAACGTCAAGGTCCACGGCAATCATCGACACGGCTGCACCGCAGTCGGTTCGCGTCAGGCCGTTGCGGTCGCTTTGGCAATCGCCTCGACCAGCACCTCGCCGGGGAACGGCTTGGTCAGCAGCGCATGCGCGCCGGTGCTTTCGACGGCGCCACGCATGCGTGCGCCGTCATAAGCCGTCATGAACACCGCGGGCGGCCGCGGCGCATGCAACGTATCGTAGAAAGCTGGCCCCGATAAGCCCGGCAGTTGAACGTCGATGACGAGGCAGCGCGCTGTGGAGGCGAGTTCGAATAGATTGGCGTCCTCGGCGCTGCGAAACGACCGCGTGCGAAAGCCCGAATACCGCAGCAGCCGCTCGAGGGCGCGCCGCAAGCCGGCGTCGTCCTCCACGATCACGATCATCTGCCGCATCACGTTCATACGACACCCACCTCACCGGTACATCGAGTCTTGTACAGACGCGCGCACAACGCCGTACGGGGTCGGGGCCTGCTCCGCTGGAGTCGTTCGATTACATTGCAATCCTATGCAATTCATTACCTCGATGCACGATCCACGAAAGAGACAGATGAAGCAGATGCATCGCCAACCCATCTATCGAGCATGTGTACGACATGGACCTTCGGTAAAGCATTGCGCGGTTACGCGAGTTGCAACATCGGGACTTGGGGCAATCCCATTTCCCCTTTGGGCAATATTGGGCAGAAGCCTTCCCTTTCGCGATTCCGGCCATTACATTAGGCACTGCAAGCGCGCAGCGCGACGCTGCGAAAGCGCCTGCTAAAACGATGCTTTCACGTTTCTGCGGCTTCTCGCTCATATGCCGGGAGAACACGATGAAGAGAAGGGTTACATGCGTGGCCGTACTGGCCGCGACACTCGTTGCGCCACAGGCTTTCGCACAGGCTTCCGCGCCGGTCGCGGCAAGCAGCGTTGCCAATCCAGTCGACCCAGCGGCAGTCGAAGCGCTCAAGAAGATGGGGGCCTACCTTCAGTCACTCAAACGCTTCAGCGTTTCGACCGAACTCACCGGCGAGCGCGTGCTGGAAGACGGCCAGAAGCTCCAGCACACGGCAACGGCGGACGTAGACGTCGATCGGCCGCACCGCATACGCGCACTCATGTCGAGTGCACGAAGCGAGCGCGAGATCATCTTCGACGGCAAAACGGTTACGCTTTTTTCTCCGGCCCAGAAGTACTACTCGAGCGTCGCGTTCGACGGCACGATCGCGGGTTTGATCGACAAGCTCAACGTGAACTATGGTGTGGAGTTCCCGCTCGCCGATCTGTTCATCTGGGGAACGCCGAACGCGCCCGCTGAGCAGTTCGAGTCCGCCATGTTCGCGGGCCAGGACTATATCGGTTCAGACCTGTGCAATCACTACGCATTCCGCCAGAAGGATCTTGACTGGCAAATCTGGATCAAGGTCGGGGAAAGTCCATTGCCGCGCAAGATCGTGATCACGCGCCGCGACGACGACGCACGCCCGCAGTCCAGTTCAGTCATTGACTGGACGACGCACGCCACCTTCAACGACGCCACGTTCTCGTTCCATCCGCCCGCTGGCGCGAAGAAGATCGAAATCGTTCCGGTCAAGAACAAGGGGTAGGCCCATGAAGACCACACTCATGCGAAATCCCGTCCGGCTCCTTCCTGTCGTGGTCGCTGCCTGCGTTGCCTTCACGGTGCCGCCTTCCGCGAGCGCCTTTAGAGGCGGCGGCGGTGGCGGTGGCGGCGTGCACCCAGGCGGGGGCGGTGGTATGCACGCAGGCGGCGGTGGCGGCGCACGCGCCAACCACCCGCCCGTGAACAACGTGAATGCCGACGCACGCACGCGCAACGTGCGCAACACGAGCGTGAACAACGTCAACGCGAATCGCAATGTCAACGTGAATCGCAACGTCAATGTGAACGTCCAGAACGACCACCACGGCGGCTGGGACGACGACTACCACCCAGTCGCCACGGCGGCCGCCGTCACGGCCGCCGTGGGCGTGACGTCCGCGGTGGTCGGCTCCATCGTCCGCTCGGTGCCGTCCAACTGTGTGCCGGTGAACTATGGCGGCATGGTGTACCAGCAATGCGGCGGTACCTGGTACCAGCCGCAAGGCGCACAGTACGTCGTGGTCAACGCGCCGTATTGACCTGCCATGCCGCTTCCATCAGCGTAACGCGTACAGTTAGGATGTTCGCACCGCCCCGGGGGCATACGCCCGCGGGGCGGTGCCTTCGCGAACATCGCCGATGACTGGAGTCCGCCATGCACTCGCTGATGGAAAAGCTAAAGGAAGAGTTCAAGAAGGTCTTGCCGCCGACGATCTTTTTCTTCGTCATTCTCCACATCATCGCGCTGGTTCGTACGCTGATGGTCAAGGAAACCGGCATCACGTTGCCCGCCTCGGGGTCCGTGCTGATCGCCTCGCTCATCCTCGGCAAGTCCGTGCTGCTCGCCGACATGCTGCCCTTCATCAACCGCTTTCCCGACAAACCGCTCGTCTGGAACGTCGCCTGGAAAACGCTGATGTACACGATCGTCGCGCTCGTCATTCATTATCTGGAGCGCCTCTACGACTTCTGGAAAGAAGCCGGCAGTTTCGCTGGCGCAAACCACGAGATGTTCCTGCAGATCAGCTGGCCGCGCTTCTGGGCCATCCAGATCCTGCTGGTGACGCTGGTCTTCAACTACTGCGTGATCGCGGAGCTGGGACGCGCGCTCGGCAAGAGTCGGCTCAAGAGGATGTTCTTCGGCCCGCTGCCCGTATCGCCGGGCCGTTCATAGCAACGACGCGGCGCGTTCCCGCGCCTGCCCCCTAGAAAGCCTTGCGCAACTGCACCCAGCAGTGGACGGACGTGTTGGCGTTCGCGCTGAGTATTTCCGGCGTGCGTCCAAACGGGAAGGCCACACTCGCGCTCAGCAGAAGCTTGTAGGGTCCGTTCCATTGCACGCCAAAGCCGGCGCTGCTCAACTGGCCTGTGTTGGGTCCGGGAACGAACGGGTTCTTGTACTGCTGCACCCACCCCGTATCGACGAAGACGGAAAACTGCCAGATGCCCGGAATGTTCTGGAACGCGGCGTCGTGCCGGTATTCGACCGTCGCCAGATAGCCCCGCGAGCCGGACAGCACGCCAACGTCGTAGCCGCGCACGCTATCGGGGCCGCCCAGGTAGAACTGCTCGGAGGTGTCGAGGTTCTTGCTCGACGTCTGCCCCGAGAAGCCGAAGTACAGCGCATCGCTGTGCGTGAACTGTTGCAGACGCGACAGCGACAGCGCGAGCTTGACGTAGTGGCCCGCGGTATCCGCGCCGAGCTGGTCGATGATATCGGTTTGCAGGTTGTTCGCCGCGAGTACGCCGTAGGTCAGCGCAACGCGCGCATTGCTCACGCCCATCGAATCGAGCTGGTCGCCCGCGAGCGTGGTGGTCACGCTGTTCGTGTGGCGATCGTTCTGGAGTCCGATGATATCGATGTTGTCGTTCAGCCGGCGAAAGTCATATTCGATCTGCCCGTAGAGATTGCCCCGCGTATTGCGGATCAGCGGCTGCGCGAGCACCACGCCGCCAACGAAGGCCGACCCGTGCGCGTCGAGATCGGAGAGATCGTTGCGCAGATGGTAGTTCAGGCCCGACACCGTGGCCCCGAGCGTCGTACCCTGCCCGTTGAGCAGGTAACGATAATCCATGCGTCCGTAGGTCATGCCGGGGCCCGTCGTCAGCGCGCTGAAGTCGAACAGGTCGCCCTGGTCGAACAGGCCGTTGATGTTCAGGTTGCCGCTGCCGCGCACGCGACCGCTATAGGGGTCGCCGAAGTTGTCCACCCCGGCGTCGCCGGTCACGCGCTGCTGGGGCGTGACGTCGACGAGCAGATCGGACGTGCCCACCTGTTGCCCGGGCCGCATCGTCGAACTGACCAGCGCGCCCGGAATGTCCTGCAAAAGCAGCAGCGTGCGCTCCAGCTCGAACTCGCTCACCGGCTGCCCCGACTGCAATGCCGCCAGCGTATTGTTCAGCACACGGTCCGATACGCGGCTCTGGTTGTTCAGCAAGACGGCGCCGTAGCGCGCCTCCGCCACGTCGATGCGCACGACGCCGTTCTCGATCGTCTGCGCGGGCACATAGGCCGTCGCGAGCGGGAAGCCGTGCTGGTGGTACACCTCGCTGATCTGGTCGGCGAGCGCGTTCAGGTCGCTCAACGTGAGGTTCTTCCCCTCGCTCGGCGCGACGATGGCGTGCAGCATGTCGGCGGGCAATTGCGTGTTGCCCGTGATCTCGATCTGGCGCACCGGAAACGTCTTCGTGTTGTCGGCCGGCGCGTTCTTCGGCGGCTGGATCGTGAGGTCGAGATTCGAGGGCGGCGGCTGCAACTGCGGCTGTGGCGCCTGCTGAAGCAACTGGCCGCTATTCGGCGGCGTCGGCACCCGCACTTGTCCGTGGGCGGCAAAGGCCGTCGCCGCGAGCGCGACGGCAAGACTGATTCGTGTTCTGCACAGGCGCTTCGAGCGAATCTCGATCATGGCATGAAGAGGTCGTGGGGCGCTTGCGCGCGTGCGTTGTTCTTCTCCTCCACCCGGAGGCGTCAATTCGTCGGCAGCCGTACCCCGCCGTTGAGCACTGTGAGCGCGAGTCCGGGATGGAAGTCCGCGCGCGCCAGATTGCGCTCGTTGGGATGGTCTTCCTGCTTCTGGTTGCCCGCGTAACCGCCCTGTGCGGTGTCGGAAGCGGTGCCATACGGCGTTGCCACGTCGTTCGGTGCGAGCGGCGCCTGGACGCTCACGAGCGTGCCCGCAGGCACCGGCGCGACCGGTGTGATGATGTCGGCGGTCAGTCCGGTGGGCTGCACAAGCACGTAATTGCCCGAGTCGGCGCCGCTGGCGGTCATCGCCGTGCTGACCGGCTTGTTGAAGCCGATAGCCGGATCGTAGAAGTAGCCTACGGCGCTGTTGCCGAGCGTCACGCTGTCGTGGCCGAGCACGCCGGAAAGCGTCGAGCCCGAAAGCGCGTCGAGCACGGTGCCGTCATAAGTCCGGTTGGTCGTGCGCGTGTCCACCACGACGAGCGGCGCGGGCGTGACCGTCACCCAGTCCACGCCGCCCGCCAGCGTGTAGTTGCTGGCGAGCGCCGCGCCGTTGCCGGTCAGCGTGTAGCCGCCGGTCCCGCCGGGTGCGAATGCGATCTGAGTGCCGACGTTCTTCGTGGAAAGCGTGCCGCTGCCGGAAAGCGTGAGCGTCTCGCCGTTCACGCCCTGGAGCACGCCGTTCGCGCCAAAGAGGCTCGGCGCCGCGCCCGTGGTTGCGTCATACACGCGGCTGCCCGTGAGATCGAGCACGGCAGGCGTGATGTTGGCCGACGTGGTCGCCGCCGTGTTGAATGTGTAGTTGCCGGCGTCGGCGCCGCTGCCCGCAATGCCCGTCACGAGAATGGGAATGCCGTTGCCGGCATTCGGCGTGACGAAGTTCGACGATTGCGCGCTGAAACTCACGCTGTCGCCGCTCAGAATTCCGCTGCTCGCGAGGCCGACCGAGGCAGTGCGCGTGCCGTCGTAACTCTTGCTCGTGCCCGTTGCGGTCACGGTAATCGCAAGCGGCGTGATGGTCAGCCAGTCTACGCCGCCAATGAGCGTGTAGTTGCTGGCGAGCGTCGAGCCGTTGCCAGTGAGCTTGAAGCCATTGAGCGCACCCAGCGCGAACGGTTTGCTCTGCCCGGCGTCGCGATTCAGAAGATTGCCGAAGCCTGTGAGCGTGAGCGTTTGACCATCTACGCCCGTGAGTTGCCCGCCGTTGCCGAACAGGTTCGCGTCGGCCTGGTTCGTGCCGTCGTAGACCCGGGTGCCGGTCAGGTTCAGGACGAACGGCAGAATGTTGGCCGTCGTGACTGTCGACGTGTTGAACGTGTAGTTCGAGAGATCGCTGCCCGTGCCCGTGATGCCCGCCACGTTGACCGCAATGCCGTTGCCCGCGTTCGGCGTGGCGAAATTCGCGCTGCCCGCCGTGAAGCTGGCCGCGTCGCCCGCCACGAGGCCGCTCACGGTCAACCCGTTGAGCACCGCCGTGGTGGTGGCGTCGTAGGTCTTGTTCTGCGCGCTGGCCGTGATCGTCAGCGCACGCGGGGTGATGTCCGCGCTCGTCGTGACGACCCGGCTGCCGAACGTATAGTTGCTGATGTCCGTGCCGTTGCCGTACAGACCGACTGTGATGGGAATGGCCGTACCGACGTTGGCCGTGAGGAAGTTCGCCGAGTTGTAGCCCACCGAGGCGTTGTCGCCCGCCACGAGGCCGGTCACGGTGAAGCTGCTGAGCTGCGCGGTGGTCGTGCCGTCGTAGACCTTGTTCTCGCCCACGGCCGCGATCGTCACCGGCTTCGGCGTGATGTTGACCCAGTCGCCCACGCCGCTGCCGAGCGAGTAGTTGCCGGATAGCGCGCCATTGTTGCCGCTGAGCGTATAGCCCGAGAGGCCGTTCGCGGCAAATGGCTGCTGGACGTTCACGTTCTTGCTCGCAAGCGTGCCAGTGCCGGAGAGCGTAAGCGTTTCGCCGTTCACGCCGGTGAGCACGCCGTTATTGCCGAACAGACTGGCGGCAGCGCCGGTCGTGCCGTCGTACACGCGCGTGCCCTGCAGGATCAGGATGTACGGCAAGATGTCCGCGCTGGCCGTTGCGGTGGCGTTGTAGGTGTAGTTGCCTGCGTCAGCGCCGCTCGCCGCGATGCCGCTTATCGTGACCGGAATACCCGTGCCCGCGTTCGGCGTGGAGAAGTTCGCACTACTGAAGCCGAAATTCACGGTGTCGCCCGCCAGCACGCCAGTGGGCGCGATCGTCGCCGTGGCCGCGGTCGTGCCGTTGTAGTAGCGGCTTTGCGCCGTCGCGCTGACCGTGATCGCAAGGGGATTGATGGTCACCCAGTCGGTGCCGCCTGCGAACGTGTAGTTGCTGGCCAGAGCGGCGCCGTTGCCCGTGAGCGTGAAGCCAGCAAGGCCATTGGCCGCGAATGGCACCTGCGAGCCCGCGTTCTTCGTTGAGAGCGTGCCGGTGCCCGAGAGCGTGAGCGTTTCGCCGTTCACGCCCGCGAGCACGCCGTTGCTGCCGAACAGGCTCGCAGCGGCGCCCGCGGTGCCGTCGTAGGTGCGCGAGCCGGTGAGGTTCAGCACGACGGGCAGGATGTTCGCCGTCGCCAGCGCAACGGCGTTGTACGTGTAGTTGGCCGCGTCCGCGCCGCTCGCCGTGATGCCGTTCACCGTGACGGTAATGCCGTTGCCTGCGTTCGGCGTGGCGAAATTCGCACTGCCGAAGCCGAAATTCACGGTGTCGCCCGTGAGCACGCCGTTGCTGCCGATCGTCGCCGTGGCGGCCGTCGTGCCGTCGTAGGTCTTGTTCTGCGCGGTCGCGCTCACGACGATGGGCCGCGCCGTGATATCGCCTGTCAAGCCGGTGGGTTGCGTGAGCACGTAGTTGCCGGCGTCGGTCCCGCTGATGGTCATCGTCGCCGCCGTGACGGACTTGCCGGTGCCCACGTTCTTGTCGGAGAACGTGCCCGTGGTGTCGTTGCCGAGCGTCACGCTGTCGCCCGCGAACACACCGGCGAGCGTCGCGCCGCTCAGCGTGGCGTTCGTCGTGGCGTCATAGACCTTCGTGTTCACCGAGGTGCCGTTGACGGTGAGCGTCGCCGGCGTAATGTTGACCCAGTCCGCGCCGCCCGCGAACGTGTAGTTGCTGGCCAGCGCGCTGCCGTTGCCTGTGAGTGTGAAGCCCGCAAGGCCGTTCGCGGCGAACGCCTGCTGAGTGTTCACGTTCTTGCTCGCGAGCGTACCGGTGCCTGAGAGCGTGAGCGTTTCGCCGGCCACGCCCGTCAACGTGCCATTGTTGCCGAACAGGCTCGCGGCGGCGCTGGTCGTGGAGTCGTACACGCGCGTGCCGGTGAGGTTCAGCACATAGGGCGTAATGTTGGCCGTGGTCGTGGCGGTCGTATTCGTGAACGTGTAATTGCCTGCGTCGGCGCCCGATTCGTTGATGCCCAGAACCGTCACCGTCTTGCCCGTACCCACGTTCTTCGTATCGAAATCGGCGGACTGATCGCTGAAGCTCACCTGGTCGCCCTGCACGATGCCGGGGCTGCCCAGCTGCACGGTGGCCGTGGTCGTGCCGTCGTAGACCTTGTTGCTGGCCGTGGCCTGCACCGTGACGCCAAGCGGCGTGATGTTGGCCGTGAGGCCGCTGGGCTGCACCAGCACGTAGTTGCCCGCGTCGGTGCCCGAGATCGTCATGCTCGTGGTCACCGGCTTTGCGCTGCCTACGTTCTTGTCGTTGAACAGACCCTGGGAGTCGTTGCCCAGCGCTACGGTGTCCGAACCAAGCACCCCGCTGAGCGTGGCGCCGAGCAATTGCGCAATGGCATTGCCGTCGTAGACCTTGTTCTGGGCGACCGTGTTGAGCACGTTCAGCGTGGCGGGCGTGACGGTGACCCAGTCGGTGCCGCCGACGAGCGTGTAGTTGCTCGTCTTCGCCGCGCCGTCGGCGGTCAACGTGTAGCCGCTCAGGCCGTTCGTCGCGAATGGCTTCTGGTTGCCCACGTTCTTGTCCACCAGCTGGCCGGTGCCGGTGAGTGTGAGCGTCTCGCCATTCTGCCCTTGCAGCACGCCGTTGGTGCCGAACAGGGTCGCAGCGGCAGTGGCCGTGGTGTCGTACACCCGCGTGCCCTGCAAGTTCAATACGCGTGGCGTGATGTTGGCCGTGGTGTCCGCGGTAGTGTTGGCGAACGTGTAGTTGGCCGCGTCGGCGCCGCTCGCCGAAATGCCGGTCACGTGCACCGCGAGGTTGTTGCCCACGTCAGACTGGGAAAAGTTGGCCGCCTGGTCGCTGAACGTCACCTGGTCGCCCGCCACCACGGCGGCGCTGGACAGATTGACCTGCGCCGTGGTCGTGCCGTCGTACTGCTTGTTGATGCCGGTGGCCGTGATCGTCACGCCCAATGGCGTGATGCTCGCGAAAATGCCGGTCGGCTGGATCAGCGTGTAGTTGCCGGCGTCCGTGCCCGAAATCGTCATCTGGGTGGAAACCGGCTTGTTGGTACCGACGTCCTTGGTATTGAACAGCCCCGTCGCGTCGTTGCCGAGCACGACGGTGTCGCTGCCGATCACCCCGCTCAGCAGGGCGTTCTGCAAGGTCGCCGTTCGCGTGCCGTCGTAGACCTTGTCGAGCGCGGTCGTATTGAGCACCGTGAGCATGGCGGGCGTGATGGTCACCCAGTCGGTGCCGCCTGCGAGCGTGTAGTTGCTCGCAAGGCCCGTGCCGTTGGCAAGCGCCAGCGTGCCGAGATTCGAAAACGGCACCTGGGTGCCCACGTTCTTGCTGGTCAACGTACCGGTGCCCGTGAGCGTGAGTGTCTCGCCATTGACGCCGTCGATCACGCCCGCGCTCGAGAACAGATTCGCGTTGGCGCCCGTCGTGGCGTCGTACACGCGCGTGCCGGTGAGGTTGATGATCTTCGCCGTGATCTCGCCAAGCGTGCCGGTGGCCTGGGTCGGCAAGCTGTAGTTCGAGAGGTTCGTGCCGACCGGCGACGTATAGTCCGATGGCTCGAGCGTGGCGCTCACGCCCACATGCGTACCCACATTTGGCGAGAAGTAGCCGCTCGCCGCAGTCTGCGTAATCGTCGCGCTCTGGTTGCCCACGAAGCCCGTAATGGTGAAGTCCGACGCGCCGAGCGTGACCGACGTCGTACCGTCGTACTGCTTGATGGGGTTGCCGGTGATGCTCACAGTGAGCGGCGCCGGCGTGATGTTCGCGAACAGGTTCGACGGCTGCGACACGCTGTAGTTGCCCGCCTGCGCGCCGCTCAGGGTGAAACCGCTCGCGCTCACCGCGAGGTTGGTGCCCACGTTCGGCGTACTGAACTGCCCCGTTGCGCTGCCCGACGAGAGCGTGACCTGGTCGGTGCCGAGCACGCCCGCGAGCGTGACGTTGCCGGTGTTGATCGTAGCGGCCGTCGTGCTGTCGTACACCTTGTTGTTCGCCACCGCACCGTTGATGGTGAGCGGCGCGGGCGTGATATTCGCGCTCAGCCCGGTGATGGTCTGCAACGTGTAATTGCTGGCCGCGCTGCCGGAAATGCTGAAACCGTTTGCCGTCACGGCAATGCCGTTGCCGACGTTGGACTGGGCGAAGGTGCCCGAGGTGGACGTGGTGAGCGTGACGTTGCCGGCGTCGGAGGGCACCAGACCCGAGAGCGCCGCGCTGCTCACGTCGAGCGTGTCGGCGGTCGTCGTGTCGTAGACCTTGTTGGTCGCGTGCGCGTTGATGACGTACAGCGGCGCCGGCGTGATGATCCCCGGGCCCGAGGCCGTGGTGGGCAACAGGTAATTGCTGAGCAGCGTGCCGCTGTTGGCGGTGTAGTTGCCCGGCACGAGCGATCCGCTGACGATCCAGTTGCCCGCGTTCGCGCTCGCGTAATTGAACTGCGTGGTCGGTGTAATCGTGGCGCCCTCGCCGCTCACCATACCGATGATCTGCAGGTTGCTGCTGCCCACCGGCGCGAGCGTCGTCCCGTTATAGACCTTCCTGGGCAAGCCGATGATCGCGACCGTGAGCGGGGCGGGCAGAATCGTGCCCGTGCCGTAGGCAGAGATCGGGAACGAATAGTTGTTGAGGTTGGTGCCGGCGCCGGGTGTCAGTTCGGACTGCGTAAGGCTTGCCGTAACCGCCTGGGACCCTGCGTTCTTCGTTGCATAGTTCCCGGTAATGGTTTGATTGACCGTCGCGCTGTCGGTCCCAACGAACCCGGTGAACGTGAAATCGCTCGCCGGAATCGTGGCGATCGTGTTGCCGTCATAGGTCTTCGACGGGTTGTCCGTGATCTGCGCCGTCACCTCGCCGCTGATCGGCCGCTTCACGATCGTGCCCATGCCCGTCGCGGTGGTCGGCAACGCATAGTCGGAGAGGAGCGTGTTCGGCCCGGCCTGGTAGGCGCTGCCCGGTATGGTCGCGCTTACGCCCTGGTAACCGACGTTGGGCGTCGCGTAGGTGCCCGTCGGCGGGTAGGGATTCAGGGTGATGAACTCGCCGGGAATGGCGCCGCTCACCTGGTAGTTGTTGCTGCTGAGCGAGGCGGTAGCGGTGCCGTCGTAGACCTTGGTCGGGTTGTTGATGATGCTCACTTCGACCGGTGCGGGCGTGATGACACCGCTCGTGCTGGTCACGGTGGCCGGGAACGTGTAGTTCGACATCGACGTGCCGGCCGCCGGCACGAAATCGGAAGCGGTGAGCGCCGCGTCAATCGGGATGTTGGTGCCCGCATGCTGCGTCGCATACCCTCCCGACACCTGGCCGATGGTCGCGCTCTGGCCGCCCACGAAGCCCGAAATGGTGTAGTTCGACTGGTTCAGCTGGACCGCCGTGGTGCCGTCGTAAACTTTGGTCGGCGAGCCGAGGAAGGTGATCGTCAGTGGCGCCGGGGTGATGTTCGCGGTGAGGCCCGTGATCGGCGCAATGGAATAGTTGCCCGCCGCCGTGCCGGACAGCGTCAGGCCGCCGACCGAGACAGTGAGATTGTTGCCCACGTTGGACTGGCTGAACGTACCCGTGGACGTGCTCGACGAAAGCGTGACGTGGCCTGCGTCGGAGGCAATGATCCCCGAGACCGCGGCGCCGCCGACGTTCAGCGTCGCAGTGGTCGTGGCGTCGTACACCTTGTCGTTCGCGCTCACGCCCGTAACGGTCAGGAGTTTCGGCGTGATGTTGGCGTTGAGGTAGGCCGGCACCGAGATCGTATAGTCGCCGGCCTTGGCGCCGGTCAGCGTGAGACCCGTGGGGACCACGGAAATCGCATTGCCCACATTGGGCGTGGCGAACAGGCCAGCCGCGTTGCTCGCGTCGAGCGAGACCTGCCCGCTGTCCGAACTGACGAGACCGAAGAGCGCGGCGCCGCTCGCGTCGACCGTGGCGGCTCGCGTGCCGTCGTACACCTTGTTGCTGGCGATGAGCCCGGTCACGTTGAGCGGCGCGGGCGTGATGGTGCCCGTGCCGGTAGCCGAGGTCGGCAGCGTGTAGTTGGCAAGGTTCGTGCCGGTGTTCGCCGCGAAATTGGTCGATGTGAAGCTCGCGTTAACCGCAATGCCCGTGCCGGCATCCACGCCCGCGTACGAAACGGAACTGGCCTGGTTCACGCTCGCGCCCTGCCCGGCCACGAAGCCCGTGAAGCTGTAGTTGCCGGCCGTGAGCGGCGCCGAGGCCGTGCCGTCGTACACCTTGGTCGGGTTGTTGACGATACTGACCGTGAGCGGCGCGGGTGTGATCGTGCCGATATCGGCCGAGGCCGTGCCTTTGGCCTGGTAGCCGTAAGCTGGAATGCCGCTCGACGTGTTGATGACGACGCCCGCGAACGTCGTCGGCGAGTTCACGGTGATGTTCGTGCCCGCGTTGGAGGTCGCATAGGTGCCCGTGGCGCTCGCGACGACATCGCCGTTCACAAGCCCCGTGGTTTGCAAATTCGCGTTGGTCAGGTTCGCCGTGGCCGTGCCGTCGTAGACCTTGGTCACGCTGCCCGTGAGGCCGGTCAGCGTGATCGTCGGCGCAAGGCTGTAGAGAAAGCCGTTGCCGGAGGCCGCAGGCGTCGTGCCATAGGGCGCGTTGTACTGGATGTACGAAGGCGTGAGACCGCCGGTCGTGTCGAGCCGCGGGTCGCTCGAGTAGATCAGCCAGGGCGCCGAGGTGCCCGTGCTCACGGCCGCGCTGCCCGCGTTGTTCACGAAATTCGCTTTCGTCGCCAGCACGACGCCAGCGCCGCCCGTCACCGCGCCGCCCGCGGCGATCGTCAGGTTGCCCGTGCCCGCCTGCATGTTGACGGCGCCCGCGCCGGTCACGGGCGCGTTCACGAAGATCGCGTTGAGCGCCTCGAGCGTCAGGCTCGCGGCTGCGTTGGTCCAGCTGATGGCCGCGTTGACGTTGATGTCGCCCGCGCCGGGCGATTGCACGCCGGCGCCCGAGGTGCCCGTTGCCGTTGTCTGCTCCACGACGTTCGTGCCGCCGTTCAGCGTGCTCGAAATCTGGCTGGCCGCATTGGCGTCGATGGTCAGGTCCGTCGGGTCGACGAGCCAGGTGCCGGCCCGCCCGAACGGCGCCGCCGCCGTGATGTGCGCGTCGGGCGCAATGTTGAAATGCGCCGCCGATGTTTCGATCGAGCCCCCATCGCCGCCGTTCGGTGCGCTCGCATCCAGCGTGCCGCCAACGTTGACCTGCCCGGCTGTCATGCCGCCCAGCAGGACGATCTTGCCCTCTTGATCGGCCACCGTCTGGGCGCGAATCTTGCCGGTGTTGTTGACTGCACTGGCGAGAAGCGCGTCTTTCGCGCCAGCCGTCATGATGACCTGCCCGCCGTCGGCCACGATCAGTTGCCGGTTCTCGGCGAGGTTGTCGAGTGTGCTCGCATCGACCTGAATGTGGACGAGGCGTGAACCGTCGAACGTGAGGGTTGCCGCGCTTCCCCCCGCGAGGGCGACCGTGCCGAGCCGCGCGCTGATGACGCCCTGGTTCGATACGCGGTTGCCAAGGAGTGCGACATATCCCCCGTCGGCTGCCGTAATCGTGCCCTGATTGACGACGCTGCCCTGCCCGCTGCCGCTGAAGCGGCGGTTGTTGCTGCCGAGGCTGGCGGGGTCGACGTCGAGCGCGGAGGCCACGATGCCGCCGACGTTCACGCGCGCAGACGGCCCGAACAGCACGCCGTTGGGATTAATGAGCCAGACCTGGCCGTTCGCGTTGAGATTGCCGAGAACGGCGCTCGGCGTGCTGCCGAGGATACGGTTGACCGCGAGCGAACTGCTGCCAGGCTGAACGAAGTCGACCGTCTGGCCCGCACCCACATTGAAGCTGCGCCAGTTCAGCTGCAGCGTCTGGCTGGTTTGCTGGATCGTGGTCGTCGAGCCCGACTGCTGGATCGAACCGGCGCCCGAAACGATCTGGCCGCCGCTCGGTCCGCCTGCTGCGTACGCCGCGCCCACCCACAGAAGCGGCGCGCCCGCGAGAACGATCGCGACAAGGCGGCGGACACCGTTGCGGGTTCGACAAGCGCCGCTGCCCGCACGCCGGCACGCGAGTTCCGAAACGACGACCCATTGCCTGAGCGACCGGTTCCAGCACAACTGGTAGATGTGATTCATGGCATCGCCCATCCTCAGCGTGGTACCGGACCAGACAACGCAGCAGCGGATGCAGGCGAGACCCATGACGAGCCGCACGCCAACCCGCTCGCCGTGGCAGTCCGCATCCGGTTGCCGGGTTCGAATCATCGATCCCAGTAGCGCGTTGTGTAAGTTTTGGTAATTCGACGCAACGCTGCCATAGGGATTAAGGGCAAATCCGTTGCCCGATGGGGAAATCGCTGGCGACAAGGCGGGATGATGCGGCGCGGATTCCGGAACGTTGTCGAGTCAAACCATGGACTCCGTAGTTTTTTCCTTTCTGTCATCCGGAGTGCCAATGCTTGCCACGTGCCTTAGAATCAATGCGGTCCGACCCCTGACTACACAACAACGTTTGAGGAGTTGAGATGGCACAGCTGGTCCACCACCCCGTCTATTTGTTTGTCCTGCTGATCGTGCTGCTCTGCGTCGCTGCCGCGCTCGGCGCGCTTGTCTTGCAACGTGTCTTTCCGCTCGCGGACGACTCACGGGACAACTACAACGTCATACAGGGCGCCACCCTCACGCTGCTCGCGCTATTGATTGGTTTTACGCTGTCCATGGCCGTGAGCCGGTACGACCAGCGCAAGAACTACGAGGAAGAGGAAGCCAACGCGATCGGCACGCAATATCTGCGCGCAGACCTGCTCGGCGAAGCCGATGCGCCGAAGGTCAGAGCACTGCTCGCGAAATATGTCGCGCTGCGCATTGCCTACTACAAGACGCGCGACACAAACGAACTCGAAACGCTCAACAACGCAACGTCCAGCCTTCAGGGGCAGTTGTGGGCAAGTGTGCGTGACCCGGCTATCGCGCGGCCCACGCCGATCTCGGCGCTCGTGGTGTCCGGCATGAACGACGTGCTGAATTCTCAGGGCTATACGCAGGCGGCGTGGCTAAACCGCATTCCGCTTTCTGCCTGGGGATTGATGATGGCGATCGCTTTCTTCAGCAATCTCATGCAGGGATATGGCTCGCGTGGCAGCACGGGGCGGCGTGTCTTGTTGTTCGCACTGCCTATTACCGTCGCGCTTTCGTTGTCGCTGATTGCCGATATCGATAGTCCGCGCGGTGGACTGATTCGTGTCGTGCCCGTCAATCTGATTTCGCTGCAACAGTCATTTGGCTCGACGCCATAACGCGTGCAGCAGGCCTGGGCGCTTGCGCTGCCCAGGCCGCCCCCACCTTAGTGCATGTCTCCAACGCTCACGCGATCGGACAGCGCATTCGTGTCACGCGACGACGACGCGGCCCGGATCTCATAGCTTCCGCCATGCACCTGCCACGCGTGCGTCGTGGCATTCCATGTCGCAAGGCGCCGCGCCGGAATGACCACACTCACCTGTTGCGACTGCCCAGGCCGCAAAGCGACCTTCGCCCAGCCCACGAGGCGCTGTGGCGGCTCGCCCAACCCCGGCGGCAGCGTTGCATACACCTGGGCCACTTCCGCCCCGGCACGCGAGCCCGTGTTGGCAACGGTGAACGTGGCGATCACGTTGCCGCCATGATCGGTACGCGTTCTGAGCCCAGAGTACGAATATGTCGTATAGGAGAGGCCGTAGCCGAATGGGAACAAGGGGTCGATGTTTTTCGCATCGTACCAGCGGTATCCCATCAGCAGTCCTTCGCTATAAACGACGTTGAGATTGTTGGGGTCGATCGTCGGCTGCGGCAGATCGGCTTCCTGCCGCGGGAACGTGACCGGAAGCTTGGCGGACGGATTCACGTCACCGAACAGGATGTCCGCAATCGCCTGACCGCCTTGCACGCCCGGATACCACGATTCCACTACGCCGTGAACGCTGGCGAGCCATGGCATCGTGACCGGACTCCCGTTCTCCAGCACGACGATGATCCGCTTGGCCTTCGCGGCCACTGCGTTGATCAGCGCGTTCTGGTCGTAAAGCTGATTGCTCGGGTCCACCTTGTTGTCCGGCAAGGACAAGCTGGCCAGGTCCGTGCCCTCGCTCTCCCACTGCGTGGCGAACACGATCGCCACGTCGGCGCTGGCCGCTGCGCTCGCCGCTGCCGCAGCATTCGTGCCGTCGAAGAACGTGACAGTAGCCTGCGGCGCCTTGGCCTTGATCGCGTTGTACGGCGAGGACTTATACCAGGTCGCACAACTCGATAGCAGCGGATTGCCGGACTGACACCCCGCTACCGCATTGCCGTCTGCCGCGGGCACGCCGCCCGACCCGCCACCGGACAGCACGCCAACGTCGGCATGCCCGCCAATGACGACGATCGAGTGCAGGCCGCCAGCGGCGAGCGGAAGGACCGGCTGATTGCTGCCCGCTGCCGCGCCATTCTTCAGTAGAACGATTGACTCGTGCGCCACGGCCAAAGCGTCACGGTTGCCTGCCGTCTGGTCGACCGAGCCGCCGGGGGTCGGCGGATTGTCCATGACGCCAAGGGCGATCATGGTGCGAAGCTTGCGAAAGACCATGTCGTTCAGGCGGGAAACCGGAACGCTACCGGCCTGGACCGCGGCCTTGAGTGCGCTGCTGAAATAGGACTGAATGCCAAAGCCCGCCCCTGCCGCGCCAAGGTCGCCGGGCTGTTCTTCATCGAGACCCGCCAGCGCGGACGCGACGGTAGTATGGTTGGCCGTCCAGTCCGATTGAACCTTGCCCTTGAATCCCCACTCGGTCTTCAGGATGGTCGTGAGGAGTTCCGGGTTCTGGCACGCATACACGCCGTTGATCAGGTTGTACGAGCACATCACGTTGCCGGGATGCCCCTCGCGCACGGCAATTTCGAATGCCAGCAGCTCCGTTTCCCGCATCGTCCGTTCATCGACCACGGAGTTACTCGTCATCCGGTTCGTTTCCTGGTCGTTCATCGCGTAGTGCTTCACCGTCGCGATCACGTTCTGCGACTGCGTCCCCATGGTGCGGGCGGCGCTCATCGTGCCGCTCAGGACCGGATCTTCGCCCATGTACTCGAACGTGCGGCCGTCACGCGGCTCGCGTGCGAGATTGACGCCGCCCCCTAATCCCTCCGCATAGCCGAGCACGCGCAGCTCGCGCGCAATACGCGCACCGTAGGCTCCCGCGAGCGCCACGTCCCAGCTCGAGGCAAGCCCGATCGGCGCAGGAAAGGCCGTGGTATGCGCGTTCTGCACGTTCACGCCGCCAGCCGAATCGGCGGTAGCCAACGCAGGAATGCCCAGACGGCTCACGCCGGGAATGTAACCGGCGCCCTGCACCCACGAAGGAAACGGGCCACCGAGACCGACGGTGGGAATACCCGTTCCGTGCACCAACTGGATTTTCTCGTCGAGCGTCAGTTGGGAGACCAGCACTGCCGCGCGCCGGTCGGCAATATCGCCCTTTTCTTTCCATTCGGCGGCCGGCTGTGCCGCACCTGAAGCCTGGGAAAAGAACTGCGACACAATCGAAAATGGGTTGGCGCCCCAGGTGTTGCCGGTGGCGGCTTGATCCGCGTATGCCACGGAGCCGGCGCACAATGTGCCGGCGACCGCAATCGCTATTTGCTTCGCATTCCTCACAGTGTTTCTCCAGATTTGCCGATTGTATGAGCGATGACCCGCAGGATTGCGGGGCCGTAATCGGACTACATTTTTCTTCTTGTTTTGTGTTGAATTACCCTACGTAGCGTGATGACGATATCACCCGGAGAAACGTTTGCGCTTATCGTGCCGTCGCGGAACTTAACCTTGCGTCGCGAGATCAGGGTTTGCCTTAACCCTGCGCCATCGGCCAATTCGCCGCTACCTTGCAGACAGATTACGGTTTTGTCGCGCGAGCTCAGGGCCCATGCGAATCGAATCATGCCCGCTCAAAACGCGGGCGCATGAGGCCATTTGAGGTTTGAAACAAGGATGCTAAAGTCAGCAGCTACCAGCGGTTAGCCGAGGCGACGTTTCCCCGTTCCATGGTGTCTCCCATGACGACCGATCAAAAGACCGTTTCAAACGTCCTTGCCCAACTTTCACTCAAATCCGCAGTTGAACACGGCATGTCGCCGCACGATTTCACGCGCCTAACTGGCATCACGGAGGCCGAACTCGCGCATCCCGACGGACGCATACCGGCGCACAAGCACATTGCGATGCTCAATCTGCTTGAGCCTGGCTACCAGGCTTCGGAGCGGCTCGAAATTTTTTCCAGTTACTCCTTTCGCGCGCCCATTAGCACGTTATTGGCCATCGTCACGAATAGCCCGACACTCACAAAGGCCTTTGAGCAGTTCCTGCGTTACCGGGTCCTGATCGGAAATGTCGATACCGTGAAAGTCGAGCGTGCTGGCCTGACTTTCGAATTCGAATACGTGCAGGACGGCGCGCGCAAGAGTTCGTCGAGCGCCTTCTACAATTTTCTGCTGCTCACCCGCCTGGCCGAACAGTACAACGACGACGAACCGTACCCCACCCAGATCGAGCTGACTGGCGACGCATTTGCGCCGGTTTCCCAGCTATCGCACCTGAGCGGCGCGACGGTGAAATTCAGGCAAAGCCGCAACCGCATGCTGATGAAAACCGGGGCGGCGGACATGCCGTATCGAAAGTACAACGAGATCACGGAAAATATTCTCTGCGCTCAGGCCGATGCCGATATCCGACGCTTTCTTATCGGCCATTCCTTTTCTTCGCGGATCGAAGATTTCGTGACGAAGATGATTCGCGAGGCGCATGCCGGCCTGCCATTTTCGAACCCGATGGAGGAAGTCTGCGGCCGGCTTGGCATTTCACGCTCAACCCTGCACCGGCGCTTGCAGGGTGAAGGAACGAACTTCCAGGCGATCCTCTCCCATGCGCGGCTCGAGGAAGCGAGGCGCCTGCTGCCGCTGGCCGATTATTCGGTTGCGGCAGTGAGCGATCTTCTCGGCTTTTCCTCTCCTTCCGCGTTCTCGCGTTTCTTTCTCGAGAACAGCGGCAAGTCTCCTTCGCGCTACAAATTCGAAAACTGCCGGTTCTAGTTGGCTTTTTCAGACACACTGTGATTGCGCTGTCCGCGTTCGAATCGATAGCCGGAGGGCGGGTGCGCGCGCGGGATCGATGCGCCGTCACCGATCGTTATCTCCGGGACAAACACAAAAATGCCACGCGTTTATCGGGAGCCCACGAGGCAATGAGTACCTTCCCCTTCGTTCCGCTTTCCGGAGAAAAGGCCAGCGACGATGCGTTCATTGGCGAGGCGCCGGCGTTTCGTCAGCTGGTCAGGATGATCGACCGCGTCGCGCCCACCGATCACGCCTTGCTCATCATCGGGCCCACCGGGTCGGGCAAGGAAGGGGTCGCGCGCCGCGTGCACACGCGCAGCGCGCGCCACGATCAACCGTTCGTCGACATCAACTGCGGTGCGATTCCCGAGCATCTCGTCGAAGCGGAACTGTTCGGGCATGTCAAAGGCGCGTTTACCGGCGCCGGCGAGACGCGCCCGGGGCTCTTGCAGCAGGTCGGCAAAGGCACGCTGCTGCTCGACGAGATCGGCGAGTTGCCGCTCGCGCTGCAGCCCAAGCTGCTGCGCGCACTCGAAACGCGGACGTTCCGCCCGGTCGGCGGCTCGTCGAGCCTGCGTTTCGAGGGCCGAGTAGTCGCCTCGACTCACCGGGATCTGCGCGAACTCGCGCACCAGGGGCTGTTTCGCGAGGATCTGTTTTACCGGCTCGCGGTGTTCGTGCTGGCCGTGCCCGGGCTCGACCAGCGCGTCGAGGACATTCCTGCGCTCGTCGCCCATTTCGCCGCGCAACAAGCGCGCCGCATCGAGTTTTCGCCGGCCGCCCTCAGGCGGCTCGGCCGGCATGCGTGGCCGGGCCATATCCGGCAATTGCGTAATTTGATCAGTCAGCTAAGCGTGCTCGCCGAAAAGCCACTGATCGATGAAGACACGCTGGAGCCGTTTCTTCTCAGCGAGACGGCCGGAGCGGTTTCGCGCGCGGCGCTCGCCGACATGCTGCTGCAACTCGAGGGACGCGACAAGCTCGCCGCCGCCGAAGACCTCCTCATCGACCGCGCGCTGGAGCGAACCGCGGGGAACAAGAGCGCCGCCGCCAGCTTGCTCGGTGTCGGGCGCAAGACGATCGAGCGGCGCCTCAAGTCGCGCGAGGAAGACCATCGCGAAGCACACAAGAGTCTCGAACATGCACGCGCGCTGATCGAAGCATCGCGCTTTTCCGAAGCCATTGCGCATTTGCGGCGTTGCCTCGATGTGCTGCAGACAAGCCGCGACGAAGCCGCCACGCGGCGCGCCCAGTTCGACGCCTACCGGCTGCTCGGCATGAGCCTGCGCAGCGTGCACGGCTGGCTGTACGCGGAAGCAACGGCGTGCTACGCCGCGGCGCTCGAGATCGGCGAAGGGATCTGCGAACCTGGCGAAATCGCCGCCATCCAGTTCGGCGTGTGGACCACCCAGTTGACCACGCTTCAACTCAAGCAGGCGCGCGCGAGTGCACAGGAGATGCTGCAGCGCGCCCAGAACAGCGGGGAGCGCGTGTCGCTCGACGAAGCACACGTTGCGATGGCCAACACCCTATACTGGCTCGGCGACAGCGAAGAAGCACTGGCCTGCCTCGCACGAGGCCATCTGCTCGGCGTAACGCGAGACGATGTGCGCACGGGCTCGCAGGGCATCGATCTGGCAAGCCTCGCGCTGACCTTCGAGGGGCTGGCCGCCTACCAGATCGGCGAGTTCGCGCAAGCGCGGCGCGCGATGGAAATGCTGATCCTGCGCGCAAGCGAGCCGGGTACGCACGCCTTGGCGCATGCCGTCAATCTGCAGGGCGCCGCGTGGCTCGCGTGCCTTTTCGACGATCAGGCGCGGCGCGGGCCGCTCGCAAGCGAACTCGAGTCGGTGTCGATCGCCAACGGCTTCACGTTCTATCGCGGCATGGGGCAGATACTCCGTGGCTGCCATCTCAGCGAGCTGGGCATGAACACGGAAGCCGAAGCCGTCATGCTCGACGGCTACGACAACCACATGGTCTGCAACGGCGGCGCGCTGTTCTATTCCTTCAAGATGTGGCGGCACGGCGAACTGCTGCTGCGTTCCGGCCGTGCTCAGCAATGCGAAACGATGCTGGCCGCCGCAGTCGACGAAACCCTCGCGCGCCAGGAGCGCGCCCATCTTGGCGAGCTGCTGGTCACGCGCGCGCGGGCGCAGTGGGCGCTAGGCGATCTCACGTCCGCCGAGCAGGGATTGCGCACCGCCCTTTCTACGGCGCTCGCGTTCGGGTCGGTGCCCGCGCGTGTGGAGGCCGCGCACTATCTGGCCGACCTCTTGCGCGCCACCGGCCGCCGCGCCGAAGCAGTCGACACGCTCGCTCGCGGGCTGCGGGACCAGACGGCGGATTCCACCAGCCGTATTGCGCTCGCCATGGCGTTGCTGGCCGAACTGCGCCACGAGGCGTCTCGCGAAGCGAGCGACCAGGGAACTGCCGCGGGCGGCTAAGTCACCCCGATAAGTCACGCAGATAAGTCACCCAGTTAAGTCCCCCCGATAAAACACGCTGCACAGTCACGCCGGGACCTGGACGAAATCGTCCACTCCCGGCCATCTCTGCGGACGAAATCGTCCTGCGCCACCCTCTCACTCGCTGCCGGAGCCCTTCGCCATGGGGCTGCGCAGCGTTGGCGCGATCGTTGCTTAGTTCCGGTATTCGGGACCGGAATGAACGGCAACACGCGCGCATCGAAATCACGACGGGGTCGCGATGCAAATCGCAAAACGTAATTCGCGCGCGCACGGCAGAGATATTCGACGGCAAGGCAAAATAATGATAATTGCAATTGAACCAGAAACATTCCAGCGACCACAGTCCGTCAATCCAGATGTGACAGGCGTGACGACACGCGAGGACGCTAAAAGCGGGGCTCGGGGACAAAGTGCCTATACGGCGAAAAACCTCGATGCGGCCATCACGCACCTGGAAACCGCCATCACCGTCGATGACAACATCGCCGTGTTCGGCCGCCGCTATTGGCTCGCGCGCGTCCAGCGAATCGCGTCCACGCCGGAGATCATGCCCGCCCAGGCCTGCCGCCTTCGGCACTTGCTGGACCGGCTCAACGACGAGCGTCTGCACGCAGGCGCTTGAGCGCAACGCCACATCACAAAGGCGTCAGTGCGCAGGACCAAAGAAGGCCTGCGCACCCTCCGAGGGTGTCAGCCCGGCAACGAAATAGCCTTCGAGGCGCTCGGCCTTGGCGTCGTCGAGCAGGAACGGCGGACGCACGAGCCCTTGCGCTACAGCGTGGTCGTACCACTTGCTCATCCAGTCGCGGAGTTTCGTTTCGTATTGGGACGGCAATTCGTCCGGCGCGATCTCTTCCATGCGCAATCTCCGCTCGCGGCTCAACTGCCGCTAATTTCCTGTCACTCCGCGCGCCACCCCATCGAAGGACGCAGCGCGTCCGGGGGAAACACTTGCCACCCACGGTCGGGATGGCGGAAGAAAAACAGCGCGCGTGGCCCGTCCGTTGTCTGCGCCTCGATGAACACGCTCGCAATCCGCCCGGACGGCGCGCGATGCACCGTCACGACCCGCACTGTCTGCTGGTGGGGTTCAGCCACTTCACGACCGCTGCCCCTAACGACTGCCGCACCGCCATCGCTTTCCCCCCACGCTTCACGTGAAATCATCGTAGGCAGCCGCTAAACCTGCGCCATCGGGACGGGTAGATAGTTCCCTCGGGAATGGCTGGTTCGTTTGTCAGGATTTCCTTCTCGCCGCGCATGGCCGCCGTCTACTCGCCAACCAGACCGTGCCGGATTGCATAGCGGATCACCTCGGCGTTATTGCCCAGGCCGAGCTTTTGCATGAGCCGCATCTTGTGCGTGCTAATCGTCTTGGCGCTGAGTGCGCACGCGTCGGCAATGTCGTTGATGCTCTTGCCCGACGCGAGCATTTGCAGCACCTGGAATTCGCGGTCGGAGAGCACCTCGTGTGGAGGCACGTCGCCCGAGTGCTTCTCGAACACCATGGCGTCGACGAGCTTCGGGTCGATAAAGCGCCCGCCGTCCGCGAGCTTGCGAATCGCGGCCAGCAGCACGTCGGGATCGCTGTCTTTTGTCACATAGCCCGTGGCGCCCGCCCGCAGCGCGCGCGACGCGACCTGCGCTTCGTTATGGATGCTGAGCACGAGCACCGGCAACGCGGGTTCCTCGGCGCGCACGCGGCGGATGAGATCGACGCCGCTGATGCCCGGCATCGTCATGTCCAGCAGCAACAGGTCGATCTCACAGGTCCGCAGCTTTTCGATCACCTCCGAACCCTGCCCGGCCTCCGCCGTCACGACCATGTCGGCAGTCGTCGCGAGGATCTGCTTGAGTCCGCCACGCACGATGGCATGGTCATCGGCGATAAGTATCCTGATCATGGTTGTTTTCGAGCGGAACATGAATCGAAATCGTGGTGCCGGACGCAATGCCAATGGTGGGATCTTTGCAAGGCTGACTGTCGATTCTCAACGTACCACCAATCAGCCTCGCACGCTCGGTCATGCCAAGCAGACCGTAAGCATACTTCGCATACGCGGCCGCTACGTCGAATCCACGGCCATCGTCGCGAACACGCAAGTCGAGCGAACCGGGCCCTGCGATGAGCGTGACCTCGACGCGCTGCGCCGCCGCGTGGCGCGCGACGTTCGTCAATGCGGCCTCCACGATGCGAAAGAGCGCCGTGGCCTGAGTGTCCGGCAACGCGGGCTCGCCACTCGAAATGTGCAGTTCGCAAGGAATGGCGTTGTGCCGGCTCCATTGACCGGTCAGCCATTCGAGCGCCGAAACAAGGCCGAAATTGAGCGCGGCGGGCCGCAGGTGGCTGGCCACGTTGCGGACCATCCAGATCGTGCCTTCGACCAGTTCGCGCATGTCGTCAGCCCGGCCGATCGCCTCGGGATCGTCGGTGAGCCGCATCCTCAACAGCGAGACATCCATTTTCAGCGCGGTGAGCAACTGGCCCAGTTCGTCCTGGATCTCCCGCGCGCTGCGCTTGCGTTCGTCTTCGCGCATCCCTTCCAGATAGGCCGACAGTGCGCGCTGCTGCTCGCGCGCGCGCACGAGTTCGTCCTCCACGCGCTTGCGGCCGGAAATGTCATGCAGGCCCACGTAAATGGCGGGCGCGCCGTCGTAGTTGGACAACCGCGCTGTGGCCATGGCCCAGAACTGCGTCCCGTCTGGACGGCGCAGTCTCACCTCCGCGTCGCCGAAGCTGCCTTGCGCGGCGAGACAGCGCACCAGCCGGTCGCGATCCTTCGGATCGACGTAGAAGTCGACAATATTGACGGTCGCGCACGCCGCTTCATCCACGCGAAACAACTCGCGAAACCGCGCGTTCGAATAGAGCAGATGGCCGTCGGGCATCGAGGTGATGCCCATCGCCACCGGGCCCGATTCGACGATGGCGCGAAAGCGCGTTTCGCACGCCTGCAGGCGGCGCTGCTGTATTGCGATCCGCTGGTGGGCCGAGCGCAACGCGATATGCGTGCGCACGCTGGCCATCAGTGCTTCGACGTGCACGGGCTTGCGTACATGGTCGGCTGCGCCGGCCCGGAACCCATCGGCCAGGTCTCGACGATTGCCTGCCGGCATCATGAGCAGCACCGGAATATCGCGCGTGCGCTCGTCCGACTTCAGGCTGCGGCAGGTGGCCAGGGCGCTCACGCAGGCGGCCTCTGCATCGAGCAAAATCAGTTGAGGCTGGGACATGCACGAGCGCTCCAGCACTTCGAGGCCGTTGTTCGCCGCGAGCACCTGAAAGCCTTCCCATACGAGATGATCGGCGATCAAACGGGTCTCGTTCGGCGTAGCGCCTGCAACCAGAATCGTGCAGAGGCTCGCTGTCGTGGCCTGCGAATCAGTCATCATGCCCACGGTCGCTCCGGCCCTGGTTCCTTTGTATTGTCCTCGCTGCCGAAGCCATGGCCCTTCGGCAACCCTTTCTCACGTATGCAGGTAATACGTCGCCCCGCCCCCGCTAACCCTGCGTGCGCTACGTGGCGAACGACTGACGCATGGAGGTTTCCGCACGGTCGATCAGTTCATCGAGACTGCGAGCGAGTTCGCCAAGCGCGGACAACGCATACAGATCGAGTTTGTCCGCATGATTGCGGCGCAAGTCTTTCATGCTTTCCTGCAAACGACGTAGCGTGCCGGCCCGGCTGTCCAGCAGCGGCCAGCAGTGCATCAGATAAGCCAACGGTGTGAGATTGCGCGATTCGCACCACGTATCGAACAGCCGCGTGCAGATCGTGTTCACGTCCTGAACGCGCGCCAGACCGTCGCCCCACTCGGAAATCATCGCGCGTCGCCTCTGCCGCTTCGAAATGTGCTGACGTCATGATGAGCCCGCCAATGATCGCGTGCTGTCGTCCACGACTGCAAACGGCCAAGGGGAATGCTGAATTTCGTGTCAGGAAATCCTGAACATCAGGCTGCGATCGCCAATCGCGCCCTTGAATCTCCGCGTTCGATTATGACGCTCGCCCGAAGTAAAGCGGATTGTCGGCGAGATTACGTCGCGCTATGCTGCGCGCGACCGCCCCTTCCGTTCCACACAATGCCGCGCATGGCATACGCTGATTTCGTATGAACAGAAGACAGATGATCGCGCAATGCGTCGGCATAGGCGCGAGCCTCATGACGATGCGCTCGACCATGGCGTTGCCAGTCAACCGCCCGCCGGCAAGCGTCGTATTTCTGAATCCGGGCGAAAGCGTGGAACACGATACAGGCCAGCACTGGCAACTCGTGTCGCGCTTCATGGCCACGACGGCAAGACGTTTCGGCATGCAGCTGGAAGTGCTTTACGCCCAGCGCGATCATCTGCTGATGCTGCGCCAGGCCGAAGCGGTGGCCGCGCGTTCGGCCGCCCCCGACTATGTGGTGATCGTCAACGAGAAGATGGCCGCGCCCCAGATGCTGCAAACGCTGGCGCGCTCGCGAGCCAGGGTGCTGCTGATCCACAACGATCTGACCGAGGCCCAGCGCGCGCAAACGGGCAACGAGCGCGGCCGGATCGCGAACTGGATCGGCACCGTCACCGCCGATGCCGAGCGCGGAAGCTTTCGGCTCATGGACTACCTGAGCCGTTTGAACGGCAGCGCGCCAGCACGCGTGATCGGCATTACGGGCGACCCCGCCACGCCTGTTTCGGCGCAGCGCGCCGCGGGCGTGCAAGCCGCGCTGGCGCGCCGGCCGCAGGACCGTATCGACCAGCTTGTCTATGGCGACTGGAGTTTTTCCGACGGGCGCGACAAGGCACGTGTGCTGCTCTCGCGCTATCCGGACGCCAACATCCTCTGGGCTGCCAACGATTCGATGACGCTTGGCGCATTGAGCGCGGTGCAGGAACGGCATCTTTCGACCATCGTTGGTGGCCTGGGCGCACTGCCCGAAGCTGTGGCGTCGGTCGTGCGCGGCGAGCTGGCGGCGATCGTGGCGGGGGACCAGTTCATCGGCGCCTGCGCGATGGTCCTCCTTCACGACTACCACTACGGCGCGGACTTTGCGCAAGTCGGCGGACCGCGTCAGCGGCTCGACTATCTGAAAGTGCTAGACGGCAGCGACGCGCAGCGTTATGCCGAGATTGCATTTCAAGGCCGCACGGCCCTCGATTTCAGCGGCTTTTCACGCCTTCAAAGTCGGCGCACAGGCGCCTACACGTTCGATCTCGACGCCCTGCTCAATTCCGCTTCAAAGGCCGCCTGATGTTGCAAACCCCGCTTCAAGCCCCTTTGCAGGCCCTTTCCCGATTACGCTTTCCACGCAGCCTGCACGCGCAACTCGTGCTCTCGCTGCTGGTGCTCTGTACGCTGGTGGCGGGCACGTCGGCTTTCTTCCTGCTCGAGCATGCGCGCGAACGCCGGATTGCGGAACTCGACGATCGCGCGAACCGCATTGCCGATCTGCTGAGTCAATCGCTTGCGCAGCCGCTATGGAATGTCGATCGCGAGGCGATTGCGCGGCAACTGAACGTGCTGAAACCGAATCCCGAGGTGGTGAGCTTCACCGTTACCGCGATCAATTATGGCGTGCTCGCCGACGCGAGCAACGCGCCGATGCCCGACCCGCGGGCGCGCGTGGTTCGCGTGCGGCCGATCGAATTCACGCCGCCCGGCAACGCGCCGCCCGAAAAGATCGGCGAAGTGCGCGTGGTATTGACGAGAGCCGCTGCCGACCGGGGATTCGCGACCGCACGCGCGGCGGTGCTGGGCACCCTCGCGCTCGTGCTCGCCGTGGTGTACGCCACGACCTTTCTGCTGATCAAGCACCTGGTGCGCGAACCCATCCGGCGCCTGGAGGACATGGTCGACCGCATCGCAAGCGGCGATCTGGACAGCCGGTGCGCAATCGAATCGAGTGCCGAACTTGGCCGGCTGGCGGCGCGCGTGAACGTGATGGCCGAACGCCTGAGCGATTCGACCGCATCGCTCAGAGAGAGCGAGCGCAAATACCGCAGCATCATTGAGCACTCACTCGAAGGCTTCTTCGTACTCGATCGCCATGGCAAGCTGCGCGACGCCAATCCCGCGATGGCTCAACTGCTCGGCTATCGCGACGTACAGGGCATGAAGGCAGCGCTTGGCGATAACGCGTGCGCGGTGCATGCCCCGTCGTCATTCTCCGGCGAAAACACGACGCAACTGTTCGCCATGCTGCAGATCGCCGGCAAGATCGCGGGGATGGAAATCGAACTGACTCGCGCCGACGGCACCACGGTGTGGTGCCAGCTCAACGCCCGCGGCATACGCTACGACGGAGCGGGACCACAATGCCTCGAAGGGCAGCTGACCGATATCTCCGGGCGCAAGCACGCAATGGAGATACTCACGCGCCATCGCGATCAACTCGAGGAGGAAGTTCGCGAACGCACGCGAACCGAGCAGTTGCTGCGGCATTCGCGCGAACAGCTGCGGCAGCTCTCGTCCCATCAGGAATCGATCCGCGAAGAAGAGCGGCGGCAGATCGCCATGACCATCCACGACGAACTGGGGCAATTGCTCACCGCCATCAAGATCAACGTTGCTTTGCTCAAGCTCGCGCTGAGTCAGGGCGCCGAGTGGAAACAAAAGGTCGGCGATATCGGAAGCCTGGCCGAGCGGACCATCGACATCGTGCGCAACGTCGCGAGTCACCTGCGGCCGGCCGCACTGAACTTCGGACTCCTTTCCGCGCTCGAATGGCTCGTTCAGGACTTCACCCGCCACAATGCAACGGTTTGCACGTTCCGGCTCGAAGGCCGTGAACCTTCCGTGAGCGACGACCGCGCCACCGCTGTTTTCCGCATCGTGCAGGAGGCGCTCACCAACGTCAGCCGGCACGCGCAGGCCTCGCGTGCCGAAGTCGTCCTGCGTTGCACCCACCATCATTTCGAACTCGAGGTTCACGACGACGGAAACGGGTTCGATGTGGCGAACGCGATCCGCGGCAATTCGTATGGGCTGCAGGGCATGCAGGAGCGCGCGCGAATGATCGGCGCGCAGTTTCATATCGAAAGCCGGGACGGAACGGGTTCGAGGGTTCGTATCGTATTCAGCGAAACGCAAGATGTCGTTAGCCGCGACCTGCCCGCGGACAACGAACTCAGGTAGCTATGACTCATCTGCCTGGTGCTTTTCGAGCGCACGCAGCATCTCGTTGGTCTTGTCGAGAAACGCGGCGTGATAGGCGCCGGGAAGCGCGACATCGTCCATCACCGACATGACGTCTTCGAGCACTTGCCTGAGCGCCCCCTGGATCTCGCCGCATTGCGCCGGTGTCAGTTTCGGCAACGCCAGCTCGATGAATTTTTGCATGACCAGCGACCTGGCCGCGAGCTGCGAGATCTTGATGGTCGTTTCCGCCACTTGCGACCTGAGCACGCTCAGCATGTCTTTGCTACCGGTCATGATCACACGTGTTCCAGGTTCGCAGGATGGATACGCATACGGTGCTCTCGCTCGTTTGCATCATGACTGACATAACGGCATGGGTGCGACACGGCTAAATGCGATTAAGCCGTAAATTGGCGCGGGGGTTTGCTGAATTTTGGGTCAGGAAATCCTGAATTGCGTACCTGACTTCATAACGCAGCGCCCGGCAGAGGCTGCGCGAGGCGCCACGTGAGATTCTCGCGTGCCGCCGCCTCGCACTGTGAATGAAAGTAATCGGTCAGGTAAATGCGCGGCCGCGCAAGCAGGCCTTGCAACAACTTTCGCTCCTGCATGGCGTACGCGTGCTCGTCGAGGTCCGGGCGCTCGGCTCTCAAGCGCACACCGTTGTCGCAAAACTGGCGGCGCGGCGCGCCGAGTGACGCGAGATCGATGTCGCAGACGAAGCACGCATCGAGATCATCGGGAACGCGGTGATGGCAGGTCGCGAGAATCGCCTCGCAAATGCGCTCGCATGCCGCAATGCGATTGGCGGCGCAGCGCCGAAGCCAGTCCGCACTGCGCTGTTCGTTATCTCTCGCGCCCGGAACATAGATCACATCGTGGCACCACAACGCGAGTTCCACGAGATCGCCATGCGCAATGACCTCGCGCGCCAGATCGAAATCGCGCAGGCAACGGCGCACGTGCTGCAACGTGTGATAGTGGCGCCCCGGTTCCCCATAGCGGCGCACGAGATCGGCGCAGACGCTCTCCGCGTTCGCGCCCCCACTGCGCGACCATAACGCGACGAAGCGTTCCTGCGTGCTGTTCACCGCTGCTCCTTTGCGCACTGCGCGATTTTCAGAGAAATTCCTTGCGAATGTCGATGCTCGAGCGCTGACCGATATCCGCATAATGCTGCGTGAGCCACGCGTCGGCTTCCTTGCGGCCGTTGTCGCGCAGCTCGCACAGAAAATCCCAATCCGCGTTGTATTTGCTCGACACGCTGAGCGCACACATGGCGGCGTCGGAGCGGATCGAATGGATCAGCATTTCCTTCATTTCGTCCTGAGCGAGTTTGTGTTGCTGGATCAACTCCGTCACGAAGGCAATGGCACGCATTTCGCGCATGAGCGACGAGTTGAAACTGATTTCGCTGATGCGGTTCAGAATGTCCGCCGCCGTGACCGGCACACCTGGCCGCACGAGCGGGTTGATGTGGACGATCACCACGTCGCGCGTCTTGCAGTGATAGATCAGCGGATAAATGGCCGGGTTGCCCATATAGCCGCCGTCCCAGTAGTGCTCACCCGCGACCGTGACGGCATGGAACAGCGTTGGCACGCATGCTGAGGCGAGCACGGCGTCCGCGCAGATATCCTCACCCGTGAAGAGGCGTATCTTGCCCGTCTCCACGTTGGTCGCGCACAGGTACAGCAAAATGGGGCAGGCCTTGCGCAGCGCGGCAAAGTCGACCTGGCTTTCCAGCACCTCGCGCAACGGGTTCAGGTTGCCCGGATTGAACTGATAAGGCGAAAACACGCGCAGCATCATGTCGGCAACCGCATAGAGCGGCGAATGATCGAGCCCAAAGCTGTGCGAGCCCTTGAGCCACGGCACCCAGCGCAGCGGGTTGTAGCGTTCGGCCGACTCGGCAACCGCATGCCAGAAGCGATCGAGCGCCTCGCGCGCGCCGCCCACACCGCCCTTCATGAGCCCATACGCAAGCACCGCGCCGTTCATGGCGCCGGCGCTGGTCGCGCTCACGCCTTCGATCGCGAGCCGTTCGTCTTCGAGCAGGCGGTCGAGCACACCCCATGTGAACGCGCCGTGCATCCCGCCGCCCTGCAACGCCAGCGCGATCTGCCTGGGCGCCGCGGGGTCGTGCTCTCTTTTCTGGCTTCTTGTTCGCTTCGTCGCCATGAGTCGCCTCCTCGGGCGGTACGCGCGTCCATTATGCGCCGCATGCCCTGCGGGAACAGCCCCGCTATTCAACTGGCATTCCAGCAGCAAAATCGATGCAAACGTATACTCCCCAGCAGTATTGCCCTATACTGCCCCACAGTATCCCCATTATCGATGCGGTCATGCCTCATTCCCCCGAAGAAAAGAAGCGCGTGCTCACGCGCGTGCGCCGGGTTCGCGGCCAGCTGGACGCGCTCGAGCGCGCGCTGGAGGAAGGCGCCGACTGCGCGCCCGTGCTCCAGCAACTGGCGGCGATTCGCGGCGCGATCAATGGCGTGATGGCCGGTGTGCTCGAAAGCCACCTGCGCGAAGAGTTCACCCACCTTGCAGGATCAGCGGAATCTCCGGGATCGATCGACGACGTCGTGACCCTCGTTCGAACCTACTTACGCTAACTCACCGCGGGTTTTCCCGCCCCGATTTGGCTGAACCCTTTTTTTACAGGACTACTATGAAATCGCGTGCTGCAGTAGCGTTTGCGCCGGGCAAGCCCCTCGAGATCGTCGAGATCGACGTCGAACCGCCCCGCAAGGGCGAGGTGCTGGTGAAGATCACGCATACCGGCGTTTGTCACACCGACGCCTTCACGCTCTCGGGCGACGACCCCGAAGGCCTCTTCCCCGTCGTGCTCGGCCACGAAGGCGCCGGGATCGTCGTGGAAGTGGGCGAAGGCGTGACCAGCGTGAAGCCCGGCGACCACGTGATCCCGCTCTACACCGCCGAATGCGGCGAGTGCCTCTTCTGCAAGAGCGGCAAGACCAATCTGTGCGTGTCCGTGCGCGCGACCCAGGGCAAGGGCGTGATGCCCGACGGCACGAGCCGGTTCAGCTACAACGGCCAGCCCCTCTACCACTACATGGGCTGCTCCACGTTCAGCGAGTACACCGTGGTGGCCGAAGTGTCACTCGCCAAGATCAACCCGCAAGCCAATCCCGAGCAAGTGTGCCTGCTCGGCTGCGGCGTGACCACGGGTTTGGGCGCGGTGAAGAACACCGCCAAGGTGCAGGAAGGCGATACCGTCGCCGTATTCGGTCTGGGCGGCATCGGACTGGCGGTGATCCAGGGCGCGAAGCTCGCCAAGGCCGGCCGCATCATCGCCGTCGACACCAATCCGGGCAAATTCGATCTGGCGCGCGCCTTTGGCGCCACCGACTGCGTGAACCCCAAGGATCACGAAAAGCCCATTCAGCAGGTGATCGTCGACATGACGGGCTGGGGCGTGGATCACAGCTTCGAATGTATCGGCAACGTCAACGTCATGCGCGCGGCGCTCGAATGCGCGCACCGCGGCTGGGGCCAGTCGGTCGTGATCGGCGTGGCGGGCGCGGGTCAGGAGATCTCCACGCGCCCGTTCCAGCTCGTGACCGGCCGCCGCTGGCTGGGCACGGCCTTTGGCGGCGTGAAAGGCCGCTCGCAGTTGCCGGGCATGGTCGAAGACGCGATGGCAGGCAAGATCCAGCTCGCGCCGTTCGTCACGCACACAAAGCCGCTTTCGGGCATCAACGAAGCGTTCGACTTGATGCACGAGGGCAAATCGATCCGGACCGTCGTTCATTACTGACACGCAAGGAAGGAGAGAGACCATGGCCTCAGCTATTCACCCAACGGTTGATCGCGGCATTCAGAAAGGCGCCGAGAATTTCGCAGGCGGCACGCTGCGCTGCCAGTGCGCACAAGACCCGGTCGAAGTCCGCATCGACTCGCAGGTCCTGTTCAACCATGCCTGCGGCTGCACCCAGTGCTGGAAGCCCGCAGGCGCGCTGTTTTCCGTCGTCGGCGTCGTGCCGCGCGACAAGTTGACGGTCACGGCGCACGGGGAAAAGCTGAAGGTCGTGGACGAGAAGGCCACGATCCGGCGCCATGCCTGTACCGGCTGCGGCACGCATCTGTATGGCCGCATCGAGAACAAGGATCACGCGTTCTACGGGCTCGACTTCATTCACACCGAGCTGTCGAAGGAAGCGGGCTGGGACGGCCCCGGCTTTGCGGCCTTCGTCTCCTCGATCATCGAGAGCGGCACGCCGCCTTCGGCCATGGCCGACGTGCGCCAAACGCTGCGCGACAAGGGCCTCGAGCCGTACGACTGCCTGAGCCCCACGCTCATGGATCTTCTCTCCACCCAGGCCGCGAAGGCCAAAGGCACTTACCGGGAGGCCTGAAACGCTTATGGAGCGCATTGAAAAACACGTCAGCCACGGCGGCAGCCAGGAGGTGTGGAAGCACGCCTCTTCCACCGTCGGCGGCGAAATGAAGTTTGGTATCTATCTGCCCGAGGCCGCGTTGCGCGGGCAGAAATGCCCCGTGCTGTACTGGCTTTCGGGCCTCACCTGCACCGAACAAAACTTCATCACCAAGGCCGGCGTGCAACGTTACGCGGCGCAACACGGGATCATCGTCGTCGCGCCAGATACGAGTCCGCGCGGCAGCGACGTGGCCGATTCACCCGACTACGATCTCGGCCAGGGTGCAGGCTTCTACGTGAACGCCACGCGCGAACCGTGGGCGAAGCACTTCCGCATGTACGACTACGTGGTCACCGAATTGCCGGCCGTTGTCGAGGCCGGGTTTGCGGCAAGCGACGCACGCTCGATCAGCGGGCACTCGATGGGCGGGCACGGCGCAATGGTCGTTGCGCTGCGCAATCCGGGCCGTTATCGCAGCGTCTCCGCGTTCTCGCCAATCGTCGCGCCAAGCCGGGTGCCGTGGGGACAAAAGGCGCTTGCCGCCTATCTTGGCGACGACCGCGCAACGTGGCAGCAGTATGACGCCGTGGATCTGGTCGCTAACGGGGGCAAAAGCGCGAGCGAAAAGCTGCCGCTGCTCGTGGAGCAAGGCGGCGGCGACGATTTCCTGAGCACGCAGTTGCGGCCGGAACTGCTGCAGGCGGCCTGCGAGAAAGCGGGACATCCGCTGCATCTCAACGTTCGCGAAGGCTACGACCACAGCTACTACTTCATCGCCAGCTTTATCGGCGAGCATATGGCGTATCACGCCAAAGCGTTGGCTTGACGCGGGCCCGGCCCGACGTGCGGCATTCAGCGCCGCACGTCGCGCTTGTTACGGCGCGCCCAGTTGCTGAGCGGGTGCCTCGACATAGTCAGCAGGCAACGGCGTATCCGGCTCCGGCGTGCCCAGTAGCGCCTCATGCGAACTCGGCAGCCGCGTCGTGCGATATTCGTTGGGCGACGCGCCAAACTCCTTGCGGAACTCGCGGCCGAGGTGCGAAGCGTCGGAAAAACCGCATGACGACGCAATATCCGCAACGGTGCGGTCCGAACTCGTCAACAGCCACGACGCCATGCGCAGGCGAATCTGCCGCGCGTATGCGCCCGGAGATTTGCCGGTCTCCGTCGTGAAAAGGCGTTCGAGCTGGCGCACCGAAACATCGAGCCGATGGGCCAGATCCGGCAGACTCAGCGGCTGGCCCACGTGCTGCTCCATCAGCAGAATCGCGCGCCTGACCTTCGGATGCGTAGCGGGCTCGAGACCCGGAGGATGCGGTTGCGGCGCATTGCCTTTTTGCGCATCGTCCACGAGCAGAATACGCAGCGCCTTGCGCACGATGGTGGCCTCGACATGGCGCAGCAGAATAGCCGCGGCAACGTCGATCGACGCACGGCCGCCCGAACACGTAATGCGCCTTCTGTCGATCACAAAGAGCCGGTCGGCAACGAGGTCACGCTCATCGACTTGCGGGAAACGCTCCACGAAATCCCAGTAGTGGAACCAGCTCACGCATATGCGATATCCGTTCATCACGCCGGCTCTCGCGAGCGCGAATGCCCCGGTGCAGAGTCCGACGAGCGTGGCCGGCGTCTCGGCCATGGCGCGAATGAAGGCGAGTGTCGCGTCGCTGGCAGGCGGCCCCGAATGCAGCAGTCCGCCTACGATCACGACATAGTCGAACGCCTCGGCCTCCTCGAAGGTCGTCCACGGTGTGATCTGGATGCCGCAGCTCGCGCGAACGGGGACGAGATTTTCGCCGACGATGGTCCATGAGCACCGCACCGGCCGGCTCATGTCGCCTTCGTCGCTTGCGAGCCTGAGCAGGTCGACGAAGCCGGAAAAGGCGGTCAACGTGAAGTTGGGCAATAGCACGATCCCGAAACGCAGCCGCCTTGCGGCTGTCGCTTCGCTGTCAATCGTGGGGTGAACCATGGGGCCGCCTGTGCAAATACATATCAAACAATCGATACGGTCGAAGGCTGTTATCCGCTACCCGTTAGCCTGTGACCGCAACGCCGGCGTCGAGCCAGTCGCGCATCATTGTGCCGGCTTCTTCGGTCAGCCAGTTTCGAAACTGCAGATACTCGGTGCGTGGCCGCGCGTTCCGGTGCGTAATCAAATAGTGGTAGCGGTCTCTAAAGACGAGCGCATCGGGCACTGGCCGTATCAGGCGGCCTTGCTCGACCTGGTGGTGGAGTAAGTGGTGCCAGCCCAGCAGCGTGCCTTCGCCGGCTTCCGCCTGCGCGACCAGAAGCCGATAGTCGTTGCTCTCCAGATGTCTGTTTTCAGTCAGCATGTCCGTGCCGTCGCCCTGCTGAAACCAGTTGCGCCACACGCGCCAGTCCACGTGTTCACAAACCTGGGCGCGCCCGAGCAACGAAAGATTCAACGTGGGTTGCGAAAGCAGATCGAGCGGCTTGAGTTTCTTGCCGCGAAAATGCCGGTCGTAAAACGTCGGGCTGCAAACCGGGTAGACGACATCATGAAATAACGGCTCCACCTCGTATTCCGGCTCACGCGGTGGATTCTTCGTGATGATGATGTCGGGCTCCATGAGTTCGTCCAACTCCATGAAGTGCTCGGTGACCATCACATTCAGCTGGATCTCTGGAAAGCGCTCGCGAAACGCCGGCAGGCGCTGCGACAGCCACAGGGCCGAGAACGTATGGGAGACGCAAATCGTCAACGCGTGCCGGTCCGTGCGGCGCACTGCCTCCGCCGCCTCGGCGATATTCATGATGGAGAGGTACGACGCGTTGTACAGGATGCGTCCCGCATCGGTCAGCGCGATATGCCGGCCGGTGCGCTCGAACAGCGCGACATCGAGCGAATCTTCCAGCTCCTTGATTTGTCTGCTGATTGCGGCCTGCGTGACGCAAAGCACCTCCGCCGCCTGGGTGAAGCTTTCGTAGCGCGCCGCGGTCACGAAGCACCGGAGCGCCCGCAGCGACGGCATCTGGGCGAGGAGTCTGTCTGCGAATAGCTGCTTCTTTAACATGGCTTGCGCTCTTTAAACGGGTGCCCGCATGGCGCGTTCAAGCGCGCCACGAACCATAAAGGGATTCGGATGAGAATAGTGTGCGAGTCCGTATTCCCGGTGGCAAGTGATGTGGTTCATACCGTGGCTTACGTTCCGCCAACAACCCGCTCCCCCTTCATCGTGTGTGCACGGGCCTGACGGCCCGCTCTCCCGCTTTATCGCTACCCATTCACGCCAGCTTCAGCCAGGTGGTCTTTAGCTCGCAATACTGGTCGTGTGCATAGACAGACTTGTCGCGCCCACCAAAGCCCGATTGCTTGAATCCGCCGAATGGCGTCGAAAGGTCACCTTCGCCGAAACAGTTTACCGTGACCGTGCCTGCGCGGATACGCGAAGCGACCTTATGCGCACTGTTCACGTTATCCGTCCACAACGAAGCGGCCAGACCGTAGCACGTGTCGTTCGCGATGCGAATGGCGTCTTCCACATCGTCGTATTCGATAAAGCACACGACAGGCCCGAACACTTCTTCCCGCGCGATGGCCATGTCCGGCGTGACCTGATCGAAGATCGTGGGCTCGACGAACCATCCGCCCGTTTCGGTTAGCGCGGCACGCCCGCCGCACACCGCGCGCGCGCCCTGCTCCTTCGCTTTCTCGATGTGCGCGAGCACTTTCTCGTAGTGCTTCTGCTCGATGAGCGCGCCAAGCTTGACGTCGGGGTCGAGCGGATCGCCGGTCCTCCAGCCCGCCAGTACGGCCTGGACTTTCTCCACCAGTTCCGCCCGCTTGCTCGAAGGCACGAGAATGCGCGAGCCGGCGCTGCAGTTTTCCCCCATGTTCCAGAATGCCGCGGCAACAGCCTGTTCGGCGACCGCATCGAGATTCGCGACATCGGGCAGAATCACCTGGGGGTTCTTCCCGCCGCATTCGAGCAGCACCCGCTTCAGATTGGTATCCGCGGAATAATGCAGAAAGCGCTTGCCGGTCGCCGTCGACCCGGTGAACGCAACGAGGTCAACATCGGGATGGCGGCCCAGCGCCTGTCCCGCGCTTTCCCCAAAGCCCGTGACGACGCTGAATACGCCCGCGGGCACGCCCGCTTCGAGAGCGAGATCGGCAATGCGCAGCGTAGAGAGTGACGTTTGCTCCGCCGGCTTCACGATCACGCTATTGCCGACCGACAAAGCCGGCCCGATTTTCCAGGCCAGCATCAGCGCGGGGAAATTCCACGGCAGCACCGCGCCCACTACGCCTATCGGCTCGCGCGTAATCATGCTGACGACATCCGCGCCGGAAGGCGACAGCGCGTCGTAACGCTTGTCCGTCACTTCGGCATGCCAACGAATACAAGCTGCCGACTCGGGAATATCAAGCGCGAGACATTCGCTGATCGGCTTGCCCGCTTCCAGCGCTTCGAGCAGCGCCAGTTCGTCCGTATGCGATTCGATCAGTTGCGCGAGGCGAAGCAGCACCGCCTTGCGATGCGCCGGCGCAGCCTTCGACCACACGCCGGATTCGAATGCATTGCGCGCGGCCGCAACTGCGTGGTCCACATCCTTTTCGCCGCATTTCGCCACTTCCGCGAGCACCTGGCCCGATGCGGGATTGAGGGTGGCGAACGTTTCGCTCGATGCCGATCCACACCGCTCTCCGGCAATGAATGCCCGTCCGTCGAGCGATAGTGCCGCTGCTTTCTGCTTCCACTCTTGATGCGTCGTCATCTCGTGTCCTTGGTTAATTAAAGCTCGGCTCCCGCCGACATTTCCTTCGCCCAGATCGTCGCCGACACCGCCATGTCGACGATCGGCCGAACCGGCAGCGAACGCGGGTGCGGCTGCTTCAGAAGCTGCTGGATCAGATCGTTGGTCTGGCCTAGCGCATATTCGGCGATCAGCTTGCCCGACGAAGACCCTCTGCTCAGCCCGAGGCCATTGCATCCCACCGCTTCCAGGATGCCGTCGTCGCGGCGACCGAATAGCGCGCCGTTGTTCGCCGAAAGACACAACGGACCGCCCCACGTGTACTCGAGTTCGACACCCTTGAGCATGGGGAACCGGCGGTCGAACGAGCGTTGATGCAGCGCTTTCGCCTTCGCGAGATCGGATTCCGAGACCTGCAACCCGGGCCTGAACGCGAAATGGTTGCGCACGCAAATACGGTCCGTGGCCAGACGGCGCACCGTCGTGCCCATGGGGTCCGCCGGAATCAGCGACCACGATCGCGTGCCGCCCAGCTTTTCAACCTCGGCGGCATTCATGACACGAGTCATCGACGCAAACGTGTACACGGGCAGCAAGCCATTGGGGTGAATACCGAACGTCGCCGCGTACGCGTTCGTACAGAGAATCACCTGTTTGGCGACGATCTTTCCCCGGGCGAAATGCAGGACTTTCTCGTTGCCGCGCTGCTCGACCTGCGTCACCGCGCTCATTTCGAACACCGTGACGTTTTCCGGTTGCGTAGCCGCCAGTCCTCGCATGAGCGCCGCCGGCTGCACCGTGCTGCATCCCGGCGTGAATAGCGCGCCCTGGTAAAAGTCCGTGCCGGTCACCGCACGAATGGCGGGTTGATCGAGCCATTCGAATGCTTCGTCGATGCGCGTCAGCCCCTGCGCAAAATGCTTTAGCGCGTCGAGCCCTTTCTTGTTGACGCTGGCGTGGAATTTACCGTCGTCGCGCCAATCGCAGTCGATGTTGTGCACGCGTACGATCGAGCGCACGTAGTCGATGCCGTGCCGCTGGAAACGCACGTCGGCCTTGTCCTCCGCGACGCTGCGCGAATAGCTTTCACTGCTGATGTCGTGCGGCAAATCGACGAAGAATCCGGAATTGCGTCCGGCCGTCGTGCGCCCAATGCGATCGGCCTCGACCAGCGCGATCGACGCATCGGGCGACAACTCGGCAAGCCGCCGCGCGGCACAAAGCCCGGTGATCCCACCGCCCACAACGACCCAGTCGTATCGAAGCTCAGCCGACACCGTTTTGGCAGGCCGCGCTGGCGGGAGACTTTCCCACCACCCGTTGACGCCGTCTGGCGCAGGAAAGCGCGCGAATTCCAGGTTCGAGACCATTTTCTGTTGTTACTGGGCGTTGCGAATGAGCGGTTTCACAAGCTGCGCAAATGCGCTGCGTTCCTCTTGCGTGAGCGAACCGAGCGGTGCACGCGCCACGCCAACCGGCAGCCCCACCAGTTCGCAACCATAGCGCACGTACTGGATGAATTTTCCGCTGCGCTCGAGCAGTTCGAGCACCGGCAGCAATTGCGACATCAGTTGGCGGCCCAGCACGAAGTCGTTGTGTTTGACGCACGCGTCGAAAAGCGCCGTGTGCGCTTCCGGCAGGAAGTTCGATGCGCCGCCAACCCAACTCTTCGCGCCCCACGCAAAGAATTCGAGCGCCTGGTCGTCCATGCCGCAACTGAGCACCAAGCGGTCCTTGAAGTGCGTGACGAGATGATGCAGATGTGAAATATCGCCGGTGCTTTCCTTCATGGCGATAAAGTTCGGACGCTCCAGCAGCGTTGCCAGCACGCCGTCGCTGATCTCCGTTCCCGTGCGGGCCGGAAAGTTGTACAGCATGATCGGCATGTCGAGCGCGTCGTCCACCTTCAGCATGTGGCTGAGCAGTTCCTCCTGCGTCGGCTGCGCGTAGTAAGGCGCGGCAACCAGCAGCGACGACAAACCGGCGCGCTTCGCCTCCAGGCCCAGGCGAATCACCTCCTTCGTCGTGGTCGCGTTGATGCCCGCGGTCAGATACGTTTTGCCGCCCGCCGCCTCCGCAACGGTGTTGAACGTCTTGACGCGTTCCTCGAAGCTCAACGCATAGTATTCGCCCGTGGTGCCGCCGATTCCAAGGCCCGCTACGCGGCCTGCGAGATTCGCTGCATGCTTGCCGAGCAAAGCGTGGTCGATTTCACCGTCCTCTTTAAACGGCGTGACCAGCGGAGTATGTACGCCCTCGAAGCTCATTTTGATTCCTCTCTTCAATAATCTTCAAACAGATAATCGGATATTCACTGCATTCGCGGCCCTGAGCGCCTGGCTTACGCCAGGGCGTCGGCGTGCGAATAAATCGGGAACTGGTGGCACAGGTCTCTCACGCGGCTGCGCACGGCGCGCTCGACCTGCTCGTCGCCGCCGGGCTCGCGCTCGAGTCCCGCCAACACTTCAAGAATCATTTCGCCAATCTGCTCGAACTGGGCCGTGCCGAATCCGCGCGTCGTGCCGGCAGGCGTGCCAAGCCGGATGCCTGAGGTCACGGTCGGGTTCTCCGTGTCGAACGGAATGCCGTTCTTGTTGCAGGTGATGCCCGCGCGCTCGAGCGCTTTTTCGGCCTGCGTGCCCGTGATGCGTTTGGAACGAAGATCGACGAGCAGCAAATGGTTGTCGGTGCCGCCCGTGACGAGCGAAAGCCCGCCCGATTGCAGCACGTTGCCCAGCGCCGCGGCGTTGCGCAGCACGCGGTCGATGTAGCTCGCGAACTCCGGACGCAGCGCTTCGCCGAACGCCACCGCCTTGCCCGCAATGACGTGCATGAGCGGACCACCCTGCAGGCCGGGGAACACGGCGGAGTTGATCTTCTTCGCGATGTCGGGGTTGTTGGTGAGGATGAAGCCACCGCGCGGACCACGAAGCGTCTTGTGCGTGGTCGACGTCACCACGTCCGCGTACTTGATCGGGTTGTCGTGCCGTCCGGCCGCGACAATGCCCGCGATATGCGCCATGTCGACCATGAGCAGCGCACCGACGCTATCGGCGATTTCACGGAAAGCCGCAAAGTCGAGCGCGCGCGGATACGCGGAATAGCCCGCGATCATGAGTTTCGGGCGGTGCTCCTGCGCCTGTCTGCGCACCGCGTCGTAGTCGATACGGTACGTCTGCGGGCTCACGCCATACTGCACCGCGTTGAACCACTTGCCGGAAAGCGCCGGTCGCGCGCCGTGAGTGAGGTGGCCGCCCGCGTCGAGCGACATGCCCATCACCGTGTCGCCGGGCTTCACGAGGGCGAGCATGACCGCACCGTTTGCCTGCGCGCCGGAATGCGGCTGCACATTGGCGTACTCGGCGTCGAACAGCGCCTTCACGCGGTCGATGGCGAGCGCCTCGACGCGGTCCACGTGTTCGCAGCCGCCGTAATAGCGCTTCGACGGGTAGCCCTCGGCATACTTGTTGGTCAGCACCGTCCCTTGCGCTTCCATCACCGCCGCCGAAACAATGTTCTCGGAAGCGATCAATTCGATCTGCGTTTGCTGGCGGCGCAATTCGAGCGCGATCTCGGATGCGATGACCGGGTCACGGCTTTGGAGCGTTTCAGAAAAGAAGCACGAGTTTTCGCTCACGGGTCACTCCAGGAAGTAATCGTGTCTTGCAGGCCCTGCTGGAACTTGAAAATCGCTGGGGCAGCGGGCCCTTCCTGCCCCTTGAATACGGATCGCCGGCTTACTGCTGCAGCCAGGCTTTCAGCTTGTCCGGGTGGGCGTCGACGAACTTCTTCGCAGCGCTCGCGTAGTCGTTCGTGCTGTTGCCTTCGAGCTCGATCGCTTCGACATCCGCCAGCGTCAGCTTGAAATGCTTGAAGAACACATCGGCGCGGGGAAACTTCGTGGCGAACTGTTTGGACGCGAACGCGTGAATCTGCTCTTCGCCGCCCAGCGTGCCCTTAGGGTCCTTCAAATAGCGCATCTGCCATTTCTGCCAAAGCCAGTGCGGGCTCCAGACCGTGGCCACGACCCATTGCTTCGTTTGATACGCACGCGACACGGCGGCGAGCATGCCGGCTTCGCTCGATGACTGGAGGTTGTAGCCGTTCAGGTTGTATGCCTCAACCGACTTCTGCGAGGCTTGCATCAGGCCCGCACCCGGACCAATGCCCTGAATCGTGCCGTCGAGCTTGCTCTTGACTTCCGGCTTGTTCAGATCGGAAATCGACGAAACCTGGGACTCCGGCACGTATGCAGGCACGGCCCAGCCGTTTCTGCCGCCCGTGTAGATCACGCCGACATCGTCCAGATCGTTCTTGTACTTCGCGTAGTACACGGCGTGCGTCACCGGCAGCCAGCCGCCCACCATGATGTCGAGGTCGCCGCGCGCCACGCCCTGAAACTGAATGCCGATATCGGCATTGACGAACTTGACCGGCTGGTTCAGTTTGGTCTCGAGCACGTATTTGGCGACATTGGCCGTGGCGAGTACATCCGCCCAGTCCGTGACCGCCATCTTGATCGGCTCCGCGGCCACGGCAGACCCGACGCCGACACTCATGGCGAGAACCGTCGATAGCGCAACCTTCGTCACGAGTGATTTGAAAACATCGCTAATCATGTTAGTACTCCGTATTGATGTGGAAACTACCCGTTCCTTCACGGTTACCTGCCTGTGACTTGCAGGTAACCGGCTGGTCAGCTATGCGCGGCTTCGGTGGTGCTGCCCTTGCTCACTTTCGCGACAGATCTCCTCTTCTTCGCCTTCGCGCCAAACGTCTCCGTCAGGCGGTCCAGCACGATGGCGAGCAGCACGACACCGAGCCCGCCTTCGAAGCCGATGCCGATGTCGAGGCGCTGAATGCCGCTCAACACATACTCACCCAGGCCGCCCGCGCCGATCATCGAGGCGATCACGACCATCGAAAGCGACATCATGATGGTCTGGTTCACACCGGCCATGATGGACGGCAATGCATTCGGCAGCTGGATTTTCCAGAGCAGTTGCGCGTCCGTGCTGCCGAACGAGCGGCCCGCTTCCAGCAGTTCCTCGCGCACCTGGCGAATGCCGAGCGTCGTGAGTCGCACGACAGGCGGCATGGCGAACACGACCGTTGCGATCACGGCAGGCACGCGGCCCAGCCCGAACAGGATCACGGCAGGGATCAGATAAACGAACGCCGGCATGGTCTGCATGAAATCGAGCAGTGAGCGCAGGATCATTTCCACGCGCTTGTTTCGCGCGCCCCAGATGCCGAGCGGCACGCCGACAATCAGACTGAACACCGTCGCGGCCACGACGAGCGCGAGCGTCGCAACGGTTTGCGGCCACAGCCCCATGTAGTGAATGAGCATCAGCGCGATGCCGACGAACACCGCGAATGCGATGCCGCGGCGCCACAACGCAAACGCCACAAGAAACACCAGCATCGCGAGGAATGGGATGGCGCCCAGACCGTCCTCGAGCAGTTTGACGACAGCGCCGAGCGCCGCGGAAAACGCGTTGAACCCGCCCTGGAAGTGATTGAAGAGAAAATTGACGGCGTTCTCTGCGAACTTGCCGATGCCTGACGAATTCATGCTGCCCTCCGCTCCATAACCTGTTTGAGTATCGTTCGGCACGACACGACGCCCGCGAGCTTGCCCGCCGCGTCCGTGACCGGCACGTCGTGTTGCTGGCTCAATGCGATCGCGCTGAGTTCGTGCAGGTCGGTGTCCAGCGAGACCGTGCTCAGGTCCTTGAGCAGCGCTTCGCGCAGCGGTTGGGCGCCCGCCTTGTGCAGCGAAGCGGGCGTGACGCAGCCCTGGTAGCGGCCGGCTTGATCGCACACATAGCCACACTCGGCGCCGCTGTCGATCAGTTGATTGAGGTAACGCTCGGCCGGCGCACCGACGTCGCCGGCAATGAGTCCACGCTCGACGCGGGTCATCAGGCGGTCGGCCTTGAGGAAGCGCGAAACGTCGACGTGACGGAAAAAGTCCCGCACGTAGTCGTCTGCCGGCGACTGGATGAGTTCAGCCGGCGTGCCGACCTGGATCAGGCAGCCGTCTTTCATGATGCCGATACGGCCGCCGATCTTGATGGCCTCTTCGATATCGTGCGAAATGAAGACGATGGTTCGCTGCTCTTCCTTCTGAAGCCGCAGCAATTCGCTTTGCATTTCGAAGCGGATGAGCGGATCGAGTGCCGAGAAAGCTTCGTCCATCAGCAGCACGGCAGGATTGACCGCGAGGGCGCGCGCAAGACCGACCCGTTGCTGCATACCGCCCGAGAGTTCGCCGGGCAAAAGCTTTTCGTACGAGCCAAGACCCACGCGCGTGAGCGCGGCGCGAGCGATTGCATAGCGCTCGGACTTTTTCATGCCCGCGACTTCGAGGCCATACGCAATGTTGTCGAGCACCGTGCGGTTCGGCAGCAGCGCAAACGACTGGAACACCATCGCCATCTTCTTGCGGCGCACTTCACGCAGCTCCGGCGTGGACATGGGCGCGATATCGCGGCCTTCGAGCACGACCTGGCCGGACGTCGGTTCAATGAGCCGGTTGAGCAGGCGCACGAGCGTCGATTTACCGGAACCCGAGAGGCCCATGATGACGAAGATCTCGCCGGCCTTCACGTTGAGGCTGACGTTGTTGACCGCCACCATGTTGCCGGTGCGCTTGAAGACTTCATCGCGGCCCAGCCCCTGCTTGACCAGTTGCGCGGCAATCTCGGGCTTCGGACCGAAGATCTTCGACAGGTTCTTGACCGTGAGAATGTCAGTGCCTGATAGGGCAATGGGCCGGGCCACCGAAGGCGTACCCGCTGTGTTGATTGCGCCTGGCGGCATTGCGTCGCCCGGTGCGAACGTCAGATGAGGGGCCATTTGTCATCCCAACTGGCTGGTTCAGAAAATTGATGCTGGCGAACTCCGTTACGACCAGAAGTTCTAGCGCGGCGATTCAGCTCGCATTAACGTCTGCCTGGCGTCGAATCCAATCCTTTGTTGATTCCGGTTCCGGCGCAGTCGCTGATGCAGTGATTGCAGCGTAGCAATCCAAATTGCGCGCTCCAGCTACATTTTTTCGACCCTTTCCCATACCTTTGGTAATGCGTGCGAGGCATGCAGAAGGCGATGAAATGTTTGGCGAATACGCACGTAGTGCGCATTCGCCATATAGGCCGGGGCTTTGCAGGAAATTGAGTGCCGGAAACGGCGCCGTCCGGCCAGTCCTCGCCAGACGGGGCCCACCGTGTCGAACAAGGGAAAGCCCTGGCGGGATTCAGTCAGGGAAATTACCAGGAAAATGCGCGAAAACCGCGAGGAAGGCGCGAAAGTTCAGACGACAAAAAAGGAATTGCCCCATTACGGGGCACAGGATCATTTCAGGTCAGGCTAAGCAGCCGTCGAAACAGCTCAGACCGCGCTCTTTCTGCTACAAATCGAGAACCAGGTTTGAAGTCGGGCGGCTGCAGCACATTAACCGCATACCCTTCTCGATTTCGCGCGGGCGAATGCCGCCATTGTGTTTCATGTCCACGGCACCTTCGAGCACTTTCGTCTTGCAGGTCCCGCATATGCCCTGGCTGCATGACGACGGCAAGGGCACGCCGGCCTTGCGCGCTGCGGCGAGCACGGTTTGCGAGGCGTCCATGGTGAACGAGCGGCCCGAGCGCGCCAGTTGCACCGTAAAGCCGGATTGAGCGGCCGGATCGGCAACCGGCTCCTGAGTGCACTCCACCGTCTGCGCGAAGTTGAAGCTTTCCTGGTGGTAGCGCGAGGGGTCGTGGCCACCCTCCGCGAGCATCTTTCTGGAAGCTTCCATATAACCGCCGGGGCCGCAGACAAACACCTCGCGGTCACGATAGTCCGGCACATGGTCGATCAGCAGATCGAGACTGAGACGCCCCACAGGACCCGACCAGGCCGGCTCGCCCCCGTGCGCCTCGCACACGTGGACGACCCGCAGCTTGTCCGAGAGCGCGCACAAATGCGCAAGCTCGTGGCGGAAGATAATGTCCTCCGGTGTTCGCGCGCTATGAATGAACACGATGTCGCGGTTCAGTCCCAGGTCGAGCGCGGCTCGCGTCATCGACATCAACGGCGTGACACCCGACCCCGCAGAAAGATAAAGACTCCTGGCAGCCGGCCCCGAAGCAGGCGTGAATACGCCAGACGGCCCGAACGCCTTCAATTCGACGCCCTCTCTCATGTTCTCGTGCAGCCAGTTCGACATGACGCCGCCCGGTACCCGCTTGACCGTGATGGAAAGCGTATAGGGCCGTGTAGGCGGCGAAGAGATCGTGTAGCAACGGCTGACCTCCTTGCCGTCGATCTCGGCGGACACGGTAATGAATTGCCCCGGCTCGAAGCTGAAAAGCCGGCCATCCTGTGTGCCGAACACGAACGTGCGCACGTCATGGGTCTCGGCTGACACACGCGCGCACGTGAGCGTGCGTTGCTCGTGGCTCGGCCACTGCGAGTCTGCGCGCTCCCACGTGCTCGCACTGCAAAAGCGATCGGGCATCTCCCCACTCCGCGCGATGAAACAGGTATCTGCTGCTACGCTCATGGCGACCTCAAATTCCATGGGCCTTCAGCTTCGCGTCGTACCAGCGCAAAAACTGGTCCAACGCTGCCTCGGTAAAGTTCGAGAAAGGCCCCGGAATATAGGCAGGATCCTGCGTTCCGGCATGCGTGTTCCCTACGAGCTCGGCGTCCTGGGTCGTCGTTGCGACCCACACTTCGGTGAGCCTTTTCAGGTCGTAGTCCACGCCTTCAACCGCGTCGGCGTGGACTAACCAGACCGTGCGCACGAGCGTCTTGTCGGGCGCAAGCGGCAAGCCATAGGCAATCACGGCATGGTCGCTCATCACGTGCGTCCACGAATGATGGCCCCACATGTGCACGTCGCCGAGATCGCGCCGTTGCACGTCACCGAGCAGCTTCGTGCAGGCGACTTTCGTGTCGAGCGTCTGCGATTCGTTTGCGCCCGAGATGACGAGGCGCTGAGTCCGGAAATTGGTATCCACGCTTTCGTCGAGCGCTTCGACCGTGCCGCAAACATAGCCGGCCTTTTCCCAGTTCTCCTGGCATGCCGAATTGCGCTTCAGGTAACCGTCATAGGCCAGCAGCGATTCGTCGCTCTGGCCGTCCGGGCAAAAGCCGAAGTCCTCCGCAAGAAACGAGTTCGTCAATTCCGGATGCGTGCCCGCACAGTGATAGCACTCGCGGTTGTTTTCCATGACGAGCTTCCAGTTGCCGTTTTCCACGATCTCCATTTCATGGGCGATCTTCGTGCGCGTGAGGTCGTACGGCGCGAAGCGCGGCGTCATGACCGCTTCGAGCTTTTCGAAGTCGGCGGGTGGCACGTCGGCGAGGCAAACGAAAACATGCGCGCCGACCGTCTTCACATGGACCGGAATCAGGCTGTGACAGCCTGAGTCGAAGTCCTTGCCCATGTGCGTCGAATGCATGAGGCTCCCGTCGAGATCGTACGTCCACTGATGGTACGGACACACGAGCCTACCCACGCTCGCCTTGCCCGCCTTCTTCATGATGCGCGAGCCGCGATGGCGGCACACGTTGCGATAAGCACGCACGTTCTCGTCGTCGTCGCGCACGATGATGATCGACGCCCGGCCGATATCCACCGTGTGAACATCGCCCGGCTCCGGCACGTCGGCCGTCACGCCAACCAGAATCCACAGCTTGTGAAAGAACACCTCGACATCCGTTTCGAAGACGTCCTGCCGCCCGAACAATTCACCGGGCATGCCGTGCCCTTTCTTGCGGCTATTGAGTAGTTCACGGTGCGTTTGAACTTGAACCTCGGACATGGTGAGCCTCATGATGAGCGCGCTTCGTAGCGCGTGGGACGCTGGTATGGCGTGAAGTATTGGACCGCCGAATTCCACCGTCAACGCGCTTTATAAGCTGCTTCACATTCATTTAAATCATGCGAAAATGCGCCCGGAACGAGGTGCCCGCAATGCGCCTCGCGGGCCGTTTGGCACGAATTGTCAGACCAGGATTACCCGTCGACAGATGTGAGAGCGGATGAAAACCACCAAAGCTACGAAAGGCTATCGCCGCATCGTTCCCTCGCTGACCGCCCTTGTCGAGTTCGAAGCCGTAGCGCGGCTCGGGAGCTTCACCTATGCGGCAAGCGAACTGGGCGTCACGCAGTCCGCCGTGAGCAGACAGGTCAAGTTCCTCGAAGCAACACTGGGCGTGCCGCTCTTTCACCGGCTGCACCGTTCGATCGATCTGACGAGCGAAGGCGAAGCGCTCTACCGGGTCGTCGCGGAGTCCATGCAAAAGATCGCAGGCGTGTTCGATCGGCTGGTGAGCGGAACCGAGCAAAGAGAACTGGTGCTGGCATCGACCGCCGCATTTTCGCAATTGCGGCTCTTGCCTCGGCTCGCAAAGCTGAAGAAGCTCGATCCCCCGTTGCAGCTGCGGTTGTCGACCGAGATGTTTACGGCCGACCTTCGGCATGTCGAGGTCGACGTCGCCGTGCGCTATGGTGACGGCAACTGGCCGGACGGGACCTCGACCTTGCTGTTCGATGCAGAAGTCTTTCCGGTTTGCTCGCCGCAGTTTCTTCAGGAGTACGGCATGCCCCGCTCGCTCGACGAACTGGCGAAGATGGCGCTCGTGGAGTCGGATGCAACGTCCGAAGGATGGATGGTGTGGAGCGAATGGTTTCGCGCCGTCGGGTATCGGCCCACGCGTTTGAATACGGTGCTGCGGTGCAGCCTCTACACCGACGCGATTCAGGCAGTGCGCTATGGACAGGGCATTACACTGGGCTGGAACCGCCTCGTCGACGATCTGCTTCGTTCCGGAGAGCTGGTCCGCATCGACGTCGCAACATTGCGCCCCAGCGATGCCTGGTTCGTCGTGGTGCCTCACGGCCGGACCATCACGCCGGTCATCATGCAGCTCATTGAGTGGCTGCGAGGCGACCCGGCGCCGCGCTGACCTTGTAAGCACTATCGAAAGATTACAGGAGCCCCCGTGTATCAGCGACATGAGAACCTCGAGCAATTCATTCGCATTGCCCGAACGCTGTTTCAGTCAGCAGCGTTGCCGGAAGCGGGCCGCCAGTTGGCCGTGAAAGTATTCGAGCGCCTTGAACAGCCGTCCGACGACGGCAGGTGCAACAGCACACGCTATCCCGCGTGTGCCCTCCTCGACTCCGCGCTCGCGCCGCTGCTTGACGACACCACTGGACTCGGCGACGCGGCTCGCGCGATCAAGCTGCTCGAACCCGCTATGGGTTGGCAGCGGCGCACTTCCGGATCGAATGGCAGCGAAGACTATGTCGAGAAACACGTGCACGGCGTGATTTGCGGCCCGAGTGGCATGGAGAGCCGTTACGACGTCCAGCTAGGCTTTTCGCTGCTCGCGCCTCACACGCGATACCCCGATCATCGGCATCCCCCTGAAGAAGCCTATGTGCTGCTCAGCGCGGGGGAATTCCGCCAACGAGAAGGAGACTGGTTCGATCCGGGCATCGGCGGCGGCCTGCACAACACACCCAACAGCCTGCACGCCATGCGTTCGGGGGCCACCCCGCTCTTTGCGCTGTGGTGTCTCCTGGTGTAAGCGGTATAAGCGCGTATCGGCTATCGGCCGGGCAATCAAAGACTCAGCAGCCCGCGATACAAACCGTAGCCGGCCACGGCGGCGGCAACGAGCACGGCTGCAAAGACGACTTTCTCCAGATGAGTAAACACTGGCTGTCCGGCTTCGCGCCTCGCCTTGGCGAACAAGATGACGCTCGGCGCATAAAGCAGCGACGAAAGCAGAAGGTATTTCACGCCGCCTGCATACAGCAGCCAGGCCGCGTACAGCACGGAAACCGCGGCAATCAACAAATCCCTGCGGCGGTCCTTGTTTGACAGCTCGTAGGTCTCGCCACGAATGGCGAGCAGTAACGCATAGATCGCCGACCAGAAGTAAGGCACGAGAATCATCGAGGTCGCGAGATAGATCAGCGAGAGGTACGTGCCTTTCGACACCAGCGTAATGAGCAAAAACACCTGCACCATGCCGTTGGTGAGCCATAACGCGTTTGCCGGCACCTGGCTCGCGTTTTCCTTGCGCAGGAACGCAGGCATCGTGCGGTCCCGCGCGGCCGAGAACAAAATCTCCGCGCACAGCATGACCCACGACAGCAACGCGCCGGCCAGCGAAATGGCCAGCCCCACGCTCACCAGCACCACGCCCCAATGTCCGATAACGTGTTCGAGCACGCCTGCCATCGACGGATTCTTCAGTCCGGCGAGTTGACGCTGGTTCATGATGCCGAGTGCCAGCACGTTGACGAGCACCAGCACAAGAAGAACGATGAAAAAGCCGATGACGGTCGCCTTGCCAACGCTCTTGCGGTCCGCGGCGCGCGCCGAGAAAACGGTCGCCCCTTCTATGCCGACGAACACCCACACCGTGACGAGCATCATGTTGCGGACCTGATCCAGCACGCTGCCCAGTGACGGATTCGTGCTTGCCCAGATATCCGCCGAGAAGACATCCAGCCTGAACGCAAGCAGGCAAATGAGAATGAACAGAACGAGCGGAACGATCTTCGCAATCGTCGTGATCTGATTGATGAAACTCGCTTCCTTGATGCCGCGCAGCACCAGAAAATGCACGCTCCACAGCAGCACTGAAGAGCAGGCGATAGCGGGCAGCGTATTGCCCTCGCCGAATACGGGGAAAAAATACCCGAGCGTGCTGAAGAGCAGCACGTAGTAGCCAACGTTGCCAAGCCACGCGCTGATCCAGTAGCCCCAGGCCGAAGCGAAGCCCATGTAATTGCCGAATCCGGCCTTGGCGTAAGCGTAGACGCCGCCGTCGAGATTCGGCTTGCGGTTGGCGAGTGTCTGGAACACCAGCGCGAGCGCCAGCATGCCGAAGGCGGTAATGACCCAGCCAATCAGAACGGCGCCCACGCCTGCGGAAGCGGCCATATTCTGCGGCAACGAAAATATGCCGCCGCCGATCATCGACCCCACGACGAGGGCAACAAGCGCGCCCAGCCGCAGCCCGTTTGAGTCCCTGTGTTCCCCAGCGGCATCGAATCCGTGGGCAGCGTCGCTCATATCCGCTCCGTCTTCGCAGTATCAGGTCGGGGCATGCGGCTCCATTGCGAACTCATTGTTGGCACGAACGCAGGCAATTGCAAGGAAAACGCAGTGCCGCACGAAGCTACCGTTCACGTCGCGCAATGCGCGGCGCATCTCCCGCAGTGCGATATGATCGCGCTTTACTATGCCGGGAATCCCTCTATGCAAGTGCTGGTCGACGCTGACGCCTGCCCCGCCGTCATCAAGGACATGCTGTTTCGGGCCGCGCGGCGTGCCGAAGTCCAGGTAACGCTGGTTGCAAACCAATATCTGCGCACACCGCCGTCGCCCTTCATCAAGTCGGTTCAGGTGCCGGCGGGATTCGACGCGGCCGATGCCCGCATTGTCGAACTGGTCGAGCCGGGCGACCTCGTGATCACGGCGGACATACCGCTTGCCGCCGCCGTGCTCGACAAAAGCGCACAGGCACTCGATCCGCGCGGCAACTGGTTCACACGCGAAAATATTCAGGAACGGCTGACGATGCGCGACGTGATGGATCAACTGCGCAATGCAGGCATTGAAACGGGCGGTCCGGCGCCGTTCAGCGCGCGTGATAGCAAGACGTTCGCCGGGCAGCTCGATCGATTTCTCGCACGGCATAGCCCGCCGCCGCGCAAACCTGCGTGAGCGCGTAGCGCACGTGGACGTTTGAGATCATCGCATCACGATTTCCCAAAGCTCGTGGCCTCGCACAGGCGAACCGCGCGCGATTAGAGCCGAAATATTCCCCGCGCGCATGTAACCCCTGCAACGCACAGGGTCTTTCGCAGGATGATTTGACGCCAAAAATGGGGCGCCGGAGCGGCGGAGCCTACGCTTTCCTTACCGCAGCCGATTCGGCGCGCGCCTCGGTGCAGCCTGACTTTGCCGCCGATCGCACAGGCCGGCCGCGATGCGTATTGGGCAGACACGATAGTTTGGAATCCTGACCGGATGCGTTTCGCGCTTGCCATTGGGCGGCGACTTTCCTATGATCCTCAAACGCGAATCACTCTCATTCGCACCGGAACACCACCCGCCCGCGCAAACGGTTGCGCGGTTGCGTCTCGTGAGCTTTCTCGCCGTATTCGTCCTTCGATGAGGTAACTCGACATGGTCCTTTCCGCACCAGGTGAAAGTTCAATCATGAGTACAACTAATATCCAGCCGGGTCCGTCCTCGCGCGTGCTCGACTTCGTGGCGATCGGCCTCGGGCCGTTCAACCTGAGCCTCGCCTGCCTGGCCGACCCGATCCGCGATCTGCGCGGCCTGTTCCTCGAACGCAACGAGGATTTCGACTGGCATCCGGGCATGCTGATCGACGACACAACGCTGCAAAACCCGTTTCTCGCCGACCTCGTGAGTCTCGCCGACCCCAAAAGCAAGTTCAGTTTTCTCAACTACTGCAAGCAGGAAGGCAAGCTCTATGCGTATTACATTCGCGAGCGCTTTTATCTGAGCCGCGCCGAATATAACCGTTACTGCAAATGGGCCATCAGCCAGCTTTCGAGCATCGCGTTCGGATCGAGTGTGGAGCATGTTGAATACGATGCCCAGCACGGCTACTACGTGGTGAGCGGGCGGCACACGCGCACCGGGCAGCCGTTCACGCATCGCGCGTTGCGTCTCGTGATCGGCGTGGGTTCGGTGCCGCAATTGCCGCCGTGTTGCGGCGAGCTGCATGAGCGCTGCATCCATAGCGCACATTACGTCACGCGCAAAACCGAGTTGCAGCAAAAGCGTTCGATCGCCGTGATCGGCAGCGGCCAGAGCGCCGCCGAGATCTTCTACGACCTGCTCAAGGAGAGCGACGAGCACGACTACTCGCTCACGTGGATCACACGCTCGCCACGCTTCTTCCAGATGGAGAACACGAAGCTTACGCTGGAAATGATCTCGCCCGACTACATCGACTACTTCTACAACCTGCCGGTCGGTGTGCGCGAAAACATCATCGCCAAGCAGGACAGTCTCTACAAAGGCGTCAACGCCTCGCTCATCAACCAGATCTACGACCTGCTCGACGACCGGCGCAGCCGCGGCAGCAACAGCGCGCGCCTCATCACCAATTCCGAGCTGAGCGCGTGCCACTACGACCGCGTAGACGACCGCTTTCACCTGCGCTTCGTCCAGCGCGACGAGGGCGTGCAATACACGCATATCACCGACGGTGCGATCTTCGCGACCGGCTATGGGCAAAATGTGCCCGGCTTCATCGACGGCATTCGCGCCCGCATTCGCTGGGACGACAAAGGGCGCTACCGCCTCTCGCGCAACTATGCGATCGACGTGAGCGGGCGCGAGATCTTCGTGCAAAACGCGGGGCTCTACAGCCACGGGCTGACCAACCCCGACCTTGGCATGAGCTGCTATCGCAACTCCTGCATTCTGCGCGAGCTGACCGGTGTCGAACACTACAAGATCGAGCGGCGCATCGCGCTGCAGGACTTCTCGGTGCCCGACACGGAAGCGTTCGTGAAAGTGCCGCTGGAGGCGCAATGAAGCTGCGCAGCACGATCATCCTGATGACGACCTTTGCCGTTATCAGCGACGCAATCCTGATTCCGTTCTACCCGCAATTCTTCGCGGCGCGCTATGGCGTGACGAGCCCAGTGCATGCGGGCGCTTACGTGGCGTTCATCTCGATCGTCGTGATGCTCACGCTGCCGCTCTGGGCGCGCATTGCGAAGCGGCTCGACGCCATGCATCTGCTCGTCTACACGCAATGTGCCGCGGGCGTGCTCTCGGTGGCCAGCTATTTCGCGCCCACGGTGGCGCTCTTCTGGGTGCTCTCGCTTGCCATGTTCATGTGCAAAAGCAGCTATCTGCTGATGTACCCGTACATGATGCGGCTCGAAGCGAAAGAATCGCACGCGCATACCATCGGCGTGCTTTCCGTGGTCGTGCATTTCGGCGCGATTGCGGGTGCAGTGGCGGGCGGCTTCGTCATGCAGGTCTGGGACGCGCATCACTGCATCTTCGCGATGGCCGCAGGCGACTTCGTGCAGATGGCGATCTGCTTTGCGCTGATCCGCACGCATGGCATTGCGCGGCGCTGCCGGTTTGCCGGCGAATCCGCTGATGCCCAGTCAAAGCCGGGCCTGCGTGCGCGCATGCCGATCCTGCGCCTCGCCCTGCTCATGCTCGCCTTCGACTTCTGTGTCTATCTCATCCGCCCGTTCATGGCGTCGTACTGGCAGGCGGTCACCCATGCACCCGGCGAGCTGGTTCCGGGGCTCGTGTTCGCCATTCCCGGCATGGTTGCGCTCGTTGCGCTGCGCCTGAACAGGCGGCTCGCCGCGCAGGGCAAGCGCGTGCCCGACCACATGCTCGCGAACCTGCTGCTCTGCACCGCCGGCATGCTGCTGCAAGGCGTGGAAGCGCCGCTGTGGATCGTCGTGGGTCGCGTGATGTTCGGCTGGGCGTTATTCCAGATTGTCGTGAAGCTCGACGTGACGATGTTCGCACTGAGCACGCCCGCCTCCTATGCCGCCGACTACAGCGTCATCAACTTCTTCCAGAACCTTGGTGTGCTGCTGGCCTCGTTCGCGGCCGGCGCCATTGTCGATGAAGCCGGCTTGCGCGCACCGTTCTTCGCGGCCTCAGCAGGCCTCATAGTCACGGCGCTCGCGAGCGTCTGGCTGCTCGCACTGCCACGCGCCCAAGGCGCCGCCCTCTCCAACCCGATTGCCGAAACAGGAGTCACCGCTCGTGCGAACTGAAATCGCTGCCGACGAAGTCGCGTTGCGTCATGTCGCGGCTGCACGCATCGCGAGGCCGGAGGCCTTTCATATCCGGGCGCTCGACGCGCAACGCGACGCGCCCACGCTGCACCGCTGGTTCGTCGAAGAACGCGCGGCATTCTGGAACATGCGCGACAAGAGCGTGGCGGACGTGGCCGCGTTCTATCAGGCTATCGAGGACTCGGGGCACGCACGCGCCTGGCTCGGGCTGCACGATGGCGCGCCCGCCTTCCTGTTTGAAAGCTACGACCCGGCGCACGAAGAGATTGGCGATCACTACGACGTGCGTACGGGCGACCTCGGCATGCACCTGTTCGTCGGGCCCGCTGCCATACGAAGGTCCGGCTATACGCGCCACGTGTTCGAAACGCTCATGGCGTTCCTGTTCGAGCGCCTTGGCGCCCAACGCGTCGTTGTCGAGCCCGATGCGCGCAACGCGCGCATCCACGCCCTGAATCGTGCGATGGGCTTCGTATACACGAAGGACGTCGCGTTCCGCGAAAAGATCGCCTCGCTCGCGTTTTGCACGCGCGCTGATTTTTACGCAGCCATTACGCAGGATCACTAAATTCAATAAGGACATCGCATCATGAATCACGTCGCAGCTCAGGCTTCCATGCAGCACATTCTCCTCACGCCCCACGAGGCCGCCGCCCACCTCACCCCCGAAGTCTGGCAGCGTGCAAACCGCATGCTGGTGCGCAAGGCCATTGCCGAGTACGCGCACGAGTTGATCGTCGAGCCGCAGCGCGTAGGCGACGCCCCCGGCGAGCACTACGCCCGCTATGCGCTCGAATCCGACGACGGCACGCGTGTCTATACGTTCGACGCGCGCCTGCTCGCGCTGCGCCACTGGAGCATTCGCGCCGAATCGATCGTGTGTTCGCAGGACGGCACGCCTCAACCGCTCGACGCGCTCGCCTTCATTCTCGACGTGAAAGCGCGGCTTGGCATCAAAGAGGAAATGCTGCCCATCTACCTTGATGAAATCAGCAGCACGCTGTATGGCGCGGCCTACAAAGCCGTGAAGGATGGCCCGAACACGCCCGATCTCCTGAACGCCGACTTCCAGGCGATCGAAACCGCCATGAGCGAGGGCCATCCGGGCTTCGTCGCCAATAACGGTCGGCTCGGCTTCGACGCAGGCGACTATCGCGCGTTCGCTCCCGAGGCAGGCTCGCCGGTCCAGGTCGTCTGGCTCGCCGTGCACAAAGAGAACGCCGCGTTCCACAGCGCCGCCGACCTCGATTACGAACAGCTGATGGAAGAAGAACTGGGCACGGAAACCATCGCGCGCTTTCGCTCGACGGTCGAAGCGCGCGGCGTGGACTTCGACGACTATCGGCTGATGCCGGCGCACCCATGGCAGTGGTTCAACAAGCTTTCGATCGCGTTCGCAAGCTATGTCGCGACCCATCGCATCATTTGCCTCGGCTACGGCGACGACCGTTATTCGGCCCAGCAGTCGATCCGCACGTTTTTCAATCTCTCGGATCGTTCGAAGCGCTATGTGAAAACGTCACTCTCGATTCTCAACATGGGCTTCATGCGCGGCCTCTCGCCGTACTACATGTCGGGCACGCCCGCCATCAACGACTACATCAAGGGCCTGGTAGCGAGCGACCCGTATCTGCAGGACCAAGGGTTCACTATCCTGCGTGAAGTCGCGTCCATCGGCTTTCGAAATCGTTATTACGAAGCGGCCGTGCAGGCGGATAGCCCCTACAAGAAGATGTTCTCGGCGCTCTGGCGCGAGAATCCGCTGAACCTCGCCGGAGAAGGCCAGCGGCTCATGACCATGGCCGCGCTGCTGCATACGGACCGCCACGGCGCGGCGCTGCTGCCCGCGCTGATCGAGGCTTCGGGGCTCTCGGCGCAGGCGTGGCTCGAGCGATATATGGAGGCGTATCTCGCGCCGCTCGTTCACTGCTTCTACGCGCACGATCTCGTGTTCATGCCGCACGGCGAAAATCTCATCCTCGTGCTCGAAAACCATGTGCCCGTGCGCGCGATCATGAAGGACATCGCCGAAGAGTCGGCCATCCTCAACAAGGACGCGCAGCTGCCGGAAAACGTCAAGCGCCTCGCCGTGGACGTGCCCGAACGCGTCAAGCTGCTCGCGATCTTCATCGACGTGTTCGACGGCTTTTTCCGCTATATGAACCAGGTACTCGTCGAGCACGGTTGCTGCACGGAAGATGTGTTCTGGGACACGGTGGCGCGCTGCGTCGCGCGCTATCAGGAAGCGCACCCGCAACTGGCAGGGAAATACGCCGAATACGACCTCTTCGCGCCCGAGTTCCTCCACTCGTGCCTGAACCGTCTGCAACTGGGCAACAACCTGCAGATGGTCAATCTCGCCGATCCCGCGGGCAACCTGAAGATGGCGGGCAATCTGCGCAATCCGCTCGCGGGCAGGCGTGGCGCGCTGCAAAGCGCCGCACAGCTCAACGGCATGAGCGCCGAAGCGGTCGCGGCGTAAACATGGTGGCGAACCGCGCGCTCGACGACATGCTGCATCGCGCCGCGCGGCTCGTGCCGGGGTTGCAGGGCGTGGTGGCAACGCACCCTGCAGAGGCGATCGTGCATACGCGCCCGGCGTCGGGCGGCATCGAGTCCAATCGCACCGCCCTCGAAGCGATGCTTGACTACTGGTCGGGCACCTACCCCGAGGCGGGCCGCCCTTACTGGTCGTCGCGCTGCTGGGGCATTCTGATCTGGCAGCCGCTCTATTTGAGCGTGATCGGCGTGCATGCTTCGGGCGTGTCGCTGTCACTGCGAGACATTGCGCAGCCCATCGCCGACGGCTGGACCGGCGCGGTCCACATCCGCGATCACGAACCGGCGCAAGGCGACACGCATGCGTTGATCGCTCACGCCGCGCGCGAAATCGTCTCGTGCTGCGAGCAGATGCACGACGAACTGATGCCGGTGATCCGTCTGAACCCGGCATCGGTGCGCGGCACGCAAGCCGATGTCGTGCTCGCCGCGCTCCTTGCGGCACGCAAGGCCCGGCCCGAATGGAGCGACGCGCAAGTCGATAGGCATGGGCGGCAGTGGCTCGCGGCGCTCGGTCTGGAGGGTCACTCAGGCTATTTCCCGTTCTCGCGCACGAACGGCGCGCGTGCACTCGCGCTCGAGCGCCGCACCTGCTGCTACCACTACCGCCGCCGCGACGGCGAACTCTGCAGCACCTGTCCGCGGCTGGACAAGCATGAACGCATCGTGCGCCTGAATGCGCAACACGAAACAGGATAAAACCGACCGATGAACGATATCAGTGACCTCGCGCATCTCGCGCTGCCGCCCGACACGGAGGAGGCGCACGACCAGTTGCCCGCGAGCGCCTATTTCGACGAGGGGCTGTTCGAGCGCGAGATGGCGCGTATCTTCGCGCATTCGGCGCTATACGTGGGCCACGAACAGTCAGTGCCCGAGCGCGGCGACTGGCGGCACCTGCCGCAGGACGAAGGCGGCCGCGTGCTGGTGCGCGGTGAGCACGGCGTGCAATTGCTTTCGAATGTGTGCCGCCATCGGCAGGCGCTCATGCTGGGCGGGATGGCCGGCAATGTCAGCACCCCTGCTCAAGGCAATCTGGCCGCGAGCGGCGGCAACATCGTGTGTCCCTTGCATCGCTGGACCTACGCCCCTGGCGGCGAGCTGATCGGCGCACCCGAATTCGAGCGCAAACCGTGCCGTAATCTCGAACGCTTCGAACTCCGAAATTGTCATGGGCTGCTCTACGAGGGTCCACGCGAGCCCGCGCGCGACATGGCGCGCGTATTTGCGCGCCCGGAGTTCGACTTCTCCGGCTACGTGCTCGATCATGTCGAAACGCATACCTGCCGGTACAACTGGAAGACCTTTATCGAAGTGTATCTGGAGGATTATCACGTTGCGCCGTTCCACCCTGGGCTCGGGCGCTTCGTGACCTGCGACACGCTCGACTGGGATTTCGCCGATACGTACAGCATGCAGCGCGTGGGCGTGCACGCCGCGCTCGCGCAGCCGGGTTCCGAGATCTATCGCGCGTGGCACGACAGGCTGCTCGAGTATCGCGGCGGCGCGGCGCCCGAGTTCGGCGCCATCTGGCTCGCGTATTTCCCCACTCAGATGATCGAGCTTTACCCGCACGTGCTCGTGGTCTCGACGCTCTATCCGAAGGGCCCGCAGGAAACGCTCAACGTGGTGGAGTTTTACTACCCCGAGGAGATCGCGGCCTTCGAGCGCGAATTCATCGAGGCGCAGCGCGCCGCGTATCTGGAAACGATGATCGAGGACGACGAGATCGCCGAGCGCATGGACGCAGGACGTCTGCGGCTGAATCGGCGCGGCATCAGCGACGCCGGGCCGTATCAGTCGCCGCTTGAGGACGGCATGCGGCATTTCCATGCGTGGTACCGGCGCGCCCTCGCGGGACCGCTCGCGTGAGCCATTCGAGACCGCACAAGGGAGGCGGTTGCGCGCCGGCACGGCCAATGACTCGCTGGCCCCCGCCTTGCTCGCCGCGTCAGGCGTCAGCCGTTTCGCTCAAGCTCGGATAATCCGTATAGCCTTGCGCTGCGCCCCCGAAGAAGCCGTTGCGATCCGCCGCGTTCATCGCCGCGTTGCGCTGCAGGCGGGTCACGAAATCCGGATTCGCCAGCACCATCTGGCCGTAGGACTCCAGATCCGCGAGCCCACTGGCTACATCGGCGCCGATCTGCTCGCGCGGGCGGCCAGCCCGGTTCACGATCAACGTGCCCTTCCACAGCTTGCGAATGTCCGCCAGCAACGCTTCGTCGCCCTGATGCGCGATGTGCAGATAAGCGAGACCCAGCTTGTCGAGTTCGGCGACCAGATAGCGGTTGAGATCGGGGCCCTGCGGGCCTTCGTCGATGCCCCACAGGGTCGTGCCAGGCGAGAGCCGGATAGCCGTGCGGTCCGCGCCGATTTCCGCGGCAATGGCGGCCACGACCTCGAGCGCAAAACGGGCCCGGTTTTCAATCGAGCCGCCGTATTCGTCGGTGCGCGTATTGGCGCTCGGCGCGAAGAACTGCTGAACCAGATAAGCGTTCGCACCGTGGATTTCGACGCCGTCGGCGCCGGCGTCGACCGCGCGGCGGGCCGCAGCGCGGAAGTCCTGCACCGTCTGGCGGATTTCCGTGGTACTCAGGGCACGCGGTACAGGAATGTCCTGCATGCCGCTCGCCGTGAACATGGCCGTGCCCGGCGCGATTGCCGAAGGCGCGACGCCCACGCGATGATGCCGCGTATTGTCGGGATGCGACATGCGGCCGGCGTGCATCAACTGAATGAAGAGATGGCCGCCTCGCGCATGGACAGCCGAGGTGACCTTTTTCCACCCGGCTGTATGGGCGTCGTGATAAATGCCAGGGGTGGTGAGGTAGCCCTGCCCGTCTTCCGAAGGCTGTGTGCCTTCACTCACGATCAATCCAACGCTCGCGCGCTGTGCGTAATACTCGGCAGCCAGTTCGCCGGGCGTGCCGTCGGCCTGCGCGCGCGAACGCGTCATGGGCGCCATGACCAGGCGGTTTGACAGCGTGTAGCGCCCAACGCGCACGGAATCGAAAAGCTTGCTCATGATGATCACCTCGACTGGTTTGGATGCGAGCATCATCGCCTGCTTCACGATTGGGATAAATATGGTAATTTGGATTACATTGATCCACAAATGGAGCACTCAGGGTGGAGCTACTGAACGACATGGCCTTGTTCGTGGAGGTCGTCAAAGCCAAGGGGTTTCGCAGTGCCGCCGAGGCGACGGGCATGCCGAACTCCACGCTCTCGCGCCGCATCAGCGGCCTGGAAAAAGCCATCGGCCTGCGCCTCTTGCACCGCACGACGCGCAAGATCGAATTGACCGAAGCGGGCCAGGTCTACTTCGAGCGCTGCAAGCGCATTGTCGATGAAGCGCGCCTCGCGCACGAGCACCTGGGCGACATGGTCGCGCAGCCCAGCGGCGTGCTGCGGGCCTCGTTTCCGGTCGATTTCGCCGTCACCTACCTCGCGCCCTTGATCGCCGAATTCGCCGCTCTGTACCCCGCCATCACGTTCGATTTCGAACTGAACCCGCGACGCGTCGATCTGGTGAGCGACCCGTTCGACGTGGAAATCCGCATGGGGGAGTCCGAAAGCTCGCAACTCGTTGCGCGTCTGCTGGCGTCGCTCACGCCTTACCTGTATGCCTCGCCGGGCTATCTCGAACGCGCGGGTGAGCCAGTCAAACCGCTCGATCTGGAGCAGCACGAATGCCTGGGCATCCTGAAGACAGGCACGTGGACCCTGCATGACGCAAAGCGCACGGCCACGGTTGCAGTGGGTGGACGGTTCACGCTCAACAGCGTCGGGATGATCCGCCGCCTTGCCACCCTCGATATGGGCATCGTGTTGTTGCCGCAGGAAATCGTCGCGGACGAAGTGGCCAGTGGGACGTTGCGGCGGATTTTGCCGCAGTGGCATGGCGCGCCCACGCCGGTCTACGCGATGACGGAAACGCGTCTGCTGCCCGCGAAGACGCAGCGCTTCATCGAGTTTCTTCGGGAGCGGCTGGCGCGTTAGCAAGCTGCACAGGAGCTATGACGCAGGCCGAGCGGGCCCGCAATGCCTCTGAAACATCCGCGAGCGGCGGAGAGGCCGCTCGCAGATGCGTGGCACATACGGCGCTACGCGTTAGAACGCGACGTAGGCCGACGTTGCGACGCCTGAATTGCCGTCGGTGTTCGGATCGTAGTTGACGTACACCGTGCGGCCATAGAAGAACGGCATGCCGAAGTCGAAGCTCACGCCCGTCATGATCCCGCCGACGTTCGAGTAGGCGAAGCCACCGTCCAGGAACAGGTTCAGCGCATTGGCGATGCTAAGCGCAGGCGAAACAGTGGTGCCGTTGAACCCGGTGACGCTAGGCGTGCGCGAGACCGTCGTCGTGGGGCAGTAGAAGCCGATCGCGCGCGTGCACAACGTCGGCGTCAACGCGCTGTCGGGGAAGAACAGCCCGTTCGAGCCTGTATCGAAGAATGCCCCTGTTACGCTCGTACCGCTCAGCGAAGCACTTTGCACGTTGCCATAGTGGTCGGTTGTGAGCTTCTGAATGCCGGAAGTCGGCAACGCATTGTTCGATTGCGTGCCAATGCCGAAGGTCAGGAACCCCATCGCGTTCGTCGATCCCGACGACGTTACCGCCGGCATGTTCAAGATCACGCCGGTGTTGTCGGTAGTGAACATCCGGACCGGATTCGTCACTTGCTGCCCGACCGCTACCGCCAGGTCCGTGCAGCTCGTCGAACTGCCCGACCCCGTGCAGCCGTAGTAGACGCCGTTCGGCGTCGTCGCGCAACCGCTGCCGCAGTCGTACTTCGCCGGGCCGATGCCGAGAATGCCGTGAGCGGCGATTGACGACGACGTGTCGTTGAGCGAGCCGACCGAGCAGCCGTTGTTCGTGCCGCCCGCTGCCGACTGCGGCAGGTCGCCCATCACGTGGATGGGCACGCTCGTTGCCGTTTCACCGCCGATCGTGACATCCGCCGTGCGAACGGAGCCCCAGGCGTTGCCGTCTTCGAAACCGAAGCACTCGGCAACCGATTTGCCGCTCGCCGTCTCGACCGGCAACGCGGTCTGCATGTTGCTGTTCAGCGCATCCAGCGTGACCCGCAGCCCCCACGACCCCGTATCGACCTGGACGTTGTCGATCGTTTGGCAAGTGCTCGTGCCGTGTTCGCAGATCGTGACGCTGACCGTCGGAATGTTCGGCGCGTTTTTCACGCCCGCCGCCACGGTCACCGCAACCTGGTTGGTCGCCAGCGTCGCGGGCAAGCTCGATACCGGAGTGCCCGCAGTGAGGACCGCGGTGCCATTGGTGCTCCCCGTGCCGCCGGTGCTCCCACCGCTACTGGTCGACGTGTTCGAAGTGGCATTGCTCGATCCGCCACCGCCGCCACACCCCGCGACGAGCGCGACAAACGCCGCCAAGCCGAATGCAGCCAGCATTCGGGCAGTTTTGCCATTGATACTCAACATGGTTCGCCTCGTTCTCGTTCGTTATTGGATGTCGGTGGCGCTCACGCCAGCCGGCAACGATTGCGGCAGGTAGGCCTGCCCCGAGAACGCACCCGGATGGCCGCCCGAATGGACGACCAGACCCGGAAGCTCGATACTCAGCGGACCACGGCCCGGATTGGCCGTGCGCTGCGCGACGCGCGCGCCGTCATAGTCCGTGAAGTACGTACCGAGCAGCGCGGAGAGGTTCGGCATGATCGGCCCGCTCCAGGCGATGCCAAATACCGTTCCCGCCGCCGAGATGTACTCACGCACGACCGTGCCGGTGGCGAACGTGGTTTGCGTCACCGTGTACGAGGCGGCGCTCGCGGTGCTGGCCACGCCCGATGCCGCATGGACGACGGCCGGATTGAACGAACTGGAGACAGCCCCCGCCGGTGCAGGCGTGGGCGTGCCGCCGAGTGCCGCAGCGGCAGGCGCCGCCGCACTCAGCGCGGCGCAGCTGAACGCCGCGCAAAGCGCGGCGCGCATGATCTGATTCGACATCAGGAGAGAACCTTTTTATGGTTGGTTTTATCGCGCTCTTCGGCGCAGGTTTGCCGTTGCCATTCTTGCGAACGTCAACGGTGAAAAACGGACTTCACTTCACGCGAAGTACCCCGGGGACAAACGGGAAGGCCACGCGGTCCATGCGGTCCGCCGCACGGTGTATTGATTTGTCTTCTTTCCAGATCGCACTCAGCGACTTTCAATCATTGAGCTTTTGTTTGGCGAGGCGATTCGCGCCGCGAGTGTCCTGACCGTTATCTTCGATCTGATACACGCGCGTACGCACCGCGGGAAGCTCGGGGGGCTGCTGGGTGATTCCCCATGCACTCAACAAGCCCTCGAACGATGCGCCGGCCGGCGACGTCCGTGGCTCCGGCAGAGGCACGCCGGTCGACCGGTAGCGCGCCGATCCCCGCGCACTCGCGCCGGTATTGATGCGCTCGGCGGCGCCGTTGCGCATGGCGTAGCGAACGACATCGGAGGCTTCGCGCGAACTCATCAAGCCCGACGCGGTCATTTCGCTGACCGACGCGCTTTCGCGCTGCGCGAGCCAATGCAGCAGCGTGAGCGCACTAGCGTGAACCTTCATTACTGGCCTCTCCCGTCTTTGTCTTGTCGTTGTCCCCGGCGCAGATCACGCGACGCGCTGGACGGATTTCGCAGTGTCTGCCATGCCATACCCTTATCCACCCGCTGAAATCGTGGCTGTGCCATCGGGCTTGATTGCCGCGGCGAAACTGAACAGCGCTGTGGGGAGCGCGCTCGCCAGGAGGGAGAACGGCGCGCGCAGGCGTGTGCTGCACACGTAGACAGGCCATCGGCTTTGCATTCGTTTCGATCCCCGCTGGCGCGGGCGGACGCGGTAACCCCGAAAGCGGCTGGCACGCCGCTCGTTTGCATTCGTATTTATCTGCTCATCCGAGGGTATCGGCAACCTTCAGATGAATCTTTAGTGCAATTACTGAATTTATGCCGGCCACCTTTTTGTAATAAAAATGAAGGCATTCGATATTCAGTTGATTAAGTCAAGTGCGCGCTGAGCGCGCCTCGTCACGACCGACGCGGCCGCTCGGGCTAGTGCTGGATGATGCAAAACACATAAACGACCGGCTGGCGGGTCGAGGCGCGCGCGGCACTCAACGCGCGCAAGCGGTTCGAATGGAGTCGATCACTTTGTGCTCTACGCGTGGCTGTCGACGTTCGTCGTGAACGCTCTGCGCCCCAACAGCATGCCGCGGCCAGGCTTTTCACCTATGTCCCGCTGGGCGTGTTCGCATGGATGGAGCGCGCCGTATTTACGCTCCTCATCACGCATGCCATACGATTCGTACTGCTTGACACTGTTCGGCACGACTGCCAACGCACTCGCCGCCTTCAGCTCGCTCTGTCTTGCCGCGCCGTGTTTCTCCTGGCTGTACCGGCGCTACGCGAGGGCCGTGAGGGCTAGCCTCGACCGCTGAAGCCGCTCACGATACCGCCACGCGCCGCGTGAACAGGCGCCGCGTCAGGTCGAAGGCAACGAGGTTGCCCGAGACGACCAGCAGAAGGCCCACAACCGCAAGCAAGGACCAGCGGTATCCCTCGTAGACCGTCGAAACCGCCAGCGCCACGATCGGGAACAAGACCGTGCAGTACGCCGCGCGCTCGGGACCGATCCGGCCAACCAGCGTCAGATAGGCCGTGAAACCGATCACCGACCCTGCCACGACGAGCCAGGCCAGCGCGCCGAGGTAGCGCGCATCCAGTTCGAGCTTGAACGGCAATCCGGCCACGGCGCTGCCGGCCACGAGCACCGCGGTGCCGATCAGCATGGCCCAGCCATTCGTCACGAGCGGGTTGAGCCCCATCGACTGCATGCGGCTCGACAGCAAATTGCCCGTGGAAAAACACAGCGTGCCGAGAAACGCCACCGCGAGGCCGAGCCATACCGTCTGATCGCCGATATGGCCGGCCATCTGCTGCAGAAAGAGGCACACGATCCCGATCAGGCCAAGTGCAGCCCCGCCCACGGCCGTGGGTTGCAGCGGCCGGCCCAGGAAGATGCGCCCGTTGATCGAATTCAGGAGCGGCGCGGTCGAGAACACCACGGCGACGAGCCCGCTCGGCACGACGCTCTCGGCATAGTAAAAGCACAGGAAATTGAGGCAGAAAAGCGCCAGCCCCTGGGCGACGAGATAGCGCCATGCCGCGCGCGGCGGCCAAATCGGGCGGCGCATCGCGGCCAGCAGCGCGAACACGAGGAGCGCCGCGAGCCCGAAACGCCAGGCGATCGAAACGGGCGCGGGCACCACGCCAAGCTGCCACTTGATCGCGATCCAGGTGGTGCCCCAGATCAGGACGGTCAGTACGTAGAGTAGAAGATTCATAGCCGGAAAGAACATCGAGTCGATGCCCCGACTATGGCGCACACGCGCGGCGCGGACTTGTCCAGGATTGCGCATTTCTTGCCTGCGCCCTGCCGTGGCCGGTAGTCAGCGGGGCGCGCGAGTATACTTTGAAAACCCATCTCGACAACCCGCTTCGACGCCCCGATTACCGACTTGCAAGCCGCCGCCCCGACCATGAACGCCCAGGTGTCGCTTCCCACGCCCTCGCCCACTGAGACGCCCTTTGGCCTGCACTCGGTGTGCCGCACGCTGAGCGCGGCCAATGCGACGCTGGAGCGCTTTGCCTGGCTCGGCGACCAGTTTGCGGCCGCTGTCTGGACCCGGGAAACGCGCGAGGCCGAGACCGTCTACGATCGGCCGGGCCATCACACGCTGTCGTGCTATCTCGACGGCGGCTACCGCACCGAGCGGCAGAAACTGCCCGGCGTGTATGGCGCGCCAAGCCGGCTCTGCGCGCTTCCCGGCGACCATGAATCGCGCTGGTGGGTGCGCGGCCACATGCATTTCATGCATCTGTATTTCCTGCCCGATCACTTCACACGGCGGGCGGTGCGCGAACTCGACCAGGAACCGCGCGAACTCACGCTGGCCGACCGCACGTATTTCGAAGACGAGCGGATCGCCGTTCTCTGCCAGGCGCTCGCCAACGAGAACTGGGCCGATCCGGAGGGACTCCTGCGCAGCAACGAAACGGCGCACGACGTGCTGAGCCTGCTGCTGCGCAGTCAGGGCGTGCGGCGTCCGGGCGCGGCCCTCAAGGGCGGTCTCGCCGTGTCGACGAGGCGACGCCTGCGCGACTATATCGAAGCCCATTTGGGCGAGACACTCACGCTCGGCGCGCTGGCCGATGTGGCGTGCCTTTCCGAATACCATCTCGCGCGCATGTTCCGCGCCTCGTTCGGGCAACCGCCGCATGCATGGATTGCGGCTCAGCGCCTCGAACGCGCCCGCCTGCTGCTGCGCACGACCGCGCTGCCGCTCGCCCAGATTGCAGCGCAGTGCGGGTACGCGAACGCGAGCCACTTCAGCCATCGCTTTCGCGACGCGTTCAGCGCCGCGCCGAACGTCTATCGTCAAGCATTCCTGAAGTAGTCACCCGCGCCGCCGAGGCTTTGTCACAATGATCGGTGCGCGCCTGCAACGAGGCGCATTTCCCGAAGGAGAGCGTGATGGCGGAGCTTGTGACTTGTCTGTGGTTCGATGAAGGCAGAGCGCGCGAAGCGGCGCAATTCTACGCCGCGACGTTTCCGGACAGCCATGTCGAAGCGGCGCATGTTTCCCCCATACCGGGCATTGGCGCGGGGGCTGAGCTGATAGTCGAATTCACGGTGCTCGGCCGGCGCTTCGTGGGGCTGAACGGCGGCCCCAACTTCCAGGCGAATCAAGCGGTGAGTTTCATGGTCGAGACCCATAGCCAGGAAGAAACCGACCGCTACTGGAACGCCATCGTCGGCAACGGCGGCGAGGAATCGGACTGCGGCTGGTGCAAGGACCGCTGGGGGTTTTCATGGCAGATCACGCCAAAGCGCCTGCTCGAATGCGTCTTCGGCGCCGATCGCGAGGCCGGCAAGCGCGCCATGGAGGCGATGATGCAAATGCGCAAGATCGACATCGCCGCGATCGAGCGCGCCGCTGCCGCGAAGTAAGCGGCCGCGCACCGTGGCGTGAGCGCGGCGCAAGGGCGCTTCCTGCGGCGCAGCTGGGAAATCTACCGTGCCTATCTGCTGACCGCCCTGCTCACGCTCGTTTCTGGCGCGCTACTCGCGCTGTTGCACCTGAACCCTGCCGCCGCCGATTTGAGCGGCTGGGCGTCGTTCGCCTCGCATCCCGTGCGCGAGACATTGCACGTCGTGTTGCTCGCGCGCCAGCCCTGGCTGTCGAGCGTGCTGCCGATGTATGTCATATTTGCGCTGTGCGTGTCCGCTGCGGTGCCCTTCGCCCGCCGCGCGCCGCTCTGCACGCTGGTCTGCAGCTTGCTGCTCTGGGCCTTCGCGCCGCTGCTCGCCGCGCTCATCGGCGCGAGCACGTTCGCGAACTGGCCGTTCGACCCGTTTGCGTGGCAGTTGATGTTCGTATTCGGCATGCTCTGCCGGCTGCACCCGGTTCCGCCCGCTTTCAAGACCTCGGAAACCGCACGCTGGCTGGTGCGATTCGCGTTCGCCGCCGTGGCGCTGTTCGCGGCGGTTAAATGGTTCGTTCTGGTTCAACCCATGCCAGGAGACATGAAACAGCATCTCGCCTTCGCGCGCGTCGTCAACTTTATCGGCATTGCCATGGTGGCGGCGTATTTCGTTCATCGCGGGACAGTCGCTCGGATCGCCGCGCGCTTGCCCGCCGTCGTGACCGTGGGCCGCACGGGGCTCGTGTGCTTCGTCGGCGGCACGCTGATCCCGGTGATCGTCGACACCGCCACGCCGCACGCGCTGCACGGCGTGGCGGCACTCGGCGCCGCACTGGCCGGCGACATTGTCTCGATCGGCGCGATGCTCACGCTCGCCAAGGCTTGGTGCGGCACGCTCGGCCGCCAGAAGGAGAAGGTCCGTGCGAGGGTCAACGGAGCCCGCTGCGGATGATGCGACGGGGCAAGCGCGCACTCGAATCCCTCAAGGCGATCGCCGTCGCCACGCTCACGCTCATCGCCAGCGCTCACGCTTTCGCCCAGCACACGCCTGCGCTGCCGCTGCATTGCGTCGACCTTGCCGGCGCGCTGTTGCCGGCCGCGAGCATCGGCTTGCCCACCAACGGTGCGCTCGTGCAAAGCGCCGCGATGATCCCTGCGACCGCCACGGGCAATCTCAACGGCGACTTCTGCCGCTTGACCGGCGTGATACGCGCCCAGAGCGCCGGCACGCCGGACATCCGCTTCGAAGTGAACCTGCCGAGCCGCTGGAACGGCCGCGCGCTGCAGTTCGGCGGTGGCGGCTACAGCGGCGTCGTGGTGACGGGAACCGGCCCGATGCCCTTCTCGCCGGAGCGCGCGCCGCTCGCGCGCGGCTATGCGACCTTCGGCGACGACTCCGGCCACAACGGCACGTCGTCGGAAGCGAACTTCGGACTGCTCGAAGAAGCCGTGACCAACTTTGGTTACGCGCATTTGAAGAAGGCGCATGACGTTGCGCTCGCACTGATCACGCTCGGCTACGGGCGGTCGCCGGAACACATGTATTTCGCAGGCGGCTCGACAGGCGGCCGCGAAGGCTACACCGTGATCCAGCGCTATCCCGACGACTACGACGGCGTGATCGCAAATTCGCCCGCACTGAACTTTTCGGGCGTGCGCTTGACAGGCGTTGTGGTGGGCCAGCACGAATACCGCACGCCGGGCGGCTATCTTTCGCCGCAACTGCTGGAGCACGTGTACGCGCGCGTGATGCAGGCGTGCGATGCACTCGACGGCGCTGCGGACGGCCTCGTCAGCGACGTCGAGAGTTGCCGCGAGAAAGAGCCCGCGATCATCGACGCGCTGCGCTGCTCCTCGCAGGACCAGCCAGATCGCCAGCATGCCGCTGCAGACGACTGCCTCACGCCGCCACAGGTCGCGACGCTGGAGAGCCTGCGCGACGGCCTGCGCCTGCCCTATGCGCTGGCCTGGGGGGCGGACAGCTATCGCGGCTACAACGTCTTCCAGGGTACGCGCTTCACGAGCATGCTGGGCCTCGCGCATTCGCCGCAGCGGTTGCCTCAACCGGGGTTCGTCACCAATGGCTACCTGTACGCGCAGGGCGACGCGTACCTCAAGTATTTCATCACGCACGACCCGACGTTCGATGCGACGAATTTCGACGTGATGCATCCCGGCCGCTACCGGGAACAGCTTTTCACGCTGTCGGCCACGATCGGCGCGATGAATCCGGACGTCTCGCGCTACCTCGCGCGCGGCGGCAAACTCATCACCTTGCAGGGACTCGCCGACGAGGTAATCAGCCCGAACCAGACGATCGCGTATTACCAGGCGTTGATCGGGCGTTACGGCGAAGCGCGCGTGGACAGTTTCATGCGCCTCTACATGGTGCCGGGTTACCAGCACGGCAATGGCGCGTTCATTCCCTCGGTGGATCTGCTCGGCGCGCTCGACGACTGGGTCACGCACGGCAGCGCGCCGGAAACGCTGTTCGCGACCGACATTGCGCAAGCCACGAACGGCCGCACGCGGCCACTGTGCCGTTACCCGGCATTCCCGCGCTATTTGGGCAAGGGCAACGCGAATCTCGCGGCCAATTTTACGTGCGTGATGCCGTAGCCGGAAACATGCAACGGCGCACAACGGCCCACACTACGCGTTCTGCTCCCGGCGCGCGGCACGTTGCGGCAGCACCACGATGCAGCCGACGATAAAGATCATCAGCAGCACGGATGCATAAAGCCGGCTGAACTGCAGGCCGCCATCGGCTAGCGGCTTGTCAAGCAGGTCGCCCAGCGTCGCGCCGAGCGGACGCGTGAGCACGAACGCGAACCAGAAGAGCGCCGTGCGCGAAACGCGCGGCCACAACCACATCAGGCCCACGATCACGAGGCTCGCGCCAAAGATCGCGGCGCCGACTTCGTAGCCCACACCGAGGCCGCCACGGTCCTCGCCCGCCACCCAGTCGCCCAGCGCCGTGCCGAGCGTTTGCGAAAACAGGATCGTAATCCAGTAAAACCACTCGACGCGCGGCGTCGCGACGCTCTCGATCGACACGGAGCCTTCTACGCGATACCAGATCGCGAGGCTCGCCACGAGCAGCAGCAGAATGATCGACACGCCGCCGGGATAGCCCACGCCGAGCGAACGGTCGCAGAAGTCGGCAAGCGTCGTGCCGAGCGTGGTCGTGGCGACGATGGTCGCCCAATAGAGCCACGGATAGAAGCGCTGTGCGCGGATCTGCGCCGACACCAGCACGACGAAGCACGCGAAGAAAATGAGCGTGCCGGCCAGATAGCCCAGATTCAGCGACATCGTCACCCAGTCGCCGCCGGTTTCGCCGAGCGTGGTGCAAGCAATCTTGATGATCCAGAAGCCGAATGTCACGGCGGGAACCTTGCTGAGCGCTTCTTCGACGAAACTTCGAGTGACGGTAGACATGAATACTCCTTGCGCCGCATGAGGGGCGGAACGATATAGCCTCGGACTATATGCTGCCGTTGCTTAACTAAGCCTTAACTACGACTCAATATGCGCAAAGCGCGCACCATGGCTTGCGCATAAGCAAGTTCTAAGGTTCGCTGCGTAGTCTGCTGGCATGCGTCGTGATAATCGGACGGCGCAATGTTGAATGAGCGGTTGCACAAACGGGTTTTGAAAATTCCGTCCATTCTTCAGTAATCCAAATCTTTTTTTACCGTCTGGAGTCAGCATCATGAAACTTGCCATTGCTTCCGCCATTCTCTCGCTCGGCGTTGTCCTGTCCCCCGTCGCCTTCGCACAGGGTGGCGACTATCCGATACAACGCCCGCAGATCCAGCAACAGACCGCTCCGCAGCACGCCAACACGCAACGCACCGACGACTCCGGCTACGGCACGGAAAGTTCAGGCACCTCGAACGCCTCTCTCGCGCAAACCTCGCGCCATGCCGCACTCATGTCACACGAAGATCGCAACGATCTGTTCACGCATCATTGATGCGTGAACAGATCGCCACGATGGCCTGAAGCGCGGCGCACTCGCGTTTTTCACACTCCGCCGCGCCGCTTGTCCCGCGCCAGTTCGTTCGGCGGCAAGCTGTCGCTTTCCTGCAGAGGTTCACCGGCAAGCCGGCGCTTGCCGGCCTGATCGCTGGCGTTATTCGGCCTGTCTCCTTCCACATCGTATTCGGCGGCGATCTGTTTCTCTGCGCGGCTCCAGTATTCGTCCGCCCGTCCTTCGGGCGCGCCGTCGTCTTGCCAAAGCTGATAGGCGCGTTTGCGGATGCGCTCTTCCCGTTCGTCATTCATGGTCGTTCCTCCGATGTGCGCGCACGAGCGGCGTCGCAACCGGCTAGCCCCGGCTGCGATTGGCGCGCTGCCTGTGCAACGAGCAAACACAGTGCCCGTTGCGTGCATCATACTCACGCCACCATCGTCGAATCCCTGTTGAGGAAGATCGTTCATGACCGGCACGAGCACGCTACGGCGCGACGGGCGATCACAGCTATTTCGGCTATCTGGAAGTCGACGACGTGAACGCGCTGCACGAAGAAATCGCGCAGAAAGAGGCCATCGGCCTGCAGCCGCCGGGTGACCGACCGTACAGGATGCGCGAATGCACCGTGGCCAAGCCGGAAGGCCACCGGTTCGTCGTGGGTCAGTCCATTGACTGAGCCACGCACGATGGCAGGCGTTTCATAACATCCGCACGTTCACTCAGCGCGACAGGGCGAAACCCATGCGCGCAGCCCAGCGGTGCTGGTTGTAATCGAGAAGATCCTCGCCATAGCCGTTGAAATAGCCGATCCAGAAGTACCCGCCCCAGGCATTGCCGAACAGCTTGGCAAGCGGGTATGTGAATTGCGCGTCGACGCTGCCGTACCACGATTTCGTGCCCTTTCTCAGCGTGGTGGCGAGTTGCCAGCCATCCGGGCTGCCGTACTTGATCAGCAAATCGACGTAGCCGCGATAGTCGGCAATATTCGAGTTTTCCCCTGCGATGTGCGTGTACCCATAGATCTTCGGTGCGATGGTCAGGTGGTTCGCATTGATATCGCCGAAGTCCCAGATCGGCTTCAGGTAGAAATAATCGAGGCCGCGCGACTCCGGTCCGTCTTCGCCGTTCGAATCGTGCTCGTAGCCCACTTCGATCCCCATGCGGGTGAACCATTTCGACCGCCACCCGGTGTCCTCGAGGTAATAGAACAGCGCTGGCATGTAGCTCGTATCGCGGAACGGCGCGGAATACTCGTTGATGTCCCACAGTGAGGTTTGCGTATACGCGAAATAAAGGTTGTCGACGAAACCTCGCGAGCGCGGGTCATCCGGCAGTACAAAGCGGAATTTGAAGCTGACCTGGAATTTCGCGAGATCCGAGTCGTTGGAGGCAAAGCCGTCCGCGAAATAGTTCGGCTGGTAAAACGAGAAGCGGCCCAAGATCATGGTGGTCAGATCGGGCACGAGCGAATTCGAAGGCTTCACTGTGGAGGGCGGCATTTGCGAGGCGAGCGACGCGTTGCCCGCCATCGGCCCTTCGGCTGGCACGATGGCGAGCGGGGTCGATGCGGGCGCAACCGCTGCCGTCGCTGGCGCCGCCGGTGCCGATGCTGGTGCCGGTGCGGCCGCATTCGCCGTGGCCTCGCGCGGCTTGCGCGTGAGAATAACGACCGAAGGCGACACGTCCACGCCTGGCACGTCCACTCTCACGGCGCCGCGCGCCCACTCGGGCCACGGCGCGCTATAGCTCACCGCCTTCATTTCGCCGGCTGCGAGCCGCACGTGCTCGGGCGCGCCAGCATCGCGCGTGAGCAGCACCGCTCGCGGCAATTGCTCGCCATTGGTGAGCGCAATGCTCAACGTGCGCGGCACGTCGACCGAGGTGCCGGAGGGCGCATCGCCGGTATAGACGATCGTCACCACGAGCGGCTCGTCGGACCTGGCTTCGCGCGGCGGCCGCGTGATGGACACGGCGGCGTGGCTCGCCGGCACATAGCCCGCGAGCGTGGCCGCGGCCAGCGCGAGGCACCCCAGCCTTCCCCATGGCTGCCGGACACCGTGTACGGAACGGAAAGCCGATTCCCTGCAAATTGCCATTCGATTCGCCACGTTGCCTCCTTGTATCGCCAGAACGATTCGCCGCGCAGCGAATCCAGTCGATGCTGTTCTACGAGTGAAGCGTGGTGCTTTCGGGAATCGTGCCCTATTCCCTTGTGTTACAGACAGGCCGCCAAAATTGAATTGTTTGCCTGCGCTGCTATGATCGAAAAGGTTCGTTCCGGGTCGCCGGCAATGACCAGCGAACGCTTTTTGCGAGGACTGACAATGAAACCTGTCCTGCTTGCACTAGCCCTGCTCGGCGCTTCCACATGCTGGGCGCAGGCCAGCGCTCCGGCTGCATCGTCGCATCAGCATCACACTGAAACCGTCGACGACCGCGTGAAAGAATTGCATGCCGAACTGAAGATTACTCCCGCCGAAGAGGACAAGTGGGCGAAAGTGGCCGACGTCATGCGTAATAACGCCAAAACGGTCGACGATCTAATCCAGCAGCGGCACGATAACGCGCAGCAGCAAACCGCGGTGGAGAACCTTCAATCGTGGAATGAGATCGCCCAGGCGAATGCCGATGGCAGCAAGGCGATGCTCGATGCCTTCTCGGCGCTATACGCGGACATGCCCGATGCGCAGAAGAAGCTTGCGGACGCCGCTTTCCGGCCCGAGCAAGCTCACACGAAATAACCAGCCGCGAGCGCCGGCAATGCGCGCTCGCGACGGAGGATCGACGATGAAACTCCGTGTGTTGAAGTTTGCATTCCTTTGTATCGCGCCAACGCTGTGCGCGATGCAAACCGCACAGGCGCGCGTGAACGTCAATGTGGGCGTGGGCATTGGTATTCCGGGGGCGTTCTACGCGCCGCCGCCGCCCGTTCTCTTCATGCATCCCGCGCCCATGTGGCCGCCGCCGGTCGTGTATTCGCGCCACGGCTTTTCTCCGTGGCACCATCCCCCGCATTTCAGGGGTCCGAGACACGTCCGGCATCCGGGCTGGGGACCGCCGCCACCGCGCTGGCGCTAGAGGCGGACGTGCAGTAATTTTCGGTAAACAAAAAAACCACGGCTAGCGATAGCCGTGGCTCAACTTACGTCTCAAGCCTGCAATCAGGCGCCGAGCGCGGGATCGCTATAGCTCGGGCGCCCCGTTTCGACGTGGCCCGCAATGCGGCGCACGAAGGTCGCATCGCTATCGACCGTAATCGTCAGGTCGTACCAGCCGTACGCGTTGCGCAGGTCGAGATAGAGCGGCTCGGTGTCGCCGCCGGGCACGGTGCGCTGGATCTTCGCACCCGGGTCATACGCGTTGACGATCGTGAACTGGCAACGCGCGCCGCCCTTGTTTTCCAGGCGCAGTTGCAGGTTGCCGTTCGCCACATCGTAGCCCTCGGACACTTCGGGGCGCGCCGTTTCTTTGCCGCCCAGCCAGCCCAACCCGCCCGGCTTGACCTGCGTGCCCGCGAAGCGGCGCAGAAAGCCGTTCGGTCCATGCACGCTGAAGTCGTACGCGCCGCTCGCGCCAATCGCGAACTTGTCCTCCAGATGCTTGCCCGCTTCGACCGTATAGGTGCGCGGCGCGTCGGTGCTGCCCGCCGTATAGACGAGAAATACCGCGCCGGCACGGCCCGAATTGACGAAGCGCGCCGCAACGTCGCCCGAGCCGGCGTTCGCATCGAAGCGCACGAACAACTCATACGGCAGCGCGCGCGCGTTGCGCACGCCCGCCTCCTGCTTCGGCACGCTGCCCACGACCGGCGGGACCGGCACGTAGTCGGGGTGACGCAGCTTGTCGGGCGGGGCATAGCCCGTCGTGGAAGGCAGCGCGGGAATCGCCGCGTTAGGCGTGGCGAAGTTGAATGCCGACGTGAGGTCGCCGCACACGGCGCGGCGCCACGGCGTGATATTCGGCTCGCGCAGATCGTGATGCAGACCGAAGCGCTTCTCGATGAAGCGGATCACAGAGGTATGGTCGAACGTTTCCGAGCACACCCAGCCGCCGCGCGACCACGGCGAGACCACGAGCATCGGCACGCGCGGCCCGAGGCCATACGGCCCCGCGGCGTACTTGCTGCTGCCCGGAAAAATTTCATTAGTGGTGTCGACGGTCGAGAGGCCGTTCGCGCTCGAAGCCGGCGGAAACGGAGGCGCGAGGTGATCGAAGAAGCCGTCGTTCTCGTCGTAGTTCACGAGCAGCACGGTCTTGCTCCACAGGTCCGGGTTCGACGTGAGAATCTGCAGCACCTGGTCGACGTACCACGCGCCGTAGTTCGCGGGCCAGTTCGGATGTTCCGAATACGCTTCGGGCGCAACGATCCACGAGACCTGCGGCAGTGCGTTGTTCGCCACGTCCTGCTTCAGCACATCGAAATAGCCGCCGCCGGCGAGCACGTTCGTGCCCGTGCGGGCGCGGTCGTACAGCGGATTGCCGGGCTGCGCGTTCTGGTACTGATGGAAGTACAGCAGCGAGTTGTCGCCGTAATTGCCGATGTACGGGTTATCGCCCGTCCAGCCCCATGAGCCCTTGGCGTCGAGGCCTTCGCCCACGTCCTGATAGATCTTCCACGTAATGCCCGCGGTTTGCAGCACTTCGGGATACGTGGACCAGCCATAGCCCGCTTCCGCGTTGTCGATGACCGGGCCGCCGCCGCTGCCGTCGTTGCCCACCCAGCCCGTCCACATGTAGTAGCGGTTCGGGTCGGTCGCGGTCATCGTCGAGCAGTGGTACGCGTCGCAAATCGTGAAGGCGTCGGCGAGCTGGTAGTGAAACGGGATGTCGTCGCGCGTGAGGTACGCCATCGTCGTCGTGCCCTTGGCGGGCACCCACTGGTCGTAGCGGCCGCCGTTCCAGGCCGCGTGCGTCGTGGTCCAGTCGTGCGGCAGATCCTGGATGAACTGCAGGCCGAGGTTGGCCGCCGTGGGGTGGAACGGCAGCACTTCGCCCGCACCGGCTGCGAGCGGCTGGTTCCATACAGGCTTGCCGGTGGGCAGCGTGATCGTGCGCGTGTCGCCGAAGCCGCGCACGCCGCGCAGCGTGCCGAAGTAATGGTCGAACGAACGGTTCTCCTGCATGAGGATCACGATGTGCTCGACATCGCGGAGGCTCCCCGTGCGATTGTTCGCGGGAATCGCGAGCGCGTTGCGGATGCCCTGCGGCAGCATCGTCAGGGCGGTGGCCGAACCGGCGCTCATCGCGGCGGTGCGGAGAAAGTCACGGCGGCTTCTCGATGTCATCTTGTGGTTTCCATCTTCAGGTTGAGAAAGGCACGCACGGCACGCCGCCTTGACGGGCGGCAGGCGGCAAGGCCGCGCGGCCGGGTACGTCAATCGGCGGTGTGAATGACAGGTGTGACAAGCGGTTCGATTTGCGCAGACTGCGCGTCTTGCGCGCTCCCGCCAGCGGGTGGCCTGGCCGGCGAGCGTACGGCGTTCGCGGGCAAGGCTACGCCTGCGTTTGCCGCATGGTTCGCACTATCTGGGAGATTCGCTGCAGGCGCGTCCGACGCCAGCGTGAATGCGTTGGCAAGCTGCGGGCTTTGCGAATGGCTGCCTGGCTGCGCTTGCGCGAGTTCGCGCGCGGCGTTCGCAGTGAGCGCGGCGCGCGTGTCGCTATCGCGTGCGCTGCATGCGCTTAACGTCGCGAGCGCGGCTGCGCATGCAAGCAGCATGGCGGGCGCGCGCATTGTGGTGAATGCAGCGGGCAGGCTCAAACGTTTGCGCGACGCGCCTGGCAAAAGCAAGCGCGCCGGCGCGGATTCGACCGTCATCGAAGTCTCCGTCCAGATAGAGGCACAACAACGGCTCGAGGAGCGGCCCGAGCGGGGCCTCGCGCATCACTCACGCAACAGCGCAGGCAGCGGCAAGGCAACGCCGAAGCATAGCGAAGCCGCTTTTAAGTTTTGTGACGGTGCGTGAGGCCGCTCGAATGGCGGCGCTGGAGCATTAGTCTCGCGCGTTGCGGATCTGCAGTTCCGCGTATCCGGTCGACGAATCGAGTTCGCGCGAGAAGCGATGGCCGGGCAGCAGCACCAGCAGCAGTTCGGCCGTGGTGCGTACCGTGCAGCCACGCGCGACGTGGCCGCCGAACACGCGGCCTTGCGCGTCGGATACGGACATGTGCAGATGCGCGCCATCGGGCGATACGGAGCCCGCGAGCGTGAGGATTTCGAGGTCGCCGCGCAATTCGGTCGGCGTTTCGATCCCAGCGAATCGCAACTGCGCGACGCTCAAGCTGCCGATGCCCTGGATGACGAACGCCGCATGCGAGGCGTGCTGGCTGAGCAGGCCCTCGACCGCGGCGCGCAGGTCGTCGCCGGGAGACAGTCGTACGGGATGGATTTGCATGCTGGGCTCGGGGTTGCCGCCGGTTTGTCGCATTCGGCACAGGTTAGGCCGGGTCGGCGAATGAGGCAAGTCGCATGATGTGCAACGGCCCGCTCAAAGCGGGCCGCATTTGCACTCGCACCTTCAATCGCCCATCACTGATGCGCGTAGATCGGACCCAGGCCGGGAATGTCCTGAGGCACCGAAGCCACAGCCGCACCCGCTGCCGACGAACCATTCGCCACGCCGCCGAACGCCGATGCCACCGCGCCGTTCTGCGCACTCACCTTCGCTTCGGCCGCTTCGATGTGCTGCGGATAGTCGTTGTAGTCGGCGGCCGGGTTGTAGCCCGCCTTTTCGAGTTGCACCAGTTCGGCGCGGACCTGAGCGCGCGTGAGCGGCTCGGCCGACTGCGCGAAGGAGACAACGGGAACAGCGACCACAGCGGCAACGATCAGCGACTTGATGAGGTTCATGGTATCCACCTGTAAGCAATGAGTTGGTTCGGTCCACGTTGGCGTGGCGCGTGCGTCCAGTCTTTTCGATGTCTGCCTGGCGACGTCGCTGACTGGCATGGGTGTATTTGAACGCCCGCACGTATCCCGCTTGTTTCCACGAACCCCTGCTTTTGCAAGCCTCCTTGTCCATTGCCGCGGTGGATACACAACGATACGAAAACCCCGCCGTTATGCCGCCCTACTCCCGCATCTCGCTCAGCGACACGCCGTTCGGGCGCAGACGCAAGCGCGTATCGATGCGCTGCCACGGCAAATCGGCAGGGTCGGCCGCCATGGGGCCAGGCGCCTTCGCCACGAGATGCGCGGAGGCGATGGCGTCGAAATCGGCGCGATAGTGGACCGAACTCTTGTTGACGAGAATCTTCATACGCTCCGGCTCGATACCCGCCGCGCGATACAGATTACGGTCGAATATCTGCATCTTCACCGAGCTGACCGCGATCCTCACGCCGTCGATGCGCAGGCACGCCACCGGCCCGATCTCGGTCCACATGCCGTTCATCATCGGGCCGTCGAAGCGCACCCGCCCATCGGCGAGATGCTCCACGACGAAGCGCCCGGCGAGCGGCGCGTCGCCGGGCACGCCCGTGCCGCCCGCGAGCGCCAGTTCGATCGTCGCGCCCACGCCCGCCTCGTGCGCCTTGGCCGCCGCCTGCGGGTCCCAGATCAGGCCTACGGCGGCGTCGCGCGCGCCCTGGCGCAGCAGCGCACGCACGAGGCCCATGGTGTTCGAGTCGCCGCCCACGCCCGGGTTGTCCTGCGTGTCGGCGATGACGACCGGCTGCGTGGCGTGCTCGGCCAGACGCATGGCTTCGCGCACGGCGGCGTCGGGGTCGAGAAAGCGCACTTCCCAGTCTCGCTCCTGCGCCACGATGGCCGAAGCCAGCGTGTTCACCGCCGTCACCACGGCGGCTTCGTCGAAGCCGTAACCCCACACGGCCGCGCCGCATTCGGGGAAATCGGAGGCCGGAAAACCCGGCGCGAACGAAAGCGATACGACCGAATCGTCTTCCAGCTGCGCGAGATGCGCATACGTGCCGCGCGCCGGCTCCGCGAGCGTGCACATGCCGTTCACGGGAATCAGGAACGGAATGCGGCGCACGTAGCGCTTGAGCCGGCGCTCGGGTTGCGCCACGAGGCGCATGAGGATGTGTGCGGCGCGCGCGCCGGTTTCGGCCATGTCGACGTGCGGATAGGTGCGATACGCAACCATGGCGTCGGCGTGCGTGAACATCTGCTCGGTCACGTTAGCGTGCAGATCGAGCGAAACCACCAACGGCATATCGCTACCCACGACGGCCCGCACACGCGCGAGCAGCGCGCCTTCGCCGTCGTCCAGATGCTCGGTGACCATCGCGCCGTGCAGGTCGAGATAGATGGCGTCGAAGCCGCCGCGCCGCACGGCATCGACGATTTCGCCGGCAATGCGCTCGAACGCCTCTTCGGTCACATGCGCGGAAGCGCTCGCCCCCGCCCAGATGACCGGAACGAGCGTATGGCCCGCCGCTTCCGCCGCCTGGATGAAGCCGCCAGCGGGCACGTTTACGTCGCGCAGCGAGAGCACGTCGGCGCCGCGCGTGAGCGGCGGAAAGCCCTCCCCCTGAACGAAACTTTGATAGCTGGCCTTCGTTGGGGCGAACGTGTTGGTTTCGTGCTGGAAGCCCGCGATGAGAATCTTCATTTTTCCTTTACCTCAGTTGCATAGGATGACTTAGCAAACCGGCTACTCGCGTTCAGTGCTCCGCGCTCGCGAGCCGGACGGAAAAGATCAGCACGGCGCCGACGAGCGACACGCCCGCCATGGCGAGCAGCGCTGGCTGCAAACTGCCCGCCGCCGTCTTGATCCAGCCGATCGCCGCAGGCCCCCAGAATCCGCCGGAAAGCCCGATGGTGTTGATGAGCGCAATGCCGCCCGCAGCAGCCGGCCCCTTGATGTACTCGGGCGGAATCGCCCAGAAGACCGTGTAGGCCATCCACAGCGCCGTTGTCACGAGCGTGAGCAGCGCAAGCGTGGGCGCCAGATGATTGCCCGTGGCCGCGCACAGCGCGAACAGCAGCGCGGCGGCCGCTGCGGGCACCGCGCAGTGAAAACGCCGCTCGCCGAGCCGGTCGGAACGGCGGCCCATATAGAGCATGCCCACCGCCGCCGCGACATACGGGATCGACGTGTACCAGCCCAGCGTGATCAGACTGCTCACGCCCTGCGCCTTGAGAATGGCGGGCAGCCAGAAGCTGATGGCGTAAATCGACGCAATGATGCAGAAGTACGCGAATGCCAGCACATAGACCTTGCGATCGCGCAGCACGCTTCTAAACGAAGTCGCGTGCGCCTCGGGCGCGCCGACATCGGCTTCGATCTGGCGCTTTTCGTCGTCGCTCAGCCATGCGGCGTCGGCCGGGCGGTCGGGCAGATAGAGGAAGGTCGCAATGCCGAGCACGATGCACGGCAAGCCTTCCACGAGAAACATCCATTGCCAGCCTGCGAGCCCCGCCTTCCCCGCCAGCGTACTCATGATGGCCGCCGAAACGGGCCCGCCGACAATGCCGCCAATCGGACCGGCGAGGAACACCATCGCAATGGCGCGCGCCATGCGCGAGGGACCATACCAGCGCGAAAGATAGAAGATCATGCCCGGCGCGAAACCGGCCTCGAACACGCCTAGCAAAAAGCGCATGGCGTAGAACGCGGGAACGCTGCGCACGAACAGCATGCACGCCGACGTGATGCCCCACAGCACGAGAATGCGCCCGAAGGTCTTGCGCGCGCCGATTTTGGGCAGCAACAGGTTGCTCGGCAATTCGAACAGCACATAGCCGATGAAGAAAATGCCCGCACCCACGCCATAGGCGGCATCGGAGAAGCCGAGGTCGGTCTGCATCTGCAGCTTTGCGAATCCGACGTTCACGCGGTCGAGGTAAGCAAACAAGTAGCAGATCAGCAGAAACGGCAGCAATCGCGCGTTGATCCTGCTGTAGAGCGCGGAAGCGTCAAGGCTTCTCGGGCGGGGAAGAATGGCGGCCATGTCCTGTCTCCTGGTGGTGGGCGTCGTGCGCAATACCATCCTGGCCAGGGCATAATTCGCCAGCAAGAGCAACAAAGTTCACACATCGTTCTTTTTCAGGCAACAGTCCCCTTACTTTACCTATGCGAACGAGGGCGCGATGCGCGAGATCAATCAGCAGCGGCTGCGTTATTTCCACGAGGTGCTCACGCACGGCACGATCCGCGGCGCCGCGGACAGCCTGAACACCTCGCCCTCGGTCATCACGCGGCAAATCAAGCTGCTGGAGGACGAACTGGGCGCGCAACTGTTCGAGCGCCAGGCGCGCGGCGTGAAGCCCACCGAGGCGGCGGCGCATCTGCTGGAGTTCTGGCGCGGCTATCGCGCGCAGCAGGAGAAGTTCGAGGACCAGTTGCACGCGTTGCGCGGGCTCCAGCAAGGCCGCGTGGATCTGGCCGTGAGCGAAGGCTACGTGGATGCGCTCGTTGCCGAGGTCATCACGCCGTTCTGCGCGCGCTATCCGAAGCTCGATGTGAGCCTCACGATGCTGCCGGTGGACGACGTGCTGGGCGAGGTTGCCGAAAGCCGTGCGCATATCGGGCTTGCCTTCAACCCGCCGCCGCATGAGCGCATCGAATATCGCGCGAGTTCGGCGCAGCCCGTCGTGTTGCTCGTGCGCCGCGACCATCCACTCGCGCTGCGCGGCACACCCGTCACGATCGACGACCTGCTGGCGTGGCCGCTCGCATTGATGCCCAGCACGTTCGGCATCGGGCATCTCGCGAAAATGCTGGCATTCGCGGAGAACGTCGAGATACGCGCGACGCTCACCACGAATTCGCTTACCGCCCTCAAGCGTTTTGTCGCCGCCGAAAATTTCGCGACGCTGATTGGCGAGTTCGCCGCCTCGCGCGAGATCGAAGCGGGCGAGCTCGTGACCTTGCCGATCGATCATGCGCTCTTTCAAGGCACGAAAGCGCGCGTGCTCGTGAAGTCAGGGCGGCCGCTGGTTGCGGCGGCGCATGAGTTGCTTGAGTGGATCCTGCGACGGATGACGATGTTTCAGGCGGCGGCGTAGAGCGTGCCCACGTCGGCCCCGTTATGCTCGCGGCCCCGCGCCCTCACCCAAACCGCACGCAATACACCGGCGGCAAATGCGCCGAAACGAGCCGCCAGTGTTCGCCGCCGTCGTCCGAAGTCCATAGCGCGCCCGTGGTCGACCCCATCGCAAGCCGCTCGCCGGAGTCGTCGATGTCGAGCCCATGCCGGTACACGATGTCGTACGCGGGCGCAGCCGGCAGCCCGCTCGAGAATTGTTCGAACGTGCGCCCGCCATCGCGCGTGCGCGTCACGACGAACTGGCCATCTACGGGAACGCGATACTGGTCTTTTTGAGCCGGCACGAACCACGCGGTGTCGGGCTCGCGCGGATGCACCACGACCGCGAAGCCGAAGCTCGACGGCTGCGCTTCGATACGCCGCCAGTGCGCCGCGCCATCGGTCGAGCGGAAGATCGCGCAGTGATGCTGCGTCCACAGCACGTCCGGATTCGCCGCGCATTGCACCACGCGGTGCGGGTCCTGCGCGTTGGGCTCGCCGCGGCGTTCGGGCGGCATGTAATCGGCTTCCATGCCCTCGGCGGTGAGGCGCCAGGTCGCGCCGCCATCGCCCGTTTGCCAGACGCCGCCACACGACACGCCCACCGTGACGTGCTGGCTGTCGCGCGGATCGACCATGACCGAATGGATGCCCGGCGCGTCGTAGCCGCCGCCTGCCCATTCGCGCCGCTCCGGGCGGTCCCATAACGGGCGGTTCAGTTCCCAGGTGTCGCCGCCGTCGGCGGAACGGAACAGGCCGCCCGGTATCGTGCCCGCCCACAGCACGCCAGGCTCGTCCGCGCCGCCGGGCTCGAGCGACCAGATCTGTTGCAGCGACCACGGCGCGGGCAAACGCCCCAATGCGTCTGGTTCGTTGACCTGAATGTCCCCGGCAGGCTGGGGCGGATAGACGGGCACCGCGCACTCCTCCCAGTCCGCCCTGCCCGCGCGCCTGCGATGCAGTTTCACGCCGAAGTGGCCGAGATTGAGCGCGGCATAGAGCGACCCGTCGCGCGCGTCGCGCATCACCATGCTCACCGGCTCGCCGAAGAACTCGGGTTCGCCGATTGTCCAGCCGCCCTCTCCATCGGCTTGCATAACGAACAGCCCCTTGCGGGTTGCGACTAGCAATCGATCGCTCATCTCGCGTGCCCTCTGGTCATCCGCCCGACAGCGCCTGCACGACATACACCCGACTCGCATCGCCAAGCACATCGCTCAGATGCTCGCGATCGCGTAGCCGCACGCCGTCCACGAACACCGCCAGATGCTTTCGCAGCGCGCCCTGATCGTCGAGGATATAGCCGCGCAATCGCGGCTGTTCGGCAAACACGGCATCGAACGCTTCGCGCAGCGTGCGCGCGTCGATCTCGCGCTCGGGCGTCGCGACGTGCCGCTGAATGGAAGCTGCGAAGAAGAGGTGCGCCATGGCGGGCCGGCGGCGCGGAAGTGGCCGCGCCCGCTGGTTCTGTAGTGTAGGTCATCCGCCATGAGCTTCGAGGCGTTGCCGTTGCCGTCGCCCGAAGCCCCTTTCCCGCGATGCAGCGCAGCACACGCGCCCGAGCCCGCCGGTTGCAATACCCGTCGTTACGGCGCGCTGCCTTCCGGTTTGGATTTGGCGTGCAGGCAAGGTGCCGGCAAGCGCATGCGATACAGGGAAATCGCCTGGATCGTGAGCACGCAAAGAATCGCAGTGCCGTAGGCGGCCAGCAGGTTCCAGTGCGTGAGCGTGAGGCTCAGCACGAAGAAGAACGAGGCGAAGCCCAGCAGTCCCGTGGTCATGCCGCGCATGAGTTGCTGCGCCGCTTCATGGCCGATCATGCGATGCGCGAACACGGCGAGGATGATCGCCATGAACGGCAGCGACGCGAGCACGCCGCTCGCCTCGGGGCCGACGTAAGGCGCGATCAGCGTCACGCTCACGACGAGACCGGCAATGAGCATCATGCGCGAAGGCAAATCCCACCACGGCGGCGTGAGCCGCGCGGTTCTCGCCGGTTTGTTGGGGATGAGGTTCAGCGCAAGCGCGATGGCCAGAATGGCGAAGAGATAAAGACCGTGGGCCGGCAGTTCGCTCCATTGCAGCACGAGGGCCACGAGGGCAAACGTCGCGCCGCCCGCCGCGAGGGCCACCTTCCACCCGCGCGCGGCAACCTTGCAATAGGCAACGCAGAACGCCGCCTGAGCAGCCGTTGCGACGAGCGAGCCCGACGTCGCTTGCGCCGCAAACGCCGGTCCGTGCTCCAGCGCGAGAAAAACCGAAACCGGCCCCGAGGTGAGCGGCAGCCCCACGAGCAACCCGCCAACCGCTTCGCCCCAGCGGCGAGCGGCAAGACTGGCGGCCAACAGCAACAACGGCGTAACGACGAGCTTGAAAAGCAGAAGATCCATGATGAGCGACGCAAAGCGGAGAATGCCAACCTTCAGGAATGCGCGGCCGGGGTAGCACGAGTTCGCTTACGTCCGGCGGCTTTGCGCCCATATTGAAGGGCGCCAACGTGGCTGACAAACCATTTGTCGTCATATAATGCGTGAGCAAAACTCACACATACCGCACGCATCCCGCTCCATGTTCGACCGCCTTCCCCCGCTGCAAACCCTGCGCGCCTTCGAAGCCACCGGGCGGCTGCTCAGCATGACGCTGGCGGCGCAGGAACTGCACGTCACGCATGGCGCCGTGAGCCGCCACATCAAGACGCTCGAAAGCCATCTGGGCGTGGCGCTGTTCCAGCGCCTCACGCGGCGCATCGTTCTGACCGAGGCGGGCGCCGAATTCCTGCTGGCCGTGAACCACGCGCTCGCTGAATTGACCAAGGAGTCCGAGCGCCTGCGCACGCACGACAGCGTCACGCGCCTGAAGATCAACGCCAGCGTGTCCTTCGCGAACCGCTGGCTCGCGCCGCGCCTCCATCGCCTCAAGGCCCGCCATCCGGAACTGGACGTGCACCTCGACGTGACCGACAAATACGTCGATCTCAACGACTCGGACGTCGATGTCGCGATTCGCTACGGCAGCGGGCGCTACCCGCGCGTGCTGGCCGAGCGTATTCTCGACGAGACCGTGACGCCAGTTTGCAGTGCTGATTATCGGGCGAAGATGGGCGGCATGGCCTCGGTTGAAAGCCTCGCGCGCTGCACCTTGCTGCACGAAGGCGGCATGCTCGCGAACTGGGAACAATGGCTGGCGCTGGCAGGCTTGAGCGGCGTGCGCAGCGATCGCGGCACGGCGTACAGCCATGGGAGTCTCGCCATCGAAGCGGCGATACGCGGCGAAGGTGTGGCGCTGGGGCGCAGCGTGATCGTGGCGGACGACATCGCGGCGGGGCGCCTGGTCGCGCCGTTCCCGCAATTGCGGCTCGAGTCCGAGCGCGGCCATGACCTCGTCTATCGCATTGGCGGCCGCGACGATCCCAAAGTGCGCGCCGTGCGCGACTGGCTCGCCGACGAAATCTCGATCTTCCTGGCTGAGGCTGGCTAAAGCCAAACAGCGCTCCGGTCAGTAGCCGAGCGTCACCTTGGCGAGCATGCCGCACGCCACGCACACGAGGATGGCGGCAAAACCCATCTGCGTATGGCGCGCCGAGACGCGATGCGAAACGTGACGGCCCAGCATCATGCCCGCGACGGTCGCGACGCTGAACCAGAGCGTGAGGTCGAGCCGCAGCGGCACGCCGTGCAGCACTGTGGCCACCACACCGCCGGAGCCCACGAGCGCGATGACCATCAGCGACGTCGCAACAATGCCGTGCATGGAAATGTTGGTGAGCTTGCGCAGCATGGGCACGATGATGAAGCCGCCGCCCACGCCGAGCAGCCCCGTCATCAGGCCCGTCAACGCGCCGGTCGAGGCGAGCGCAAGCGCTGTGGTTCTCGACCAGACGAGGCGGCCCGTGTCGGGATTGATGCGACCCACGCAAAGCGGCGACGCTTCCTGCAGCGCGCGCTTTTTCCCGATGGTTTGGCGCAGCAGCCGCACGGCCACGAACAGCATCACGCCGGCGAAGAGCGCGAGCAGCAGGCGTTGCGGCATGGCTTGCGCGAGGCGCACGCCGAGCCACGTGGTCGGCACGCCCGCCAGCGCCATGCAGAACGCCGCGCGATAGCGCACGAGGCGCTTTCTGAACGCTTCGAGCGCGCCGATTCCCGCGCTGCTCGCCACGGCGATCAAGGCGACCGGCGTGGCCTGCTGCATGGGCCAGCCCATGCCCACCACGATGGCCGGCACGGCGAGAATGCCGCCGCCGGCGCCCGTGAGTCCCAGCAGTGCGCCGATCATGGCGCCGAGAACGAGTGAAACGATCATCGCGGGTCGATGGTCAGCGTGACGTTGAACGGCAAGCTCAAGCGGTCGCTTCGGTCGCCTCGGTCACCGCGGCCGGCAGGCACGGCGCCACCGCGCGGCGGATGCAGTCCACCGCGAAGTCGACGTCTTCCGGCTTCGTAAAGCGCCCGAAGCTCAAACGCACCGTGCGGTTCGCCGCTTCCTCGCCCACCCCGATGGCCGTGAGCACATGCGAAGGCGTGCCCGCCGCCGAGTTGCAGGCCGAGGTCGAGGAGATCGCGAGGTCGCCGGTCAGCAGGAACGGGAAAAAGCCCGGCAGATCGATCGTGAGGCTCAGTGTGTGCGGAATGCGCTTCGCGCGCGCCGCATTGAGCGTGACGCCCGGCAGCGCGAGCACTTCGGCCAAAAGACGCTCGCCGAGCGCGGCAATGCGCTCGCTGTCCGCTTGCAGCGCCTCGCGCGCAATCACACACGCCACGCCCATGCCGACGATCTGGTGCGTGGCGAGCGTGCCCGAGCGCAAACCGCGCTCGTGACCGCCGCCGTGCATTTGCGGCGCGATGCGCTCGAACGCCTCGCGGCTCACGTAGATGGCGCCAATGCCCTTCGGCCCATACACCTTGTGCGCCGACATCGAGAGCAGGTCGATGCCCATCGCTTTCACGTCGATGGGCGTCTTGCCGAGCGCCTGCGCCGCATCGACGTGCAGCAGTGCGCCCGCGGCATGCACCACGCGCGCAATCGCCGCGACGTCGGTGAGCGTGCCCAGTTCGTTGTTGACCAGCATGAGCGAGACAAGCCCGGTGTCGGGCGTCAGCGCAGCGGCCACGGCTTCGGCCGTGATCTCGCCGTGCGCGTTCGGTGCGAGGCGCGTGACGGCCATGCCGCGCGCTTCGAGGCTCGTCATCGTATCGAGAATGGCCTTGTGCTCGAGCTGGCTCGTGATGAGGTGGCGCTTTTGCGTCGCGCGATCCGCATAGCCCTTGAGCGCGAGATTGTTCGACTCGGTCGCGCCGGAAGTCCAGACGATCTCTTCGGCATCGGCGCCGATCAGCGCCGCCACGTCCTTGCGCGCCTGCTCGACGAGCCGCCGCGCCCGCTGGCCCGCGCCATGCGAGCTGGACGCCGGATTGCCGAAGTCGCCTTCCATGCCCAGACAGCCGAACATCGCCTCGATCACCCGCGGGTCCGCCGGGGTGGTCGCGGCATAGTCAAAGTAATGCAAATCGCCCTTCTCGCTCATTTTCGTTTCTCGCACAACGGAATTTCGAAAATGCTACGCGTCGGGCACTAAAAAATGATTCCAAAATTAAGCGGATTCTCCAAAGCGAGGAGTATTCATTTCTACGCCATGAGTCTTTCGCGAAATGAAATTCTCGGCACGCCCCGGCCAAGCGGCTTTGAGGGCGTAAGGCCTCGTCACTCTTCGGGTGTTGCGATGTCCGCGCGGATCAGCTCGTCTGCGAGCGTGAGCGCCTGTTGCCGCGCCAGCGGACCCGTCGCGCAGGGCCCCGGACGCGGGCAGCCGTCGAACGGATAAATAAGCCGCCCATCGGTCTTGCGGCGAATCCGCAGCAATCCGTAGTAGCGGCCCGCGCCGTCGATCTGCTCGCCGCAGAAGACTTCGTAGTCTTGCGCAGTGGTCGGGCGGCGCATGGCCGGATTCGGCCTTTTCTCTGGCATGTCGGCACTCCGCGAATATTCAGTGCGAGATAGGCGGAGATCCAGCAAACGCCGCGCCCGGCACGCCACTGCCGTCGCGCGCCTGCTGCGCCCCCTCGATGCGGCGTTGCACGGAAATCGGCGATAACGGGCACAATACGCGCCTACGCCGCCGCGCCGGACGCTGTGTTCGTGATTCGAACGCGCTGTTGGAACATGCTTTGCTCGAACGCCCCCGCGCCGCCGCACCGCAATCCGCCCTTTTCACGCTGTCATGACTCACGATCTGCCCGAACGTCCAGCCATCGCCGCACGCCCGGCGAACTCGCCGCGCTTCCTGCTGTTCCTGATCTGCCTGTTCGCCTCCGCGGGACAGCTTGCCATCGACATTTATGTGCCCGCGCTGCCGGCCATGGCCCGCTACTTCGCGACCTCGCCGCAAGCGATCCAGTCGAGCGTGTCGGTCTATATGGCGGCGTACGCGCTCGGCCAGCTCATCTTCGGGCCGATCTCCGACGCCCTCGGACGCAAACCCGTGCTGGGCTTCGGCCTCGTCGTCTACACGATCGGCTGCCTGCTTTCGCTCGCCGCGCCGAACCTGGAAACGTTCGTGCTCGCACGCTGCCTGCAGGGCTTCGGCATTGCCGCCACCAACCTGCTCGCCAAGGCGATCATCACCGACACGTTCGTGGGCACCGCGCTCATGCACGCGTTCACCTATATGTCGATCACATGGGGGCTCGCACCGATCGTCGCGCCCGTGATCGGCGCGCACTTGCAGGAATTGTTCGGCTGGAAGTCGTGCCTCGTGTTCCTGCTCGTCTATTCGCTGGTGATGTGGGCGCTCTTGTGGCGCTTTCGCGAGACCTTGCGGCAGCCGGTGCATCTGGAGCCGCGCACGCTCATCGCGAACGCGGGCAAGGTGCTCGCGAGCCCCGTGTTCCAGAGCTGCTTTCTCGCCCAGGGCCTGTGCTACAGCATCTTGCTGGTGTTCAACATCGTCGGGCCGTTCATGGTGCAGAACACGCTGCACAAGCCGCCTACGTTCTTCGGCTACCTCGCGCTCGGCATTGGCTTGATGTATTTCCTCGGCGGCCTCTCGAACCGGGTGCACGGCCCGCGCCTGCCCACTCCGGAACAACGGCTGCGCATTGGCGCGCGGGTGATGGCGGGGGCGTCGATCGTCATGCTCGTGCTCGCGCTCACGGTGGGCCTGCGCGTGTCGACGCTCGCCATTCCTGTGCTCGTGATGGGTCTGTGCGCGGGGGCGATGTACCCCACGCTGATGGCGAAGGGCAATTCGCTGTTCCCGCACATTGCGGGTTTGACGAGCGCGATTCTGGGCTGCGCGCTGCTGCTCGTTTCGTCGGCAATGATGGGGCTGGCCGGCTTTGTCTCCGTGCACGTGCTCACGCCGCTCGCGGTGTTCTTCGTGGTGCTCGCGTTCACCGTTGTATTGATGGTGACGAAGCTGCTGCGCCACCTCGCACAGAGTCAGGCGGCCGCTGCCGCGCTCGCGCAGCGCAGCGGCGAAGCGGCCTGAACCGCTGCCGCCGCGACTACCTGATCGCGCGCGCCACCTCCTGCAACTGCGTGAAGGCGCGGTAACGCGCCTCGTGCAGCGCTGCGATCTCGCCCGTGGCCGATGCGTAGACCTTGCTGATCTGCGACATCGCGGCCATCGCCTCGCGCGCGTTTTCGTGTAAGCCGCCTGCCACGGCGCCCAGCATCGCTGCGCCCAGCAATACGGGCTCGTCCGCGTGGGTGGCGAGCACCGGCTTACCCGTTGCGTCCGCAAGCAATTGGCGCACGAGGTCAAGCCTCCCCGCGCCGCCGCTGATCACGACCTGCTCGATCGGCGCGCCCGCCTGGGCCTGCACCTCGATAATCTGCCGCAGCCCATAGCCGATGCTGCAAATGCCCGCGACATAGAGCGCGACCAGGCTCTCCATGTCCGTCTCCATGCCGAGTCCCGCGATGACCGCCCGCGCGTGCGGATCGGCAAACGGCGCGCGGTTGCCGAGAAATTCCGGCACGACGTGCAGACCCTGATCGTGCGCGAGGCGCACCGCGCCGGAGAGGCCGTCCGAAGCCTGGGCCGCCAGCCCGGCGAGCATCGTCGGCAGCGACTGGCCCTCGCTCGCCGCGCGGCGCGCGGCTTCCGTGCCAAGCGGATGCAGCGTGAGGAGGCGCTCGATCGCCGCGCCCGCCACCGACTGCCCACCCTCGTTGAGCCAGGCCTCGGGCACCATCGCCGAGTAGTACGGGCCCCACACACCCGGCACGAACACGGGGTCGCGCGTGGTCGTCATCGTGCATGACGAGGTGCCGAACACGTACGCGAGGCACGCCTCGGGCTGCCCTTGCGCGCCCACCGTGCCGATGCCGCCCGCGTGCGCGTCGATCACGCCGGTCGCCACCGGCGTGCCCGCGCGCAGGCCGAGCTGCGCGGCGGCCTGCGGCGTGAGCCCGTTGCCAAGCGGCGTGCCCGGCTCGACGATCGTCTGACCGATGCGCGCGAAGCCTTCGTCGGCGAGTACGCCCAGGCCCACGGTGCGGAAGTAACTCTCGTCCCAGCGCTGCTCGTGGGCGAGATAGGTCCACTTGCAGGTGACGGTACAGGTGGAGCGCGCCAGGTCGCCCGTGGCGCGCCACGTGAGGAAGTCGGTCAGGTCGAAGAACTGCCAGGCGGCGGCAAACACCTTCGGCCGGTTTTCGAGCAGCCACAGCAGCTTGGGCGTTTCCATCTCGGGCGAGATCTTGCCGCCCACGAAGCGCAGCACGTCGTGGCCCGTGGCGTTGATGCGCTCGGCCTGCTCCACGGCACGATGATCCATCCATACGATAATGTCGCGCTCCGCCACTTCAGACGGCCCGACGGGCAGCGGCTCGCCGCCCTCGCCCAGCACGACGAGCGAACAGGTGGCGTCGAAGCCGATGCCCGCGATGCTCTCCGGCGAGATCGCGGCCTGCGCCAGCGCTTCCTTCACGGCGTGGCACACGGCGTTCCAGATCTGCGTGCTCGATTGCTCGACAATCGCGCCGCTCTCATGAAACACGGTGATGTCGTGTTTTGCCGACGCCACCATGCGTCCGGTGGAATCGAAAATACCGGCGCGGGCGCTGCCCGTGCCCACATCGACGCCGACGGTATGGCGCGCGCCGCCAGCCTGCTGAATTGAAGTCATGGCTCGTTGACTGTGGATTTACAGATCGACACTGTTAGGCAGGATCACGAGGTCGCGTATGGTGACATTGCGCGGCCGCGTGAGCATGAATACCACGGAATCGGCCACTTCCTTCGGCTGCATGAGACTGCCTTGGGCCAGCGCTTCGTCCATCTTCGCCTTGGGCCAGTCGTCCAGCAACGCCGTGACCACGGGGCCCGGCAGCACCGCGCCCACACGCACGCCGTGCTTCGAAACCTGGCGGCGCACGGTATGCGCGAAGGCCTGCACCGCGAACTTCGAAGCCGTATAAATGGGCTCCCACACCACCGGCACGACACCCGCCACCGAACTCGTGAAAATGATATCGCCCGACTTCTGCGCGATCATGTGCGGCAGCACCGCATGCACGGAGCGAAACGCGGCGTTGATGTTCAGGTTGAGCATGCGGTCCCACTCGTCGGGATTGCCGTTCGCCACCTCGCCGCCGATATAGGCGCCCGCATTGGCGTGAAAGATGTCGAGCCCGCCCGCGAGATCGAGAATTCTGGGCAACATGCCCGCATAGTCCGCAGGGTTGAGCAGATCCATCGCGAGCGGTAGCGCATTGGGGCCCAGCTCCGCGCAACATTTCGCGAGCCGGTCCTGCGCACGGTCGATCAGCACGACTTTCGCGCCTTCCTCCACGAACGCGCGCGCACACGCGAAGCCGATGCCGGACGCCGCGCCCGTAATGGCGGCGACCTTTCCCTTGATCGATTCAGACATGGGTGACTTTCTCCTTGAGTCAGGTTCCAGCGCTCTAAGTGCGGCCTTAAGCGCGGCCATGCGAAACGCGCGACTGGCGGGCGAGCGAGTCGACGATCACCGCAATGGCCAGCACGGCGCCGGTAATCATGAAGCGCAGCGACGACGACAGGTTCAGCAGCGTGAGGCCGCTCGCAATCGACTGGATCACGATAATGCCAAGCACTGCCGACCATGCGCTGCCGCGCCCGCCGAACAGGCTCGTGCCGCCGATCACGGCTGCCGCGATGGCGTTGAGGTTCACGTCGCCTGTGCCGGCCTGCTGGCTCGCCGAGGCGAGGCGCGCCGCAGTCAGCACGCCGCCAATGGCGGCGAGGCTCGCGCACAGCACGAAAGCGCTCGTATAGATCGCGCCGACCTTGATACCCGCACGCCTGGCAGCCTCATGATTGCCGCCCACGGCATGCATCGAGCGGCCCCAGCGCGTGCGCGTGAGCGCGTATTGCATGACGACCGCGAGCCCGAGAAAGAGGCCGAACATCAGCGGCACGCCGCGCCCGCGGTTCAGATAGGCCACGACGATTTCGAGGAACACGGTCAGCGCCACCGCGCGTACGAGCAGGCTTGCCATCGACGGTGCGGAAAGCCTGGCCGCATGGCGGCGCGTACGCGTGCGCATGCCGAGCAGCAGGAGCACGATACCCGGCAGCAACGCGATCCCATGCGAGACGATTGGCGGAATGACCATCAGCTGTCCGAAATTCACCATCGTCGAGCCGTAGGGCAAATTGATCGAACCCGTCGAACCGAGCACGTAGAGCTGCATGCCGAGAATGGCGAGCAGGCCCGCGAGCGTGGAAACGAAACTGGGCATGCCGATCCAGTTCAGCAGCAGCGCATACAGCGCGCCGATCACCGCGCCCACCGCAATGGCGGCGACGATGGCGAGCAGCACCGGCCAGCCGTCGTTGACCCACAGCGTGCCGACGAGCGCCGAAGCGAAGCCGCTCATCGAACCGACCGAGAGATCGATCTGCCCGAGCATCAACACGCAGACGATGCCCAGCGAAATCACACCGACCGTCGAGCAGTCGAACAGCATGTTCACGAGGTTGTCGGCGGAGAGAAACACCGGGTTCAGGCTCGTGAACACCGTCCAGATGATGACGAGCCCTGCGATGACCGGCAGCGACCCCAGGTCGCCCGAACGCACGCGATCGACGAAGGCCGAAACGCTTTCGCCGATGCCGCTCGCATGCTTCACGCGCACGTCGCTGCGGTCGAGCAAGGTGGCGGGCTTGGAGGCGTCGTTGCTTTCAGGCTGCGGAGCGCCATGGATAGTCTTGCTCATGATCGTTCCTTTCATTGGACGTCCTGTTGCGCCTGGCGGCGGCCGGCGCGGCGCGACACCGCGTTTTCCGTTGCGCCGGTGATCGCCGCCACGAGTTCGGCATTGGACGAGTCGGGATAGAAGATCCCGTTGTTGCGGCCCAGACGCAGCACGACAATGCGGTCCGCCACCGCGCGCACGTCTTCCATGTTGTGGCTGATCATGATGACCGCGTGCCCGCGGTCGCGCACGCGCTCGATCAGGTTCAGCACCTCGGCCGTCTGGGCCACGCCGAGTGCGGCGGTGGGCTCGTCGAGCATGATGAGCTTCGGGTCGAGCAGCAGCGAGCGTGCGATCGCCACCGTCTGGCGCTGGCCGCCCGAGAGCGAGGCGACCACGTCGCGCACGCTGGGAATGCGCGCCGAAAGCTCGTTGAGCAGCGTCCAGGCCTTCACTTCCATCGTGACCTCGTCGAGCCGGTACGGGCTCAACTCGCGGCCAAGGAAGATGTTCGCCACGACGTCGAGGTTCTCGCACAGCGCGAGGTCCTGGAACACCGTCGCGATGCCCAGATCGAGCGCCGTGCCCGGATCGGACAGATTCACCGGCTGGCCGCGGAACGTGATCGTCCCGGCGCTCGGCTGGTGCACGCCCGCAAGAATCTTCACGAGCGTCGATTTGCCCGCGCCGTTGTCGCCAACGAGGGCGACCACCTCGCCCGCATGCACATCGAGCTCGATATCCGTGAGGGCCGACACTGCGCCGAAGTGCTTCGAGATGCCGCGCAGGCTCAGCACCAGCTCGCCGGGCGCGCTGCGTGTCGTCGCGTGGTCCGTAGCGCGGTTCGTCAATTCGTCAGTCATGAAATGGGTACCTCTTCGTTACGCTCGGGGCCCGGCGCGTGCCGGGCCCGACCACCGCTATCAGCCGCCAATGCCGAGCTTCTTGCAGCCGTCGGCGTAACGGCCCGTGCACAGGTCCTTCGCGTTCGCGAAGCCCTTGTCCACCACTTCGGCCTTGATGTTCTGCTGCGTGATGACGGCCGGCTTGAAGAGTTGCGAAGGCGTCTTGAAGAGCGTCGTCTCGCCCTTCACGGGCTTGCCGTCGAGGAAGCCCACGGCCACCTTCGCCGCCGCGCCCGCCACGATCTCGCTCGGCTTGAGGATCGTGTTGTACTGGTCGCCCGCGATGATGAGTTGCAGGCCCGCAGTCGTCGCGTCGTTGCCCGTCACCGGCGGAACCGGGTTCACGCCCGCCGCCTTGAAGGCCGCGATGGTGCCGCCGGCCGTGCCGTCGTTGGCGGCCACGACGCCGACGATCTGCGGCCCGAAGCGCGTGATCTGCCCGCTCACCCACTGCTGCGCCTTCGGCGGCGCCCACTCGGGCGTGTCGAACTCGGAGAGCGTCTTGTAGCCGCTGCCCTGCAACCCTTCGTGAATGCCCTTCTTGATGAGCCCGGCGGCGGCGTCGGTCGGCGAGCCGTTCACTTCGAGCACGCCGCCCTTGCTCCCGGCAACGCCCGACGCCTTCAGGTGCTCGACGAGCGATTGCGCGATGGACTTGCCGATTTCCTCGTTGTCGAACGAGACGTAGTAGTCGGCGGGCGTGGAAGGCACGGGCCGGTCATACGCAATGACCTTGATGCCCTGGCTCTGCGCCATATGCACGAGCGAAGCCGCTGCCGTGGAATCCACCGGGTCGAGCACGATGACCTTCGCGCCCTGCGCGATCACCGAGTTGAACTGTTGCTGCTGCTGCGAAGCATCGGCGTTCGCATTCTGGTAGAGCACCTTGCAGTCGGGGCAGAGCTTGCTCATTTCGGCCTTGAAGCCGGGGAAGTCGTGCTGCTCGTAGCGCGTAGAGGCCTGGTCGGGCATCAGGAACGCGACCGTGCCGCTCGGCGCGGCATGCGCCGACGTGATGCCCGCGAGGGCGAGACTGAGTGCGGCGGCGCCGATCAGTTGGGTGTGAACTCGGGTCATTGCGTGTCTCCGCTTTTTGGTTGAATGCCTGGTGGTTGCCGGTGCTGCCGTGCTGCCTTGTGAAAGTGCGAGTTCTGCCTCCGCAATACCCGCTACGAGCACTGCGTTTGATTCCATCCGGGAACGATCCGCTAGCCGATCGCTGGCACGCCGTACACGGCTTCGTTCTTGCTGGCCGCGCTCGCGGCATTGAGCCGTTGATACGACCGCCAGCGCGAAGGCGACATTTCCTTGAGCAGCAGGAACTGGCGGTTGAAATTCGAGAGGTTGTTGAAGCCCACCTGATAGCAGATGTCCGTGATATTCAGTTCACCTGACATCAGCAGCTGGCACGCCAGATTGATGCGCAGCTGGTTCACGTAGCGCACGAACGACACGCCCGTATGACGGCGGAAGTAGCGCGAGAACGCGCTCACGCTCTGCCCGGCCAGTTCCGCCAGCTCCGTTTCGCGCAGTTCCTGCGAGAGATTCTTGCCGATGAAGGCCAGCACGTGGTTGATCCGCGTGCCTGCATAGCGGGCGGGATCGGCACGGTACGCCTCGCTCGCGAGCGCCGCAGGTTCGTCGCTTTGCACGAGCAGGTCGAGCAAGTCGATAAAGAGCGTGACTCGGCGCATGCCTTGCGCGCCCAGCATCTCGCGCAGGATCGGCTCGGCCGCCGCGCCGGTTTCCGGCGTGAACAGCAGCCCCCAGCGCGACGCGTCGAGCAGCGGCTCCACACGCCGGAATTCGGGAAACGCCTCGATCGCGCGCGCGATGAAATCCGCATCGAACTGCAGAACGAGGCAGCGTTCGTCCACCGGTTCGTCGTGCGGCACACTGCTCACCCAGTTGTGCGGCAGGTTCGGGCCGATCATCACGAGATTGCCGGGCGCGAAGCTGCCAATGAAATCGCCCACGAAATACTTGCCCGTGGTCGCGGTGATGAGGTGGATTTCGTACTCGGGATGGAAGTGCCAGCGCACCGTCCGATAGGGATAGCCGTGCGACCAGACCTTGAACGACTCGTCGCGCGGTACGGCGACCAGTTCGAGGTCAGGCTGGGAATGTGTGGCGCGTGGCGCACCTGCGCGCGCCGTGGCTGCCCCAAGGGTTTGCATCTCGACTCCTCCTGCACGGATCTTTTCTTGTTCTGCGACGGCTGCTCGCGCCTACGCTGCACCTGGCTCAACGGCCGCGCCGCCATGACTGAAAAGTACCAGGCGCGGCACGGATCCACCACTGAAAATCAGACCGCAGACTGATACTTTCTTGCATTCGGGTTAGTCCTGGGCCCATTCCTGCGTGCCAGAAGTCAACTTTTGTGCATAGCAACAGTTTTCGTGAGCGCGCCCCGAAACACCTGGATCGCCGGAAAAACGGCAAATGTTGCCGACGACCGCACAGCCACGCAGCCCAATAACGGTCAGAGCGGCCAAAGCCGGCCACCGACACGGCCAGCCGCGATGCGTATGCAGGGAAAGTCCCGATGCGAAAGCGTTCTATGACGTCGGAGCCGGAAATTGACGGAAGCAACTTGATCGCTCGAGCGCGATGGCATGTTCGTTGCGCGGGCAACAGGTGCCAGGGAAAGCCCAACGGTAACGGCATGAAGGGCCTGGATGGCCCTTCATGTTTCGTTGCCGCGACTAACGTTTGAAAATGACCTTCGTCGTGGCAGGATCGATCGGCGACGAAGAATGCTGGTGGAAGATCTTCCACCCCTCGCCCGTTTGTTTGAGCGTTGCGGTAATACGATTGTCCATCGAGCGTAATTCCTCGCCGTCCACCGTCACCGCTTTGTACGTCACAAAGGTGTGCAGCACAGCGAGGTCCTGTGACATGGCAGTCTGCGCTTCGCTGAATTCGACCACCACGCGCTCGGCGCCCAGCGATCCGAACCAGCCCTCCACCATGTTGCGCCAGGACGCAATGCCCTCGTACGTCCAGGCGCCCCACATGTCGAAAGCCAATATGTCCGGGGCGTATAGCGCGACGAATGCATCGACGTCTTTCGCATATACCGCGGCTTGATAGTCGTGCAAGACCTGCAGGATCGGATCGGCGGCTTTGTCCACTGTGTTGTCTCCCGAATCAGGTTGCGTTGGCGGATGAACGGCTGCTTATTAAAGCAACGTCTCTCGGCCCCTGTCCAGTGAAATTGCCCCGAAATGCCTTTCAGGTGAACGAAGGTTTAGCGGGCGCTCCTTCGAAACAATGCGTCGCTCGCGGCACGATCGCTATGCGCGGCAACCTTGCGCTGCGCACGCAGCAACAGATAGAAAGCGGCGCCGTGCGTAATCGCCAATAGCGGCACATAGATCACGGGAATCACGTACGTCGCCCCCAGTTCTCCCGCATGCACGGGAACGCCGGCCTGGATAGCGTGGTAGTAGGCGAGAATCAGGTCCACCGCGCCCACGAGATTGAACGCCACGACGAAGAACCAGAAAACCGGACGTTTTCTTGCCGTGAGCAGCGCCAGCATGGCCAGCACGCCGGTGGCGAGGTCGCCATAGGCCGTAGGCACGGCGAAACTTGCGGGCAAGTCGGGACTCACGACGCCCGGCAGCACGAAGACTAGCCCGAAGAAGCGGAAGCTATGCAGCGTGGCGATGGCGCGTTGCGCGTCGAAGGGGTCCATCGCCTTGAGCCTGGGCCAGATGTACACGGTGAAACAAAGAAGCCACGCGACATACCCGAGAACGAGATGCAAACGGAAGATCGATTCCGGCGACATGTTGCCTCCTGCAAGGTGTTTTCCAACGTGTGGATGGAATGAATAGCGTTCACCCGGCGCGACGCCGGAACAACTGGCGCAGCGACAACGCGTGCAGCAAGATCGAACTGGGCACGACGAACGCGGGCGTCAGCACATAGGGATAGGTGCCTGCGTTGAGGCTCGGCATCTCCGGAGCAATCAACTGGAATCGGCCTGGCGCCGTGATCATCCCCAACGTCACCGCGACGGCGAAATCGGCGAGCCCGAAAACGTTCCAGGCGATGGCGGCCTTGCGCCCCTGCGCCGTGCCGCTCGCCACTGCAATGGCCGCGGGAACGGCGAACAGGCCGGTCAGCAAATCGCCCGTTCCCGCGGGCAACGCGTCGACGCCGGCCATCGCGCCGTGCAGCCACGCCGCGATCGCCCAGCTGCCGAACACGCGGTAGAACTGCAGCGCGATGAGCCAGGCGGCGGGCATCGCGTCGAGCACAAGCCCCACCCGCCGCGACAGCAGCAATAGCGGCGCGCCAGCGATCACCGGAAGGAAAATCGCCAACGGCAGCCACGGCAACGGCGGCGGTGAGGCACTCAGCCGAAAAACGCCGTGGATCGCCGCGCTCCAGACGACTGCAAACCAAAGCGCATGCGTACCGAGCATTGCCAGCCAGGTCGCGCGGCGCTGACGAAGCGTCAGGTCCGTACGTTCGAGTCCGAGCCACAAGCCGACCGCCATGAACAGCTGCGCGACAAGCTGGTGCGCGGTGGTTTGAAAGCCGCTACCGGGGATCACGGGCAACCAGTAAATCACCGCAATCCACAGGAGCGTGAACGGTGCGATCCAGCGCAGGCTGCGCCAGGCCGGGCGCGGTGGAGTCATGCCAACGGGAACGGCGGGTGTGCTCATCAACGGTTCTCCAGATGAAGAGGGAGCTTCACGTTAGGTGTACCATCGTTTCCCGCGAGCGACTATTCATCACAATGTTGATGCGCCATGAAGCAGAACTTCACAGTCAGGCAGGGTGCGCTCGATGGCGTGGAGGCGTTCCTGAGCGTTGCCCGGCATCGCAGCTTTCGCAAGGCGGCGGCCGACCTCGGGGTGACGCCTTCGGCCATCAGCCAGGCGGTGCGCGTACTCGAAGAACGCATTGGCGCGGCGCTTTTCGTGCGCACCACCCGCAGCGTCGGCCTGACGGAGGCCGGTGAACGGTTTCTTTCGCGCGCCAAGCCCGCCTTCGAAGAACTGGTCGCCGCAAGCGAAGTGGCGCGCGAACTCGGCCAGCGCCCCACGGGTTTATTGCGGCTTTCCGTGCCGCGCGCGGTCGTCCCGCTTCTGCTGGAACCCCTGCTCGCTTCGTTCTGCCAGGCTTATCCCGAGGTCGAGGTGGAAATCGCCGTGAGCAAGGAAGTGGTGGATCTCGCGGCGGAGGGCTTCGACGCCGGCATCCGGCTAGGCCAGCTCGTTGCCGCCGACATGGTGGCCGTGCCGCTCACACCGCCGTTTCGCCTCGTTGTGGTCGGCAGCCCTGCCTATTTTTCCGGAAGAAAAAAGCCTCGCCACACGGACGATCTGCGTCAGCACGCCTGCTTGCGCTGGCGCCGCTCCACCGGCGCGCTGGCCTCATGGTCATTCGACGACAACGGCCACTCCCTGGAGATCGCTGTCTCCGGACCGCTGATCGCGAGCGATTTTCCGACCATGATGGGCGCGGCGCTGGAAGGCATAGGCCTCGCCCAGCTACCCGAGCCGATGGTTTCCGATGCAGTGAAAGCGGGAAAACTCGTGCGCGTGCTCGACGCGTATGCACCCATGCTGCCCGGCGTGTTCCTCTGCTATCCCAGCCGCAGGCAGATCATGCCGAAGCTGCGCGCATTCATCGACCATGTGAAGAGCCGCAAGGCGGGCGCGGGTCAGACCAAGGACCGTTGAACCCGCCCGCGGCGCTTCAACATCAAGCCATGTTCTCCCAGGCGCCCGACCGGGCCGAGCGGAACACCGCGTCGATCACGCGCATGTTCGCGCGCGCGTCTTCCAGTGGAATGGCCTGGGGCGTTCCACTCAAAATCGCCTCGGCGAAAACCGCCGCTGCCACGCCGTATTGATCGCACACCGGAAGCTCCAGCCAGCGATCCGCCTCCCCTTGCTTGCTCACCAGCAGACGCGTGGGACGGTCATTCGGCGCATTGAACGGAATCTCGACTTCTATTCGCCCCGTAGTGCCATGAAACTGCATGCGCTGGTACGGATAAACCTGGGTGGAGTAAAAGAAACTCGCTTGCACGCCGTCGAAATCCATCAGCACGGAGCCAAGGCGGTCCACCTCGAACGACGGGTCGCGCTCCATGAGCGCGACCACGCGTTTGGGCTCACGCCCGAGAATGAGGCGCGACGTCGTGATGGGATAACAACCGATATCCAGCAAGCCGCCGCCGCCCAGTTCGCTCTGGTTGCGAATGTCATGTGCGTTGGTGTTGTAGTAAGTAAAGCCGCCGGTCACCGCGCGCAATTCGCCAATTGCGCCTTCTTCGATCAACGCGCGCACCTTGAGCCACTGCGGATGCGTGCGCACCATGAAGGCTTCCTGGATATACCGGCCGCTCTTGTCGCGTGCGGCGATCAAACGTTCGGCTTGCTGCGCATCGAGTCCGATCGGCTTTTCGCATAACACGTGTTTGCCCGCCTCGACCGCCTTGATCGTCCACTCCACATGAAGGTGATTGGGCAACGGGATATACACCGCGTCGATTTCAGGATCTGCCAGCAGCGCCTCGTAACTGTCGTATGCATGCGCGAGACCGTATTTCGCGGCGGCGGCCTGAGCCTTCTGAATTGAACGCGAAGCAATCGCTTTTACACGGCACTTCGGCGCGTGGTGGATGGGCACGACAACCTTGTCGTTGATCTTCGACGTACCCATGATGCCCCAGACGATTTCATCCTTTGCCATGACGTTCCCTTTGAATTTGATTGTGTGATGCCTGCAATGGACTGAATACAACTCACTATCAAGAAAACCGCAAACCCGAACTGCAGCGTGCTCGACTGCGTGAGTTTACACCCGCGATAACCCTCTCCATTGCGCTCGCAATCGGCGCGCGTAACAACTGACTACAACTGACGGCAAGTTGAAAGCGCAACGTCACGAGAGATTCGCCTTGCACCTCCACATTGCTCGGGCTGTGCACAGGTCCCTCGCAGTTCCCCACAACGCAATAGAAAAACGAGGTGAAATATGGAGAATACGACCCGGTGGTCGCGCTTAGGCGCAGTCGTTGGAGCGGGCGCCGTGGCGCTCGCAGGCATGCAATCAACGGCTTATGCAGGCGACATGAAGGACGTGAAGCACGTCCTCCTCATCAGTTTCGACGGCCTGCACGAACAGGACGTGGCGCGTTGCATCGGCAGCAATGCCTGCCCCAACCTCGCGCTGCTCGCGAAGTCGGGCGTGACCTACACGAATGCGCACACGCCGCATCTGTCCGACTCGTTCCCGGGTCTCACGGCGCTGGTGACGGGCGGCTCGCCGAAGAGCGCGGGCCTCTTCTATGACGTGTCATATGACCGTACGCTCTACGCCCCGCTCGACTCGCAATGCAAGGGCGCGCAAGGCTGGAATGTCGTGTTCGACGAAACGACCGGCATCGACGGGGAAAACGGCGGCGCGCTGGTCCACCTCGACGGCGGCGGCGCGTTCAATCCGCAAGCCATTCCGTACGCGAAGGTCAACGGTGTTTGCACGCCCGTGTACCCGCACAACTACATCAAGACGAACACGGTCTTCGAAGTCATCAAGCAGAATATCCACGGCTCGCGCACCGCGTGGGCCGACAAGCATGCGTGGGGCTACGACTGGGTGAACGGTCCTTCAGGCAAGGGCGTGGACGATCTGGCGCGCACCGAGATCAATTCGATCGACCCGAAGACGGGCACGAATTATCTGGATACCTACACACATACCGAAGTCTTCGACAACCTCCACGTGCAGGCGCTGATCAACGAAATCGACGGCCTCGATTCGACGGGCAAGACGAGCGCGCCGGTGCCCACGATGTTCGGCACGAACTTCCAGACGCTCAGCGTCGCGCAGAAGTCGACTGTCGCAAACCACGGCGGGTATCTCGACGCCGACTTCACGCCGGGCCCGCAGGTCGCGGCCGCCATCACGTATCTGGACAACTCGCTTGGCCGCGTCGTGCAGGAGTTGAAGCAGCGCAACCTCTACGCCACTACGCTCATCATCGTGACGGCCAAGCACGGCCAGTCGCCGACCGATCACTCGAAGCTCGTGAAGAACGGCGACACGCTCACGAAGCTGCTCGAGGCCAACAACTATCTGGACTCGACCGGCAACTTCGGCCAGAACAATACGAAGTCGGGCAACCTGAACGACGGCACGGGCCTTTCGGGCACCGGCATGGTGCAGACCGACGACGTGGGCCTGATCTGGCTGCGCGATCAGAGCCAGAAGGACGCCGTGGTGAAGACACTGCAGGCCAACCTGAGCTGTAACGCGCCGGGCATTTGCGCCGACGGCCCGCAAGCGTACATCCTCACGGGCGACCGCCTTGCCGACTGGTTCGGCAATCCGTCGAACGGCCGCACGCCGGACATCATCGTGCAGCCGAATCCGGGCGTGATCTACACGTCGAGCACGGCGAAGGATGAGGAGCACGGCGGCAACGCGCCCGACGACAGCCATCTGGGTCTCGTGGTGTCGTTCCCCGGCATTCATCACGCCGGTCGCACGGACGACCACTACGTCTTCACGACCCAGGTCGCGCCGACGATCCTGAGCGCGCTCGACGTGGACCCGCATCTGCTGCACGCGGTTCAACTCGAGGGCACGCGCCGCCTGCCGGGGCTGGGGCTTGACGAGAAGTAAGAAGAAGCAGTAAGGAGCGGCTGACTGCGGCGGTCATCGGGGCTTCGATGGCTGCCGCGTCAGCGGCCCGCTCAAACCGTTTGCAGCCCTTCGATATCGCAAATGCGGATCAGCTTGCCTTGCGCGTCGATGAGGCCACGCTTCTGGAAGCGCGACAAGATCCGGCTCACGGTTTCGAGCGTGATGCCGAGGTAGCTGCCCATGTCTTCGCGCGACATGCGCAGGCGGAACTCCGCCTGCGAATACCCGCGCTGCCAGTTGCGCGACGACACGTCGAGCAGGAAAGCGGCCACGCGTTCTTCGGCGGTGAGCGAACCCAGCACCATCATCTGCGAAGCTTCCTGATTGAACTGGTCGCCCATGAGCCGATGCAGCCGGTCCTGCATCGTGCCGCTTTCGCGGCACAAGGTCTTGAGCGCGGCGTAAGGAAGCGTGCAAATCGAACTGTCTTCGAGCGCGACCGCGCTGAAGGCATGCACGTCGGTGGCGATGCCGTCCAGACCCAGCGCGTCGCCCGCGAGACGCAGCCCCGTGATCTGCTCGCGACCGTCGCGGTTGACAATGAGCGTTTTGAGGGAGCCGGAACGCACGGCGTACAGGCTGTCGAAGCGATCGCCCGAGCGATAGAGCGCCTCGCCGCGGCGCACCTTGCGCGCCCCGCAGATCAGGGCCTCTAGCCTCGGCAGGTCTTCGGCCGGCAGGCCTTGCGGCATGCAAAGATGGCGCATGGCGCACCCCGAGCAGCGCGCACTGGGCTGCGTTCCAGCTTGAGGAGCACGACTGCTTTGGCGCACGACGATAGCGGATCCTGCGACGGGTGACAGCATCGAACCACTCCTTCTTTAACATTTTTTAAGAGTTCGACGCATTGTCACACCATGCATGTGCGTCGATGTGGTGGCAAAATGCCGCGCACCAGAACCGCGGGCCTTTGAGCCTTGTCAGGCAACGGTTTCACGCGATATTGAGCAAGCGCAAGCGACCGAAAAGCAACACCTGCGCAAGCCCGAATCACGTCCGGAAAATCGACACCGCCTGCGAAAGCCGGTGGGCTTGCCCCGAGAGCGAATCGGCGGCGGCAGCGGCTTCTTCCACGAGCGCGGCGTTCTGCTGCGTCACCTCGTCCATCTGCGTCACGGCGCGGCTGATCTGCTCGATGCCAAGGCGCTGCTCGGACGAGGCCTCGGAAATGCCCGCGATGATCCCGGTGACGTTCTCCACCGAGCGCACGATGCTGTCCATCGTCGCGCCAGCCGCGCGCACGCGCTCCGCCCCTTCGCGAACCTGCCCGACCGATGCGTCGATCAACACCTTGATTTCGCGCGCCGCGCTCGCGCTGCGCTGCGCGAGCGATCGTACTTCGGAGGCGACCACGGCGAAGCCGCGTCCCTCCTCGCCGGCGCGCGCCGCTTCCACGGCGGCGTTGAGCGCGAGAATGTTCGTCTGGAACGCAATGCCCTCGATCACGCCCGTGATCTCGACCATCTTCTCCGAAGAGGTCTGAATGGCCGACATCGTATTCACCACCGCCGCCACCGCTGCGCCACCATCGGCCGCCGCCGTGCTGGCCGTGGAAACGAGCTGCCGAGCCTGGTTGGCGTTGGCCTCGTTGTTCTGCACCGTCGAGGTGAGCTGTTCCATGCTGGCCGCGGTTTGCTGCAGCGAGGCAGCCTGCTCTTCGGTGCGCGAAGAGAGGTCCGTATTGCCCGCGGCAATCTCGCCCGCGCCCGTGGTCACGGACTCCGCGCCCGCGCGGATCTCGCTGATCATCGTAACGAGGCTCGTTTGCATGCGCGCAATCGACGCCAGCAGGCTGCGTTCGTCGCCGGGCCGCAACGCGACGTTGCCGGTCAGATCACCCGTGGCGATACGGTGCGTGACGGCCACCGCGTAGTGCGGCTCGCCCCCGAGCGTGCCCACGAGATTGCGGATGATCTGCCACGACAGCACGCCGATACCCGCCACGGCCGCGATGATGAGCGCAAGCAACACACGCCCGGTGCGCCAGAACGTGGCGTCGATATCGTCGAGAAAGAAGCCTGTGCCGATCCACCAGCCCCACGGCGCAAACTCGACGATGCCGTTCATCTTCGCCGTGAGCTGGCCCGTGGTGGGATGTTTGGCCATCGTCATCATGACGGGAATGTGCTCGCGCGCGAGCATTTCGCGGTAGAGATCCGTGTCGGGGCGGCCGTCCGGCGCCTTGCCCACGTTGACCTTGCCGATCGAAGCCAGATTGCGGTGAACCAGCGTGGTGCCGTCGGGCAGACGCGCCCAGAAGTAGCTTCGGTCTGAATAGTTGAGCTGGTTGAGCGCTTGCCGCGTGGCCGCCTGTGCCTCTTCGCGGGTCAGTTTCCCGGCGACTTCCTGGTCGTGATAGAAGGTGGCGAGATGCTCCGCCATTTGCAGCAGATTCGTGATCTTGCCGCGCGTTTCGTCGAGCATTTCCCGCTTGAGGCTGACGAGCCCATAGCCGCCAATGGCGATCAAACCGATCAGCGCCGTGATGACCAGAAGAAGGAGTCGTGTGGAAATTCGCATGAAACGTTCGTACGCCTTATCAGTTTTATGTGCTGCGCGCGTCGTCGCTCGCGGCCAGCCCTGTCCCCGGGGCTAACCTGAACGTGCCTTGACGTGTCGCCGATGCTCGCTGGCGCTATGCGAGCGCCAGCCTGTCTCTCCTCCCACCGATAACGGCGCATTGCGCCCCGTCTTGAGGGATGGAGCGCAATTTTTGTGTGACAAGCTTGCGCTGTCAAGCCTTGTTGCCTGACAAATTTCGCGAATCCAACAATTTGCTTTCACTTGACGCCGACGGGCTTGCACATCGTGCAGTTTTCAGGCAAACACAATGCCCGCCGAGCTTTGCGGCACGCCCTCGCTTGCGTGGCACTCAAAGGGCCACAACAAAACTCACATGTATTCAGCGGATTTCCTCTACGGGAATACGCGATGCTCACTTGTGAACACAACGAGCTCCGCCTGCGTTCGCACCTTGCTCCAATGATGCGAATGGAGGCGCGGCTAACGAAGCGGACGACTACGGTGGAGGCAGGATGCAAGACAACGGCGCACCCGCGCTCAAGGTCGAGGAAGCGCTGATCACCGAGGCGCTGGTGAACCGCCCGAACCGCCTGCCCGATTTCCAGGGCGAGAGCCGCGCACTGGCTGCGCTCGCGCAGGAAATGGCGAGCAATCCATCAGGTGTACTGCAGATGCTTGCGGGACTCGCCCTCGCGCTTTGCCGCGCCGGGTCGGCTGGCGTGAGCGTGCCCGAGCGCGACGGCGCCACGGCGCGGTTTCGCTGGCGCGCGCTGGCCGGCGAGCTGGCTGCGGACATGGACCGGATGCTCCCCGGCGACGACTGCCCCTGCGGCGTGACGCAGGGGCGCAACACCATGCTCCTGTTCGACCAGCCCGCGCGCTGCTTTGCCTCCTACCGCGCGATCGATCCGCCCATACGCGAAGCGCTGCACGTGCCGTGGCGCGTCAACGGCGCGGTGGTCGGCACGGTCTGGGCCGTGACACACAGTCAGGACAGACATTTCGACGCCGAGGACGCGCGCCTTCTGCAAAGCCTCGCCTCCTGCGCGAGCGCCGCGCACCAGTTGACCTGCGCGCTGACCGACGCGCAGGACGCGGGCCACAATCTCGCGCAGCAGGTCGCCGAACGTACGCGCACGCTGCAGAACATCAACACGAAGCTCCACCACGAAGCCGCGCAGCGCAAGCAGGTCGAAGACGCGCTGCGCGAGAGCGAAACACGCCTGCAGGCCGCCATTTCCATCGAAACCGTGGGGGTGCTGTTCTTCGACCTCGACGGCACCATGGCCGACGCCAACGGCGCATTCGAGCAGATGAGCGGCTACAGCCGCGAGGACCTGCGCGCCGCGACGCACTGGGACCGACTCGTGCCGCTCGAATTTCTCGGTGTGACGACGCGTGCGATCACCGACCTCGCCACCAAGGGACGCACACAGCCCTACGAGCGGCAGTTGATCCGCAAGGACGGCACGCGCTGGTGGGGCCTTTTCGCGCCCACCCGGCTTTCGGGCACGGGCATGGCCTCGAAGTGCGCCGAATTCGCGCTGGACATTACGGAACGCAAGCGCGTGGAAACCGAATGCGTGGACAGCGAGGAGCGCTTTCGCGCATTGGTGGAAGGCTTTGCGCAGGCCGTTTGGGAAGCCGATGCGCACGGCCAGGCCGCTTCGGTTTCGCCGGGCTGGTCGGACTATACCGGCCAGTCCGGCAAAGAATGGCTCGGCGAAGGCTGGGCGAACGCCGTACATCCTGACGACCGCGCCTACGCGCTGCGTCAATGGAAGGACGCGATTGCGGCGCGACGCGTGGTGAACGCCGAATTCCGCCTGCACGTCGCCACGGGCGGCTGGAGATGGACGAACGTGCGCGCCGCGCCCATCTGGAATGCGGACGGCACCGTGCGCAAGTGGGTGGGGATGAATATCGACGTGGACGATCGCCGTGTCGCCCAGGAAGCGCTGCGGGAAAGCGAGGCGCGCTTTCGCGCGCTAGCGGATGCGTCGCCCGCGTTGATCTGGCAAATCGACCCGCAAGGCAACACGGTTTATGTGAACCAGCGCTATCTCGTGGCGATCGGCCTCACGCCTGTCCAGTTGCTTGAAACCGGCTGGCACACCACCATCCATCCGCGCGACCTGCCCGGCTTCCTGACGCGTGTACAGACCGCGCAGCATGATCATCGCGCGTTCCAGAGCCGCTTGCGCGTGAAGCTCAAGGACGCTGGCTGGCACTGGTTCGAAACCTGCTGTGCGCCATGGTATTCCGCGAGCGGCGAGTTTCGCGGTCACGTCTGTGTCTCCATCGACGTGACCGAAGCGGTGAACGCCGAAGACGCGCTCAAGGAAGCCGACCGCCGCAAGGACGAATTCCTCGCGACACTCGCGCACGAGCTGCGCAATCCGCTCGCGCCCATTGCCAATGCGCTGCATCTTGTCCGGGGCAACCGGTTTCCGGCGGAGTCCGCCCCGGTACTCGACATGCTCGATCGACAGGTGCATCACATGGTGCGGCTGATCGACGATCTGATGGAAGTATCGCGCATCACGCGCGGAAAGATCGGCCTCGTGAAGGCGCCCGTCGCGCTCGCGGAAATCATCGACAACGCCATTGAAACAAGCCGTCCCGCCATCGATCAGGCACGCCACGCACTGAGCGTCACGCTGCCCGACACGCCGCTCGTTCTCGACGCCGATCGCGTGCGTCTCACGCAGGTCTTCGCGAACATGCTCAACAACGCGGCGCGCTACACGGACACAGGCGGCCAGATCCGGCTCTTTGCTGCGCGCGAAGGCGACAACGCAGTCGTCAAGCTAAGCGATACGGGCATTGGCATGTCTGCTGGACAGATTGATCAGGTATTCGAAATGTTTGCACAGGGCAGCCGCCCGACCGAGCGCAACCAGGGCGGGCTGGGCATTGGTCTCACCATGGTGCGGCATCTGGTGCGCATGCACGGCGGCACGGTCGAGGCTGCGAGCGCGGGCCCCGGCAAAGGCAGCACTTTCACAGTGCGCCTGCCGCTCTCGCAGCAAACGAGCGCCGAGGCACGAGAGGCCCCCGCAGCCGTGGCGCGCGCCGCGAAGCCGCTCGCGGGCAAGCGCATTCTCGTGGTCGACGACAATCGCGACGCCGCCGATTCGCTCGCCATGGTGATTTCGGGCGAAGGCGCGCAGGTGCGCGTGGTGTACGACGGCGCCGCTGCACTTGGCGCGCTGGAGCAGTCGGTGCCGCATGCAATCGTGCTCGACATCGGCATGCCTGGCATGGACGGCTATGAAATCGCGCGGCAGATTCGTCAAAGCCCGCGCTATGCGGGCCTGCAGATCATCGCGCTAACGGGTTGGGGCCAGCACGCCGACCGGCTGCGCTCGCGCATGAGCGGCATCGACTCGCATCTCACGAAGCCTGTCGATTTCCACACGCTGATCGAGCTGCTGGTGGCGCGCTGAAGACCGCCGAGGTCCTCTCCTGAATGTTTCCGGCTGTTCCGTAGCTGACGAGAGAGACCGTCTGATTCAACGATGGGCATAACCTTCAGTGCCATCCAATTCAACATCGTGCAACCGTCGACATGACGCAAGGTCAGTCGTCAGGACGCGTGTTACGTATACCGGCCTTGTGCCACACGGACGACGGACATGCCATGCCCATC
>NZ_CAJMZA010000024.1:0-114977 GCF_905220195.1 Paraburkholderia sp. J8-2
CAGGAAAGCGCCTTCTGGCAAGCCGTTTCTTCATCGCCAGCGAAGAAAGCCCATGACGTACGCCCGATTTCGCAGCGGCCGCGCGTGAGAGCTGCGTCTGAACAGGAAGATCCGTGCAGTCCCACCGCCTGCACGCATCTACGTATCGGTAAGGCAGGCAAATGCCCAGGTTACGGCGCTTTGCGGCTTCGCCGAACGGGACACACGTGGCAACTCAGGACCATCTCCAGCAGCGCGCGAAACAAAAAGGCCGCCCAGGATGGTTGACTGCCCAGCTCCCAACGGAGGTCCGCTCAAAAAGGCGGCCGTCTACATGGCCAAAGCCATTCACACGGACTGGAGAAAATGCTCGCCAGCCTGAGCGGGTGGTGCGCTCGATCAGCTACTGTGTCGTGAACACGACAACGTGACAGTGCCTCTGGAAGGCATCCCTGGTCGCCTCCCACGGATAGAGGGGGCGGTTCAGGTTGTTCTGCGCTGTGGGCTCAGTCGTTAGACAGCGAACCCAGAAGTGTCGCAACCTTCGCCTTGCTGGTTTTCTGCAATCGAGCCATGAGGGCGTGATCGATTCGCTTCAGCCCGTATGTTTGAGCGATGTCATTCTGCAATCGGCACCATAGATGGCTGGCGACCTCGGCGTCGACCATCGCCCGGTGCGCACGACCCGATTTCGGTAACCGAAGCATCTCCGCCAAACTGGATAGGCGGTGACTCTGGGCGCGTGGGTAGATCCGCCTGGCGACGAGCATCGTGCAAACAAACGAATGCTCCGCTGGCACTCCAAGAAGCCCCAGTTCTGCCTGCCAAAACCGCTTATCGAAACCGGCGTTGTGGGCAACGACGAGATGGTTTCCAACAAACGCCGCAGATTCCCTCATGACTCTCGATACAGGAGGAGCCGACGCGATCATGTCGTTTGTGATGCCGGTGAGAGCAACGACATCGGACGGGATGCGCCGTCCTGCGTTCATCAAGCTCTGGTAACGATCAACAATCTGACCGTCACGCAGGAGGATGACGGCAATCTCGGTAGCACGGTCGCCCAGATTCGGCGACAGCCCAGTTGTTTCGAAGTCGAGTACCGCAACGGTCTGCATGCTTCTTTCGTTCACTAATCAGTTGATGCCGTACTACGCACGCTTCGCCAGGCCTGGCGAGCCGCCCAGGCAAGACCCACCCTGGTTTATTCGCTCGACTGCCGCTCTGGCCAGTTCAACAACCAGCGACACACTCGGAGCCAGGATTTGCAGGGTATCCGTGGCGATGCGCCGGGATCCGGATGTGTTGAATGAGTGGCGTATTCTACGCTTCGGCCGGAAGCCGGCGTGGATGGCGTGCGTCTCTATTCGCTGGTGCTGGTGACAGGTGAGGTACGGACCGAACTTGTCGCCCAAGTGCGCCGCCTCGTGCTTCGGCGCTCCAATCGGAGAGCGAAGGCGTCGCTGCCGCCGCTGTGGGATGCGCGACAACAGGGGCTGTTTTCCTGAATGGCATCCGGTTAGGCGGAGCGCAACCGGTCGGCCAACCGCTGATCGCGTCATCATGAAGCGGGCTATGATTGCCGTCACCGTATTACGCGTCTGGGAGGTAATCTTGGCGACGTTCAGGGAACTGAAAGCACAGATGGCCAAGCTCGAGGAGCAGGCGGCGGCGGCCCGCGCTGCGGAGTTCGAGGAAGTCCTTGCAGATATCCGGGCCAAGGTAGCCGATTATGGGTTTACGGAGCGGGACATTTTCGGTCGCGGTCGGGGCCGCCCGCGAAAGACTGCCACGGGTGTCTTGCCGCCGAAATATCGTGATCCCAAGACGGGGGCGACGTGGTCGGGCAGGGGACGGGCGCCTGACTGGATCAAGAACGCAAAGAACCGCGACAGATTTCTGATTTCGCGCTGAAGGACCGCTTCGGTGGCAAGGCAACGGGCAACCTGCCCACAATGATTCGGAAGCCAGATTAGTTTCGCTATTCACACGCCGTCGGGACGAAGACTCTCGCGTTCGCAAAGGCGAGCAGCCTCACAGTCGAGGCTGAGAATTACGATAGCTCTTGCTGGCGATTGCGTAGGAGAAGCGTGGGGCACGGCGCAGAACCCAGTGGGTCATATCGACCCGTTTCCGTCATTTGCGCTTTCGGAGCTGCAACGTCCGCTCTCAATGGGCCTAGCTGCCCGTCATGCCGCGGCGCACCGCCGCTTGTTGAATTGTCGATGATCTTGAGCCTTTAAGCCTGCCGTCGATGCTCGTCGATGAATGGTTTGCGCGGTTTGGGTGCTGTGCGCCGGCGCAGCATCTTTTAATTGCAAAGCTGATTTGACCAGATTGAAGGTGCCGTTTCGACGAACCGGCAGAAACGCCATAAATTGAGACGGCTCGGGTGCCCGCTGATAACTTCGCTCGAAAGAAGAAACGAACATGCCTCACATCCCCATCGTACTTGTACGGGTGGAAATTGCTGACCGCGGCGATTCCGTGAATGACGGCGGGTTCGTGCGTTGATCGGACATCAACGCTTGCGCACCAGCCGATGCACTGCGCCGTTCAGCGCGTCGAGGAATTCATCGACTCGCTGCGTTGCCACCCTGTTCTCGTTCCTGCCGCCATAGGCCTGGATTTTGGCCATGGAGTCCGACATTCTGCGGTTGTTGTGAACCAGCGCGTCGACTTCGGAAATGAATCCCAGGAGGTCGCGACAAAGCTGTCGCCCTTGTTTAGATAGACCCAGATAAACCGCGACGGAAATCGTATTCGTCTCGACACGCACATATCGGATGTGAGCATCGTAGTCATGGAATCTCGGATGAAAGAAATCCTTAATGCACTCCGGTGAAGGATAGCGGCGCTTGCGCCACGTTCCCCATTGAAAGTTCGACTTGCGATGGTTGCAGTCATGACAGGCCGCCGCGAGATTCCAGTAATGCAGCGAGAACTGCGGATAGTCAGCGCGCGAAAGGATGTGCTCGACAGGCCGCGCGTGGGCGATATTCTGCAGCCAGCGGCGACAGTAGCAGCAGCGGTTCTTTTGAAGTTGGACGAGATGATCTCTCAGCGCCTTCTGGATCTGAGCGCCGAACGGGACAGGGTTCCCTTTGGTATTGACCGCATTGACGGAGCGCAATGCGGACCACCGGTCGAGGTTCTGTCGCTGCGATATTTTTCGCTCTCGCCGCCATAGCGTCCTGGCGCTCACACACAGATACTGATACTCGTGCGGTGTGCTGAAAAAAATCTGTCCCTCTTCAGCGAGTTGCCGAAGGCGTTGGCTTTTTGTTTTCATTCTGGTTGTCGCCTTAGTTACGGGATGCCTGTAAATTTCGGATCTCAGTGATGGCAGCCTCAGCCTTACCGATTAGATCGATGTCTGCTTCCGCGGTGTCACGGCTGTCGAAGCTTCGGCCGTTCTCGACGATACGTCTCATCTCACCCAGCTGGCCGAGAATTTCGCTGCCGACATCCTGAGCGACTTGATCGCGGTTGGCCACATCGATGAATTCCGCAACGAGGGACGCACATCGCTCGTGAACTTCGCGGTTGTTGGTGGTGTATGTTCTGAATCCCTCGAACAGGGCGGTCTCGACCGATCGCCGGGATTCCTGATCGAGCGACTGAAGCGTGCCATCACGCAGCGTAAAGCAATGGTCGTCGCCTTCGAGTGCGCCTGAAATGAGGATGGGCGAGTGCGTGGCGACGAGCACATCGGCACGGAACCGACGCCCAATGGTCGTAAGCATCTTCGGGATGGCTCGCTGCCAGCTCACGTGAAGGCTGATCTCGGGCTCGTCGACGAGAAAGAGAGTGCCGGTGCTCGCGTGCCAAACCATTTTTGCCGCAAGCATGACGATCTGCTGCTCGCCCGAGCTGAGTTCGTCGAACGGCGTGATGCTGCCGCGGTCGAGCTTGCGCTTAAGTCCCAGCTTGTATTTTCGCGATTCCATTGGAGATTGCCGCAACATCGCGGCATGCTCCCGGTCCATCGGCTCGTCGGCGTTCAAACGCACGACGCCGCCGATGAGACCCCCATCCGTGTGAGCGTTGCTGCCGATGCTGACAGGGATGAGGTACAACTCGGATTCGAATCCGGCAAGCAGGGCAATCTCGTCGAAGATGGCTTTTTTTTCCGGGCTTGCGTGGATTTCGAGCATTAGTCGTCCGGCATTGACCGCCGCGTCGCGAATGTTGATTCCTGCTACCGAGGTTCGGGCGCCCATATAGGTGTAGAAATTTGCGCCCTCCCCTTTCAGCGAACGTGGGAAGCGGTCGATCGCTCCGAAAGAAATGGCGACCACCTTCCTCTTTTTAACGGCTGTTTCGTGCGCGATATGCTGCAGTAGAAAACTCTTGCCTTCCCCGTTGTTGCCGATGACGTAGATTCGTTTCCCGAGCGCTGCCTCGTCATCAAGACATGTATTCAACTTCGCCCGGTCGACTCTTGCCAAAAAGGCCTCTTCAGAATTCGATTCAAGATACGCCCGTGCGATGAGTCTGTACCCATTCTCAGCGACGTTGCGCACGGTTACCCGTTGGCACAGTCCCGGCACGTTCCGATACCCCGAGCGGAACTCGCGCGCAAATATGCTTTGCAGAAGGTGTTCGCCCTTGCCCGACGGTTCCAACGGCGCACGGTTGAAGTCAATATGTTCGGCGCATAGGGCGATCAACCGTCCAATGAACGACGCCACGGCTTTCCCGTTGTCGCTGAAGCTGAGACGTGCCAAAGGCTCGGCGTCGATGAACACAATTGCTTCGTCGCCTGTACGGATTTGCTGCCGCTCCTTCTGAATCAGCCACGCCGAAAACTTTGCGGCTCTCTGATCACTCGCGCTTCGCGGGAGATCAATGACAGCAATGACGTGCCCGCCCAACACGAGCTCATCCCGGGGACGGAACCGCGGATGCGCTGACCGGCCATCGACCTGGGGGACGATCGCGAGCATCAACTCGAACCGTGCATGAGTGAGCATCGCCTCGTGAGCAAAACTCAGTGCAGATGGCGGTCGTGTCCAGGGGCGATTTTCTACCAAGGAATCGATTTCATCCCGATGGAACCGCCTGGCAGGAGGATTGATCAATGCCAAATCCACATGGTGATGGGGCCATTCGAACAGTTCTCCCCCTGAATTCGCCGGGAATGGCAGCCGCTCGTGCCGGATGGCGCTTATATGAAAACGCATGTCTCGCGCTAGACCCAGCCAATCGCTACGCACGCCGGTCAATACCCTGAGGTCTTCGCTGACGACCTCTGCGGCCTGGATGGGGAACTGACCCGTGACACCGAACATATCGACGAGTGTCCGGCTGTTGCGCGGCAAAAGCGACGACGCCAGACGAGCGCAGAAGGCCTCCCGTGCGAAGTCGACGCCGGATGCGGCCAGACGTGAGAGGCCGAGATCGAAGGTGGGCAGAATGAGGTCCTTGTTCCGGGTCTGCAGCCATCCCTGTACGAAGGAGAATCGCTTCAGAGCCGCTTCTTCATCACCTGGCGCGATGAGGTTTCCATCACCGCTTTCGGATTGCAATCCTTCTTGAACGGCCAGGGCGAGACCGTTCATGCGCTCCCTGAATTCGGGCGGATTGCTGGTGCGAAGCCACCCGATGATTTCCGAGTCACCGGAGATACTCGTAAATCGCTCGGACCTCAACAAACGCCTGCTGCGCAGCCGTTCGATCAGCTCGCTGTTTAACGGGTCCCGGTAGCTGACCTCCTGAACATAGAGGCATATCAGTGCTTCCAGATAGGGAGGGGCCCTCTGGATGTCGCCGTCGTCAGATGATTGCCTCAGAAAGTCGTTCCAAAACCTGGTAGCGACGATGTCCGTCTCGCGAAGATTGTCCATGGAGTTTCGAGTTATGTAGTGCGTTAACGTGGCTCTCGAATGCCAGCCTGTCGTCTGCTGATCAGCGAGCAGACGAATCCGCAGGATGATAGTTGTTTTTTGCCTCAAGTAGCGAGCGAACCCAAGCGGTCGCCACCGTACGGCAACGCGAGATCGCTACAATCGGTCGAATGGATACCCTGACTTTTCAGTTTCCCAGCTCGGCGCCATACGCAGCCGAAGCGCAAACGATATCGCTGACTGTCACGCGCGACGTGCCGATACCGCCGGCAAGCCTGATCGCGGAGTGGCAACGAGCCTTCGGCGCATCTTTAATAAGGTCGGACTTGTAGGCGTCAATGAACAGCGTTTCGAAGTGGTAAATCTGCGCCCCTACGAACTGGGCGAATGGGGAAATCGCAGCGGCGGGATCGGTCTGTTGCTACGCTAAGATATGACTGCGGCTGATCAATTGAACGGCGGGTAACAGAAGTGTACTAGCCCTTCGAACGAGTGCTTTACGAAGTGGCCGATTGGCAGCAATTGGCCGACGTCTGCCTCACGCGGCCGGCTCTGGTTGATCTTACCCACGAACCGTGGACACCGTGGCGGTCCGATTCAGTCACTGTGAGTCTGCCTTCGAGTCCAATATCGGTCGGTCCTGAAGTTGTGCCCCCGCCACGGCTGAGGCTGCGGTGGCCACCGTCTCGTCACCAGCAAGCTTTCTGACCTCGGACGCGCAATCGTCGGACGCTGCAACGTGCGCCTGGGTAAGCAGCAACTGAAGCCCCGCGATCTTCTGCTGATCCTGGGCCAACAGTGATTGGCAAGCTGTTTCCACCTGGTGCAGCCCGCTGTGGTCGAGGATCGATTGGAGGTGGGTGGCCATCCGCTCCCGGTCTTCAACCACCGGGGTAGGCTGACCCAGAACGCGTAGGGCCTCCAGCACTGCGGGCTGACACGCACCAGTGTAGGTCAGCACGCGGTCACAGACCGGTGGCAGTACCCACGTGGGCGCATGCACTGTCTGCTGAGTCCACAGTTCTTTATCGACCTGATGATGAATGCCCTTCGCACGTGGTGCCCACCCTCCATGATGGTGGCCATGATTGTGCATTCTGACGCCGACACGGTACAGGTGGTGACTGCTGTGTGTGCCACGAGCGTGATGGACCGCCGCCTGTCCCCCGTGCGCGCGCACTGTGTGTCGGATGTGCTCGGTGTGTTTAGTCGTCTGATGTTGGTGGCCGTGTGCGTCAGCCATGGCGGGGACCAACAGCGTTCCCGCCATGATGGCCGCCACGTTAATACCTGTTCTTGCGCTGTTGTAGCCCACTACACAATCCTATTAGTCTCGGTCCTCACAGCACACGTTAACGGCAGTCTATGCGGTCTGCTTTACCCCACACAGTCGGGGAGCCTGCCGAAGCTCCAGATGACTATCCAAAATCTGTTCAATAAGTGCTCAGGCGAATATTGCGGTCTACGAAAGCGCTCGCACGTTGCCGATTCCGCGTGCGTTCTGAGCCGGTGTAATGATCGGCAAGGTGGCCTTCAGGCATGTCCCGTGCGGGTATTGGCATGGGTACACGTACATCATTGGAGGGCGACTCACTATGAAGAAAGCCAGACACTTTATTGCGCTTGCTGCTGTGCTTCCTGCAATTTTCTCCACGCCCTCAATGGCGGCGGGCTGCATGGAAGGTGCCGCTGTCGGCGGAGTGACAGGACACGTTGCCGGGAAGCACGGCACGGCTGGAGCAGCCGCAGGATGTGCCGTCGGGCACCATGAGGCGACGAAGAAGCAGAAGGAGAAGGCTGCCAGCCACGCTGCTGAGAGCCAACCGGCGAGCCAATAGGCGTCGAACAGGTCCGATACGAGTGAATTCGCGATGCGGCGCGCGTGATGCCGCCGCACTTCCGTAGAACTCAATGAGTTTGTCACCAGCGCGGCCCCATGGGGATGCGATCGGGGCCGTACGTGTTGACAATTTTATTGTCACTGAAAACACAATAAAAGCGTCAACTTACATGCGATCGTATTAAATTTGTCAACTCGCCTACGGCTAGGCTAACAGCTTCTGAAAGGTCTGACTCGTAGCGCAGATCCCGTTTGATGCGCTGGAAACTGTTCATGTAGTCGGTCCAACGCGTGCATGCAAGTTCGAGGCGCATCGCTAAAATCGCGAACGTTACAAGACGACCAAACTGTACCCCGATAACACCCGAAATGCTGTCGAAAGATCACCATGCTTTATGCGTGTGCCGGAGATCAGAAGGTCGAAATACCCGCTAATCCTGGCTTGAAAAGGTTCATCATGAAAAGTAGTAATCCTTATGTATTGGGAGAAGATTCATGAACAAATACGCTCGGGACTAGCTCTTGATGGGACGCGCGTCGCTGCAGCGTCGGCAGACGTAAGCCGCGCTCCTACACCGCTGGAGAACTTCTTCCTAATGTGGTGGACGGCAGCTTTCTGGTTGCGTTGATAAATCCTGGTCATTGAAAGCTTCTCGGGTCTTGCTATACGGCCTGATGTCTGATTGACGCATCCAATGTCGCAACGTTGACAAATTTAATGTGCTCTACGAACAGGTCCGATACGAGTGAACTCGCGATGCGGCGCGCGTGATGCCGCCGCACATCGCCTGACTCGGGTTTATTGGAAGACGGCGCTGCGGCTGCAGGCGGGAGCTGTCAGGCGGATTCGTCGACCCCGGAGTTTTCTTTATAAATCAGTGCATTGTGATAAGAAGGATTATCTCAATGGCGGAGTTTCACGTCGATTTCCGAAGAAAACTCTGTCCGCACGCACAAAAGCAGCGAATGTGTTGCTGGCTTGTCGAGCGCGGGCGAGACGAACGTCGCCGCATCGAGCCGTGGCTATGGTCAAGGTCGAGGGGCGCGCGCAGGCCGCTCTCAAGGAGGATAGGCGCATCGCTTCCCCCAGTGTTGGAGGAAGCGAAGGCTTGAGGTCACTCCGCTACGGGCATCGAGAACTCGGCACCCTTTTCGGTGCTTTCCGGCCAGCGCTGCATGATCGACTTCTGCTTCGTATAGAAGCGCACGCCTTCTTCGCCATAAGCGTGCATGTCGCCAAAGAGGCTGCGCTTCCAGCCGCCAAAGCCGTGCCATGCCATCGGCACCGGAATCGGCACGTTGATGCCCACCATCCCCACTTCGATCTGGCGGCCGAATTCACGTGCCACGTGGCCGTCTCGCGTGTAACAGGCCACGCCGTTGCCGAACTCGTGGTCGTTGATCAACTGCACAGCTTCGGCGAAGTCCTTCACGCGGACGCAGGCGAGCACCGGCCCGAAGATCTCTTCCTTGTAGATCCGCATCTCGGGCGTGACATTGTCGAACAGCGTGCCGCCCGTAAAGAAGCCATTCTCATGGCCGGGCACCTTCAGGCCGCGCCCATCGGCCACGAGCTTCGCGCCTTCCTCCACGCCGGTCGCGATATAGCCTTCGATGCGCTCGAGCGCCTGCTTCGTTACGATCGGGCCCATTTCCGCGTCGGCTTCCATGCCGTTCTTGATGACCAGGCTCTTCGCGCGTTCAGCTAGGCGCGGCACAATCTTGTCAGCCACGTCGCCCACCAGCACAGCCACCGAGATCGCCATGCAGCGCTCGCCCGCTGAGCCGTAGCCTGCTCCGATGAGCGCATCAACGGTCTTGTCGAGGTCCGCATCGGGCATCACGACCATGTGGTTCTTCGCGCCGCCGAGCGCTTGCACGCGCTTGCCGTGCTTTGCACCAGTCTCGTAGATGTAGTTCGCGATCGGCGTGGAGCCCACGAAGCTGACGGCCTTCACGTCGCGGTGTACGAGGAGGGCGTCGACCACCACCTTGTCGCCCTGTACGACGTTGAACACGCCGTCGGGCAGGCCGGCTTCCTTGAGCAAGCGCGCCATGAAGAGCGAAGCCGAAGGATCGCGCTCACTAGGCTTGAGGATGAACGTGCAGCCCGCGGCGAGCGCCACCGGGAACATCCAGCAGGGCACCATGCAGGGGAAGTTGAACGGTGTGATGCCGGCCACCACGCCCAGCGGCTGGCGCACGGTCCAGTTATCCATGCCCGTGGAAACCTGTTCGGTGTAGTCGCCCTTGAGCAGTTGCGGAATGCCGCAGGCAAATTCGATCACATCGATACCACGCGCCACTTCGCCCCGCGCGTCGGAAAACACCTTGCCATGCTCGGCCGTGATGATCGCCGCAAGTTCGTCAGCGTGACGATTCATCAGCCCGAGAAAACGCAGCATGATGCGCGCGCGGCGAATCGGCGGCGTGTCGCGCCACTTCGGGAACGCGGCTTTCGCGCTCGCCACGGCCGCGTCGACATCGGCACCTTCGCCCAGCACGAGGCGGCGTGCGGCGGCGCCGGTCGCGGGGTTGAAGACCGCTTGCGTGCGCTCGCCCGAGCCACGCTCGGTCTTGCCGCCAATGAAGTGAGCCACGTCTGCGGTATCAATAAAAGGTTGCATTTCGTCTCCTCGGCAATGGTTGATGATGACCAGTGTACGAAGCCTGGAAATGCATGAAAAGAGACCGCGACTGAAATGATTGTTTACGTATACGAACAATCATCGGTCGAGAATGTAAAAAATAGAAAGGGCAACGAACGTGCCATGATCGGCAATTAACTCGCGTAAGCAGGTCTCAGGCGTATCCGCGCGACGACTGAACGGATGGGATGGACGAGTGGTAGGTGCCGTCGAGCACGTCTTCGGTACGCTCAAGCACTAGATGGGTCCTGCACACTTCCTGACCCGAACGCTCGCACGAGTGCGTACCGAGATGCGCCTGCAGGTATTAGCCTACAACCTGAAGCGTGTCATTAGCATACTGGGCGCGGTAAGAACCCTGAAGGCCGTGAAGTTGGCTGGGAGCTAAAGCCCCGAGGGGCGTTGTTGTGCTCGTGACATTCGATTCTTCAAACTCACCGTAAAAAAGTTTGACCGGTCCGGTCAAGAATTGCTCACGCGGTAGAAAAATACGTTTCGACACGCCCTGGACCCACTTCGGCCGTTGAAACTAGCTGGACATGAATGCTGGTTTCAGAGGTCCAGCGTTCATCCACGCGTGCGTGCTGTCCGTCAAGTCATCGGCCCAAACTGCCGCCGCTCGTCGCAGCAAGACGAGATCGTTCGGCGGAGTCTTCGAAAGCCTTCGCGACAGCGAGGCGCCCCATGCTGCCTCGCGCGTCACGTCTTTTTGTTGTGCTTGGACTGCCACTGCGTCATAAAGGCAATCTCCTCCTTTTGTGCCTTGATGATTTTTTTCGCCAGCGCCTTCATTTGGGGATCTTTGCCGTACTTGAGCTCGACTTCGGCTTGATCCACCGCTCCCTGATGATGCGGGATCATGTGCGCCACAAAGTCCGCGTCTGTATCTCCGGTGTATCCGGGTGCGCTCATGTTTTTCATCATCTTTGCCGCGTTGTTCTCAAAGGCCGACGTCGGCGCAGACAGCGGCCCATCGGTTTCCGCAGGCGTATCCATTTTTCCAGCAGACATGTTCATCTGCCCATTTGCCATGGCAGTGGCTTGCTGCGCGCTCGCGTTGAGTGCTATGCCACACAACACGATTCCGACGTTGATCGAGAGGACGGTGAGTAAATGGTTGACTTTCATCTGAATATGCTCGATAGGTGGATAACTTGATCGTTAGCGGGCGACTGCGGTCCTAATCAGGCCCCGCGTATTGATCATCACCCTTCCTATCGTTGGAAGGTCAAGTGTCCAGGTGGAGCGCACATTTTTGCAGAGACCGAGACTTGTAATTGCGCGAAGGGCTGCTTTGCTCGACGACTTATCGGATCGAATCCGTACGTGAATGGCCGGTATTTAGGGCAACACGAGGCAGTTGCGGGAGTCGTCTGATAGAAGGATGCGGCGTCGCATGAACACATCGGCGGCAGGCCTACCAATATTGCTCTATGAACGATTGCCATCGTACGGATGCTTAGTGAGCAGCCATGCAGTCGTGTGTACGGGAGGAAGCCAGTTGGGTCGAGAGTGACGGAGATGATGCGCGCTTTTCTTCTCGATCATATTTTGCGATTGATTGATCTTAATGGCGAGGTTGACGTTTGGTTGATTATGAAAATACCATGACATCTCATTCTTGCGTGTCGGCAGCACTCATTTCTTACGAACTCCATGAAAGTCTTGGCGAGTCGAAACTGTGATCTGTTTGGCAAGTTTCGAGGCTTCTTTGTCGCAGCAGCGGAAATCAATTTCTAGTGTGATTTGTTCGGATTCTGATAATAAAATTTGCCGAACAGATTAATGTGAAGAATTTGGAAAATCAGGATATTGATCATGAAACTTAATTATGAGCAATCGGTCGAGAATTTTTCGAGCGCATTTAATCTCTCGAAAATAAAGACGCAGCAAGGCAAAGATCACATTCCCGGTGGGTTTAGTAGGCGCACATTTGGATACGGGCCGCACGCGATCTTCGTTGAGAAGGGCGAGTCACAGTACATTCACACTATCGAAGGTATAAAGCTACTCGATCTCAACAACAATTTTTCTACCAATGTACTGGGGCACAATCATCCTAGCGTCCGAATGGCAATGGAGGAAATGCTTCAGCATGGCTTCTCCTTCGGCAATCCGACTGATGCCGAACTGGAGCTGGCCAGGATTCTCTGTGATCGCATTGACTCCATCGATCAGATCAAGTTCTTCTGCTCTGCTAGCGAGGCATGTTTGGGAGCAGTCCGCATTGCACGGGGATATACCGGCAGAACCAAGATAGCAAAATTCGAGGGAGGGTATCACGGTTTTGCTGACGATCTCGCTATCTCGGCTCACCCGAGCCCCAATAATTTCCCCGGACCGGATACCAAACCGAAGTCTTTGCCTGACTCCGACGGTATTCCTCATTTCAAGAGTGACAACGTCGTTGTACTCACGCAAAATAATTTTGAGTCTTGCGAAAGGACACTGAGGGAAAACGCAAAGGATATCGCTTGCCTTATCATGGAATTGCAGTCTTGCGCCGGCGGCATTGTCGAGCTCGAGAAAGGGTTTGTGTCGAAGCTGAGGGTGCTTACGCAAGAACTAGGGATTCTTCTTATTTTCGACGAGACGATTACATTGCGCGCGGCGTATGGCGGGTTGCAAAGTGTCTATCAAGTCAAACCAGACATGACGGTGCTTGGGAAAATGATCGGAGGTGGCTTGCCCATTGGCGCAGTGGGGGCAAGCCGGGAGGTTTTCCGTGTGGTAGAGGAGAATCAAGTCATGATCTCTGGCACACACCACGGGCACCCGCTGGCCTGCGCGGCGGGAAGTGCAACTCTAAAGGTGATGGATGCCGCTGCCTACCGAAAGCTAAATGGCATGGCCGATAAGGTGAAGGTTGAACTCAATACATGGGCCATGGAATGTGGGTTCCCGTTTATCGTATTCGGGTCATTCTCTGTCTTGGGATATGTGTTTACCAAAGCGATTGGCCAAAAAATTACCACGCACCGTGACTACTGGCACATGGTTGACGAAAATAGTATGAATATTTATGCACTTGAAATGGCGACCCGAGGCTATTTCCCGGTGCATCGCGGTCAATTGGGGTTGACGCTTCCTATGACCGACGACGACATTGACGGTTACATTTCAACCACGAAAGACATTATTCGTCTTATTTATTCTAAGGATTAGGCAATATCAGGGAGCACTGAACTCGGAATACGGTCGACATTGAGAGCGACAGCCGGTCGCCATCTAACACCGGCGGCGGTCGGCCGACCGCGTCGCAACCGATTTACTGGAGTGCCGACTGGTTGCCACTCGGGGTGAAATCGCTCGCGGCCCTGCCGCGATAACTACCTTTGCGAAATCGTGCGATCGACGCGCTACCATTTTAGAGGCAGGCGCCGCTCCTGTCGGCGGACGTAGCCACGTTTACCACTCGGTAGCCAAGCTACCTGCTATTTCGGGCCGCGGCATGCTTCTGGCATCCGGGAAAGCGAACTGTCGAGTGTCTGCGAGATGCACTGTCGAAGCGAACGAACGGCGGCGTTTCGGCTCTGTTTGAGCGTAACGAGTGCCAGGGCGCTGCGCGGTGCGTCCTTGAGCGGAACGTAGCGCACTCCAGGATGTGAGAAGACCCGTGTCGCACTCAAGGGGAAAGTGTCACAGGCTCCGCTGTATGCAACGGCGGCGAGACTTTCAGGTATTGACTGCACGAACGCGCCGACGCGTGTTCTCTCGTGATATTGCGGTTCTAGGCACCAGTAGGAAGCCCATTCTGATGGGGCTCCCGCCGCTGCTACGGCAAACGGCTGTCCGAACAAGTCCGAAACTTCCAGCAACGATGCATCGGCCATCGGATGGTCTGCGGGTATCACTGCGACGCGCGGTTCGTCGTACATGACATCGATCGCCAGACGGTCGTCGTCGATAGGTAAGCGCAAAAGAGCCGCATCAACCCGGCCGCTGACCAGCGCCTGAACTTGGTTGGTCATCGACAATTCGATGCAGACCAATTGGATATTGGGGTTGACGCGCCGGAACATCCCTAGCATCAGGTGCGTCAGTTCCCCCGCTGCTTCGCCAAAGAACCCGAGCTTCAGAACGCCTCGGCTCTTTTCTGCAAGCGCTCGACACTCGATGATCGTATTCGACATGTCGCCAAGCATCTCGCGAGCGCGCTCAATGAAGCTCTTGCCGGCTTCGGTCACCACAACTCGACGATTCGTTCGCTCGAAGATAGCAAAACCCAGTTCTGATTCGAGTTTTGCGATCTGTGCACTCAAGCCCGACTGCGCTACGTTTTCAATCTCCGCTGCCTTCCCGAAGTGCAAAGTCTCGGCGAGCCGTATTGCCAATAAAAGCTGTCTCGTGTCCATCAACAATCTACGCCAGATCGGCTGTAGCCATACAAAATGGGGTGCGAGCACCGTTGCTGCACCAGCTACCAATCGTACCAAAGGTCGCCCGGCCATAGAAAGAAGGTGTCTTTACTGAGTGCTGGGCCACTGGCGGTGCACGAGCGGGTTTGGCGGGTGATCGCGAAACGCGATTGAATAATCAGTGAACGTCCATTGCTGGACACAATGAGTGAGCCAATAATCGCCGAACGCTATATGCATAAGAAGTAATCTGACTGGAGCGAGATCATGGATCGAGACAAATCGGCAGGCAAATTAAAGGCGTCGTCGCTGGGAATCGCGGACATCGTGTTTTTCGTCGTGGCTGCGGCGGCTCCCCTCGGGGCGACACTGGGAGCGGGCCCGGCCGTGTTTTCAATGGGAGGGAATGCTGCCCCTGGCTTATACCTCATCGCATCTTTCATTCTTCTGCTTTTTGCGGTTGGATTTGCCGCGATGAGTAGATACGTAGTTAGTGCCGGTGGCTTCGCTGAGCTCATAGGCAGGGGGCTAGGAAAACGCGCGGGCAATGCAGCGGCCGGCATTGCACTGCTGGCATACGTGTGTATGTTGATCGGTATCTATGCGCAGTTCGCAGCTTTCGGCGCCGACACAATCAAATCATTTACTGGTCTCGCGCTCGACTGGCGATTGCTAGCGTTCGTAGCGGTCGCTATGACCGGCGTGTTTGGCTACATGGATATCAATCTCTCGGCAAAAGTCCTCGGTGTGTTGATGATCCTGGAAGTTCTCATCCTTGTACTTTTCGATGGCGCGGTACTGGTAAAGACGGGAGGGCACGTAAATGCGCTTCAGGTCTTCTCGGTAAGCACATTCAAGTCTTCCGGCATGGGTACCGCTCTCATGTTCGCGTTCTCCTGTTTCGTTGGCTTCGAATCAACCACCATTTACGGCGAGGAAGCACGCAACCCTCAACGAACGATTCCGTGGGCCACGTACATCGCGATCGGTCTGATTGGTGTCTTTTACACACTGACGATGTGGTGTCTCGCACTTGCATATGCCGGACAAGACGTGCAGCACGAGGCTTCGGCTAATCCGATCACTTTCGTTTTTACCGCCAATACACGGTTCGTCGGAGAATGGTCGACTCAGGCCATGCAGGTACTCGTCATTACCAGTCTGTTCGCGGTGTTGCTGTCATTCCACAACGCTCTTTGCCGTTACTTTTTTGCGCTCGCCCGGGCAAGATTCCTGCCGGCCTCTCTTAGCAAGATTCATGAACATCACGGCAGTCCACACGTTGCTAGTGTCACCTTGACGGTCTCCTGCGCGGTGGTTCTCGCGGCATTCATGTTTGCCAAAGCTGATCCCGTGCAAGTCATTTACATGTGGATGGTTGCACTTGGCACGCTCGGCGTTCTGGTCCTGCAAACTCTCGGTGCGGCTGGTGTCGTCGCATACTTTGCGCGGGCGGGGCGACGCGAGCTCTGGCAAGGATTCATCGCGCCAATACTGGGCGGTGCTGGGTTGCTCGGTGTCGTAATAATTGCGGTCACCAATTTCGACGCGCTTAGCGGTGCAACCGATGGGCTTTCAACGCGGCTCCCTTGGTTGGTACTTATTGCGGCCTTGGCTGGCATTGTCAATGGCTCTATCAAGCGCTCCGGGGAAGATCCCAGCGAGGAAATCCTCAGTCAGTCTCAATCTAACTGAAGCGGTAAAGAAGCGCAGACGAACGGAGTGAACTCGACTGTCGTCATGGTGCGCATACCCTATAAGCGGGAACGGATTATCTGACGATTCCGGCCAAACAAGGCGGGCAGGACTGCCTATGCGACCTCCGCGAGGCGGTCTAGTACACGCTCGCCTAGCGAAACGCAAAAAAAATGCCATAAAGGAGATCCTACGAATGAAACGAATCAGTTTGCTCACAGCAGCGGCTATGCTTTGCTTCGTGTCCGAAGCTCGTGCGCAATCGACGATGACGCTTTACGGAGTATTGGATAACGCGATCCAGTACGTTCACAACAACGGGGGGGCCAACAATTCAGTTTCGCTTCAGGGTGGGCAAATGCAACCCTCAGTGTGGGGCATGAAGGGAGAGGAGGGCTTGGGCGGTGGACTTTCCGCGTTGTTCGTTCTCGAAAGTCAGATTGACCTGAACTCAGGAGCACTAGCTGCGGATGGACTTTTTAATCGTCAAGCCTACGTCGGCTTAAAGAGCGACAAGCTAGGCACATTTACGATGGGTCGTCAACTTGACGGGCTTTTTGACTTGCTGATCCCCGTTCAGGGAAACAATATCCTCGAATACTTCACCGCTCCAGGAGACGTTGACCTCTCCGATGGAACAGTGAAAATCAACAATGCAATCAAATGGCTCAGCCCGACTTTTGGCGGTCTTCAGGCTGCACTCCAATACGGCTTCGGGAATGTTGCCGGCGCGGTCGGTTCCGGGCAATCCTACAGCGTGGCAGTGAACTATGCCGTTGGATCACTTACATTGGCAGGGGGGTATTTCCATGCGGACAATGGGAGCGCTCGATATTCGGAACGAGGGGCGTCAAGTGTAACCGGCTCGTTCTTTAGTCCCGTCAACAGGGCATACGCGAGCGCCAGCCGATACAACGTCGCTCGTGCGGGGGGCGCTTATGTCGCCGGTCCGTTGACCTTCGGAGCGTATTATAGCTACGTTGAGTATCTTTCCGATGCCGAGTCGACGTTTTCCGGCAGTCAGCGATTCAACAACGGATCCACATTCGTAGCATGGCAGGCCTCACCTGCTGTTACTCTTGAGGTCGGCTACGACTATATGAAGTCACACGGCGATTCATCGGCGACCTATCAGCAGGTAACCTTTGCCGCAGACTACTTACTATCGAAACGAACCGATCTATACTTCTCCGCAGGCTATGGCCATGCGTCCGGGACGAACGGAGAAGGGCCAGCACAGGCGGTTATCGCGGATACGTATACCAACGGCGGTACTAGCTCACAGGAAATCGCGATGGTAGGTATCCGACACCGATTCTAAGAATCAGAGGAACCACGATAATAGGCACTCGATTCGATTGTCGGCGGTCCTTTGTATCACAGAAGTCAACTTAGTCACGTCGAGGTCGCGATTGCAGTCGCGAACCTCGGCCCGCGCTATGCATTTGACCAAATCAGGAACCACAGGGTGGACGCGGAGCGATGAGTGCTCTCTCCGGCTGCCGATGTGGTTTGCCCTAGAAGAAGTGTGCGATGCCCATTTTGGCGCATCATCGAGCAGCGCATCCCACATCGTGGTACCTCATCAGCCACTTCACGTGATCTTTGCTGGCCTGAAAGCCGCGACAACGAGCAACCTCTGTCATGCGCGGCTAGCCGTAGGCGCCCTTGACCTTAGCATAAATTGTCCGAATCAACGAGAGACTGCACGTCGCTTATCCGTTCAAGTACAGGTCGATCGAGAGACGGTTTGGGGATCGCCTCTATCAAAACAAGGATCAGAACTTGTGCTGAATGCCGAACACAGCAGCAACTTGGTGTCTCGCACGTGAAGGTACTAGGTTCAAGAGTTGCACGTTCGCGTTTCGACAACCTTGCCTGACCGTGTCCGTCCCTAGCGGGGAACGTGGTAACCGGCCACCCTTCGGGGAGGATCTGCCCGGACAGAGCCGCGGCGATTGCATCGCCGGCTTCTTGCCCGGGGAGTCCAGCAAACAGCACGGCATCCGCTTGGTCGAGCCAAGGCATCAGGACAGGAGTGGCGGCATTGACGACAACCGCGGAGTGGGGGTGGGCGGACGCAGCGATGGCTGCGACGAGCGCGTCCTGATCGCCCGTCCGGGCGAGTGAGTTCTTGTCCTGGTCTTCAGTTTCCTGATCAGGTGTGAATCCCACGACCACAACCGCGATGTTGCAATCCCGGCTGGCCGCGACCGCATCGGCGATCGCTGTAGCTGAGGAGCGCGCTGCTTCACCTACAACGAGGCCGAGGATACGTGGTAATTCAGCTCGACGCGTCGATGCAGTGACCGTGGTGCCGGGCGTCACATGGACGGTAGTCGCATGGTCGCGTGGACGGAAGAAGCCACCGCTAGGACCTTCGCGGTATGGAATTGTTATGTGTTCATCAGGCCCTTCGGCGACGATGTGCCAACTCCCAGGGCCGCGGATGTCCAACTGTACGGCCATTGGGTGGGGGAGCTCGAGCGTGGCGGAAAGCTCAATAGGTTCCGCTTGCGCGAGCCAACCAGTCTGGCTGTCCTCTAGCTCGGCTACGTCCAGATGACGGCTCTCGATCAAGGACTCGGTAGCGTCATAGATGCGCACACGAATCCCAGGCTCCCCGATCTCGGGATCCTGTATTTGCCATCGCGACAGCGTCTGCATAGCGCCCCGAGTGGCGTTTATGTTTATGAGAACAACGGGGGAATGGCGGAAGTGGCGAGTCTATCCGTACTTGCTCATCGAGTCCGCTCAAGCCAACGACGTCGACTTCTGGTGTTCCTTGCGCTGGCTCCTCTTGAGGCCAGCACCCTCCAATTATTATGTGGCGCTCTCGGCCTGGAACATGTATCGCGTGCGTCACTCTTCAACTATGAAGGCCATCGTCGAATGGTTGCGCACGCAAGCGTAAGCGACTGCAGATGTTCCCGAGTCACGCGCAGATTGCTGCCGGGTCGTGACGCTTCGGCAGGGGCGCCCGGCCGCCACCTGGTGCGGCGGCGTCAGACCAGCCATTGAGCGTCGAAATCCTTGTTCGATTCCCGAGTGTTGACGCTTTACCATACACGGCTAAAGAAATTTAGATTTTCGGCATATCGTTTCCCGCACTATTTCGGCGAGAACCGCGCCGCGTGCACGGCAGCGCGCTCCGCAGACTTTGCTTCGTATGTATCCCGCGCCGCGGCCATCTCATCACCGTGCTCTTTCGCCCATTCGTACAGCGTGTGCAGCGGCTCCATAAGGCTGCGGCCCAAGTCCGTCAGCTCGTAGTCCACGCGCGGCGGAATGCTCGAGTACATGGTTCGGCTCACCAACCCATCCTGCTCTAGTGCCTTGAGGGTAAGCGTCAGCATCCGCTGTGAAATGCGGCCCACCTGACGCTGGAGCTCGTTATATCGCAGCGGACCTTCGCTCAGCGTACCTACGACCATGACCGTCCATTTGTCGCCAATTCGAGCCAAAACATCTACGACCGAGGCACAGACCGGGTGCTCGTGGCCGCGAACATCTGTGTTCGTATCGCTCATAAAAGTGCCTCCTTGTGCAATTCCTCGTCGAATCTAACATGACGGCACGAACATTTTGTTCGTTACTTACAGGATTAGCCCATGAAGCTTCTGCATATTGATTCCAGCATCGCCGGTCAACAGTCCGTGAGCCGCCAATTGACCGCGGCCATCGTCCGCCGCCTGCGAGACGCCAATCCCGACGCTGTCGTGATCTACCATGACCTGGCCGCCGAGCCGGTGGAGCACCTAGCCGTTGCCCCCGCCGCCGAAAGCGGGACGCTTGAAGAGTTCTTGGCCGCAGATGTCGTGGTGATCGGTGCACCGATGTACAACCTGGGAGTTCCCAGCCAGTTGAAAGCCTGGATGGACCGATTGGTCGTGGCTGGAAGAACCTTTTACTACACTGAGACCGGTGTGCAGGGCGGCCTGTGCGGTGGTAAGCGCATCATTGTTGCCTCCACCCGCGGCGGCTTCTACACAGCGCCTTCTCCGATTGCGGCCATGGATCACCAGGAAAGCCATCTGCAAAGCTACTTCGCGTTCTTGGGCATATCGGACTTGGAATTCATCCGTGCCGAGGGGACGGCAATGGGGGACGAACTGCGCCATCGTGCGCTAGAGGCTGCACTGGCTGCCGCGTCGGCACTGGAGGCAGAATGAGTTCCAACGCTCTACTCGGCTCGCAGATCCTGCACGGCAGGATGAGTGCTGTTCGTTGCCATTGCAGCCGGACTTGACCACCAGTGGCTCTGGGACTCTCACATTAATAGGTGCCCACCGATTTGGGTGGGCGTCATCTAGCAACCACCTCGGTCCGACTGGTCGCCGCCTTTCAACTACCGCTTATCTTTAGCCGACCGTGCTTGCACACATTTCGCAAGGCCGAACACAGTGTCTAGGTAAGCAATGCCTGTTCTCGGGAAGGCCGTGCTCAGAAGGACAGATACGTAACCACAGGACTCGCCTCGATATTCGATAAATTACGCGCTTGGATCGCGTGGAGGCCATCCTTTGCACCGTTCTTCAACATGCCGATGTCCTTCAGCGGGCATCTTGGGGCGACGGACAATGTCGTGGGGCCGCCCGAGCAGCTCGTGACGAGAATAATCGTTTCCGGCGACAAATGCCGCGTTGCAGTACATGGTGATTCTCGAGACGCCGGTCGTCGAAACAGGCATTTGCCCCGTATGCGAGAAGGCCTCGTCATGCTTGATCGATGTTTCTGTGTGCATGCCCGTGCCCTTTTCATCTGTCGATGTTGCTGCCACGAACCGCGAAATGCCTACTGCGGTGTCGGTCGTTTACTACGTGGTCTACTCACACTTAGCGCGTGTTCCTCAACCATGATTGTGCGTAAGTTCGAGGACCGCAAATCACGTTTTGCGGCGTTGGGAACGACATATGAATCGTCTCAAACTGACACAAAGGCACAGATCCTGTTCTGACGCGCACTCGCCGCGGCCCCGAATTGCCCCGGACTCGCAATCCTGACTTCCACACGCTCCTGCTTCGTCTGCGCGTTCACGCAGCGCGCCTCCATTCGCTCACTGTTCAATAGCTGAACGCTTTTCTGAGCCTGACGCTGTAGATACGGACAATCTGGGGGCGCGAACAATTCCCGATGGCGGCGCTCACCCTTCTTTAGGTAGCGTGCCTGCATCCGTACGTCGGCAAGCATCGTTGACGTACTCCAACACGGCTTTCGCCAAATACAGAAAGGACTCAGCATGACCGTTACTTCCGCACGCCTTCTCGACAACGACAACTGGCATCGACGCCTCTTCACAGGCGTATGGCAGGACGGCACTTCGGTTGCCGACGTGTTCGAACCCGCCACCGGTAATCGCCTTGCAAGCATCGGTATGGCTGACGCCGAACTCGTGGGCGCATCGTCGAAGGCTGCGTTCGAGGCGCAGCAGGCTTGGGCTGCGCTGCCCTATGACGAGCGCGCTGCGGTGGTGCGTCGCGCCGCGCGTCTCGCCGAAGATGCGTTTGACGAAATTGCCGGCTGGATCGTCCGAGAAAGCGGATCGACGCGTACAAAAGCTGGTTTTGAGACTATGGTGACGGTGAAGGCGCTGCACGAGGCCAGCGCATTGCCGTCCCGCTCCGCGGGCGAGGTCCTGCCTTCGGTACCCGGCCGCCTCTCGCTCGCGCGCCGTCGTCCGTTGGGTGTGGTCGGCGTCATCTCGCCGTTCAACTTTCCGCTCTATTTGGCGATGCGCGCAGTGGCGCCGGCACTTGCACTCGGCAACGCCGTCGTGCTCAAACCAGATCCGCGCACTTCAGTCTGCGGCGGCTTTGTAATTGCACGGCTGTTCGAGCTCGCTGGCCTGCCGGCGGGCGTGCTCCACGTGCTGCCCGGCGATGGCGCGGCGGGCGCGGCGCTTACGAGCGATCCTCACATTGCGATGATCCAGTTCACGGGGTCGACGAACGCAGGCCGCAAAGTCGGCGAGGCAGCGGGACGACACCTGAAGAAGGTTTCGCTTGAACTCGGCGGCAAGAACTCGCTGATAGTTCTCGATGACGCCGACCTCGATCTCGCCGTCGCCAACACGGCATGGGGTGCGTACCTGCATCAGGGCCAGATCTGCATGGCGACGGGTCGTGTGCTCGTGCAGCGCAAGATTTACGACCGATTCGTGGAAAAGCTCGTCGCGAAAGCGGCGAGCCTCACGGTCGGCGATCCCGCTACCGATGATGTCGCGCTCGGCCCCATCATCAATGCGGGGCAGCGAGATCACATCGCGCGCGTGCTCGCCGCCGCGACAGACGCGGGGGCGCGCATCGAGACGGGTGGCGACTTCCGCGATCTGTTCTTCGAAGCGACCGTGCTGAGCGGCGTGACGGCGCAGAATCCGGCGTTCAACGAAGAAATCTTCGGGCCGGTCGCAGTGGTTGTGCCCTTCGACACCGACGAAGAAGCCATCGCGCTCGCCAACAACACCGAATATGGGCTTTCCATGGCCATCGTAACGTCCGATGTAGGTCGTGCGCTGCGCATGGGCGAACGCCTGCGCACGGGTCTCCTGCACATCAATGACCAGACCGTCAACGACGAGGTCATTAACCCATTCGGTGGGGTGGGCGCGTCTGGAAATGGTACTAGCGTTGGTGGGCCGGCCAACTGGGAAGAATTCACGCAGTGGCAGTGGCTCACCTTGAAGGGCGAAGCGCCGCTCTATCCCATCTGACCGGTACGGGTGCTGGAGCGGTACGAAGCACATCGACGGTTCGCGGAGTGACGGCATGAGTGGCAACTGCAGGCCGCGGTGTAACGGCCGCAGTTGCACTTAAAAGGGGAGCCGCTTGGATCCAGATGGCCTGTTTGCGCGGGCGGAAGGACGTTTAGGTTCTCGTGCGTGTGGTCGCCACGGACCTGTGGCCTACGGACTTGATCGTGCACGACAGATACTATCCGGCGCCGTTACCCTGCGTTGGGGCGCGAAGGTACGGGTGTCGTCGAGCAAGGCGGCACGAACGAGAGGAACCTCAAGCCTTGAGATCACGTCCCGCTGATCTATGGCGCATCCGGTCATCGCATGCCGCTGAATGGGGCATCTCGACCGGCGCGGGCGCTGGGAGGCTTTCTGCCGTGGTGACGGCACGCGTGGTGCACGACGACAATCGTCGCGGCTCCTTCGCGGCTTAGACTCGCGAAGGGACTGGGCGCAATGCGCACCGTCAACTGCGCGGCAGTCGACATTGTTGAGGCCTTCTGTGGTCTCACTGGCACAGGCCTGGAATTGCCGCTGGAATCGAACGGTCATCCTAAGGTATGTGCGAGCCGGGGTACGACTGGCGCGTTTGTCAGCAGTGCCTCTGGTTCCCTTGAGCTGCGGTATCCTTGAGTCTCTGGTGATCGAAGCGTCCTGCGCACGCCAAGGAGCCTGACGGTTGGCGTGGCACCACAAAAAAGGGCGTGGCGTCACTCGTTATTTCAGGCTGACAACGCATCGCCACCGATCTTCTACTTTCAACCAACGCCATGACGGGACCCCGAATGAATCGCACGTCTGCGCCCGAGTCCGTGAACGACAATACGCTCGCGCAACTGCATTCAGCCCGTGAGCGTTTTGGCGGCGGCGAGCAATTGCCCGATGTTTTGACGCCGAATTTGCTCCCCGAGCCCGTGGCGCGTTCATGGGCGCGCTCGCGCGACGCCGGCGTAGTGCCTTGGCAGGCGCCAGAATATGAGTTGCTTATTGGTACACGCAGTGTACGTGAAACACCTGACGACCGCCGTCTGTACAGCTGTATCGTCGATGAAATCGAGCAGCTTTGGGACGCGTTTGGTGGCGATGACTGGACCATTTTCTGCGTGAATCCAAAGGGCACTGTGATTCACGCACGACGGAGTGCCGGTTGTGGCGACCAGCTGATCCTGCCGATTGTTGCAGGCCGGCGTATTCTGGAATCCCACATCGGCACAACCGCACCAAGCTGCGCGTTGCATGACGGTACCGAAGCGACGGTAACCGGCGGCCAACACTACCTCAACGAGTTCGAGCGCGTCTCGTGTCTTGCGGTGCCGCTTTTTGGGCTACACGGTGAGGTAGTCGGCGCACTTGATATTACTGGTACGGGGCAGCGCGATTTCGCGCAAATGAAGGAGCAGTTTCGGATCGCCGCGCTCGCTGCTGAACAACGCCTGTTCGGGACGTTGCGCGGTTGCCATCTGCTGCGTGTGCAGCACGACCCTCGCTGGCTCGCCACTCCGCTCGCAGGTGTGCTCGCGGTCGAGGAGGACGGCCAACTGCGGGCTGTAAGCCGCATGGCTCGTCGTATCCTGTCGTTACCGCATGACGCATCTGTAAGTCGGCTAACGTTGCGCGACTTGTTCGACGAAGCGCCACCGGCTCTGCTGGCCCGCGTACTTAGGCCGCAGCAAGGCCCTCAACGCATCTCGCGCGCAGATGGCAGTCGCCTGTGGGTCCACTACGCGCGCGCACCACTCAATCGCAGCACGGCGCGCCGCATGACTACGGATTTAGAGGTGGGAGGGGGCGAGGGAGAACCAAAACATTTCGGCGGCGCGCCGCGAGGTGCGCAGAGAATCGGAGCAAGCCTCGAAGAGCAGATGTTCGTTGCGATCCAGGATGCCATGCGGGATCACAACGGTAACGTCGCCGCGGTGGCGCGCCAATTGCAGATCTCGCGTACTACTGTTTACGCGCGGCTGCGACAGCTACACGAGATCGGGATGCCGGCTAGGGAAGCCGAAGACGGAGCAAGCTCTCTACCCGGTGATAAACGCTAATCGAAACCACGCTTCCAGCCAAAGGGCGGGCTCTCCACTGCGTCGCGGCGGCGCTTCAAGTGCAATCAAAGGCAGGCGGTCCGATCGCAGCATGAGAGGGGGCCACCCTGAGCGCATGATTTGTCACTACGCGTATTCGTGAAGTGTTTCGTCGATCGGCTCTTGCATTGCGCGTGCCACTCGACTGACGCTGGAACTGACACAGCAAAAGAACAGAGCGGGCCCTAGCTTGGACGCCGATGCGCGGACAGGCTAGCGCGACGTGTGGCTCCGGCATCCATTGATTCGCTTTGCGCGCGTATCGACCGTGAGTATGTGACTTCGGCGCTCGGCCGCGATTTCTTGAGCCGCGACCTGACCGGCGCACCGTCTGGGTAGGCCGGCAGCAACGCGAACGCGCTGTGGAGCAGTGGCTTCCGCGGCATGCGCAACCGGGTCACACTCAGCATTCACCTGACTGGATGCTCGGTATTGCCGCGAGCACTGGGCCGTGGGACAGTAAGCGTCAGGACCGGCCGTCACAAGCGACCTCTCTACGCGAGCGTAGCCTCGTCCATATGCCAATAACGGTGGCACAGGTCTTCGTTCTGCTCGGCTCTTCGGAAGTCGCATATTTCCCGCGCCGTTTTTGCAGTTTGGAAGGTGTGAGGCCCTCGGGGGTGCCGGCAACGGCGAGCAAATTATCAACGAGGCACTTATTGAAGTTCGCGGCGCTATCCGCAGCGCATCCTCGCGAGTTATTGCCACTCACTGCCAGCATTCCCGTTCCGGCCTCAGAAGCGATAGCCAATACCGACGAAAACCGCGATAGGGTCACCTGTGATCTTGCTTGAGTTTGTCAGGGTTGTCTGACCGGACTGAGATACAGCATTAAAGTGTGCATGCGTTACAAGCGGAAGATAGGTCGCGGACGCAGTCATATACCAGCGATCGGAGATCTGATATGACGCACCAAGGGAGAAAACCGGATTCCACGAATTGCTCAGCGACCCTTCTGCATGCCCACCCGGGCCGCCAAACTGGGTCAGCACGCCAGCAATGTTCGGGTTCAACTGGACTGCGGAAAACCAGGTGTAGTTCACGCCTGCAGCGATGAAGGCGCGAAACCGGTTGTTAGCGGCACCGAAGAAGTACTTGGCAAGAAGAATCGGTGCCCATGCTCGGGCCGTTGCGAAAGGGTGTAGATCACCCATTGGAAGTGCCGGCCCGCCCGAACCCAGAGGAGCTACGTTGCCTTGCGCGTATAGGTTCAGTTTTGGCGGCACGCCCAGAATCGCTTCGAGGGCGATGTTATCCGTCACGAAATAGGAAAGCGTTAGCTCGGGGGTGACGACATTGTGTACTTGCGCATCTGTTCCTGCTGACGTGTAGGTTCCAAACGGCGACTGACTTTGAAGTTCCGTAGCATGTGATCTTCCGAAGTCAATCCACGCCGGACCTAGCGACGCGACAAAGCTCCCCACGCTTTGCGAGAATGCCATCGGCGAGGCCGACATTGCGAGCACCATTGCCGGGATGCTCATATTGAAACGCTTTAGCATACTTGTCTCCGATACCCATCGATTGATTCAAACCATTTGGCAGTTGTGGGTCTTTTGATTCTTCTGTCTACATTGTCGATTGCCCCAGATATTTCGAAAAGCGCAGCCAATATTCGAGAGAGCATGTGGACGTGACTATGATTTTCGTCACGGCGAATGCAGTGTCGACGACCAATTTCGTGCTGTCTTGTCTGGAAGGGACCAGATTGTTGATGTTTTGTGCCATGCTGGCGGCTAAATCTGGTCTGCTCACTCGCGGAAAGAGAGTGCTAAGTGGCACTCAATTGAAGCGTTCGATATCTTGGCGGCTTATCGTAAATCGCTTGCTCGGTGACGCAACGCAAATTCACCATGGCTCTTCAAGCGACTTTTGTGTAATAGTAGAATCGAGGCGGGCGCTTCGCGCGTTGTCCGCGGCATGCCGATATCACGGTGCAAGACCGCGAGCCAGTCAACCGATCTTTAGCAATCAAGATCGCGAGCTGAAACGCGCCGCCCAAAGTCCGGCGGCTCTCCTTTCGAGTGTTCACGCTAGTTCGCGCGATTGAATATTGATCTTATTTGCTATTGACTCTGCGCATGTAGTTGAGTTGTCGCCAGTGTTCAATCCTAACGTCCGGTACTCGCGTGCCGACATTCCGAAGTGATGTCGAAAGAGTCTGCTGAAGTGAGCAGCGTTGTTGAATCCCCAACTCATGGCGATATCGGTGATTGATCGATGATGCCAAGCTGGTTGGGCAAGCCAATTCGCACAGCCATCGAGACGCTTATGGAGGATAAGATCGCTGATAGATTTGTCGCTATTAGCAAATATTCGATACAAATAACGTTGCGATATACCGAGCGCGGCTGCGACTTGGGATGGGCGCAGAGCCGGGTCGCGAAGATTCTCGGAGATGAAGACGTGAGCGCGGCGCAAATGCATTTCCCGAACGTCCGACACGAGTACCGGAGACGTGTTGAAATATTCGGACAGTGCTGTCGAAATGAGATCGGCGGTAGTGCCGCAAAGGTGTTCGATAACTGTTGGGGAGCGTCGAATGTGGCCGAACTCACGATAGATGGTACTGACGTGTTCGACTGCGATGCGCCCGAGACCGCTCTGTGCAGGCACCCGAATGGCGGTATGTCTACGATCGCAAGGTCCGCGAGACGACAAAAGTGCGCGACGGAAGCGCACTGTGTATTGCTGACCGGAGAAGTTCCATATGAACGGACGGGAGGCGTCGTATATCACCATGTCATTCGGACCGAGCTGGGCAGTGCGGCCATCTTGGAGAATTGTGCTGATTCCGCTCAATTGCACGGACAAGAGAACGTGCTCCCCATCCTTGCCTTCCGAAAGACCTTGGCGATGATTTGCTACATGGTCGGTCGCCTGGAGGTGTGAAATGCAGAGTGGACCATCATCTATCATGTCAACCCGTGCTTCAAAATGCTGCCGTTGCACATTCGCAGTTGACATTGACATTGGTGCGCAATAGTCCGTGATCCACCTTTCCCATGCGGCAAGACGATCACTGGGCGCGAACTCCGATGTCGTAAATGAACGCCTCATGGTTTCTGTGCCTCATTCGTCGGATTTCGTAGCTATCCGTATTCTTGAAGAGATTTCTGGTGTGGCCCACTCGGTTGCGTCTCGGATGCCACCCGGGCGGGAAGTGGTGCGCGAGCACCCCTCCTCCCGCAGGCCTATCGTGCTTCTGACTGCCCCCGGCAACGAGTCAGGGGGGGCACGACACCCGGTTATCTTTAGCGATGGGGCATTAGACCTGCGCGCCCAATTGTCGACGAATGTCGAGTCGATCGAAATGTGCCCGTTTCTCGATGATTTTTCCGTCGGCAACTTTCAGAAGCATCATCAGTGAGAATCGCACGGTCTTGCCAGTAGGTTCTACACCTTCGATCTGTCCCGATTGTTTGCCCTCGAACGTCAAATAGGCGGCGACTTGGTCACCTTCGGCAAGCAAAGCCTCAATCGGAAACCGGAAACCATTGAAGGCGTCGAAGTTCTTTTTCTCCGACTGGACGAAGCCGTCAGTACCGTAGATTGGCGTATCAACCTGCGTGTAGAACACGAAGTTCGGATGGCAGAGTTCGGCGGCGGCGGCATAGTCCTCACGCTGGAGTGCAGCGTAGAATTTACGGACAAGATCCTTGTTCGCTTCAACAGACATGATATTGATCCTTCTAAATGATTTGAGGAGTTTTGCCCGCGGTTTAGAGGACGCAAACCTCGCCGTCTTCCGGGACGAGCAGGTGGTTAACCATATCTTTCTCTGCCGAGAATTCGCGCAGTTCTTTGCGTGTCAACAGAGCATGGTTGACTGCTTCCATGTGAGTTGCAATCAGAGTGGCGTGGGGCGCTGCCTGATGGACCTTATAGACGTCCTCTTTACCCATGATGATCGAACCGAGACCAGGGACTTGGGCATCACCGCTATTTAGGATGATGGCATCGGGCTGATAGGTTTCTACGCACCTTTCGACATATTTATTCCACACCGTGTCGCCGGCCAGATACAGCGTTTTTTCTGACGGATGCTTGAAAACGACGCCACTCACCTGACCCAGCAGATCACCAATGGCGTGAATTGCTTCGTCCGACCCGTGTTGACCGGGAGTCTTGATGAGCGTCAGCCCGTTGAATGACGAGTCTTCCGTCAGCAAGCGAACATCAGAAAACCCTGATGCTTTCACAATTTCAGCATCTTCTTCATGTTGGACGAAAATCGGCAAGTTCTTCGGGATCAAGGATTTGGCGCCGTCGTCCCAGTGATCCAGATGCGTGTGGGTAACGATGATGGCGTCCACGTCGAGGATCTGCTCGACAGAGATGGGCAACTCCACCGTTGGCCAAAAGAGATGACTGTTCGCAGTGCCTTCGAATCCGGGGTAAGTGCCTTTCGGGGAGAGTACGGGATCGACCAGGAACCTCGTGTTGGCGAATTCCACGATGACGGTTGCATTGCGGATTTGCTGGATCTTCATGGGGAGCTCCTTGTGGTGGAGAGAATGTTACGGAACGATCGTTACATAACAAAGGAAAAAAAGTGCACGCATAAAAGCATGCACGTCTTCAATCGAGATTCGAGAACAACAGCCTTAAAGCATCGTTCAGCCGCTTGTTATCGTAACCAGCGCGGACCATTACCTGAAGCCCTGGGAATGCCACGACGAGCAGCTGAGCAATGTCTCGCGCGGGCTTTGAGGACTTTACCGAGCCATCTCTTTTACCGCGCTCTATCGCACGTCTCAGCGCGTCCTCGATATGCTGAAAATCATCCTGCACGCGCTGCCGGACCTCAGGGTCGCGCGGAGCCATCTCAACCGCTTGATTGATGCTCATGCATCCATTTGAAAACTGCGGTGAGTGGGCGTCCGTGACGATCATGCGAAAAAACGTCTCGATGGAGTGGCGTGCCGGTCCATGCTCAAGAATGTTGCGCATGTCGCGAACGCGGTCGTTTCGGTACGCGTCGAATGCGGCCAGAAAGAGCTCGTGTTTTCCGCCAAATGCTCCATAGAGGCTGCTTTTTCCGAGGCCGGTCGCATCTACCAAATCAACGACTGAAGTGCTCTCATAGCCCTTCTGCCAGAAAACCCCCATCGCTTTGTGCAAAACTTCTGCGGCATCGAACTCCCGTGGCCGCGCCATACACTCCCCTCGCTTGAATTGCGGTTACGTCTCGCAGTAGGTGCTATTATGGAACATCCGTTACGGAATGTCAATCAGACCGACCGGAGTCCTCGTCGGGAGAGTTTGTGCTGTTCTGACGCCAAACGGGCTGGCGTTCGGGGGTCTTTAACGTCCCCCGTTGGAAACACACGGGGGTGTGCCGTTTCGCGTTTGCGGCAGGTATGGGTGCCCTGCCTTCGTGAGCCGCCCCGAACGAAAGACCCGTCGCATATCCGCCGCAGATGCGAATGTGGTACAGGATCAGTTGCGCTTAGGAGGGCGGTGCTGGAGGGCGTGTGTGGGAGGAGATCGAAGCGGACCGGCGACGGAGCATCGACATGAACGCTCACTGATGCGACCGTCCACTGTTGGGCCTTCAGGACTCAAAGAGTCACGAAGTGTGAGGAAGACCTGTAGCGCATCGCTTCCGGGTTGAGCGTTGCTCCACTCAAAAGGTTGCAACCTTCACCCATGCCGACGCGATCCTGAAGTGTGCTTGTTGCATCACGCCGTTCTATTCAAAGAGCGTACTGGAATTCGCGAGCTGATGCATGTCGGAGGCTGATCTTCCTCCTGAATACAAACATCGTCGACATCATTTCCATGGAGCGGTCGGCCAAACCGCCTGCATTCTCGCAGCGAGCGAGTCTGTGGGCCGCCTGCACGGCCGGGCGAAATACGACACCATTTGCTGTGGGGAGCTACGCATGTTCAGGCTGCCAATGGCCTAAAGCACGTTGTCTGGTCTGTCAGATAGATACTATGTTGGCATAACAATTGCTTAATTTTGCTCGATCGCGCGCCGCAGGTGCTGCAGTGCGCTGCGCGGGGCGTCTAGCCCTAAATACTGGACATGTCGGCCAGGTGTCCCTAAGCTTTGGTGATCAAATGAGATTTTTAGCTCATCTCTTGGATGTGATGCATGTGCGCGGTGTGTGCGATTTACGTCGTTCAATCACGAAATTCGCACAGATCGAAGTCAATGAATACTGCAATGTGCCGGAACTCAGTTGGCATTATGTCGTCCAGGGGGGCGTGCGTGTCGTTGACGCGGCAGGACGTTGTCGTTCAATGGTCGCTGGCGACATTGCGGTGATGGTCGATGACTGCGGGCACCGATTGGAGCCATTAACCGCCCGGGATGCTCCTGAACGGAGCTTAGAGATTGAATCTCGGTCGACGGAGGTACTTAGCGGCAGGTTCTTCGTATCGTCGCTTTATCTCGTACTTCTGCGTCGCTGCCTGCCCTCAATCTTGGTCTTTAGCGTGCAGGGGAAAAGTACACCGCAATTGCGCCTTTCTCGCCTTATTGCACTTATCTTGGACGAAGCCTGCCATCCAGAGACGGGTGGTTCCTATTTCGCAGGCAATCTCGCATCAGCGCTCTTTTTCATGACGTTGCGTTGCGAACTGGCGAACCAGCTTTCCGGGGGTGGTCGGGCCTGCGAGGAGGGGTACCTCGAGCCGGCGTTCGATCACATGTTCTCCAACCCGTCGCATGATTGGACGGCTCGCGAACTTGCCCTTGTCTGTCAAATCCACGAGAGTGCTTTCCTCGAATTGTTCATGTCCTTCACTGGAGAATCTGTATCTGATTTTCTGGGTGGGATACGTATCGTGTCGGCGATGAAAATGTTATTGGAATCCGATGATGTAGGTAAGGTGGCGTCGAGGGTGGGTTGCAATGATGTTGAGCTTTTTGAAAAACTACTTATCAATAAATCGGGGTTCGACGTATCGAGCTGGAGAATATGGGGTGGTAGTCGGTTGAAGAGTTCGTCCGGCGAATATGTTTGATGTACGAGTAGATATCAATGAAGGCACGTGTCTTGAGAAAGGGTAGCTAGATGAATTCCCCGCACAGTGAAAGCGATTCGCCCGGATTTTGGAGGGAGCAGGAGATGCTCCTTCTCCAGCAAATCATGAGTCTTGTGGGGAAAAGTCTTTCGACGGACATAGTCCTACGTGAAACGCTCCATCTTATGTCTGAGCTCCTTGGGCTGAACAGGGGGCGTATTGTGCTCATGGATGAAGCGACTGACAGTTGCAGAATCCGCTATGCGTATGGCCTCAAGCCCGACGAAATAGAACGGGGGTGCTACAAGATTGGCGAAGGAATAACGGGGCATGTGCTGCGCCACGGTCAGTTAGTCATCGTACAGGATATCGATCGGGACGACGTTTTCCTCGCGCGAGCTGTTCCACGGGATCGCCTTCCGCCTGGCCCCGTTTCATTTATTGCTCTGCCGATCCGGATAGAGGACCGCAGTGTAGGCGTTCTTGCGTGCCATCGAATTCGCGCCCGGAATCGCGCTCTATCGAGCGACGTTTCTATTTTGCGGATCCTGGCGACACTGGCCGGACATCTTCTCCATCTTGATTCGATGATGAGGGCGAGAACGCGGGCGCTTGAGGAGCAGAACGAAATGTTGATGCACGCGCTCGAGCATGAGAGTGCAAAGTACGGAATCGTGGGCACCTCGCCTGCACTGTTGAGGGCCATCTCGGAGTTGGAGCGGGTCTCGGATGCTTCAGCGAGCGTCTTGCTGCTTGGTGAATCTGGAACGGGCAAGGAGTTATTCGCCAGAGCTCTGCACCTGTCCGGCCAACGGAGTGACAAGCCGTTCATAAAGGTGAACTGTGCGGCAATTCCCGACTCGCTTTTCGAGTCCGAATTGTTTGGCTACGAACGTGGTGCGTTTACGGGGGCTACGGGTGTGCGAGAGGGACTTTTCGAACAGGCGACTTCGGGCACTATATTCCTTGACGAAATTGGTGAACTGCCGCTCGCGTTGCAAGGAAAGCTGCTTCGCACATTGCAGGAAGGCACAATAACTAGGCTTGGGGGAAAGCGGGAAATCAAGGTGGACGTCAGGCTTGTTGCCGCGACCAACAGAAGCCTGGAGATAGATGTTGCCAACGGCATGTTTCGACAGGATCTCTATTACAGACTCAACGTTATTCCTATTCGTCTGCCGTCGTTAGCAGAGCGCAAAGGCGACATTCGACCTTTGGCTTTGCACTTTCTTAGCCGTACAAACCAGGCAAACCAACGCAACGTCAATCTTGCGCCTGACGCGCTTGCCAGGCTTGAGGATCATCAATGGCCAGGCAATATCCGGGAGCTTTCGAATTTCATCGAGCGCGTCGTGCTGCTCGCCGACAAGCCAATACTTCACTCGGAAGATGTCGAACGGTTTATGCCCGCAGCTGAATTGGTGCCAGCGCTGGAGACCTCAAGGTCGACGCAGCAGGCGAGAATTCAAGTCCCGGAAGGAGTGCGCCAGTACATGGCGAACGACTCGCACTCTGCTGACGAACTTCGACAAGCGTTGCGGACGGCTGGCGGTAACAAGTCGCGCGCAGCGCAACTGCTAGGTTTGACGACACGCCAGTTTTCGTATCGCTGGCAGAAAATCTGCAGTTAGGGTGAGATGACAATGTTCGACAAAATGTCGACATTGTAAACAATCTGGTATTTGATGCGAACTGGCTGGTCGGGCGGGTGGTGACGAAAAACACAACAAATACAAAGCAGTAAAGGGGTTCTTGTGTCTTGGCACGGTCGTTGCTTAGTCTGATGTGCGATCACGCAGATCGTTTTATCCGGCTTTTATGGCACGTCTGTTACCAGGAGAAATACCTTGAGTACCGAAACCGTCACCACCCACCTGCGCCCCATCGACCGCGAGGGCCTTCTGAAATTTGCCGCAGCTGGCCGTGAGAACCCCGAGCGTAAGGGCAGCAACAAGGTCCACACGGTAATGCAGGGGCAGTTCCGCTCGTGGAGCTATGTGGGCACGCACAACCCGGTCGTCGTGGATGAGCCGGTCCACCTTTTCGGCGAAAACACAGTCCCCGCTCCGGGTGAGATCGCATTGTCCGCACTGGGTGGTTGCCTGAGTGTCGGCATCACAGCCGTTGCAACCTACCGCGAAGTCAAACTTTCGCGCCTAGAAGTCTTCCTCGAAGCCGATATTGGCAATACCGCCGCGTGGGGCGCCGGCGGCGCCGAACGTCAGCCTGCGCAAATGGGCTTCCAGGCGATTCGCGTAAAGGTCCTCATCGAAGGCGATGCCACGCGTGAGGAACTCGACGATATCGTCAAGCACGCAAACTACTTTTCGCCCGTCGCCAACACGATGCGCAATCCCGTCCCGTTCAGCATCGCGCTCGCTGACTAAGCCGCAGCACGCTCCATCACTCTGATAAACGGGAGTATCGCATCATGAAAGCGGTTGATTTTCCTGGCGACCGGATCGATTCGACGTGGACCGATTCGCAGGTCATGTCAAACGTGACGGCCGTCGCCGATGGCCCGCTTGCCGAAGCCGCGCATCGCATTGACGAGGGACATTACCCTCTCGAGATCATGGGGTCGCTCGGCGCCGCAGGCGCATTCGGTGCGCACCTCGAGCGAGGTGGTCGTCGGGTTGGCTTGGCACTGGATGCCATGCGCGCTGTGAGTCGCCGTTGTGGGTCGACCGGGTTTCTCACGTGGGCGCATGACGTCTGTGGGCTTTACATGGAGCAATCCGATAATCCCGCACTGACAGGCGAACTGCTCAATGATCACGCGATGGGGCGTACTTTCGGGGGTACGGCGCTTTCAAATCCGATGAAAGCGCTGGCAGGTATAGAAAAGATGTTGTTGCGCGCAGTGAGGGTGGCCGGGGGGTATCGCGTTAGTGGCGCACTGCCGTGGGTGAGTCATATCGCCCCCGGACAGTACTGCGGTGCCATGGCGGGGGTGTTCCGCGACGATGGCTCACTGTCGCACGAGATCATGTTCCTGTTGAAGTTCACGCCCGAGGTCGTACTGCGCCAATGCCCCGAATTTTCGGGCATGGAAGGAACGAGCACTTGGGGCATACGCTTGGACAACTACTTTGTTGGAGAGGACGCGATGATTGCAGATCCTGCGCGCCCTCTCATTGCAAAGATACGAGCGGTATTTGTGCTACTGCAAGCTGGAATGGCGATCGGGATTGCACAGGGGAGTATCGACTCCATCCGCGAAGTCGAGCCTGTGCTCGGTCACGTCAACCAATTCCTTGAGGATGGCGCCGTGGAGCTTCAGGCGGAGTACGACGAACTGGGGGGGCGAGTTGCTCGGCTTGCGGAGACGCCTTATGACGGCAGTAAAGACTATCTGCTCCATGTGCTTGACGCACGTGTGCAAGGCGCGCAACTGGCGCTGCGCGCTGCAAATTCTGCGCTTATGCATCAGGGAGCTCGCGGCTACCTCATGAGCGCCGCTCCGCAGCGCCGTGTGCGCGAGGCCCAGTTCGTAGCGATCGTCACCCCCGCCATCAAGCACCTGCGTTGGGAGATGGCTCGTCTGTCGAAAGAGGAGGTCCCCGAATGAACACGCCGACCACGTTGCCGTGGAGGCAATTCCTCTGCCGGGCCTGTGGCTTGATTTATGACGAAGAACTGGGCGATCCAGATAGCGGGCTCGCGCCAGGGACGCGATTTGACGATATTCCGGAGGACTGGGCTTGTCCGCTCTGTGGAGTCGTGAAGGCGGATTTCGAGCCTTATGAGCCGCTGGAGCGAACGGCACTGCAGACTGACGCTGCTGCCGTTGCTCCTTCGCGTGAGCTCGGGGTCGTCATCGTGGGCGGCGGAATCGCAGGGTGGAGCGCGGCTGAAGCGTTGCGAGCGCTCGATCCCGCAGTACCTATCACCCTCGTGACCGCATGCAACGGCGACAGATATCTGAAGCCCGAACTGTCCGTAGCGCTCGGGCGCTGCTTGAAACCTGCAGATCTGGTTCGTGAGTCTGCCGTAAATGCAGCCCGGCGCCTCAACGTGCGGCTGATGACTGAAACGTTCGTCGTCGGTATTTCCCCGTCACTCAATCAGGTTCGGACGACGCGAGGGGCGATTCGCTATACGAAGCTCGTAATCGCACAGGGGGCGCGTCCGGCACTGCCAGAGCAGATGCCAGCTTCACTCTGCTGGCGTGTCAATGATTTGGCGGGGTGGTCAGGGCTTCGGGCACGATTGGATGGCGCGAAAAAACACGTCGCGATTGTCGGTGCCGGAATGATTGGATGCGAACTCGCAGAGGACTTTGCGCGCGCAGGTCACGCGGTGTCACTTATCGATGTGAACCCCGGTCCGTTGGCCAGCCTGGTTCCGGCAATAGTTTCTGAAAAGCTCTTGACGAGCTTGCAGGATGGGGGTGTCAGATTTTTGGGGGGGCGTCACATCGAGAAGATCGAGAAAGCGGAAAACGACCAAAAAGACATTCTGCTGCAAGGCACTGAGCAAATTCGCGTTGACGAAGTCGTTGCCGCAACAGGACTCGTTACCGAAACGCGGCTCGCGAAAATGGCAGGACTTGCGTTTGACCGAGGCATTGTTGTCGATCCGTTGTCGATGCAGACAAGCGTCGAAGACATTTACGCGATCGGCGACTGCATCAGTGTCGCCGGGGTGCCGTGCCGTTTCATCGAGCCGATCGTGCGCCAAGCGGGTGTTCTTTCGCATCACGCGCTCAATCGGGAACATGCCGGCTATGTCCACAGCACGCCTATGATCCGCCTGAAAACGAAGGCATTTCCCGTCGTTCTCCACGGAGTCCCACGCTCAGATGGCACGTGGAGCGCTCCGGAGGATCGAGATGGGCAGATTTGCATGGAGCAGAGCCTTGATGGTCGAGTGATTGCACGTATCGAAGCAGGCGTCACTAAGCAGCGGCTTGTTGCTTGAACGTCTTGCCGCCCGTAGGGCGGCTAACCCAAGTCCGGATTGAAGCAGGTGCGTCGAACATGAAAGATGAGAATCCGTATCGTCCGTATAGCCCGGACCACTCGCTGGAGCGCTGTTCATGTGGCATGCACGGCAGCCAAGACGAACACACTGCACGCAGCGGCGCTGCGTCGCGCCCCCAGGGGCAGGGTGACGAAACTCAGTCGCGTCATTTCATCGAAATGGCAGCCGTCCGGGCGCTGTTCCCCCACGATGCGCTGCGCCGCCGATTCCTGCGAGCAGTCGGCGTCAACGCTGCGCGTGCCGCTATCGCAAGTGTGCTTCCCTTAGCTGACCTTCAGGCGATGGCGGAGGAAAAGCGCCCTCTGGAGAAGAAAGACCTGAAGATCGGCTTCATCCCGATTAATTGCGCCACGCCGCTGATTACAGCGGAACCAATGGGGTTCTATCGGGAGCAGGGCCTCAACGTCACACTTAGCAAGACCGCTGGGTGGGCCCTGGTTCGCGATCAGATGCTGAATCATCAGCTCGACGCATCGCATTTCCTGGCGCCGATGCCGCTCGCCATTTCGATGGGGCTTGCGTCTGCTGCCCAGCCGATGCGAGTTGCCGCCATTCAGAACGTCAATGGCCAGGCGATTACGCTAGCTCTGAAGCATAAGGACAACCGCGATCCGAAGAACTGGAGGGGCTTCAAGTTCGCCATTCCGTTCGAGTACTCGATGCACAACTTCCTGCTCCGCTACTACCTCGCAGAGCACGGACTTGACCCTGACCGCGACGTTCAGCTCCGAGTGACTCCGCCCGCGGAGATGATTGCCAATTTGCGGGCAGGAAACATTGACGGATTTCTGGGACCGGATCCCTTCAATCAGCGTGCTGTGTATGACCAGGTGGGCTTCATTCACATCCTGTCGCGCGACATTTGGGATGGACACCCTTGTTGTGCATTCGGTGTGACGCAGGACTTCATCGACAAGAATCCGAACACGTTTGTGGCGTTATATCGTTCTCTGCTGAAGGCCTCCGCGAATGCCCACAAGCTGGAGAATCGTCCTGCGATTGCGCGTGCCATCTCGACGCCGAATTATCTGAACCAGCCGGAAACAGTCATTTTGCAAGCACTCAACGGTCACTACGCCGATGGTCTTGGGCATGTGCGCGATCAGGCGGACCGAACGGATTTTCAGCCGCTGCCGTGGTATTCGATGGCCACCTGGATGCTCACACAAATGCAACGGTGGGGCTACATCAAGAAGCCGATTTCCTACGATGATCTGGCAAAAAAAGTGTTCTTGCTTACGGACGCACGCGTGCAAATGAAGGCGCTGGGGCAAGAAGTCGACCAGGATGCGATAGCTACGGGGATGCGGAAATTCTCAGTGATGGGCCGTGAGTACGATCCCGCTGACCCTGCCACCTACCTCGCACGTTTTGCAATCAAGCGGACCTGATTCAAAGGATATGAGATGAAGTCTTCAATTCGGTTGCAGGCTGCATTTGTGTCGCTTGCCATGGTGGCCATCCTGCTCGTTTGCTGGCAGTTCGCAACAACTGCGGGCACGCAAGTTCAGCAGGCACCTACGACACCAGAGCAAAAGGAGTATGCCCGGTTGATGGGGCAGGCTCCGGGCGATCAATCGGCTGAGCCAACAAGTGATGGTTTCCCCACGCCAGCGCAGTTCTTATCCGTCGCAGCGAAAAACCTCGCGCACCCGTTTTACGATCATGGTCCGAATGACAAAGGGATCGGCATCCAGTTGGGACATTCCCTTTTGCGTGTCGCTGGCGGATATCTGCTGGCCGTCGTCGTGTCGATACCCCTGGGTTTCCTGATTGGCATGTCGCCGCTTCTATATCGCGCTTTTGATCCGTTCGTTCAACTACTGAAGCCGATCTCTCCGCTCGCGTGGATGCCAATCGCGCTGTACACGATCAAGGATGCTTCCGTTTCCGCAATTTTTGTGATTTTCATCTGCTCCCTATGGCCGATGCTGATCAATACGGCATTTGGCGTCGCAAACGTAAGGCGGGAGTGGTTGAACGTTGCCCGCACCCTCGAAGTCTCGCCGTTGCGCAAAGCGCTCCAGATTGTCTTGCCTGCCGCCGCACCCACAATTATCACGGGAATGCGCATCTCGATGGGGATTGCATGGCTTGTGATCGTGGCTGCTGAAATGCTGGTCGGCGGGACGGGCGTTGGCTATTTCCTCTGGAATCAGTGGAACAACCTTTCTCTGACAAATGTCCTGTTCGCGGTACTCATCATCGGAGTTGTGGGAATGCTTCTCGACCAGCTTTTCGCACGCCTGCAAAAGAAGGTGACCTATGCAGAGTAACGACAGTCGCAGCACAATCGGCGGAGCATTCATTGAGATTGACAACCTCTCGAAACGTTACCGCGCTGACCTCCCACCGGTGTTCGAGGACGTGACTTTCAAGATCGACCGTGGAGAGTTCATTTGCGTAATTGGTCATTCTGGCTGTGGAAAAAGCACGATTCTGAACGTGCTTGGTGGGCTTGAGCAGGCAAGTGGTGGCAGTGCCGTCATGGGCGGACGGGAGATAGCTGGCCCAAGCCTTGATCGCGGCGTAGTGTTCCAGGGGCATGCGCTGTTGCCTTGGCTCACAGCGAAACAGAATGTCGAATTTGCCGTCCGGTCACGGAATCCAGACTGGACACGGCAACAGATTCAAGACTGCGCGATGCGCTTTCTCGATATGGTTGGGCTCACGCGAGCGATCGACAAAAAGCCATCGGAGCTATCGGGTGGTATGCGCCAGCGCGTCGGGATTGCCCGCGCGTTTTCCGTCGCACCTAAGATGCTTTTGATGGATGAACCTTTCGGGGCACTCGATGCGTTGACGCGTGGTGTTATTCAGGATGAGCTTTTGCGCATCTGTCTGGCTACGCATCAGACCGTTTTCATGATCACACATGACGTGGACGAAGCAATCTTGCTTGCTGACCGAATCTTTTTGATGAGTAATGGTCCGCGTGCTCGCCTTGCAGAGATCGTTGTGAACACGATGCCCCGGGAGAGGACACGAGAATCGCTGATTCACGATCCTCAGTTCTATCGGATCCGAAACTATCTCATCGATTTTCTCGTCCGACGGTCCGCCACGATCCAGCAGGATATCGAACAAGGGCGCGACATGCATCAAATGACGCAGATTGTTCATCCCGGTCTGTGCCAAGACAACGTTACGGAGCTTGAACAGGGTCGCGTGCTCCGTACCGGAAATATGGCTTAATTTTTCTAGTGGTAGATTTTTTTAAGGATAGTCACATGATTTCGAGTCGCACGCAGGTTACCGAGATGATCGTTTCGGCGAAGGTTCGCAAGGGCCTCAAGTGGGCAGATGTCGCTGAAAAAGTAGGCATGGCGAAGGAGTGGACTACCGCCGCATGCCTCGGTCAGATGCAGCTGAGCAAAGAGCAGGCCGCCATCGTTGGTGAAATCTTCGAGTTGTCCGATGAAGCCATCGCGTGGTTGCAGATTGTTCCATACAAAGGTTCACTGCCGACGGCTGTTCCGACGGATCCGCTGATCTATCGCTGGTACGAAATGGTGAACGTGTACGGCACGACCATCAAAGAGTTGATCCACGAAGAGTTCGGTGACGGGATCATGAGTGCAATCGACTTTTCGATGGACATCCAGCGCCAAGCGGATGCGAAAGGTGACCGCGTAAGTGTGGTGCTCTCCGGCAAATTCTTGCCGTACAAGTCCTACTGACCGTAAAAGGGAAGGACCTATGATGTTCACCGGGGCCGTCTACGGCTTGGCAATCGGCGCCGTCCTTGGACTGACTGGAGCTGGCGGCGTTATGGCCGTGCCGGCACTGATGCTGGGTCTAGGGTTGACGCTGCATGATGCAGCGCCAATCTCCCTGATTGCAGTCTCATCTGCGGCCGCAATTGGCGCGGTAACGGCTTTAAGGCGTGGTCATGTGCGCTATAGGGCGGCCATTGCAATGTCCCTTGCGGGAGCAGTCGGCGCGCCAATTGGAGCGCATTTAGCACACGAGATGCCGCAGCGATGGCTAACGTTCATATTTTGCGGAGTGATGCTGTTCGTAGCGGTCCGGATGATTGCTCAGGTGCTAGGAAACGCTAACCAGCGCGAACAGTCCAGCAAAAATCTGCTCTGTCAGGTGAATCCTGAAACCGGGCGATTTCATTGGACAGCAGGCTGTGCCGCGTCGATGGCAAGTATTGGTGCCTCGGCTGGGCTGTTCACTGGCATGCTTGGTGTAGGGGGCGGCTTCGTCATTGTCCCGGCATTGCGGCAGTTTAGCGATTTGCCGATGGTTGGTGTTACTGCGACGTCACTGGCAGTCGTAGCGCTCGTAAGTTCCTTTACCGTAGTCGGGTCACTATTAGGCGGCGCTCACATTGCGTCTGTTGGCTGGGTCTTTACCGGGGCGATGGTCGTCGGACTTGCGGGCGGCCGTATAGCGACGCATCGGTTGCCATGGCAGTGGGTCCAGTCGGTGTTCGCTTTGCTCGTCCTCAGCGTCGCTGTGCTGTGGCTAAAGCAGACATTCGCCTGAGGGTCAGAGAAGATGGAAGTTAGAATTGAGCCGTTCTTCGACCCGGCGACGTCGACATTCAGTTACGTCGTGAACGCGAAGGGCTACCGCGAATGTGCAATTGTGGATTCTGTTCTCGGCTTTGAACTGAGGGCTTTGAGAGTCTCGACGGAAGCTGCTGACAAGATCGCAAGTTACATTAGAGAGCACGACCTGCTGGTTCAATGGCATCTCGAGACGCACGTACATGCTGATCACTTGTCCGGCGCAGACTATCTGAAACAAGAACTTGGCGGTCAGATCGGCATTGGCTCGGGCATAGTCGAAGTGCAACGAGTATTCCGGGAAATATTCGATTTTGGGTCCGAGTTTGAGCCCAACGGAAGTGACTTTGACCATCTCTTCGAATGTGGCGAGAAGTTCAACGTCGGCCCTTTGGTCGTTACGGTGATGCACGTGCCGGGCCATACTCCCGCTGATGTGGCATTTCTATTCGGGGAATCTGCGGCATTTGTTGGTGACACGATATTCATGCCAGACGTTGGCTCTGCTCGTTGCGATTTTCCTGGAGGAAGCGCCGAGAACCTGTACAAATCAGCTCGCCGGATCCTCAAACTCGGGGAAGAAACGCGTCTCTTTTTGTGTCACGACTATCCTCCTGACGGACGCGAGCCGATTTGCATGACCAATGTTCGACACCAGAGGCACGCAAACATCCATGTTCGCGACGGAATCAATCTGGCGACGTTCAGAGACATGCGCAACAGGCGAGACCAGAGCCTGTCCTTACCGGGGCTATTCTTCCCTTCCATCCAGGTTAATTTGCGCGCAGGGAAGCTTCCAGTGCAGAACTCGCGTGGGAGGAGATTTATGCAGTTTCCCATCGACTCGATCTGATTGTGTGCGGCTGAATCGCGATTACGACATCTATAAAAATCGATTAAAGGCAAGCCATTGAGAACGATCATCAACAATATGAGAATCGGAGCCCGTCTCGGAGCTGGATTTTTCGTCGTTCTCTTTCTTTTGGTTGTCATTGTTGTTGTCGGTGCGTACAAGCTCGTCAGCATTGACCGAGATACGCAGTTGCTGGTTGACAGTGACTTTCGCAGCGCAACTGCGGCGCATGCTATAGACAAGCGAACGCAAATGAACGCGCGATACTCGCTGCAACTAATTCTGGCCCGAGACGATGCATCGGTGAATGCTCTTCTGGACAAGATTCACACGAATCAGAAGGAGAACGCGACTTTCCTCGACACGATTCAAAGATCTGACACATCTGATCGGGCAAGAGAACTGCTTGCCACTCTGCGTGAGCGTCGCGATACACTAATGTCGGCACTCTCGAGCGTTAGCATCGCACTTGAACAGCATAATCAGGATGCCGCAGTCAAAATTACGACGGATAGAACAATCCCTGCCTTGACCGCGTTGAGTGAGACAACTGACCAGCTTGTTGCACTGGAAAAAGCACACGCAGATGTTCGAAGTGCGACCGTTGTCGACAAAATTCGTTCCTCCCTTCACTTCATGTTGGCACTCGGCGCAATTACATTGGTGTTTGGAGCTGCCTTTTCACTCCTGCTAACACGAACAATCACTCGCCCAATCATCCAGGCTGTGGACGTGGCGAGCACGGTTGCATCGGGTGATTTGTCTTTGCACGTTACCGCTCAATCGCTCGACGAGACTGGGCAACTTCTTCGCTCGCTTGATGGCATGAGCAGGAGTTTGGGGGGCATAGTGGCACAGGTGCGTGTGGGTACGAACGCCATCGCTACGGCCGCAACACAGCTGGCCTCTGGAAATACAGACTTGTCATCTCGTACAGAGGAGCAGGCTGCGTCTCTGGAGCAGACCGCTGGGGCAATGGAGGAGTTCACCGCCACCGTAGGCCGCAATTCAGATAGTGCAGAACGTGCGAATAGTCTCGCGCGTAAAGCTGCGGAGGAGGCCAGACGCGGAGGAGATGCCGTCGAGCGAGTGACGTCGACAATGCGTGGGATTTCTAGCAGTTCGCAGACTGTCGAGAGCATCGTTGAAGTTATCGAGGGAATTGCGTTCCAGACGAATATCCTTGCCCTCAATGCTGCAGTAGAGGCTGCGCGGGCCGGAGAACAGGGTAGAGGATTTGCAGTGGTGGCAGGAGAGGTGCGCGCCTTGGCTCAACGCAGTGCGAGTTCAGCGAGAGAAATCAAAGCGCTGATTTCAGAGTCCTCCGCGCGTGTCAGAGAAGGGGCGAAGCTGGTCGAAGATGCCGGTCAGATCATAAGCAGTATTGTACTGTCGGTTGGAGACGTCGCGACGATCACGGAGGAGATCTCGATTGCATCTGCTGAGCAACTGACCGGAATCCAGGAAATGAGTCAGGCGGTCTCCCAGATGGACCACGTTACGCAACAGAATGCCGCATTGGTTGAACAATCGGCGGCCGCGACGCATGCGCTCGCGTCACAGGCTCGCTCGCTCCTGGATGCGGTTGGATTCTTCCGTTTGTCAGAGCTTTGAGCGCTTTTGTGCATCCCTCGGTTATTCCTGCATGGAGGCACCGCTCGCACTACGGATGGGACACGACAAGGAGAAGAAGGGCCACCTTGCATTCTGGTCGAGCAACGCCCTGATAACTGAGGTGGGGACTACACCCACGCGACGCAGATATCGTTAAGCGCAGGCACGTCGGTTAAACACGGCGATCAAACACGTGACAAGCGAACCAGTTCTACGCGCTTGAGTGGCCGCATTTCCGTCAGTCCAAACGCTGTGGAGCGGGCCATATGGGAGCGCTGCCGGGCAACACACAACGTCGCGATCGACTGTAGTCGACCGAAGACGCTTACGCGAACGTGCCGAGATGTGCGTCCGGTAGGCGCGACATACGCTAATTCATACGGGGTTGCATGACGCCCTGGAGTGCCTGCTGAAATAGTGGTGCAGCAAGTCGGTGACATTGCCATCCGGTGCGCGTTGTGGCAATTCGGACAACACACGCACGAGGTATGCGTAGGTCTCGGCAATGCAGGTCAGACAACACGTAAGCATCTGGCTGTAGATGATCGCACTCGCTTTCGCTGCGGCGATTGTGTCACTGACTACCCTTGCTTCAATTGCGGCGGCACTACGCCGTGTGTGCTATTATGGAACATTTGGTACGGAATTTCAACCTAGCCTGCCGGGGAGTCCTTCGGGCGATTTTTGCTTTCTGGGGGGCAGTGGGGAGAGGCTTGCGTGCTTCAAGCGGCACTACGGTGGCGTAGGGCCGCGCGTCGTCTCGCGGGCACGTCGAGTTCAGGGAACTGCCTTGTAGGCCGTGAGGTTTGTGTTGAAGGGCGGCTCTCTAAAGAGCCATCGCGGGTGTGAACCGAAGTCACCGAATTATTGAACAAGTTCGTGTCACTAAGAAGAATTCGGCAAGCTTGTCCTTGAGGCTGAAGGGGGAGTTGCCCTAGTTGTGTGGCTCTGGCGATCATGACAGATTTCGTTCAATAAGCGATAGTGGGATTTCAATTGGCTGCTCAGCTCCTTAGAGCCGTGGTAGGAGTTCACGGCACCACTCATGTCGAGGCATCAGTCGCGTACCAGTTGCAAATTGCGAATTTGGTGCGGGATCAGTTGCGCTCGGACGGGGTGTTGCCGGAGGGCGTATTGCGGGAAGATATCGAAGCGTCTTGGCGTCGAAGCATCGACCAAGGTGTCCGTTGGTACGACCGTTCGTTATTGAACCTCCCGGACGCAAAGAGCCAGGAAGAGATGCGCGAGGTGAACAGCGCGTTACTTGATGCGGCGACTCCGGAACTTCGATTTCTAGCTGAACGTTGCTCGTCTCAAGAGATCGTGATCTTGACTGATGCCGACGCGGCTATCCTGAAGATTGACGGTCATGTAACGCCGTTCAAAGATCACATTGGAATTCGGGACATACGCCCTGGTGCATGTTGGAGCGAGTCCGTGCGTGGAACCAACGCTCTTGGTATGGCGCTCGTCGAAGGCCGGTCTGTACTCGTAAATAGTGGTGAGCACTTCCTTGACAGTTTGAACCGTGTTTCCTGCAGATCGATGCCCATTGCGGATCCGTACGGCAAGATTCTGGGAGTGCTTGACGTCACTCGCGACGGACCTCTGCCGCTACAAGACACTATGTTCATGCTGATGAATACTGTGGCGCGACATATTGAACGCCGCTTGTTCGCTGCCACGTTTCCCGAGCATGTTCTTGTTGCCATACATTCATACGAACAATATATTGATTCAATTTGGGCCGGGCTACTGGCCATTACGGACGAAGGCATAGTCGCTGGCGCAAGTTTCCAGGCGTGTGAACTGTTGAATCTCACGAGAGAGCAAGTTGTTGGCCTCCAGTGCGGTAATGTGCTGCAAATGCGTGGCGCGCCGTTTATGACTGTTCTTGAACAAGCTCACGGACTCAAGGTCGCCGGCCTGCAGCAGGAATACCGGTTTAAGGTTCTCGCGTTGCCGCGGAATCCGGTGGGGGGAAATATTCTCAGTGCCGCACAGGCAACGGAGGCGGTAGCCGATTCTCATTCCCCTTTGGGCGCACTTGCCTGCGGAGACCGCCAGTTGTTGCGTGCATTGCAGCAGGCATGCCAGGGTTTGAACAAGGGCGTGCCAGTCTTGCTCCAAGGAGAGACGGGCACGGGTAAGGAGGTGATCGCGAAGGGCCTTCACGATGCCAGCGCGCGTTCCGGGAAGCCATTCATTGCAGTGAACTGTGCAGCCATTCCCGAGGGATTGATCGAGTCTGAACTGTTCGGCTATCGCGAGGGCGCTTTCACCGGCGCTCGAAAAGGGGGAGTCGTTGGGCGCGTGATGCAAGCGCACGGCGGTACTCTCTTCCTGGATGAAATCGGAGATATGCCGGCCCCTTTGCAAGCGCGCCTTCTGCGTGTCCTGCAGGAGCGCAAAGTCGCTCCCTTGGGTGCTGGCAGTGAACACGATATCGACGTGGCTGTGATTTGTGCGACCCATCGCGACCTGAGTGTACTGATACGCGACAAGACGTTTCGGGAAGATCTCTACTACCGAATCAAAGGCTTCTCGATAAATCTTCCGGCGTTGCGTGAGAGGCCGGATATCGATCTGCTTGTCGTGACGATTCTGAAGAAGCTTGGAGCCCCTGAGGTGCGCATCAGCAAGGAACTGGCGGACGTTTTTCGCCGACATCCATGGCCGGGAAATATACGCCAACTCGAAATGGTGTTACGCACGGCATTGGCTGTTCGGGGTGATGGCGAGACCGAGCTAGGGTTGGACCATATGTGCGCTGGGTTTGTTGGCGCTGATACCTGTGTGAATTCAGCTCGGCCTGTTGGCTTGATTCGCGAGCAGGAAGCCCAGTTGATTCGCAATGCGCTCGAAAAGCACAACGGAAACGTGGGCGAGGCTGCGAAGATGCTGGGAATTGGGCGATCTACGCTTTATCGGCGGATCAAAGAGTTGGATGAGTGACCGCGGATGGCGTGACCGGTCCACGCTATCACCGTATGTTGAGGCGGAGAAAGTATCCTCGGCAACCGAGGCTTCGTATGAATCGGGAAAGGCGCAGAGCGGTTGGTGAGATGGAAGAACGATAGTCGAATCATGGTGGCTTCTGATCAATTCTGGAGTTCCGGAGGCATGACTGCTTTGACGCGTGGGTGACGTGGCAGACTTCTGCATCGGCGCATTGTGGGGCGCTGCGAGGAGCGAATGCGCCTCCACGTTGAAGTGTGTATCTGCAAAGTCATGGCTGAACTTGGCTGCAATGAAAAGAGAAAAATAAGCCATCATTCGACTGGCTGCCCCCACCAAGATCGCAAGGGGCTTACAAAAATCTTTCTCGACATCGTAGCGATAGTCTCGCTATGAAACTTCGGTGGCCACGAAAGCGAGTTCGGGTTTCCTGACTTATCGAGCAATCCGAAGATCGAACGTTCCACGGCCAATCGGTTGGAGTCAATTCTTGGTCGTTGCGAGCACATTGGCGACCGAGCAATGAAGTGACTTCAGTGGTCGCCTACCGCCGTATCGGCCAGCGTAAACGCCGAAACGGCTTCCTGCAATTTCATCGCATGCGTCTCAAGAGAATGCGCAGCAGTAGCTGCTTGCTCTACCAGCGCTGCATTCTGCTGCGTAACTTGATCCATCTGAACTACCGCCGTGTTTATTTGCTCGATTCCACGGCTTTGCTCTTCTGAGGCAACGGCGATCTCATCAACAATCCCTGCAACACGCCGTGCATTCGACTGCATCTTATCCATTGCCGAACTTACTTCCAGCGCGTGTCGCGTACTCTCATGGACCGTTGAGACCGAGGACGCGATCACTTCGTTGATCTCCCTTGCTGCCAGCGTACTCCGCTGGGCGAGTACGCGCACTTCTGCTGCTACAACCGAAAATCCTCTGCCTTGTTCGCCCGCGCGAGCTGCTTCCACTGCCGCGTTGAGTGCAAGAATATTCGTCTGAAATGCAATCGATTCGATAACACTCGTGATTTCGGATACCTTCTTTGAAGTGCTATCGATACGTTCGATTGCGTCCAGCATGACTCTAACAACCTGACCAGCCGCGTCGGCCATGACGTGCGCGTCTGATGCAAGGCCATTTGCTGTTCGTGCGCTGTCTGTGTTGCGTTTTACCGTCTCTGTCAATTGAAGCATGCTCGCGGCAGTTTCCTGTAGTGAAGCAGCTTGTTGCTCAGTACGTGCGGATAGATCGAGATTACCGAAGGCTATTTCTTTAGCGGCCGTAGATACGGAATTCGACGAGACATGAACAACGGCCATCGCCTCTTCAACCCGCCGCATTAGCTTGTCGAAGGCAATCGCCGCGCGACCGAATTCGTCGGCTCGTGGACTAGCTGAACGTCTGGACAAATCCAGCGTTGTCGCGACTTCCTCAAATTTATGAGCCATGCGTAGCAGGCCACCGCAGACCACGCGATGGAGATGAACCGAGAAGTACACCGCAAACACTGCTCCTGTCGATGCGACCGCGATTATAATGCCCAGCCAAAGTTGGGGGGGCGACTGTGAGCCGGCATCAAGCTTCTGAGCCGCCAGTGCCGCGAGAACCGCACAAATTGCTAGTATCGCTGCCAAGAGGCCGAACGTAAGAAGCAGTTTGAATTTGATTGTCACAATTTTCTTTTTCATCAGTGCTCTCTCATTATTATCTCGTGAACTAACAGACTTATAGCGGGTGAAAAAAGTAGTTTCGATTAGGTGCGACCGCAATTAATAATATTTCATGTCGGCTCGCTAGCGATCACTGATAAATAGTCTCGTGCACGTTCCACGTGCGCGACTGCCATCCTATATGTAGTGGTGAGCGCTAGACTTTGTTCGCTTCGAGGGTTTCATCGATAATTGGTTTGTCCGCGGATTCAATCGATGTCTGCAGCGCAGATTTCTATCGTTCGTCGGATGCATGTATGAAACCCAAGACATTTTGTTTGATGGAATGATTTTCACGAGATCGTTCGATGCGAGTCGCGACGGTACCGATTAATAACAGCGCCGCGATCTCTATGCAGTCACCAGCGAGCCGAATCGGCCAATCCGTCGCCAAGTGCAATGTTCGAGTGACGAGTTGAAGACCGACGTCTGCAAATATTGAGACAATGGTGCCACCGACAAAACAAGCTAGGCCCTGACGCCCCGCTATAACGACAGGCCATAGTCTTTCCGCGAGCAGGCGAATCCATCCGAGTCGCACCGCTTGCGCGCAGAGCCACGCGATCGACAGAAAGCTCACAATCCGCACGCTCGCGAGATTCTGCTTCATGTACCCGGGAGAAGCGTGCGCATCTATGCACAGCTTGATAAACGCGATGACTAGCGCAACGCCAATCGCGATCTTCGTCACTTGTCTGCCCCGAAACGATGCGTGGAATTCCTGAGAAACGGGGTGTAGGCGGGACAGTTTGCCTAAAGTGAACATTAGTTGCCACGCGAAGGGATTGAACGGCCAACCTTCGCCGGTCGAGCTGGGCAATCCGGTACCGAGCCACGGGGCGGCGAGCCAAACTGCGAGGCTGGCAAAAAGAGCAACTGAGGGTGACCGCCGGAATAATGGTACTGTGAACGGTACGCCGAACGCGAACAGCACGTACATTGGAAGCACGGCAGACAGGAAAGGTTGCTGACGAAAAAGTGCGAAGTCGAGCAACGTCCGTACCGGATGTGCGGCAAACATCGGCCACGTCTGATGGATTGCGGCTAACGGCACATTGACGAATCTCAGAGCCGCGCTGCAAGCGAGCATCAGTGCTGCCGTGATCAGGTAGGCGCGGTAGATGTCGCAGGCGCGCTTTAGGAAGCGTCGACGCGCAACAAGTTTGCCTCGGCGTGTGGCAACACCGACGTATGCAGCCGCCGAGGCATAACCACCCAGAAAGACGAAAACCTCAGCTGCGTCGCAATACGCGTAGGTATGCAACGTGACATGTCGAAGGACGCCGCTCGTGTTGTGATCGAGGGCTATAACGAGTAAAGCGACACCTCTAAAAAAATCTACCTCGACAGAACGTTCCGTAGACGAACCCATGCCCTCACCTTTTTTTGAGGAGGTGTTGTCGCTCGAGATGCGGGCTAATTTCTGGCCGCAGCAACGGTGAAAGGTGAGCCCATCGACATGGGCCAACGGATCCTGAATTCCGCAGGACACCCGCCCTTCAAGGTCGGGTTGCCTGGATGGAACCTGTGTCTCGAACACATTGGTGCACTTACTCGTCCGGTTCTTCGAGCTTCGTGTTAGAGAGGCCTGACGAGAAAGCCGGTGTCACGATCGGAAACCGCTCGGTCAGGTATGCAGTGATTGCCAAGACAGCCAGGGTGACAACGAGACGTTTCATAGGAGGGTCGAAGCTCACTGTGGCGCTGTCGTAGGCCGGCGTTCTCACCTGCGGGCGACTTGTGGCATAACAGGAACGGTGAGCGCTCTCTGTGCTGGTTCTGGCTTTGATTGAACGGCGAGCATCTTGTCTTAGTCGTGAGACTATCGTTACATCCGTGGAACGGCCAGAAGTGCTCCTCCGGCCGCCGTCGTCTCCATAAGACGCGTCGTACTCGGTGCCTTAGAACGAGTGATTTATACCAATTCGAGCGACAACTTGATGCCCGTTGGACGAGGGACCGGACAAACCAGGGATGTATGCTACGTCTAGCGGTGTACCGGTTGTGCCGCCCGAAACATTTTGATAGACGACTTGGCTGTAGACCGACGTTCGCTTCGAAAGTAAGTACTGAGCCAATGCGCCGACCTGGTTCCAATGAAGCGTCTGCTTGGCACCGCCCTGACTCAATCCGCCACGAGTGTAGGTGTACATACCGCCAAGGATGAACGCCGGTGTGAGACTGTATCTTGCGTTTACTTCGATATTGTCGAACGTGAGATGTGCGTTATCGAGTCCAAGATTGCCAACATATATTGATGAGTCGGGTTGGCCCACATTGACATGTGTATAAACTGAACCGAGCGTGACCTGCCCGATGCCGTAGTTCACGCCGATACCATAGATCTTTTGGTTCGCTGCGGAGAAGCCAATATCATCGGTAGCTATGGCGCCTCCAGGCGTCGATCCTGGGCTGGAGAGGTCTTCGTAGACGGCAGCAACGGAAAGTGACTGATACGAATAGTTCAGCCCGACGCCGTACATGCGGTTTCGGGCGAACGCGCCTGCCATATTCCCAAATCCATACATGGCAGTTGCTGAGAGACCAGCGTAAGACGGGCTTATGTATTTGACAGAGTTGCTGACGTGGAACGTGGCGTCCGTGTTGTCGTTGTCCAGCGGATGCGAGAACAGAAATCCAGCCCAGCTGCCATTGGCAGTCAATGGCCCAATCGTATCGGCAACAGTGTCAAACTGACGGCCCGCAGTCAGGGTGCCGAGACTGTCAGATTGCAGGCCAACGGAGGACTGAAAGCCAAACAGACGGCCGCCGTACAGGAGCTGACCGTTTTCCAGTGCAAAACCACTTTCGAGGTCGAAGACTGCGTGCAGCCCACCGCCCAGATCTTCGGTGCCCTTGATGCCCCAACGCGTTGTCGACAACAGGCCACCGGCAACTTGCCACGCTGAATGTCCGCCGACATTGTTCGTGTAGTTGATGCCTTCGTCGAGGATCCCGAACAAGGTGACTGAACTTTGCGCATGTGCATGCATGGAGAACATCAGGAGTGCTGCGGAGAGGACGTGGGGTTTATGTCTCTTAATCATAGTCATTGTTGAGGTGCGTTGCAGTCAGGGGCCGTTGGACCATCTCTGGCATCTTCGAGATGCGTCTAGTACTAAGCAGATGTCGTGCCATACGTGCCGAGAACCGTCGGACATAGCCAAGGAGGCCGTCTGCCGGTCGTTCCTTGAGTGCGGAAATCACAGGAGGTGGGATAAGTGCGCGTGATTCCCGTCCCATATCGCGACAGGAATCCCACTTTGGGACGAGGACTGCGAGGTGTTTGGACTGCCCGCTAGCGCGAGGCTAGTGAACCGAAACTAAGATCCGCTCAATTGATGACGAGAAATAGCAGAACTAAGCTAGACCGCTGGAAGGGTATCCCTGACTTTCGAGCCATTGCTGAACTCGCACAGCATCCTCCGACGGGAGTGTCGAGAGGACCTGATGAGCGCTTTTATAGCGAAGAGCATTGACAATTGGTGCAAGCGGAACACCATGCAGATGCCAAATGCCAAGAGGCTGGTCGGGGCAGGTGACTACTTCCGCTTCGGATATCAAGTGGCCGTCTAGTACCGGCGCCTTTTGTATCTTTAGCTTGCTGAAGTCACGCGGATGGTGAGCGGGCTGGTTATCGGGCCACACGCTTCGTGTGCGCCAGAATTGTCGGTCTGGCCACTGCTGCTCGAGCGCATAAAAATCTCGTCCAACTCGTGCGAATCGTCCGAACAACTCAGCAATACGGCGCTGATGAAACCGCAATGCGAGTGCCGCGCGATCGGGATGAGCGAGCAGCGTATTGATGACGGCTGGCGCCTGTAGGGCGGACGACAGCGATTGGAAGATGCCGTTTCCAGAGAGAGGGTCCACAGCCATCGCCGCGTCGCCGACACGCAACCATGTTTCCCCGCCGGTTTCGTCGCTCAAGACAGCGCTGCTACTTCTGGCGTATACGCGCACTTCGCTGTCGTGTCTGTCAAAAAATCTTCGGGCAAGATCGGTCTCCCGCATGGAGGCGCACCAAGCTGCGAGCGCGTCTCGCGCCGGGAGCGTTGTGCTCGCGATGTCGAGGGTGACTTGCCAGTAACAGCGGCCGTCCGGTAGTTTGGCCATCCACGCCCAACCATCCGGGAGGCTTTCAATTGCCGATGCCGGATTCCCAGGCCGGCCTTGCCAGATGTTCAACAGACTTAGTGATTGCGGGCCGCGCGAAGCGTTTCGAGAAATTGGTGCACGACGGCCGCGTGCTTCCACCAAAAATGTTGCATCAAGTGTTTCGATACCCGCCGGTGTGTTGATGCAGATGGAATATCTCTCCCCGACTTGACGCACTTCGCGGACTGTTGCCTCATGAATCTCGATTCCGGCCGCTGTCATATCATCGCGCAACGCATCGTCAAAGCGGCGTCGGTCAATCAAATATTCGTGATTCAGTTCGCGCTCCTCGCCGTTCCAGCATGTCGTGCGACCACACGGCGGTAGCGCACATGCCGCCGCTCGTCGAAGACCGGCGTGTTGCAGTCCTTGCAGCACGCGAGCGGATACGCCCTCAACGGCATCGAAGCGACGTCTTTCTCCTACGACCGCCACGCTGTAGCCTAGCTGGGCTAGTCCAATGGCGACTGTAGCCCCTGCAGGGCCGGCGCCGAGCACGACAATACGCGGTACGGTCATGATGAGAGTGCTCTCCGCTCCCTGCCGATGAACGAGGCATTCGCGCGGAGATAGGCGAGCAGATCGGCGCGATCCGCATCTCGATGTTGTCCGAGCCACCGCGCGGCGTGTCCGCTAAGAGCTGCACACGCTATGCTGGCGCCGGCGGGCGATCCAGCCGCCTCGATCGAGACGATTGCACCGAAGTCTGCCTGCTCGCTGTCGAGCGACGACCACTGACATGGCGAGCAGCGCGCGTCACCGGTGACTTTTATGACCTCGGGGTAGCTGGCTGGAAACACGGGATTTCCTCTCGCCGGACTGGCTGCAAATATGATGATCCCTTGAGCGATTGCGCTGGCACAGGCGTCGCGCAGCGCTGTCCGATCTGTGCGCACACCGAGACTCAGGTTAATGATGCGCACGCGCTGAACCACGAGCCACTGGATCGCATGAGCTATCTGCGCCGCGCTTGTCACACTGCGCGAATGAAAGACTTGCGCGATGTGCAGACGTGCGTTTGGTGCGGCTGCGGCGATAGCAGCACATATGGCGGTGCCGTGTCCAATGCGATCCCGCTCCGCGGGGCCGTAGCGCAGCCTATCCTCGGTTTCGAACCAGAAGCGCACTGCAGCATCAACCTGCGGTGCCAAAGCATCGGAGCAGCCACTATCGACGACTCCGACGCTAACATTATTCGCGAAGCCGGGTGCGCTAGCACTCATTGCTTGGACTCCGGGAAGTACGACTCACGATGCGACCGTTGGATAGCTCGAAATGCAGGTCTGCACCAGCGAGCGTCGATGCACGATGACTGATGAGGATTCGAGTACGGTCACCGAAAAGTACGTCGATCTGCGCGATGATTTGCCGTTCCGTCATTTCGTCGACAGCGGAAGTTGCTTCGTCGAGCACTAGGACCGCTGGGTCCTGTAAAAGTGCACGGGCTATGGCAATCCGTTGCTTCTGACCGCCGGATAGCTGCTGACCGCGTTCACCCACTGGCGCGTAGAGTCCGCCCGGTAGCGAACTGATTAGTTCGTCAAGCTGTGCCGCACGCGCCGCGCGCACGATCTCTTCGTGTCCCGCCATCGGAAAGGCATAGCGTATGTTATCTGCGAGGCTTCCACGAAAGAGGACGATATCCTGACTTACAACGGCGATGCGTCGTCGCAAGGCGTCAATGCTGACGAGGCGTAAGTCGACCCCGTCGAAATGAATGCTGCCTTGCTGGGGATCATAGAAGCGTTGGAGGAGATCAATCAGTGTCGATTTCCCACTTCCCGACACGCCGGACAACGCAACTTTGGCGCCGCGCGGGACGCGCATGGTGGCACCTTGAAGAATCGGCCCCTCTCGTGCATCGTGCGCGAACCAGACATTGTTGAATTCGACGTCGCCACGCGTGGGAATACTGCGGGTCACGATTGCCTGTTGTACGGAAACGGGCGCGTGTTGCAACTCGGTGACGCGTCCGAGGCTTACCGTCATTCGCTGCAGGGCAACGTACAGACCCAGAAGACTCCGTACAGGACCAATGGCCATACCTAGATAGCTCGAAAACGCTATTAGTGAGCCTAGTTGCCAAGTTCCCTGAATTACCCAATAACCGCCAAGAACAAACGCGGCCGCGCGGGTGATCGAGGTGAGCGTTGCGGGAACCGACTGAGTGACAAATTCGGTCACCTGAAGCTTGAGCAGCTTCCCCAAGTAGTGCTCGCCAAGCTCGTCGAGACGGCGTACTTCCAGAGACTCTTGCCCCGCGGATTGAATGAACTTCATTGCGGGGAGTGTCTCGACGAGGAACGCCGATACATCTGCGGCGCTCTCGCGCACTGTGCGCGCACCTCCCTCAACCTTTCGTCGCATCATACGAAGCCACACAACTTCGAGAGGGATCAGGACTAGCGCGACCAGCGAAAGCTTCCAGGACAGCGTAACCAGAAGTGTAAGTGTGCCGACGAGACCGATTACGTTGGAGACCGCCGAAAACAGTCCGTCAAGGGCAAAACGCTGAATCTCGGCGACGTCGCCATCGAGGCGCGATAGCAAATCGCCGATCCGCCGCTCTGCATAGAACGATGGTGACAGGCGCTGGAGGTGTGCATAGACCGCGGTGCGCAACGAGAAAAGAACGCGACCGGATAACCGTGTATAGACGTATCGATTAAATCCGCCTAGTAGCGTGCCGACGAGTCCGACTCCAACCATTGCGAGCGAAAAGCCAATGAGCGCGGAAGTATTCCTGCTCACCAGACCGCGGTCGATGAGCTCCTTGGTTAGCCACGGCTGCGCGATGGCCAGCAGTGATGCGCACGCGGATAGCGCTAGCAACCCCGCTATCGCGAGCCGGTGTGGTCGCACGAAGCTGTAAAGCCAGCCTAATGAGCGTGCTAACTGTGCCCGGTCGTCAGTTTGCACGAAGCGCAGAATGAAACTCAACATGGACCTAGCTACGTTGGCGCCGAAGAGCGTTGCCGCAATTCGAAGTGTTGGGAGGAATTTAGGTAAGAATAGACCAGAGCAAAGAACAAGTCATTCAGGCCCAGACGTTGACCTGATCTGTGAACTCTTGCATTTACGCGGCCGAAGCGCGACGTCTGACTTTCGGTCTTGTCAGACTTGCTCAGGGCGCAAGGTATATCCATCTAGTGAAACATGCTCTGAAATAAGTGCTTCGCAGCGGTTCTCAGTATCTTTTTCGATACCAGCCGAGGAGTCGACGGGAGAATCTCCCGCCGGGTACGGAGGCTGTCGGCGTTGCAGCCGAATCAACCTATTGGGTATCGCGACTGGCGCGCTGGAACATCGCGTGGATGATCAAGCACGTTTGTTGTAAGCGCTGCACCAGCCTTTCCCAGACACTCGCTTGACGGCGAAGAGGGGGCAAGCAGCTGCTGGGTCTGTGGGCTTTCCTTGATAGAAGCTGCAGTTCCCGCAGTCTTGCCCGGCCTCATATCGGGGGTATTGTGCTTTTTCAACGTTCGCAGCGTTAATGCGATATCCCAGTCCCTTTGCAGCGGGGTCGTTCTCATCCAGCATCGGCGCCTCTGCCTGCGCAGTGCGGGCAAGGGCTAGTGCCGATACAGTGCCGGCAACTGCGATGACAAAGCTGCGTCGGGAGCGATTCAGTTGATGCTTCATGGGGATTGCTAGTCTCAAAGTATTGATGAATGAATCAGGTCGCGCTGTCTGTCCGATCGGTGGGAATTGCATAGGCCGTTCCGACGATCTTCGCCCGACCACCAACCCCACCCGATGCAGGATCGGACACTTGAGCCACTCTCAGTGGCGCCGCTTGACCAAGCGCACGACATGCGTGCGAGACGCGCCGCCCGCACATCGGTTAAACGCCTGCAGAAGCCACCGGCAGAGCAGCCAGGAGGGTACCCGCGGCGTATAGACCGTACGAGCAGAGCGCGCATGGTCCGTCAATACATAAGCACATCGCATGCCAGCTCAAGGTTTTTTGTCCCTTTGAGTTCTGCGAGGTTTCCCATCCTTTTGCCTGCGAGCCTTCCGACGCATTATCAGGCAATGTCGTTGACGCTCAAGGTCGACCCTCAGTCCCATATTGGGAATTCTCGCGGGACGGGAATGGGACGCGAGAACAAGAGCCCGTGTCAGCTCTCAGGGATACGGCGTTGATGCGGTTTCAAGCAAAAAATTGAATAGGGATTTCCCCGGAATATTTGAGGCGCAGGCCCGCGTTTTAGCGCGATTTTTGAATGCGCGCGGGGCTCTCTCCAGTTGGCATGGAACCTGCTTATTGCGATGGTCCCACGCCAGTTCCCCTCGATCCTCGGCGAATTAAGACCCCTCTCAAAGGAGCAGCGCTTTGTTAAAAACGTTCATTCGACGCAGCAGGTTGATGGGCATCATGGCGGCAGCCATGCCGGTCGCGCTGGTTGCGGGTGTGGCTCATGCCCAAGCGCAACCGCCCCGCGACGCGCGAGCGATTCTGAGTCAGACCTGTGCGGCGTGTCACGCCGCAGAATCAAAGGACTCGTGGAGTCGTATCAGCCATCAGCGCAAGACCCCGGAGGGTTGGTTGCTGACAATCGGGCGAATGCAGACGATGCACGGCCTAACTATTAGCGACGAAGAGCGGCGAATTCTCGTTAAGTATTTGTCGGATACGCAAGGGCTTGCGCCATCGGAAACAAAAGATCTCCGGTATGCACCCGAGCAACGCCTGAACACCCAGGAGACCGCCGGTTCGGATGAGTTCAAGCAGATGTGCGCGCGTTGTCACTCGGCCGCACGACCATTGCTGCAGCGCCGTCCCGTACAGGAGTGGGAGCGGCTCGTGAACTTCCACGTTGGGCAATTCCCGTCGATTGAATATTCTTCGCTCGGGCGCGATCGCGACTGGTTCAATATCGCGCTGACGGACATCGCGCCGTACCTCGCGAAGAACTTTCCATACGACAGCAAAGCGTGGGACGACTGGAAGAAAAGCCAGCCGCCGGCGACTGCGCTTGCCGGTACGTGGAGCTTCAGTGGGCACATGCCTGGGAAAGGCGATGCATTTGGCTTGATGACCGTGACGGGCGGCGACAAGGATAGCTTCAAGGTGGAATTGAAGGGGCGCTTTGCAGACGGCAGTCCGTTAGTCGGTACTGGAACCGCTACCCTTTACACTGGCTACGAATGGCGCGCGAACGTTAATGTTGCGGGCGTGCCGATGCACCAGGTACTCATGGCCGGGAATGGCGAATTGAGCGGCCGCATGTATGAAGACGAGCACGACGAGCGAGGCATGGATTTCAGCGCGGCAAAGCAGGGAAAAGCGCGTGTCCTCGCCGTTCAACCAGCTTATGTGAAGGCTGGCGGTGAGGCGACGGTGACAATTGTCGGTCCGAATCTTGAGGGAACTCCGGCTTTTGGCTCAGGTGTAACGGTTACATCTGTGCTCGAGCGCACGCCTGAGTATCTGCGAGTGCGAGTCAAATCCAGCAGCGATAGCGTCGCGGGACCGCGACAGGTCTCAGTCGGTACGGCACATTCCGATGGATTCGCAGTTTATCGTGAGATCAAAGAAGTCAAAGTTTTGCCCGACTACGCAATTGCTCGGATCGGAGGCAACGGCGGTCCAATGCCGAAGGTGCAAGGGCGATTTGATGCGGAGGCTTGGGGCGTGGATTCGGCCGGCAAGCCGTTCCGGATCGGCTATATGCCGGCGCTATGGTCAGTTGCACCGTTCGACGACCAGGCGAAGAACGATAACGACGTCAAATACGCAGGCGTGATGCAGAGCGCGACTGGCATTTTCACACCGGCAAACGCTGGGCCGAACCCTGAGCGCCGCAGGTCCAACAACAATACAGGCAACCTGAAAGTCATTGCATCGGTCGCTGACGGCAGTCGTACTGTCACTGGCACTGGGCAGATGATCGTTTCAGTTCAGCGCTGGAACAATCCACCGCTGCCGTGATTTGTGATGTCTCTTTGCCGTCGGGCCGCGTCAGCGGCCCTGGCGGCATGCTCCAGGGCTTCGGTCCGATCCAAACTTAGAGATTGCTAGGAGATTCCCATGGGCGCGCTGTTGAATGTAGTCGAGCGCAATGTGCATGAAGTACGTGTCGAAGACGAGCGTCTGATGTTCCACGTGCCGAGCAGCTCACTCTTTGCTGCCGACGAGCTCACGGCGGCCATCATCGATTCATTGCGCGCTAATACTTGCACCGCTGAAGAACTATTAGATCGGCTAGGTGCATCCCCGCGTGGTGCCGTATCCGAAACGCTTAGCGAGCTGATGGCACTTGAAGTGGTTAGTGATGGTTCCCCGTTGACACCGGAGTTTGCCACCAAGCGCATCGAGCGCACCGCGATCAATACCGTCGTGCTCAACGTCAACACCGGTTGCAATCTGAGTTGTACGTACTGCTACAAGGAGGATCTCGATACGCCGTCTGCCGGACGTCGAATGGATGTCGAGACTGCGAAGGCATCGGTCGAGATGTTGCTCAAAGAGTCGCCGGATGAACCGCGATACACAGTTGTTTTCTTCGGCGGCGAGCCACTCAGTAACCGCAAGCTGATCGAGCACGTGGTCGAATATTGCGAGCTTCGTTTCCGAGCGCTCGGAAAGCAGGTTGATTTCGTAATGACGACCAACGCCACGCTTTTGACCGAGGAGATCATTGATTGGCTCGACTCTCATCGCTTCGGTCTGTCGATCAGCATTGATGGACCGCGGAAGATCCATGATTTGAATCGCCGAACTGTTGGTGGTTCGGGTACGTATGACGTCGTGCGCCGCAAGGTCGAAATGCTGCTGAAGCGCTACCGCAGCCGCCCTGTCGGCGCGCGTGTGACGTTAACAAGCGGGGTGACGGATATCGAGGGGATCTGGGATCACCTGTTTAACGAGATCGGCTTCGCGGAAGTCGGCTTTGCGCCCGTCACCTCGGGTCAGCTCGACACGTTCAATTTGGGACCCAACGAGCTCGCGGACGTCTTTGCGAATATGAAGGCGCTCGGTCGGCGCTATCTGACGGAGGCGCTCGAGAACCGCAACATCGGATTCTCGAACTTGCACCAACTGATCACGGATCTGCACGAAGGGCACAAGAAGTCGCTTCCGTGCGGCGCGGGGCTCAAGATGCTCGCAGTGGACCACAAGGGCGATCTGAACTTGTGCCATCGTTTCACAGGCTCAACATTGCCGACGTTCGGCAATGTGCGCGATGGTGTCGCACAGGAGCAACTCAATGACTTCCTGTCGCAACGCCTCGACCGCAGCGGCACAGGCTGCGATAGTTGCCGGATCCGCAACCTGTGCTCGGGCGGCTGCTATCACGAAAGCTATGCACGCTACGGCGACCCAGCGCACCCGACTTATCACTACTGCGAGCTAATGCGTGATTGGATCGATTTCGGCATCGAAGTCTATAGTCGCATCATCGCAGGCAACCCGGCATTCATCGATAACCACATTACTCCGCGGAAGGCGCACTGACATGAAACATCTAAAGCCGCTCAACAACAAGGCAAAGCAACTTGAGCAAGCCGCGCAGGAAGACCGGCTCGAAGAAGTCGTCGCGATGACGTCTGTTGCAGGGTGTACTGCTACAACCGACCCCGGCTGGGAGACAGATGCATTCGGTGGCATTGCTTCGTTGTGCCAGCCAATGGAGGCGGATCTTTACGGTTGCTCCGATCCGTGTTGGTGGCCCGCGCAGGTGCCGGACACGATGATAACTTACCCGAACTGGAACAAATCCGACTCCGTAGCCAGCGCCGACTGGCGCAAGCTCGGTAGCGTGTTTCCGAAGGGTAAGTAATCGACGCCGCACACACTGGGGAAAAATATGTCAATTAAGAAGTGTTTTGGTATCACTCTGCTATCGGCAATTCTGTCGACTGGCTCGTTGGTGAGTGTAGCTGCGACCAATAGCGCGTTGCAAAGAGGGCACGAGTACCTCGCAATTGTTGGCTATCCGAATACGCTGACTGTCGTGGACGCATCCACCGATGAGATTTTTAAGACGTGCTCGATGCCAGACGCGTTTAATCCAGGGACGGTAACGATTAGTCCAGATAAGTCACACGCATATGTTCTGAACAATCGATACGGCGATCTCTACGGCGTCGAGCTTGATACATGCAAGGTCGTGTTCCATGCGGATCTCTCGGACCGACCCGGTGAACGCGTCAAATCGATGTTCTCCATAGCTGTGAGCCCTGACGGAAAAGAGGTATACAGCGTCGTCAACCCGACCAAGCTCAATCGCGACACCTATGAAGTTCAGACTCCGCGTCTACAGGTGTATTCGACCAGTGGTGGCATGGATGCGAAGCCGATCCGAACGTTCCCGGTACCGCGCCAACTCGGGGTTATGTTCGCAGCGGATGACGGCTCTTTGTATATTGCAGGTGCCGACATCTACCGCATGGACGTGAAATCTGGGAAGCTCGACGTCGCTGTTGCGGTCCGGAACTGGAAAAGACCACTTTATGGGCAACCAGACGTATTGAACGTGTGGCCACAGCAACTACCACAACATTCGTTCGATTCTATATACACTGCTGATCGCTTCAAAGATGAGAAGAAGGCTCCAGGGACGAATGAGACGATGTATGGCTACATTGACGTCGATCTTGCGACCGGCAAGGCATCGCTGAAGGACTTTGCCCCCGTCACGGAAGTATTTTTCAGCGGTGTACGTTCTCCCACAAATCCGGATATTGTGTATGTTGTCGGAAATCGTCTCGCGAAATTCGATTCGAAGACAGAGAAGCTTGTGGGGGAAGCGCCGCTTGATCACACCTACTACGTGTTGACGCTAAATAAGTCTGGCGACAAGGTATATGTAGCAGGAGCGGCCAATTCAATTAGCGTATTCGACGCAGCGACCATGAAGAAAATCAAGGAAATCCGACTGAGCGGAGATACCGCTCAAGCTACTCCGCAAATTTTTGTCCGATAGCTTGATGGAGTAGGCTCGTACTGCGATCGCTTGTATGGCAATCGATGGTCTGGCCGCGCGGGCGGTGCGATCTCACTTGCACTATGCCCGTGCGAGCAGTGTTCGACGAACGGAAGCGCATGGCCATCGGGAGTATTTCGTCACCTTGCGCAGGGGTCACCGGAAGCGTATTCCGCGCACCGCTTCTTTACTGGTGAGAGTGCCCTCGATGGCTTGCGCGAGCCAATCTGCGATGCCCGTGTGTCATGTCGACTTCGCACCAATGTGTTGATGAGCTGCTAGCGGTGCGGCGCGGCGGTCTGATGCCGGCCGAAAGCCACAGGCGCTCGCATCGGAGTGATGGTGTCGTCGCCAATGCGCGCCTGCAGGAAGTTCAATCTCGAGAAGTAGATCGCGCAGACGCGCGATCTACATGGCAGCGCATCAGTATCCAGAGACGCAGTCCTTTACGCGATAGGCACGAAGAGTTCACACGTTAATATCATGGAACAGAACCAGGTTTATTTGCCGCCGGCGGCAGCGTGCGCCGCAGACACGGCGGCCGTGCCGCACTTTGACGACCGTGCATTTTTTCTGCGTCTCTCAATCGTAGACTGGCTGTTCGCACTTGCGCTTGTCGGTGGCGTGGGTTTCGCACTTGTGCACTACTACGCGCACATGGACGTTTACGATCGCGTGGTGATGATTGGTGCATTGCTCGCACTCGTCGCCGTTGGCTGGTATTGGAAGCCTGCGCGACTGTTGACGGCTGGCGTCGCGGTGCTGTCGTTGCTGTCAATCCATTTGTACGACGGTGATCTAAGCCGTGCGGATTCGACGTTCATCCTGCGTTATCTCCTGTCGAGTCAGTCCGCGATCCTGTGGATGAGCACATTGTTCGTTTTAGCGACCATTTTCTACTGGGTCGGCATGCTGAGCCGTTCGGAGGCGGGCGGCGCAATCGGCCAGAAAATGACTTGGGCTGCGGTGCTGAGTGGTTTTACCGGGATGATGGCGCGCTGGTACGAGTCGTATCTGATTGGTCCGGACATTGGCCACATTCCAGTATCGAACCTATACGAAGTCTTTGTGCTGTTCAGTCTAATCACCGCTTTGCTATATCTGTACTACGAAGGGTATTACGGTACCCGATTGCTCGGCGCGTTCGTGCTACTGGTGATCAGTGCGGCTGTCGGATTCCTCACGTGGTACTCGGTGACGCGCGACGCACAGCAGATTCAGCCATTGGTGCCAGCGTTGCAGAGCTGGTGGATGAAAATCCACGTACCAGCGAATTTTATCGGTTATGGAAGTTTCGCTTTGTCGGCGATGGTCAGCGTGGCGTATTTGCTGAAGTCACGCGGCGTGCTGGCCGACAGGTTGCCTGCGCTCGACGTGCTCGACGACGTAACGTATAAGTCGATCGCGGTTGGATTCATGTTCTTCACAATTGCGACGATACTCGGCGCGTTGTGGGCTGCGCAGGCGTGGGGTGGATACTGGAGCTGGGACCCGAAGGAAACCTGGGCGCTAATCGTCTGGCTCAACTATGCGGCATGGCTGCACATGCGCTTGATGAAGGGGATACGCGGGACTATCGCCGCCTGGTGGGCGCTGACAGGGCTCGTGGTCACGACGTTCGCGTTCCTCGGGGTGAACATGTTCCTGTCGGGGTTGCATAGCTACGGCAAGCTTTGATTACCCGTGAAGATTACTGCGCTTTGCTTTCAAAATGGCCTGCGCCCTGTAAACGGCGGAGCGAGCGGCCAACCGTTCCGGCGCCAGACGTTGCGAATTGGGTAGAAGCGGGGCGTATGCATCGAAGAGCGCTTGAAGATAGCTAATTGTTTCGCTGAAGCTATGTGCCCCCGCTTTGTGAGATCTTGTGTGAAGCGACGAGTCTGGACGTGCGCAGCGCGGTGAGGGCGGAAAAGTCCGATGACGCAGGCGATTTTCTACGCACATCAATCCAACGATATGGCCACAAGTCGCCCAAAATGTGGCAGCAGTTCATTCGACAAGCGCAAGGCCTGACACTCACGTCGCGCGCGGCCACGCAATCACGTGTACATCAAGCAGTTCTTAAAGCCGGCTGATAGAACGAAGCCGCGGAGCGGGTTGCGCCATAAGGCGCGCGCAAGCTCATTCGAATTTGAACGCTGTGATCGATCGAGGTCGGTTTCGGGCGCGGGATATTGAGACGCGGGAAACGGACGCATGATGCGACGCTGAGAAACTGTCGGCCGATTGGCTTTATTGGTTATTTATTTAGGAAGAGGAATATTTGTATGGCGGTACTCGGCATGTACCCGACTTTCTACGTTCCAGGCATCGGCACAGCCTGGGTAATGGGCATCATTGGTGTGATTCACGTCGTCGCGTCCCATACGTCGGTCGGTGCATCGTTTCTGTTCGCGCTGCTCGAGACACGTGCTTATCGCAAAAACGAGCCGCGACTGATGGAATTCATCAAGAAGTACGGGATTTTTCTGCTTGTGTTCTCGTACATTATCGGCTCGATCACAGGCCCCGGTATTTGGTACGCGATTACAGTTGCGAGCCCGCGCGGTGTTAGTGGCCTGATCCACAACTTCGTTTGGGTTTGGGCGACCGAGTGGGTCTACTTTACGGTGGAGGTGATTGGTGTATACGCGCTCGTCTACCTGATCGGCAAGGTCGACCCGAAGACCCACCTGAAGCTGACGTGGTCGTTCGCGCTCGCGTCGTGGGCGACGATGCTCCTGATTGTCGGGATCTTGTCGTTCATGATGTGGCCCGGCAGCGATCGTTGGTATCAGACCGGCTCGACGAGCGATGCCTTCTTTAACGTCAACTTCTTCGCTCAACTCGGCACGCGGACCGGCGCTATGTTTGTGATGGCGTCTGTTGTCGGCCTGCTAGTAGCGAGCCGAGTGAGTGACCGCGAGCTACGCCGCGGCGTCGTACGCCTGATTGCCCCCGTCGGGCTTGTCGGTGGATTCGTTGCCGTGCTGATGTTCCTGTATTACCTGCGCACACTGCCGAATAACGCCATCGTGATGCTCAACGCGAATCTGCTGCCAGTCTATGGCAAGGAGATGATCTGCGTGTTCGTCGTCGCTACGCTGTGGCTGTTGTTCGCGTGGTGGCGCCCGCAGAAGGTCTATACGTCACTTGCGGTGACGATGTTCCTGTTTATCGCGGTGTTTGGCGTCTGGCCCGAGGAGCGCATGCGCGAATCGATGCGCAAGCCGTACGTGGTCGGTCAGTATATCTACGGGAACCAGGTGATCGCGCGTGATGTGCCGGCCAAGGGGATCAAGTCGGAGGTCGACTCGATCGCCGCGCACGGCTTGTTGAAGCTTAACCCGTTCGTGCCGGACGGCCTGCGCTCAGTGACCGACGCGAACGAACTTGAGGTAGGCCGTCTGTTGACAAAGATGGCCTGTGCGAATTGTCACTCGCTAGAGCCTGGCGGCCCGCTGCGAAATCTACCCGGCAAGCTTCACTACTCGCACGATGCGGACATGATCGCTGCCTTCATGCAAGGCCCGCTGAAACACGGCACACAGCCATACATGCCGCGCATCGATCTGCCCGATGACGAGATCCGCGCGATCGCAAGCTACCTCGCGGCGGTGAATGCCGGCAAGAACGTGAACCAACTGATTGAACAGCAACGAATGTCGATCGTACTAGCATCGACAAGGAAGTAAGGCCATGGATATCGGAGTTGTAATGAATGCGATGCGCGATCCTGCCGGGCTTCCCGCGCAGCCGGTCGTGTTTCAGGTGCTGATGGTGACTACGTGGGTGCTGCATATCGCATTCGTGCATCTCGCGCTCGGCAGCGCGGGGCTCGCTATTATCGCGTTTCACCGCCGCGGCGCCGGCCCGTATTGGGAGCGATTGTCGTTCGGGTTGACCAAGGTTACGAAGGTCGCAGTGTCGCTACTGATCGTGCTCGGGGTCGGGCCGCTGCTGTTTACGCAAGTGATCTACGACCCACAGTGGTATACGTCGAACGTACTGTCCGGGCGTTGGGCGATTGCATTCATCTTTACCCTCATCGTCGGCTACTGTTGCTGGTTCGCGTTCTACCAAGTCAATCACGCGGGTGCGAAGAAGCGCATCGGCCTTTACGCATGGAGTGCGCTTGCGCTGTTCTTTCTTGACGGCCTCATCATGCACGCACTGTCCTATCAGGAACTGCTGCCGCAGCAATGGACTCAGTGGTACGCGCCGGCTGGGGATGTGGATACGCGTGGAGCTTCGCTACACGCGATCGAATGGGCGCGCTACATGTTCATCATGGGCCTGTCGGTGCCGGGCGTCGGCGTTTTCCTGCTCGTCTACGCGCAATACTTCTCCGGTCGTACTGATCGTGAAGCGGCATATCTTGCATTCGCACGTGGACTCGGCCAACGTATAGCTCAATGGGGATTCGCGCTGTCGGTCCCGACACTGCTTGCATGGCAAGCTGACCTGCCGCACGCGAGCGGGCTCGCACTACATCCGGTTGGATGGCTCCTCGTCGCTGGTCTAGTCGCGATGGCGTGGTGGATGCATCGCCTCAACCCAGCAACGCATGGTTACCTGCCGGCCGTCGCGAGCATTGCGTTGCTCGGATTGCTCTCGGTCTGGCGCGAAATCATCCGCACTGCCTATCTTCGGCCATTTGGCTATGACGTATACACCTATCCCGTGCACTTCGACTGGCCGTCGACTTTTCTATTCTTCATAACGCTCACGGGCATCGGTGGGTTCGTTGGCGGCTTCTATCTGTTGCTGCTGTACCGTTCGGGCCGGGTCCAAAATTGCTACACGGCCGAGCGCCCGGTCGCGCGCCTTGGCACCGGAGCGCTCGCGGCGCTCGGACTCTGGATCGCCGTGTTCCTCGCCTACGGTATTGCGATCTCGTATCGCGACGGCTTCATCTGATTCGCGGTAAATGCTGCAGAAATTACTCTCATGAAATCGACTTTTCTTGCTGGTCTCACGCTGCTGCTTACTCACCACGCCGTACACGCGCAGGCTGTCGACCCGGCGCCAGATGTCAATGCCGGTGCGCGGCGCGCGGCCGTCTGCTTCGCCTGCCACAACGCAAACGGAATTGCGAGGTTGCCGGGCGTGCCGAACCTCGCGGGTCAGCACTCCGACTATCTGGAAATTGCATTGCACGCGTACCGGGATGGGCAAACGCGACAGAGCCCAACGATGAATGCGATGGCAAAGCCACTGTCGGACCGAGACATCGTCAACATCGCCGCGTATTTCGGTCGCTTGCCGCGCGACGCTGAATGAGTTGCACCATAAGGGCTTGGATCAACTTATCTCTCACCTAAATCTGCTGCTGGCGGCTCGGTCTATGCGATATCCCGTTGCCAACCCGCATGCAATACCCGAGTGATATGGAAATCTGTTATCCAAAGTATTGGACGCTGTTACCGGACGAGGCGTATAAAGCAACTCAACGAACTTCACCATTGCGGTTTGCGCCACGGCTCGAGTGGCGATTGAACGCGTAGGAACTTTCCTTCTCGATTCGCTAAAAATTCCCCCGCGCATGATTCCGGGACAGTGGGCGTAACCCCAGTCATTTTCGATTACGAAGTGGAGACTGTAACTATGAATGTCAAAGTATTCAGAACAAAGGAAGTACAGGATCTTTTGAAGGCCGCAGTCAATATTGACGATTTGAGCGGAAATCCCCGGCTCAAGGAGATTCTTAATCGTTTGCTGGGCGATCTCTTCAAAGCCATTGATGATCTCGATATCACGCCCGATGAGGTCTGGGTCGGAGTCAACTATCTGAACAAGCTCGGCCAGGATGGAGAAGCTGCTCTTCTTGCCGCCGGCTTGGGTCTGGAGAAGTATCTCGACATCCGCATGGACGCCGAGGACAGGGAGATAGGTATCGATGGCTGCACGCCGCGTACCATTGAGGGACCGCTTTATGTGGCTGGCGCGCCCTTGCGCGATGGCGTATCGAAGATTGACATCAATGCTGACACAGATGCGGGCCCGCTTGTTATCCACGGTACTGTCACGGGACCAAGCGGTGAGCCAGTTGCAGGGGCAGTCGTCGAATGTTGGCACGCCAATTCGAAGGGTTTCTACTCGCATTTCGACCCGACGGGTGCCCAGAGCGAGTTCAACCTGCGCGGCGCAGCTAGAACCGGTGCCGACGGCAAGTACGAATTCCGCACGCTTATGCCGGTGGGTTACGGCTGCCCGCCGCACGGCGCTACGCAGCAGTTGTTGAACGAGCTTGCCCGCCATGGAAATCGTCCGGCGCACGTGCACTTTTTCGTCACGAGTGCGCATCACCGCAAGCTGACGACGCAATTCAACATCGAAGGTGATCCGCTAATCTGGGACGACTTCGCGTACGCCACCCGTGAGGAGCTAATTCCGCAGGTGGTCGAGAAGACTGGAGGTGCGGCGTTGGGCCTGAAGGCCGAAACGTACAAGGATATCGAGTTCAACTTTGTTCTAACGCCGCTGGTGCAGGGAAAGGATAACCAGCTCGTCCATCGCCTTCGGGCTTCCGCCGCGGCGTAACAGCCCGATCTGGCGGCGGTGGGTAAGCACCTCCGCCTGGCGAGACCCCATAAGAATCATTCGACGCCAATGCGCGAACTCCGTGCAGGATCTTGAACGCGCTTAGGAGAGGAAACATGTCAAACATTTTCGGCAAAGCCAAAGAACTGGATCAGCTACTTGTCACTGCAGTCCAGGATGACAAGGAGGCAGGCATATTCCGTTGCCGGCGCGATATCTTCACCAACGCCGATCTGTTCGATCTGGAGATGAAGCACATCTTCGAGGGTAACTGGGTGTACCTAGCTCACGAGAGCCAGGTTTCCAGCAACAACGACTACTACACCACGTGGATTGGTCGTCAACCGGTGGTCGTCACGCGCGATAAGACCGGAGAATTGCATGCGGTCATCAATGCCTGTGCGCACAAGGGGGCGATGCTCTGCCGGCGCAAGCACGGCAACAAGGGCAGCTTTACGTGCCCTTTCCACGGCTGGACCTTTTCCAATGCCGGGAAGCTGCTGAAGGTGAAGGATGAGAAAACGACCGAATATCCCGTGCAATTCAATACGGACGGCTCTCATGACCTGAAAAAGGTCGCGCGCTTCCAGAACTACCGTGGGTTCCTCTTTGGCAGTCTCAATGCGGACGTTCTTCCGCTGGAGGACTACCTCGGCGAAGCGAAAGTCATCATCGACCAGATCGTTGATCAGTCGCCGAACGGGCTTGAGGTGGTGCGCGGTAATTCTTCGTACGTATACGAAGGCAATTGGAAGATGCAGATGGAGAACGGTTGCGATGGCTATCACGTGAGCACTGTTCACTGGAATTATGCCGCGACGATGGGACGGCGAAAGGAAGAGGGCACGCAGGCTGTGGATGCCAACAGCTGGAGCAAGTCGGTGGCGGGCGTGTATGGCTTCGACTACGGCCACATCCTGCTGTGGACCAACACGATGAATCCAGAAGTGCGTCCGGTCTATCGACAGCGCGACGAAATCAAGGCGCGTGTCGGCGAAGTGAAGGCGGATTTCATTGTCAAGCAGACGAGAAATCTGTGCCTGTACCCGAACGTGTTCCTGATGGACCAGTTCAGCACGCAGATCCGCGTGGTGCGCCCGATCAGCGTGGACAAGACGGAAGTCTCGATCTTCTGTTTCGCGCCCAAGGGTGAGAGCCAGGCTGACCGCGCTACGCGAATTCGTCAGTACGAGGACTTCTTCAACGTGTCCGGCATGGGTACCGCAGACGATCTGGAAGAGTTTCGCGCCTGCCAGAATGGGTACGCCGGCACCACAGCGCTTTGGAACGACCTGTCGCGAGGCGCGCCGTTGTGGGTCGATGGCCCGGACGAAAACGCAAAGAAGATGGGACTTAAGCCGCTGATTTCGGGCGAGCGTAGCGAAGATGAAGGCCTGTTCGTGTGCCAACACGAATATTGGGTGCGCGTGATGCGCGACGCGCTCAAGAAGGAACAGGAAGGAGCACAGGCATGAGTTTCGACTACCAGAAAATCTGCGCCGTGCTGTACCGCGAAGCGCGCCTGCTCGACGATAGGCAGTGGGAAGCGTGGCTCGACTGCTATGCCGAAGACGTCACGTACTGGATGCCCGCGTGGGACGACGACGACCAGCTCACCGACGACCACCAGTCGCAGATCTCGCTGATGTATTACCCGAATCGCGGCGGCCTCGAAGACCGCGTGTTCCGCATCAAGACCGAACGCAGCGGGGCCTCGATGCCGGAGCCGCGCACGAACCACAACGTCACGAACGTGGAAGTGCTGGCGGGTCGAGGCGACGAAGTGGATGTGCGCTACAACTTCCACACGCTCAGTCATCGCTACAAAACCACGGATAGCTTCTTCGGCACGATGCTCGTCACCTTGCGCAAGAGCGGCAACGACTTCCTCATTGCCTCTAAAAAGATCGTGCTGAAGAACGACTACATCCGTCAGGTGCTCGACGTTTATCACGTTTGAAGGCTCGCCTAATTGTCGTTTGACAGCGAGACCCGGTTTCAACATGGAAAAGAAGGGGACACCATGTCCAGCTACAAGATTGCACTGAATTTCGAGGACGGTGTTACCCGTTTCATCGATTGTAAAGCGGGCGAGAAGGTCCTCGATGCGGCCTTCCGCGCGAGGATCAACCTGCCGATGGATTGCTCCGACGGCGTGTGCGGCACCTGCAAGTGCCGTGCAGAAAGTGGCAGCTACGACCTCGGCGAAGACTATATCGAGGACGCGTTGACCGAGGACGAAAAGGACAGAGGCCTCGTGCTCACCTGCCAGATGGTGCCGGAAAGCGATTGCGTGATTGCGGTACCGGCGTCTTCCATCGTATGCAAAACGGGGCAGAGCAAGTTTGCCGCTACGGTGACAAAAGTCGAACAGCACAACGACGCCGCGATTGTGCTCGAACTCGATGTGGATACAGCCGAGCCCGCGTTCCTGCCGGGCCAGTACGTCAACATCAACGTGCCGGGCAGTGGCCAACACCGTTCGTATTCGTTCTCCTCTGCGCCGGGCGAATCGAAGATCAGCTTCCTGATCAAGAAGATTCCTGGCGGCGTGATGAGCACGTGGCTCGAAGCCGCACAACCGGGCACGAAGCTCGATTTGACGGGGCCGCTCGGCAGCTTCTATTTGCGCGACGTACAGCGGCCGCTGCTGTTTCTCGCAGGCGGCACGGGTCTGGCGCCGTTCCTCTCGATGCTGGAAGTGCTTGCGCGCACCAACGCGCAGCAGAAGGTGCACCTCATTTACGGCGTGACGCGTGACCTCGATCTTGTGCTGGTCGAAGCCATCGACGCCTACGCAGCGAAGCTGCCGAACTTCAGCTTCGCTACCGTCATCGCCGACGTGGATTCGAATCATCCGCGCAAGGGCTGGGTCACGCAGCACATTCCCGCCGACGCCTTGAACGATGGCGACGTCGATGTGTACCTGTGCGGCCCGCCGCCGATGGTGGACGCCGTACGCAGGTATTTTGATGACGAAGGTGTGAAGCCCAACAGCTTCCACTACGAGAAGTTCACCCCGAACGTCGTTCCGAAGGCGGCATGAACATGCAACGATTCGCAGGCAAGGTCGTCGTCGTCACCGGTGCGGCGCAGGGAATTGGGCTCGGCGTCGCGCTACGTGCGGCGGTCGAAGGCGGCAAGGTCGTGTTCGTCGATCGCGCGGATTTCGTGGCTGAAGTCGCGGCCGAGGCGAAGGGCGCTGAAACGGCGGGATTCGTCGCCGACCTCGAAACGTATGACGGCGCGAAAGCGGCCATGGATTTCGCCGCGCAACGATTTGGCGGAATCGACATTCTCATCAACGGTGTGGGCGGCGCTATCCGCATGCGTCCGTATGCGGAATTCGAGCCGGCACAGATCGATGCGGAAATCCGCCGCTCGCTCATGCCCACGCTGTACACGTGTCACGCCGTGTTGCCGCATCTGCTCGAGCGCGGGCGCGGCACCATCGTCAACGTTTCTTCGAACGCCACGTGCGGCATTCGCCGGTTGCCGTATTCGGCAGCGAAGGGCGGCGTGAATGCGATCACGCAATCGCTGGCTATGGAATACGCGGAGGACAATATCCGCGTGGTCGCCACGGCGCCCGGTGGCACCGTGGCACCGTCGCGCCGCATCCCGCGCAATGCCGCTGGTGACAGCGAGCAGGAAAAGGTCTGGATGAGCGAGGCGGTAGCGCAGGTTACCGAATCGACCTTCTTCAAGCGCTACGGCACCCTCGACGAACAGGTCGCGCCGATCCTGTTTCTCGCTTCGGACGAAGCGAGCTACATCACGGGCTCCGTATTGCCGGTTGCCGGCGGCGATCAGGGCTGACTCGCAAATGCCAGGCGCGGGTTGGTTAGAGATCGCTCGCTAATCCGAGTCCCGTTGCCTGGATTCGCGCGAGTCAAGAAGCCCAGGTTTTCCCTCAGACGTTCGTAATCAAGCTGCACAGGACGTTATTTCCATTGTGAACCGCGTCCACGGCCCTCAGACGGCACTCCCCTGATGCTGTTCATTCTTTCGTCCGCAACGGAAATATGACGGCCAACTGCTTGTTTACAAAATGTTTACGTCTGTCAGTTGATCCGCGGAAATCCTGTTTTCCCGTGCGCAACGCAAGATTAAGTTGACCAAAAATGGTCAAAATTTGCGTTGTCGCTGGGGTAAAGTTTCACTACTTTCCTCCATACAGACTTGCGCGAAGCGCGGCATGGGCCACGGACGGCTCCCCGCGCGGGATCGTGGTCGATAACGTCGGAGACACCGTCCATGCAATCCTGCTTCTCACGAGACGACTCGTCCCGTGTTCGCCCGGAACCCGGGCTCCGTCCCTGAACGATCCATTTGCATAATCGCGGTTGCGCGAGCGACCGTGCATGGTGAGCGGTGCAAAAGCAGGATCGATGCGTTCCATCGTCGAATGCGCCGGATCAGGAACAGCGAACTGGTGGTTGCGAATCTTTGCCATTGCGGCAAGGATCCGCATTGCAAGAAAGCGCTGTCGAGAAAGAATACGGAGACAAAGATGCGAAACGCTTACGAAGCGCCCATTCCCGGCGACTTTGACCAATCCGATACGAGCGAAGCTACGCGCATTGCCCGCTTCGTCCGGCTCGTCACCATCGTCGCCACGTTTGGCGGCCTGCTGTTTGGATACGACACAGGCGTCATCAACGGCGCACTCGGCTACATGAAGCGTGATTTCGGGCTCACTCCTGTAACTGAGGGGATGGTCACGAGCTTCCTGCTGCTTGGCGCCGCAATGGGCGCTGTGATTGGCGGCCACCTTGCCGATCGATATGGTCGCCGCACGAGCATCATGACGCTGGCGGTCACTTTTCTCGTTGGTACGCTCGCCTGCACATTCGCGCCCACCGTGACGGCCATGGTGATCGCGCGCTTCGTGCTGGGTCTTGCGGTTGGCGGCGCATCGGTGGCGGTTCCGACCTATCTGGCCGAGATGGCGCCCGCGGACAGACGCGGCCAGATCGTGACGCAGAACGAATTGATGATCGTCTCCGGGCAGATGCTCGCGTTCATTCTCAACGCCGTGATCGGCAACCAGTGGGGCGCGACGCACGGCATCTGGCGCTGGATGCTGGTGATCGCGACGTTGCCGGCGGTCGCGTTGTGGATCGGTATGCTGGTGATGCCCGAAAGCCCGCGCTGGCTCGCGTCCAAGGGGCGCATTGGCGATGCGCTCCGCGTGCTCAAGCGTGTTCGGGAACAGCAAAAGGTCGCGGCTGAACTCGCCGAGATCCGTCATGCGGGCGCGCAACATCGCCAGACGGGCCGCCGTGTGATTGCCGAATTGTCGACGCCCTGGATACGTCGTGTGTTCTTCATCGGTCTGGGCGTTGCCGTGGTGATGCAGGCAACCGGCGTCAACTCGATCATGTACTACGGCACGCAGATCCTCACGAGTTCCGGTTTCGGCCGGGAAACCGCGCTGATCGCCAATATCGCCAACGGTGTGATCTCCGTGCTGGCGACGTGCGTGGGTATCTACGCGCTGGGCAAGATCGGGCGGCGGCCAATGTTTATCCTCGGTCTTTCAGGGACCACGCTGTCCCTGTTGATGATCGGCCTGTTCTCGGATTGGTTGCCCGTTTCCCACTTGCGCGCGGGCTTGATCCTCTCGGCGATGGTGTGCTTCCTGAGTTTCATGCAGGCGCTGATCGCTCCGGTCAGCTGGGTGCTGCTGTCCGAACTGTTCCCGCTGAGGATTCGAGGGTTTGCGGCAGGTGTCGCGGGCTGCACACTCTGGCTCGTCAACTTCGTCATTGGCCTGTGCTTTCCATCTCTCGTGGCGCATGTCGGAATTTCCAATACCTTCTTCCTGTTCGCCGCGTTGGGGCTCGTCTCGATCACCTTCATCACGCGTTGTTTGCCGGAAACGAGGGGCCGGAGCCTCGAAGCCATCGAGGCCTGGTTCCAGGCCGGACACGACCGGTCGTCGCGGGCGGCTAGATGAGCGACTCCGCAACAGGGCAACGCGCTGGGACGGGCGCGCGTCGCAAACGCGACGCGCGCTTTGTCGAGATCGCGCTGGAAGCGGGTGTCAGTGAGTCGACGGTCAACCGCGTGCTCAACGAGCGCGGCAGCGTGTCCGAATCCGCGCGCGAGCGGGTGATTGCAGCGGCACGTCGACTGGGCGTGCGGCGCGTGTTGCCTGATGTGCGGCATGGGCTCATCCACATCGACGTGTTGCTGTCGCACGGCGATACGCCTTTCTTCCGGCGTCTGCTCGCAGCGTGGCAACGTTCGGCGCAAATCATCGACAAGCGCATCGTCCTGCACCGGACGATTCTCCCGGAGTCGGACGCCGCGGTGGTCGAGGCCATCGCGCGCTCGCGCTACAAGCGCGCAGGGCTCGTCCTGACTGCCCGGGACACCGTGCCTGTGCGCGAGGCGCTTGCGGCCGCCATTGAGCGAGGCGAATCAGTCGTGACGCTGATGACGGATATCACCGGCGTGCCGCGCGTGCATTACGCGGGCATCGACAACGTGCGCGCGGGCCGCACGGCCGGCTATTTCATCGGGCGACTGGCGCGGGCTCCGGGCCGCGTGCTGAAGCTGTGCGGCGGGTTGAGCTTCGGCGCGCACCGCGACCGCATGGCCGGTTTCCGCGAGGGTATGGCTGCCGCGCACGCGGACCTCGTCTATCAGGGCGCGGAAATCGAAACGCAGGACAACGCCGACGCCTGTTACCGCGCCGTGTCTCGCGCACTGAAGCAAGGCGATCTGGCGGGCATCTATAACAGCGGCTATGGTTCGCCCGGAATCGCTGCGGCCCTCAGGGAGTTCGGTGCAGCGGGCAAAGTCGTATGGATCGGTCACGAGATGCTCGACGAGCATCGGACCTTCATCGAAGAGGGGACGATGGATCTCGTGATCGATCAGAACCCCGACGCGCAGGTCATATCGGCACTGCAACACCTGCTGCATGCGTGTGGTGTGCTCGCCGATTCTCCTCCGGTTGGCCCGGTCGAATTCGGTGTGTTTTGCCTCGCGAATGTGCGCGAGGCGCCTTATCTTCCAGCGACGCTCTGAACGCGGACGGCGGGACGGCATGCACCGTCCACGCCGCCGCGTTCAGACGCACCTATTTCGCCAGCATCCATTCGTGCGCGGGATCGTTCCTGAAGTGCCAGACGCGCTTCGGCCCCGCCATCACGTTGAGGTAATAGCTGTTGTAGCCGTGTGGCGCGACGACCGGGTGGTATCCGCGCGGCACCATCACGACGTCGTGATTCTCGACCGCATACGCCACGTCGATGTCGCGCGAGTCGGTGTACACGCGCTGGAACGCGAACCCTTGCGGCGGATCGATGCGGTGGTAATAGGTTTCCTCGAGAAAGCTCTCTTCGGGAATGGCATCGACGTCGTGCTTGTGCGGCGGATAGCTGGACGAATGCCCGGCAGGTGTCACGACTTCGACGACCAGCAGCGACTCCGCCGGTTCGCTTTGAGGAAGAATGTCGCATACGTAGCGCGTATTCGTGCCCGCGCCGCGAACCGATCGCGCGATGGTAGCCGGCTCGATCAGGCGCGCTTCGAAGCGGCCGGTCGCCGGCGCGGTGCAAAGCGCAATCTCGACGTCATCGTGCGATTCGATCGACACGCTTTGGCGCGGCGGAACGTACACCGCATACGGAGACTGAGCCTCGAACACGCTGCGCCGCCCGCCGATCTCGCGCCAGCAATGTTGGGGCGTCGACACCGTGACGACGCCGGTCAGCACGACGACACACAATTCCACGGCGCCCGTATTGAACACGATACTTTCGCCCCTGCCCAAGCGCTTCGCGGTAAATCCCACGTGGCGCCAGCCCGCGCTTTCGGGTGTCACTGTCACGATGCCACGACCCGTTTGCTGCCCCTTGACGATCAGGTTGCTCATGCGGCCTCCTTCTGCGTGCGAGACTGTCTCCAGAGGCGGATCAGCGCCTCGAAGTTCGCGCGCACCTGAGCGACCAGGGTCTGGTCGTCGATTTCACCCGCGAGCCATGCGCGGCTCGGCTCGTAGAAAATCGTTCGGCCGACGGTGAATCCGCGGCAGGTTCGGCTCGCGCTGGCTTCGACGAAGCCGTCTGCGAGTCTTTCGATGGGGGCGTTCAAGCCGAGCAGCACCACGCCCCTGCAATACGGATCACGCTTTTCGATCAGCGCGTCGATGTCGCGCCACTCGGTCGCGCGCGGCGACTCGAGTTTCCACCAGTCCGGCTGGATGCCGAGGTCGTACAGTCTCTCCAGCGCGCGAACGATCAACGACGGTGGATTCGGTCTGTTTTTCGGCGGAATGACTTCGAGCAGCAGTTCATGACCGCTCGCCTGCACGGCGTCGTAAAGCGAGCGCAGTTGCTGCTCCTGTTCGATCCGGTGCTCGGCTTCGTCGTCGGGGTGATATTGCACGAGGCACTTCACGATGTGCTCGCGCGGCCACAAGGCGAGCGCGGTGCCAATCGAGCGGCCATGCTCGAACTGCAGCGGATTGGAGCCCGGAAGTTCGACCGGCCGGCCGATCCACCAGCCGCGGCCCGTCGCGGCGTTGAGCGCATCCTGGCCATAGCGATCGTCGATCAGCACGGCGATCTTGCCTTGCACGCCGATCTGCGCCTCGGTTTCCGCCACGGCCGCCACGAACAGTTGCTTGAGCGTCGAAATGCGCGCTTCGTCCACGCCTGCCTGCTGCGCGAGTGCGAAGAGCTGCTCACGATGATCGAACGCGAAGCCGAGCACTTCGTCCCATTTACGTCGCGCCGGGGTCACGCGATGAAGATGCGTGAGCGTGGCATCGCGATCGGGCCGCTTCATTTGCGCGGCGTTGGCGAGGAAGTAATCGAGCTCGGCCGGCGTGGGCATGGCGGGTGCGCACGCATGCCGCGAAACGACCAGCGCGCCGCAGGCATTGGCGAAGGCGCAGCAGGTCGTCTCGTCGGCGCCCGTGAGCCAGCCTTTGAGGAAACCCGAGATGAACGCGTCGCCGGCGCCAAGCACGTTGAGCACTTCGACCTGAACGCCGCGATAGTTGCGCGCGTCGTCGAGCGCAGCCGGAATCGGTCCGTCGATGATCGCGCATCCGAGCGGCCCGCGCTTGACCACGAGCGTGGCGGCCGTCAAGGCGCGCACCGCACGCAGGGCGTCGAGCAGATCGTCGCAACCGCCTGCAATGCGGAATTCTTCTTCCGTGCCGACGATGAGGTCGAACATCGGCACAATGCCGCGCAGATGCTCGCTCACGCTGCCGTTGGCGATGAAGCGGGTTTCGCCATCGGCCTTGCCGGTAAGTCCCCACAGGACAGGACGATAGTCGATATCGAGCACGGTGCGCACGTCATTGCGACGCGCATATTCCAGCGCCTTCATGCTCGCGCGATGCACCTGCGGCGTAGAGAAGTGCGTGCCGGTGATGAGCAGCGCGCGGCTCGAGGCGATGAACGACTCGTCGAAGTCGGCTTCATCCAGCGCCATGTCGGCACAGTTCTCGCGGTAGAACACAAGCGGGAACGTTTCGCGATCCTTAAGACCAAGTAGCACGAGAGCGGTCAGGCGTTGCGGGTCGGTGACGACATGGCTCACGTCGCAGCCCTCGCGCGTGAGCGCGTTCACGAGGAATCGCCCCATGTGGTCGTTGCCGACACGCGAGAGCATGGCCGACTTCAGACCGAGCCTTGCGCAGCCGAAGGCGATGTTGGCCGAGGAACCGCCAAGATAGCGGGCGAAGCTTGAGACGTCTTCGAGCGGGGCACCGATCTGTTGCGCGTAGAGATCGACCGCGAGCCGGCCGAGGCAGATCACGTCGAATTTTCGGTCGGGCGCGAGCGTTGGATTTTGCGCGGCGTTTTGCACCGGGTTTTGCACGATGGGTGCTCCTGTTGCGTTGTGTAGTGTCAGGCGAAAAGCATGGACTGGCGGGTCACTTCAGGCCGAGGCCGCGCTGGACGGCGTCGAGCATCATCCGGGACGACTCGTCCGCGCGTTCCTCCCAGGCGAAGACCGCGACGGTCGCGATGCCGTCGAATCCGATGTCGCGCACGGAGCGGAAGAACGTGTCCCAGGGAATCTCGCCCTGCCCGATGTCGAGATGCTGATGCACCGTCGCGGTGACGCCTGGAGGATTCACGATGTAGCGCAGATTCGACGATGCACGGTGGTTGTACGTGTCGGCGATGATCAGGTGAGTGAGCTTCGGCTTCGCGTAGTCGAGCATGGCCGCGATGTCGCCTTTGCCGTCATCGTAGAAGTACGTGTGCGGGACGGCGTAGAGGTAGTTGAGCCACGGTTTGTCGAGGCCGCGGATGATGTCTACGGACTCGTTGTTGCGCTCGCAGAAGTCGTAAGGGTGGGCCTGAATGTCGAGCTTGATGCCATCACGCTCGAACACCGGCAGCAGTTCCTCCATCGAGCGCATGAACTGCTGTTCACACACCAGCGCATTGTCGGACTGGCCGCTGAATTCCGTATTCATGAGGTCGCATTCCATGTCCACGGCAACCTGAATCGCGCGCTTCCAGTTGCGCACCGCGGCTTCGCGCATCGCTTCGTCGGGATGCGACCAGTGGTAGAGCGGCAGCAGCGAGGAGAGCTTGACGCCGTTCTCGCGCAATGCGTGCTTGAACTCGCGCACGCGTGCTTTGTCCACGCGCGGATACTTGTAGAACGGCAGGAAATCTTCCCGCGGCGAGAGTTCGATGTATTCGTAGCCGAGTTCGGCCACTTTCTCGACCATCTGCGGAATCGGCAGATGGCGGTACATGTAGGGATCGAGGGCGATGCGCATGTCGGTTCCTGATTGAGAGTCTGTAGAAAAGGGAGATCAATACCGCCGGGCGCGGTTGAGCGCCAGCTTCATGAGCCGGGATGCTTCGTCGACGGCTGCGCTCGTGGAAACTTCCGGCACGCCCACGTGCCACCACGATCCGTACTTGTGCACCATGGTTTTCGGCAGCACCTTGATGTCGATGAGTGTCGAGACGCTCTGCGTGCGCGCGTCGTCGAGCGCTGCGACAAGTTCATCCATCGACTTGACCGTGTACGTTTTGCAGCCGTAAGCGGCCGCGTTGGCTGCGAAGTCGATGGGCACGAAGCCGCCCGTCAGTGCGCCTGCCTCGCTGTCACGAAAGCGGAACTCAGTCCCGAAACTTCCCATGCCGTGCTCCATCTGCAGGTTGTTGATGCAGCCGAACGTCATGTTGTCGAACAGCAGGACATTGATCTTGCGGCGCTCCTGAATGGAGGTGACGAGCTCGGAGTGGAGCATCATGTAAGAGCCGTCGCCGACGAATGCGAACACCTCCTTGTGCGGCTGCGCGAGCTTCACGCCCAGTGCGGCGTTGACTTCATAACCCATGCACGAATAGCCGTATTCGACGTGATAGCTGTCTTCTCCCTTCGGTCGCCAGATGCGTTGCAGGTCGCCCGGCAGGCTGCCGGCGGCGGCGACAACCACGTCGCGATCGGTCAGCTTCTCGTTCAGCAGCCCCAGCACCTGGGTCTGCGTGAGTGACGAGCCGGTCAATCGGACGAACTCGTCGAGCACGCCGCGATCGAGGTGGTCATCGATTTCCGGTACGAATTGTTCCGGCGTATAGCGCACCTGATGGACACGCTCTTCCTCGGCGCGCATACGCGCAATCGCATTTGCGATATCGCTTCGGCGGCCGGAAGAGAATGCGATGCCTTCGAATGCTTCCGAAAGCGCATTGATACCTGGTTCGGCATCCGAAACAATCGATACTGCATCGAGCTTGCCGGCGTCGAACGCACTGGTGTTCAGATTGACGAACTGAACCTCGGGAGACTGGAACAGCCACTTCGAGGCGGTCGTGAAGTCCGTATAGCGCGTGCCAACGCCGATGACGAGATCGGCCTCACGTGCGATTTCGTTTGCGGCAAGCGAGCCCGTTTCGCCGATTCCGCCCAGATTGAGCGGGTGATCCCACGCCATCGAGCCCTTGCCGGCCTGGGTGTGCGCAACCGGAATGCCGAATCGCTCGGCGAACCGAACCAGTGCCTTTTGGGCATTGGCGTAGCGCACGCCGCCTCCGCAAACGAGCAGCGGCCGGCTCTTGCGAGCAGCGACGGCGGCGGCGCGCGCCACGGCGGCGGCCGCTGGTGGCCGGCGCTCGATGTAGTGCACGCGCTTCGCGAAGAAGTAGTCGGGGTAGTCGAACGCTTCGGCCTGAACGTCCTGCGGAAGGGCGAGCGTCACGGCGCCTGTTTCCGCAGGATCGGTCAGCACGCGCATGGCGTTGATGCATGCGCTCATGAGTTGCTCGGGGCGCACGATGCGATCCCAGTACTTGCTGACCGGGCGGAACACGTCATTGGTGCTGATGGAGAGATCGTGCGACTGCTCGATCTGCTGGAGCACAGGGTCGGGTTGGCGTCCGGCGTGGACGTCGCCAGGAAGCAGCAGCAGGGGGATGCGGTTCGCGGTCGCGGTGGCCGCAGCCGTCACCATGTTCGCCGCGCCGGGACCGACCGACGACGTACAGGCGTAGATCTGGCGGCGTCTGCTTTGCCTCGCGAAGCCGATGGCCGCGTGAGCCATGCCCTGCTCATTTCTTCCCTGATGCACGACGAGGTCGCCCGCGTCCTGCTCGAGCGCCTGGCCGATGCCGAGGACATTGCCGTGTCCGAAGATGGTGAACACGCCCTTGACGAATTTCGTCTGCTCGCCATCGAACTCGACGTACTGGTTATCGAGAAATCGAACGAGCGCCTGTGCCGTCGTTAGCCTGATGTGACCCATGTGTGATCCGTGCGGTGATGAAAGTGTGTTTGCGGTACTCATGCGATGAGTCGCGCAGCCGGACAGGCTGCCGTTGCATCGCGATGCCGGGTGGGGCAGAAGGCAATACGCACGAGAGGCGGAGGTCTTCGCAGCCCTGGAGGGGAAGAAGGGAAGGTCATTGGCTGTCTCCAACATTTTTCTCTGCCGCGAAGACGCTGACCCGCGGCGGGTGTGTCGTTCGAGCTTTCGATGACAAAGTTAGGCGAGCGCCGTGCAGGCGACAACCGAAACATTGACCATTTCTGGTCAGGCCTCGCAGCCCGGAATCACCGGGGAAAACACCGATCGATGCCGCGCAACCCGGCCGTCATGGATGAACCTGGAAATGCTGCAGGGTGTGACCAGATCTGGTCATTTTTCTTGTTGCGGCGGCAGGGCGCCTCTCTAAACTTCGGCTCACAGACACAAACGACACATCGGCCCCGTTGTTCACCTGACACGGAAAAGGCCTGGCAGCCGGAGACGCATACATGCCATTCCCTAGGCTTCTCCCTATGCCGTTGGACAACGTTGACGTGTCGTCAACTTTTGCGTGACTGGCGGCAGGGCGTTCTCACTCCTGGCGAGCGAATGCACACGATCCAGTCAGACGGGATTTTCAAAAACTTAGGATTTCGATATATGAAGAACAAGCTTCGTGTCGCGGTAGTGGGTGCGGGTCTCATGGGCGCGGACCATGTCGAGCGCATCGCGAACCGGATTGTCGGTGCTGAGGTCGTCGCGGTTGTCGATGTCGATGTGGAGCGCGCACAGCAAGCCGCGAGCAAGGCGCCGGGCGCTACAGCGGAAGCGGATATTGCGCCGGTTCTGGCGGAAGAGCGCGTTGACGCCGTAGTGATTGCGACGCCGGGTTTTCTGCATGAAAAGACTTTGCTTCAGGTTCTCGACCACGGGTTGCCGGTTCTATGCGAGAAGCCGCTTACGCCCGACGCGGAATCGGCATGGCGAATCGTCGAAGCGGAGCGCAAGCTCGGTCGCAAGCTCATTCAGGTGGGCTTCATGCGGCGGTTCGACGCCGAGTACCGGCAACTGCGCGAGATTCTCACGTCGAAGGAACTGGGCGATCCGTTGCTGCTGCACTTCTCGCATCGCAACGGCACAACGCCTGCGAATTTCACGAGCCAGATGCTGGTGAACGATTCGGTGGTGCACGAGTTTGACGGCATCCGCTTCATCACGGGAGAGGAGATCGCCTCGGTGCAGGTGCGGCTCGGTCGTCCGACGCGGCACGCCCATCCTGGCCAGCATGATCCCCAACAGGTGCTGATCGAAACGACAAGCGGGGTGCTCGCCGACGTCGAGATCTTCGTCAATGCGCAGTTCGGCTATCAGGTCGCCGCGCAGGCTGTGTTCGAAGACGGCATCGTCAACATCGGAAGCGATGGCGGCCCGTACGTGCGCAGCGCCGGTCGTTGGGGTGGTGCGGTGACGCCAAGCTTCGTCGAGCGTTTCCGTCCCGCATTCGATCTCGAACTGCAGACGTGGGTCGACGCAGCACGCCGAGGAACGATCGACGGGCCTTCCGCATGGGATGGCTACGCGACGGCGGCATGCTGCGAAGCAGGCGTTGCCGCGCAGCAGAGTGGAGAAAAGGTACGCGTATCGCTCAAGGAAAAACCGGCGCTTTACCGCGACGCCTGAGCGCTTGCTGCCCAATTACATTCAATAGATTTAAAGCACGGAGAAAACGATGAAGCTTTCGTTCTGCACGGACAGCCTTGGCTATCTGCCCTTTGAACAAATGCTCGACAAGCTGTGTGAGATGGAGGTGTTCGGTGTGGAAATGACGGCCGGCGGCTGGTCGTCGGCCCCGCACCTGCGAGCCGACGAGTTGCTCGCCGACGCTGGCAAGCGGCGTGCGTTGCACGCGGCGCTGGAAAGCCGCGGCATGGAAATCGCAGCGCTCAATGTGTCGGGCAATCCGCTGGATCCGGGCGAACTGGGCAAGAAGCACAAGGCGGACATGGAGAAGACGATCCGTCTTGCCGGCGAACTTGGCGTAAAGAAGATCGTGGCGATGAGCGGTCTGCCGCCCGCGAGTCCGGAGGATAGCGTGCCGAACTGGATTACCTACACCACCAGTTGGCCCGCGACGCTCAAGGGGTGTCTCGACTACCAGTGGAACGATGTCGCGATTCCTTACTGGCGCAAGCTTGTCAGCCAGGCCACTGAAGCCGGCGTCGAGAAGTTCGCGCTGGAGAACTTCAGTGCGATGCTGGTCTGGAATCCCGAAACGCTTTTCCGCCTGCGAGAAGGCGTGGGCCCGATGGTTGGCCTGAATCTCGATCCCAGCCATCTGATCTGGATGGGTGCCGATCCGATCGCCGCTGCGCGCGCACTGGGCGACGCCATTCATCACGTGCACGGCAAGGACGCGCGCCTCGAGCGCGGGCTAGTCGACGTGAATGGCCTGCTTGAGACGAAGCCGGTCGAGGAAGTGGGGCGCCGCGCATGGAACTACGTCGCGGTTGGCTGCGGCAAGGATCTTCAGTGGTGGAAGGAATTCTTCTCGGTGGTCCGCATGACGGGATACAACGACTGGGTCTCGCTGGAGATGGAAGACCTCACGATGTCGGTTGAAGCAGGCATCACAACTTCCATCGACGCGCTCAAACAGACGATCAGCAGGTAGCAGCGCGTGAGTTCCCGAGTGCCAGCGATCGCCTACCCAAGGGACGTACTGGCACTCAGGAGGAAATCAGAATAATTCATAGATGGAGACAGCACATGTTCCGCATTCAGGAAATCACTCAAATCGCCAGGATTTCGTACTGTCCCCTCGCGTTTTCGGACTGACAAACGAGCGGCGGGCGATATCCGCCCGCAAATCCGTACGCCATCCGTACATCTTCGCGCTTGACGTCGCAACGCCACGCACGGCTGACCCGCGTAAGGGGGCGATGTCGCGCGCATGTGAGGAGCAGGACCATGGCTTCAGAGCAGGAAAACTACGTGCTGGAAATGCGGGAGGTCACGAAGGCATTTCCGGGCGTGCTCGCGCTCGACAAGGTGACACTCAAGGTACGTGCAGGCACAACGCATGTGCTGGTCGGTGAGAACGGCGCGGGAAAGTCTACGCTGATGAAGATCCTGAGCGGCGAGCACCGCGTCGATTCCGGCGAAATCTATTTCAAGGGCGCGCCGTTTGCGCCGCGCGGCCCGAAGGCCGCACTCGAGATCGGCGTGGCGATGATCCATCAGGAATTGAGTCCCGTACTCGATATGACCATCGCCGAGAACATCTTCCTTGGGCGCGAGCCCACCGCGCCGGGGTTTGGCCCGTTCGCGCGCCCCTTCGTAGATTTCGGCCGTATGTTGCGCGAAACACGCGGGCTGCTCGATCGCCTCGGGCTCAAATACGATCCGCGGCAAAAGATGCGCGAGTTGAGCGTGGCGGGCATGCAACTCATCGAAATCAGCAAGGCGATCTCGCGCGGTGCTTCGCTCATCATCATGGACGAACCGACCTCCGCGATCAGCGACACCGAAGTAGACATGCTGTTCGCGCAGATCCGCGATTTGAAGGCGCGTGGTGTGGCGATCATCTACATCAGCCACAAGATGGATGAGATCTTCCAGATCGCCGACGACATCACGATCATTCGTGATGGCCGGTACGTGGATTCCGGTCCCGCGAGCGCCTACGACGAATCGAAGCTGATCTCGCAGATGGTCGGCCGCACCATCTCGAACATCTTCCCGAAGCTGGAAGCGCCCATCGGCGAAACGGTGCTCGAAGTGCGCAACGCAACGCGGCGCGGCGTGTTCCGCAATATCAGCTTTAGCGTGCGCAGCGGCGAAATCGTGGGCCTCGCGGGGCTCATTGGCGCAGGGCGCACCGAGGTCGCGCGGGCGATCTTCGGGCTCGATCCACTGGACGAAGGGCAGATCGTACTCAAGGGCAACGCGTTGAAGCTGAAAGGCAGCGCGAGCGCAATCAAGCATGGTATTGCGATGGTTTCCGAGGACCGCAAGGCCGAAGGACTGGTGTTGTGCCGATCGGTTCAGGAAAACATCTCTCTCGCGAATCTCGGCAAGTTCGTGAAGCGCGGTTTGATCGACGCAGCTCGCGAGCGCACCGCGGCAAGCGAGATGCGCGAAATGCTGAAAATCAAGACAGCCGACCTGCACACGACGACCGGCAATCTGAGTGGCGGCAATCAGCAGAAGATCGTCATCGCCAAATGGCTACTAGGTGACCTGAATGTGCTCATTCTCGACGAACCGACGCGAGGCATCGATGTCGGGTCGAAGTCGGAGATTCACCGACTCATGTCGCAATTCGCCCAGCGGGGACTCGCAATAATCATGATTTCGTCGGAATTGCCCGAGATTCTGGGCATGAGCGATCGCGTGATCGTCATGCACGAGGGCGCGGTCATGGGTGAGCTGGATCGCAGCGAGGCGTCGCAGGAACGGATCATGAAATTGGCTACTGGAGGTCAATGATGTTGAACAGCATGAATGGAAAAGCCATGTCGCCGCGTGAAAGCGCGATATCGAGAATCAAGGGCGCAAGTCTCGCGGCGATCTACAGGAAGTACGGAACGGTACTGATCTTTATTGGCATCGTCGTTCTCGCGTCCTTCGTGAGCGATGCGTTTCTGACCGTATCGAATCTGACGAACGTTTTGCGGCAGGTGGTGGTCGTGAGCCTCCTGGCCAGCGGGGTCACGTTCATCATCATTCTCGGTCAGATTGACGTTTCGCTTGGCGCGGTGGTCGCGTTGACGGGCACCATCGCCGCAAGCGTGATGTCCGCAACCGGAAGCATTGCGCTCGCCGTGGCGGCAGGCATTGCGATGGGTATCGTCGTTGGCTTCGTCAATGGCTTCGTCGTCACGCAATTTGGCATTCCGTCGTTCATCACGACGCTCGCGATGACCACCGTCGCACGGGGAGGCGTCCTGCTTTACACGGGCGGGGTGCCGGTGAGCGATCTCGGGAACTTCGGTGTGATCGGCCAGGGTTCCGTGGGCCCCATCCCGATCTCGGTGCTGATTCTCATTGCCGTCCTGCTGGTCTCGTGGGTCCTGTTGAACCGCACAAAATTCGGCCGCTATGTCTACGCCACGGGTGGCAATAGCAAGGCCGCGCTCGCTTCAGGCATCAACACGCGAAAGGTCACGATGACCGCGTTCATCTACAGCGGCATTCTCACGGCCGTTGCCGGCATCGTGCTGATGTCGCGCATCAATTCGGGGCAGCCCGCAGGCGGTGTCGGTTACGAGTTCGATGCGATCACCGCGGTCGTGGTGGGCGGCACGAGCCTGATGGGTGGCACGGGAACGATCATGGGCTCGATGATTGGCTCGCTGATCATCGGCGTCATCAACAACATTCTCAATCTTCTGAACGTGAGTTCCTACTGGCAGCAGATTGCCAAGGGGTTGATCATCGCCGTCGCCGTCATTCTCGACGTGAAGACGAAGAACAGCGGCTCGAAAAGAAAGCCGCAAGCAACCTGAGAGACGGTTCGAAGTTTCGCATTCCAGCAGTCACAACGTAGTGAGAAACCAGTCAGACACCAGGAGGAGCACATGAAGGCATGGAAACGAATCGCCGCAGTCGCAGTGGGATTGATGGTCATGGCGGGCGGCGCCGCCGCGGCGGGAAAGAAGTTTGTGGTTGGCTACACCAATCTCGCCGACACCGACGTATTCACGATGACCCGAAAGACCGCGTTCGGTAACGCGGTCAAGGCTGACCCGGACCTGAGCGTCATCTATACCGATGCGAACGGTGACGTCAGTCGGCAACTCGACCAGATCGACAATTTCATTGCGCAGAAGGTCAGCGCGATCGTCATCGTCCCGGTCGACTATCAAGGCATCGTTCCGGGCGTCGAACGGGCGAACAAGGCGGGCATTCCCGTCATTGCGCTTGGCATTCAGTCAGCCGGCGGCAAATATACCTTCGTCGGCTCGAAGAATTTCGATGCTGGGCGCCTGCAGGGTGAATTCATGGACGCCAAACTGCCGAAGAATGCACAGATCCTGTACCTGCAAGGCACGCCCGGACTCTACCACTCGAAGGAGCGTCTCGCCGGGTTCACGCAAACGCTGGCAAAGCGCCCGGATGTGAAAATCCTCTCGAACCTGCCCGCGGATTACGACCGCGCCCAAGGCATGAAAGTAACCGAGGACTGGGTTGAGCGTTACCAGAAATTCGACGCGGTCATCGCTGCGAATGACCAGATGGCGCTTGGCGCACTCGAAGCGTTGAAGACCGCCGGACGATTGAAAGGCGTCATGATCTCGGGTGTCGATGGCACGGCCGACGCGCTCCACGCCATCCACGCAGGAGACATGTCGCAGACGATTTTCCAGAATGCAAAGGGACAGGCGGTCGCCGCGTATCAGGTGATCGAAACGATCAAGGGTGGCAAGACGCCGCCGCCGGAAGTGATCGTGCCGTTCGAGTCCGTCACCCAGGACAACGTCGCCTCGTACCTGAAGTAGGCGACGTTCATTCGTTGCCGCTTCGTTTTGCGTCGCGGCAACGTTGTGCAGGCGAATATAATTCGCAGTACGAATATAAAAGAAAGTAAACCGTCACCACGATCGATAAATGGAGGAGAGAATGAAACGTCTTGTGACTGTCTCGTTGACGATGGGTTTGGCCGCGGCGGCGAATGCGCAAAGCAGCGTCACCCTGTACGGTATTGTCGACAACGGGCTGCAATATGAAACAGGTTTTGCGCACGGCAACCGCGTATCCGCTGAATCGGGAAACTGGGGCGAATCGCGGTTCGGCCTGAAGGGCAAGGAGGACATCGGCGCGGGTACGTCGGTGAACTTCACGCTGGAGTCTCGGCTCAATACGCAGAACGGCTCGGTTGCCAACGGGTCGCTCTTTGAAGGACAAGCAACGGTCGGTATGAGCAATGATGCGTACGGCTCGTTCCGGCTCGGTAACTTCGGTGCGAGCGCGCTGCTCCAGTATGCGGGCGTGCTCGATCCGCAGCAGACGCAAAAATACTCGTTCGGCACGCTGGTGCGCGGGCGCATGTTTCCGCAAACTGCCAACGGCATCGAGTACAAGACGCCAAGCTTTGGCGGCTTCACAGTTCAGGCGCAGTACAACCTGACCAATTCGACCACGTGGAATGCGGGGAATCCCGGGACCGCGCCGGGACAACTGGGTACCTCCACGGGGCTCGGCAGTTCGCAGGGTCGTTCCGACGGCGTGAAGCTGGAATACAACGCACACCAACTCGACTTGCAGGCCATTTACGACGAAATTCGAGATGGCAACGGTAAGTTCAGCAATGTCTATCTTGCATCACGCTCCATCTTTGCTGCCGGCTCGTACATATGGGGTCCTGTTACCGTGTACGCGGGCTATCAGCACCTCAGCGCGCCGGATGCGTCCGATGCGGGATACTTCGGCACGAGCACGCCAACGGCGCTGCCTGCGGGCGTTGGGCTGCCCACTGCCGTCGATAGTGGGTGGGTGGGCGCACAATGGGCCGTTACGCCGGCGACCTACGTGACGGGCGCGATCTATCACGCCAATGCCAACAAGGGCAACGGCAACGCGACGATGTACACGCTCTCAGGGCAGTACCTGCTTTCAAAGCGCACGCGTCTGTATAGCGAAGTCGGTTATTTGCACAACAGTTCGACTTCGAACCTCGGATTGAACGGTGGTCTGTATGGCGCGAACGTGAACAACGATCCCGTCAACGGAAATCCGTCGAGTACCAATCCCAACTACGGGCACGGACAGTTCGGAGTCTTTGCCGGTATTGCGACGCAGTTCTGATTTTTACGTTGCGTGAAGCGCTGCCGCGGAACGAATAAGTTCCGCGGCGAAGAGCTGGTTCGTAGCGCCGGATTGACCCGTCGGCAGTCACGATAGACCCCATGAGCAGCGTCAACGTAGGAGTTGTGGCTATCGGCGATATCAGCGAGGTTTATTTCGATAATGTGGAAAAGCATCCAATCGTGAACGTACTCCGTTGTACAGGAAGTGACCCTACACGGTCCATTGAGAAGGCACGCCGCAACAGGATTACGCGCTCTCATGCGAACGCCAACGAGCTGCTCGCCGACGCCGATATCGACATTGTGCTGAACCTGATCGTACCGCAGGCGCATGATCCGTTGACCTCGGCTGCACTGCGCGCTGGAAAGCGCGTCTACACCAAAAAGCCGCTGGGAATCACCCCAAGGCGGCGATATTGTAGAGGAGGCGAATCAATGCAAGCGGACGCTACGTGGGATGCGCGCTTGACGCCTTTCCGGGGGGGGCGCAGCTATACAAAAACATCGTCAGCGAAAGACGGACAGGTCTAGGCGCGACCCGATTTGCGGTCAACCGCGGTCCGGAGCCGCTTCATCTGCATCCCGCTCTCATATGTCAGCGTGCGGGGGGATTGTTGCGAAAATGCTATGCCGCCGCGACGACGAGTACGGCATACCGGGCCGTGGAGAGTGCACCGCGAGCCGGGGCGCGTTTCACGGAAGTGCGCCGGCTCTGCTGCCGAAGGTGTTTCCGGACGCCGCGGTTGGACAGTGTGGCGTGTTGTGGAAACGCACGCTTACGTGATGGTGTCTATGGCGCATCCCCTATGAAAGTCATCGCAACTCCGCCGAGAACGAGAGAACAGTTCCTGAGACGCATAGCGCAAGAATACGACGGGATAAGTGGTCGTCTAAAATTGATCGCCCAGTCCGTCGACCAAAATCGCGAAGAACTCGGCCATATGGGCATACGGATGTTTGCCCAGCACTGCGGTGTCCATCCCTCCGCGGTCGTGCGCTTTGCACACTATTTTGGCTTTTCCGGCTATTCAGATATGCGGGCGCTGTTCCGAGGCACGCACGTTCAGGATGTTTCAGTAGGATCTCAATCCGGGTCTAGTGACAATGAGCCAGACGCTCTGAGCGGGGAGCATTGGCAGTTCGCGGACGCACATCTTGTTCGCAGTATTATGGGTTTGCAGAATCTACGGCGAACGCTGAATCGGCCCGAATTCGCGCGGGCGGTCAATATGCTTGAGCGCGCCGAAATTGTCTGGATTGCCGGCGCAAATCGCGCCTTCCCGGTCGCGGTACATTTGGAACACGCACTTCGGCAAGCCGGCAAGCGCGTTGGGCATCTGGGGGCTTTCGAGAGCCTCACTGTTGATCAAGCGCGAGCTGTCCGGGCTGGCGATCTAGTCGTAGTGATATCAGTAAGCCCATGCGCGCAGGAAATCGCAGAAATCGTGCGATACAGTCTAGAGCAGGACGCAGCGATTATTGCTATTACGGACAGTCGGTTGAGCCCAGTGGGGCGTGCGGCTACCGTATCGCTAATCGTGAGAGATTCCGTAAATTCTGGCTTCGACTTCATAACTGCGGCCACCTCTCTCGTGCAGTGCTTTTGTGCCGTACTCATCTCGAGCTATGTCGAACATCGTCCTGACGTGCTCGCTTTTTGAGGTGACGTGGTTGCCTAATTAAAGCAGGCCGCGACAGGCATCGAGGTGCTTCAGATCAATCGCGCAGTACCATGACTGGCGGAGACAGGAGAGACATTCGAAAAGAATCCTCGTTGCCAATTGAGCAGGAAGCTTCGCAACTATGCTTCGCGTCGCCCTGCTACCGGATGTGGTCGAAGCTCCCGAGGTGTGCATCCAAATCGAGCGCGGAAAGCTCTACTAAAGTGCGCTGGATCATTGAAGCCCCATGAGAATGCAATCTCACTGATACTGCGCCCGGCCAGGCTCGGATCGCAGATATCTCGGTAGGCTGCATCCAGACGCTGCGTCCAAATCCAATCGCCCAGCGAGCACGACTCACGGCCCCAGGTACGATGCAGGGTGCTGGCCGACATTTTCAATTCTGCAGCAATTGACGAGATTGTGAGGGTCGGGTCTCGAAGTCTATTGCGTACAAGGGATTTTACGCGCTCCAGATGGAATAGTCGGAGTTGCGACATCGGTGCCTGTTTGGCTGCAGGAAGTGTAGACAGACCGGCGATCAGAATTTGCCTAACGCTGTCTGCAATTGCGCTCGCGGACTCAGGGGCTAGTGTGTCGATGTCACTCGCCAGAGTATGGATCAAGTTAAGCATTAAATGTCCCGCGCCACGTTGACCATCAATAGTGCTGGCGGTCAGATTGCTTGCGCTGGGAAATTCTGTTCGCAGCAGCCGTCCGGGCAACATGAGTACGTATTGCTGGAAGTCGGCCTCAAAAAACAGGGTATACGGGCGGGTGCTGTCGTAAAGCGCGAAATCTCCCGGAGTGAGAACAGCTTCCCGGCCATCCTGCACTAAACCGCCTCGTCCGTGGGTTTGAATGCTCACGAGAAAATAGTCTTCGCTCGACTGAGAAATCTTTGCGGGCGTGCGATGCACGCGCTGTGCACTTGCCGACACTTTTGTCAGACAAAGAGTGGCCACTTGTGTGCTGGCGACGCTTCCTTCGATGGGCTTCCCTTCCACAACTTCGCATTCGAGTTGTACGAAGGCATCGCAGACGACATCAGACCAATACGCTAAGCGGAGGCGGGGATCGACTTGGGCGGTGGAATGTACACGGAACATGTTCTCATTTAGCGCAAATTGCTCAGATAAAGCAAGTCGGGCGAACGCTGCCGGCGTTGACGGTTTCAGTCAAGAGAGGTGCGACGCCCAGTCAAGCCGCAAGAATATTGCCTTCCTACCATGAAGGCTCCTGACTTGCGAGACACATCATGAGTTTAGCGCATCCAAAATTTCGCGCCGCAGCTATCCAAGCGGCGCCAGTATTTCTTGACCTAAACGCGTCCATCGACAAGGCCGTCGCGTTGATTGCCGAAGCTGCCTCCAAAGGGGCAGATCTCGTGGCGTTCGGAGAGGCCTGGTTGCCTGGCTACCCGTGGTTTATCTGGTTGGATTCTCCGGCGTGGGGCATGCAGTTCATTCAGCGTTACCACGACAATTCGCTGATCTACGATTCTCCCGAGGCGGAGCGTATCGCGCAAGCTGCGAAAAAGCATTCCATCATGGTGGTGATGGGGCACAGCGAGAAGCAAGGTGGGAGTCTGTATCTTGGGCAGTGGATCATTGGCGCTGACGGTCGAACGATTGCACGTCGACGAAAACTCAAGCCAACACACGTTGAGCGTACCGTATATGGCGAGGGTGATGGTACGGACTTGACGGTTTGGGCCACGCCATTGGGTCGTGTTGGCGCACTGTGTTGCTGGGAGCACCTCCAGCCACTGTCCAAATACGCGATGTATGCCCAAGACGAGCAAGTGCATATTGCGGGGTGGCCGAGCTTCTCGCTCTATCGCGGTGCGGCTAATGCTTTGGGCCCGGAGGTGAACGTCTCTGCCTCTCGAATCTATGCGGTCGAAGGGCAGTGTTTCGTCATTGCCCCGTGTTCGGTCGTCAGTAGCGAAATGATTGACACGCTGTGCGGCGATGATCCGACCAAACGTCAATTGCTTCAACAGGGTGGTGGGTTTACTTCCATTTTCGGCCCAGACGGAACCCTGCTGCATGATCCATTGCCTGAGCGCGAGGAGGGAATCGTCTACGCGGAGATTGACCTTGGGTTAATTTCGTTGGCTAAAGCAGCAGCAGACCCTGCCGGACATTACTCACGTCCTGACGTGACGCGCCTAGTGCTGAATCGGACTCCAGGTAGCCGTGTCATCTTTACACAGGAATCACAGTTTGACGCGACTTTGTCCTCATCACCGGAATCGATCGACCAGAGCAAGGCAAACGATTCGTCCGAGGACATTAAAGTTCAAGTTTAACAATAGCGAAGACAAGAACTATAAGTAACCGCGAGATTGATATGGAGAATCGCATGCTGCTGAAGCGGAAGTGTTTGCAAGCTATGCTCGCCGTCATGGCATTGGGCGCGGCGCAATCGGTATTTGCACAAAATTCTGTCGCAAATGATGGTGGCATCGGGGATGTCCACTTTAGAGTGGAGTGTAATAGTGCTGCGCAAAATGACTTCAATGTAGCAATGGCTTACTACTATTCCTATGATTGGAGCAAAATAAATTCGGCTGTTAATCGCATTCTTCAGGATGACCCTAAATGCGGAATGGCGTACTGGGTGCGCGCAATGGCGGCACTAAACAACCCATTCGGTTGGCCTGCGAGTCTGCCAGCCAGTGCCATGAAAGATGGACCTTCTGCGCTAAACGAGGCCCGAAAGACGGGGCTTAAATCCCAGCGTGAGCGCGATTATGTCGATGCTCTCTCAGTATTCTTCAATAATGGAGACAAAGTCGACCGGCATGTGCGCGCACTGGCCCTTGAGTCGGCCTTTGAAAAACTGGCAAGCAAATATCCAGAGGACTCCGAGGCATCCGTTCTTTACGCGATGATACTGTCCGCAAATTCCGATCCTGCGGATAAGCAATACGTTCGGGAGCTAAAGGCAGCTTCGATTCTCGAGTCCGTTCGAGCTAAGCAGCCATATCATCCGGGAGTGCTTCATTATCTGATCCATAGCTACGACTATCCGTCACTCGCGGAGCGTGGATTGACCGCCGCGAGGCTCTACGCAAAGATCGCGCCTGATGCGCCGCATGCTTTGCATATGCCGTCGCATATCTTTACGCGGTTGGGCCTCTGGGATGAGTCGATTGCGTCGAATCGTGCCGCATATGCGGCCGCAAGAAGTGGGACTTTACAGGCATTCCACTTTTCCGACTTTATGGCGTACGCATATCTTCAATTGGGAAAGGTTGATGCTGCGCGTGAAGTACTTGCACAAATGCGTGCAAGACCAATTGTCGACGATCTAGGTGCGGCTTACCCTTATGCTGCCGTCCCTGCCCGTATCGCAATCGCGACTGATTCGTGGAAGGACGCAGCGAACCTCCCGCTTGATCCGGCTGCCGATGCGTATCCTTGGAAGAAATATCCAGAAGCGGAGGCAGAGAACGCCTTTGCACGTGGTATTGGTGCAGCGATGAGTGGTGATCCAACTAAGGCTCGCGTAGAAGTGGCACGAATGATTTCGCTTCGTGACTCAGCCACCGCAATGAATTTGCCTTACTGGGCAGAGCAGATCGATATTCAAGCCGAAGTCGTACGTGGCCTTGCTATCTTCGCAGATGGAAAGCATAACGAAGGAATAATGGTACTAGAAGATGCGGCGGATCGCCAAGGCGCAACCGACAAAAGCGCGGTAACTGCAGGAGAGATCGTTTCCGCTCGGGAAATGCTAGCTACCTTGCTGATGAATTCTGGAAAACCGGCCGATGCACTAGCGGAGTTTGAGACGGTTCTGGAGCATGAGCCGAATCTTCGTCGTGCGGTTCTTGGGGCGGCTCGGAGTGCTGAGTTAGCCGGTAATACTACGAAGGCAGAAAAGTATTCCGATATGCTGGCGAGCTTAAGATAACCTGAAGATCGGAGACCGTAAAAAAAGAATTACATTTTAATAATTAGATATCCGAATTATCGACCACGTACACATAGATTTAAATGCGGCGGTCGATTATTTATATAAAACGACTTGGAGAACTGGTATGTCAGCGTCAAAAATCTTTGCGGCTAACGTCACTTTAGTTGCGGCCATTGTGGCATGGTCGGGTATTGCAGAGGCGCAGAGCAGCGTGACGCTATCGGGAGTTATTGATACTGGCATAATGTATTCTAACAATAATGGCGGTCACGCGAGTTGGTCAACAATCAACGGTCTTCTTACTCCTACTCGGTGGATTCTGTCGGGCACAGAAGATTTGGGCGGAGGGACGAGGGCAGTTTTTCGTTTGATTAATCCATTCAGCGTACAGAATGGCCGTAACACAGGGCGCGCGTTTAACGTTGCCTATGTCGGATTGAGCAATACCCGCTATGGTACCCTGACGTTAGGTCGTCAGTATGATACAACTCTCGATTTGCTCTATATATATGCAGTTAGCAACACATGGGCACATGTTGGAGATTCTGATAATACGAACGGATCGTTTAAAGTCAGTAACGCAGTCAAGTATTTGAGTCCGAATTGGGCCGGATTGCAATTGGGAGCTACATATGGATTCAGCAATGAAGCAGGCCAATTCAAAAATAACCGGCAAATGTCCACTGGCGCGACATATGCCTATGGGCCGTTTTCGGCTTCGTTGGGAGTTGAACAGCTCGATCATCCCGATTCCCAACCGGCGGGCGCGGTCGGAACAGCAGGAGGTGGGACGGCTGATGACTATGGCACTCTCATGTTTGCACAGAGCGTCGTTAATCATGCGAGCGTCGCGCGGCAGAGGATTTGGCTGGCCGGTACATCGTATCGCATTGGCCATGTAACTATTGATGGTTTGTATTCAAAAGTGCAATATAAATATCTCGACGGATCGGGGCTTACCCTCGATAACTACTTAGCCTATCTCCAGTGGCAAATTGCCCCTTATTTGAGCACGCAGTTAGCATACATTCATACGAATGGTACTTATTCCGGAGTTCCATCGAACATTCGCAATCCTGGCTGGGACCAAATTAATATTGGCGGCCAATATCTACTCTCGAAGAGAACGTTTATTTATGCCATTGCGGTCGGGCAAAAAGGTCGAAACGCCAATGCTCAGATCTTAAATCTCTCACCTTCAAGTACCCGCAGACAGCTTGCGGTTGTGCTGGGAGTCCAGCACCAGTTCTAATTTTTTATCTTTGTTTGGACACTTCTAGACAAGGAGAACGACGATGACAAGCTGACAAGTCGTCTACCAGTACGCATAAGGCGTGAATCTGTCCGGAAAATTGTCGATAACACTCTGGGAGCGAGACAGCGGCTTTCATAGGTTTGAGTTAATGCTGCTGCTTTGAATGTAAAGTATAGCGACAGAATGCTGATGGGTGGTCGTTGGTTTGATGCAACCAATTTCGAACCATTTTGGATGACGGTGGTTCGGTGTGCGCCGACTTCAATATTGGAACGATAGTTAGCCATTTGCAATTTATTAGGAGCATGGTTAGATGAAACATAGTCTTCGAATTGTGAGTTACGTTATCTTTTCTTTGATTTCGTCTGGCGTATACGCACAGTCACAATCGACCGCTCCAGCCGCAGGCGCGCATAGTTCGACGCTTGTTGCGCCAACATCGCGTGCCTCACGGAAAGCTGAAAAAGCAGCAAACCGGCAGTTTTCAAGAAAAGTGCTTCAGGCGCTCAATAGAGAAAAAGGATTGAGCGGTTCAGACATCTCCGTCTTCGGCAATGCTGCAACCGGGGAAGTGACCCTTGCTGGTTTCATTCGTGAACGACACCAAGATGACTTGGCAAAAATGGTTGCAGAAAAGGTGCCGGGAGTGGCGTCTGTAACCAGCAAACTTGTGATGCGGGAGAATGTTCATTGAACAGTGCAGCGTGACTAGATCGGAACGGCTAATTCGTTGCGTCGTTCCTACTACATCTGGAAACATATTCTCCTTTATGTAGTTGGTATTCCATAAGGTAAACACGGTGCGTCGTGGGCAGTGCGACGACCGCCGTTCACGCACGCGCAGCGTGATGGCTGTGCTCGATAAAATTGCTTGTACACGCGATTTACGTCGCAGGACTATGCTCGTCGATCCGCAGTTGTTCACACTTAACACTATGGAGATGCAATGAAGATCGTCAAGCCAGTCGCGGTCGCCGCGCTGATCTGCGCCGCCGGCGTCTCGCTTGCTGCCCGCGCGCAGCAGAGCGAACGGGAGGGCTTCTGGACCACGCCGGTGATTCAGGGCTATGGCCGGATCCACTTCCTGCCCAATGCGGGGTTCAGGCCACAGGCGGACCATACGTACCAGATCGTCTTCGCGTTGACGAAGGGAGGGATGAAGCCGGCCGAGGTGAATCCCGCGTTGGATCGCGTCGCGCGCACCGTGAACTTGTACGTTGCAGCCGGCGTCCCGCTTTCGCGCTTGAAGTTCGTCGCGATCGTTTACGGCCCCGCGACGCCGCTTGCGCTTGACGATGCGCACTACCGTACGGCATACGGCGTGCCGAACCCCAACCTACCGCTGATCGCCGAACTGAAGAAGGCTGGGGTGACGGTCGCCGTGTGTGCGCAGGCGGTGGCCGAGCAGCACTTCGGCTACGACGCGATCACGCCAGATGTGACGCTCGCGCTGTCCGGCTTGACGACGGTGACGACGCTCGAATCCCAAGGCTACGTGCTGATGCCGCTTTGAACGTCCAATTGGGAGTGTTCATTGGGCATTCATTCGACAACACGGCAGTCGCATGCGGCGTAGGCGCGGTTCGCATTGACCGCGTTGCGTCGATACGGGGGATGCCGAAAGCCGGAACGACAACCATGGGAGGTTGCGTCGTGTCCAGGGGCGTCGCTGATTGCTTTTGACTCGACGTAGTAGTGCGGTCAGTGACATGTCACTCAAGACCTTGCTTGGGGATGAGGGGGCCGGCGTTTCATGGTGCTTCTGATCTTCGACCAGTGACGAACGAGGCCCATAGTGGCTCTTCCATTTCAGGCGCAGAGTGCACCATGAAAATTGGAGATCATGCGTGTCGCACAAATTTTCCGCAGTAAGTAAGTAGGAGTAACACTTCAGGCCATGACGAATTCAGTCAAGAGCGGCGCGACACACAGTCAAGCCGCAAGAAATTCGGCTGTTTACGATGCGATCTCACTCCTTGCAACTGAGGTGCGAAATAAGCGGAATGCATCGAGCATCCCGAGTCACAAACAAGGACGTCGTGCTGATCGCCGCTGTGGTTCCAATAGCGCGAAGCTTGTGGCCTTCGGTAGGGCGCGGCTTCCTGGCTATCTGATATTCGGCTGAGACTTCACAGTGTTGATGTATCTGTTACTACACGAGGTTAATTATGTAATTCCGTATCCATATTACATCTGACGAAAGGAATTGAAGATTTGGTGCTATCGCTGCGTCGTTTTGAACTACGGAGCATTTATGGAATTACCGTAAAGTCGTTAAGATCGCGGCCAACTTGGCCCTAGCTGGAATCGTCGGTGAGTCGTGTACGCCATACAAGTATGGAATCGCGCAGATGGAATAGGTCCGCACGAACGGTTCCTGTTCGCACGCATCCTAAAGGATTCGTAACCGGGGTTGGGATTGGCTCGAAGTATGTCCTACCGAAGCGAGACTCGCTTTACGCGGTCGCAATAGGGCAGTAGGGGCGCAATGCGAATGCTGAAATCGTTGACTTCGGGCAGTCGAGCATATGCAGGCACCTTGCGGGGGGGATATGGGTGCTCAGCATCGATACTGTGCAGGTTTCTTGTTGGGCCGTCCCTCGGGATGTCTGCGAGCGTTGCGAAAGGATCGCGTGACGTACGTAACCGTCTTCGACCGACTTCCAGAGAAAATAGGTTGTTTTGAGAGCGGAGAATTGACTTGAATATAGTGCTGCGGCATACAGCGATAGCGGGGATTTGCCCTTTTGTAGTATTCCTTGCATCGTGCGCATCGGGATCTCATTCCGAGCCAACTTCAACCAACGCCGATGTCGACGCGCGAGTATCTGCACTCGTTTCCCAGATGACGCTTGATGAAAAGGTTCAGCTTGTTCACGGCAACGGCGTACCGGCCCAACGCATCGGCGGTCCCTTTCCGTTAGGCGTTAATGGGGAGAGCTATATTCCCGGAATCCCGAGATTGGGCATTCCACCGATTGAGAGTGCTGATGGCCCCGCTGGAGTGACGGTTAAACAGACAAACGCGACCGCACTTCCGGCACCGGTGGCGCTCGCTGCGAGTTGGGATCCAAAGGTCGCTGCCCTTTATGGCGGCCGTATCGCGATCGAACTCCGGACGCTTGGCTTCGCAGAATCTCTCTCTGGTGGCATTAATCTTACGCGCGAACCACGCAATGGCAGAACATTCGAATATATGGGCGAGGATCCTTTGCTATCCGGGAGAATGGTCGCCTCGCTAACGAAGGGTATCCAGTCGCACAAAGTCATCGGCACGATCAAGCACTATGCGTTGAACGACCAAGAAACGAATCGCATAAAAAGCAACTCAGTTGTCGATGAGCGCACGATGCGCGAGACGGAGCTGCTTGCCTTCGAGATCGCAGTGAAGGAGGGTACGCCGGGCAACGTGATGTGCTCGTACAATCTCGTGAATGGTACATACGCGTGCGAAAATCCGTACCTGCTCACCACGGTCTTGAAAAAGGAGTGGGGCTTCGTGGGTGTCGTTCAGTCCGATTGGGGTGCGACGCATAGCACGGTTAATGCTGCCAATGCCGGGCTCGATGAGGAGGAGCCCGGCGAGGTGGGCGGCGAAGCAGAGAAGGAGATTCCCGCTTTTATTCCGCATTTCGGTTCGAAGCTAAAGGAGGCGGTTGCTGCGGGCACCGTGCCGATGTCGCGCCTGAATGACATGGTTCAGCGAAAACTGCACGTGCTGATCAGCACCGGAATTATGGATGATCCACCCAAACGGGGGGGCGTCATCGATCGATCCGCCGGCAACAACGACGCGTTGTCAATCGCACAACAATCGTTCGTTCTTCTGAAGAACGTCGCACCGTCGAGCGGTCAGCAGGCAGTCCTTCCCCTCGTTTCGAATAAGATTTCGTCGGTTGTAGTTATTGGTGGACACGCGGACGCGGGTGTACTTTCCGGTGGTGGCTCGGCCACGGTTCCTGCGGAAAATGGTAACGCGGTTGCAAATTGCCAGTACTACGTGAACACTGCCATGGGTGGGTGCGCAACCTGGTACAAGTCGTCGCCGCTCGCCGCGATCAAGGCGAAGGCGCCTAATGCAGCGATCACGTACTATAGCGGAACGGATGCGAGCGCCGCCGCCACCGCAGCCGCAAACGCTGATGTTGCGATCGTCTTCGCTACGCAATGGGAGGCCGAGGCTCGCGATCTTGGGAGCCTTTCGTTACCGGATACGAGGTCGACTCCTATCAGTGCGGAATACGATCAAAACGCGCTAATCTCGGCCGTCGCGGCGAAAGCTAAACGTGTGATCGTTGTATTGGAGAATGGCAGCCCGGTGCTAATGCCGTGGCTCGACAACGTTCAAGGTGTGCTCGAGGCTTGGTATCCGGGCGTGCAGGGAGGTCAAGCTATTGCTGACGTGCTGTTCGGCGACGTCAACCCGTCTGGAAAATTGCCGATGACGTTCCCGCAGCGCGATGCCGACCTTCCACAGCGTTCGGTTAGCCACACGGACCTGAACGTCAACTATGACGAAGGTCTATTGATGGGGTATCGCTGGTACGACGCCAAAGGAATCAAGCCGTTGTTCCCGTTCGGCTTCGGGCTCTCATATACTACTTTCGCATACTCTGCCATTACAGTCCGATCAGATGGCTCGAGCAATGTCAGCGTGCATTTCACGGTGAAGAACACTGGCACGCTTGCGGGAGCGGAAGTAGCGCAGGTCTATGCGATGTTGCCCACTGGCATCGGGGAGCCGCCGCAGCGCCTGGTTGGATGGGCAAAGGTCGCCCTCGCACCGGGGCAAGCCCGCCAAATCAGCGTGTCTATTCCTGCCGAGCGACTTGCAACGTGGAATACCGGCAAACATGCGTGGCAAATCAATCCAGGCGAGTACGTGCTCAGGGTGGGGGGCTCGTCTCGTGACTCGTCGGCATTGATGCAAGACATTGTGCTGGATTCTGGACGGCTCTAGTCACATACCCTTGCTGAACGTCGGGTGTCATCCGCTCCTCGAGGTATGACACCCCACGATCGCGGTGGAAATTGCATTCTGAGGCCTATGTGGTGCCCAAACCGGCGTACAGCGGGGATCTGATCGGCGACGACACGTGTGGGTGAGAGTGGCGCCGGCGAGTGAACTGTTGGCACGAGTGAAATGACCTCAGCGAAACTGGAGGGCGCGCATCACGCCGTTCAATTTCCCGTGAATGGTTTGGTGACCCGCTGTATCTGCCCGGTGCAGAGATCTTGGCCGGGGTCCGATGGGCGCGTTGGGCAGTTGACGTCACTACTGTCAGGCTGACCGTCGGCAGATGTGTGTTAGCGATGCTGCCATCGATCGTCCGCTGGTCGGCAGGGGCTCACATTCCAATTGCACAAACGTACTGCAGACAGTCTCCGACCAATGCGTTAGGTGGAGAAGTGGGTCGATTTGAGCGGTGGAGTTTGTGCAAAACATAAGCTCGTCAGACATTAGCGCTGCAACCGCGGCGGTTCCTACAGGGAAGACAAGCGTAGTCAGAAATAGTGCGGTGTACAGTCAAGCCGGAGCGAGACCTTCTCCCTGCTATGGGAACTCACTACTCACTACTTGCTATGAGGATAGGAATGAGCGTAACGCATCCAAAATTCCGCGTCGCGGCTATTCAGGCGGAACCCGTGTTCTTGGACCTTGACGCGTCAATCGACACGGCGGTCTCGCTGATCGCCCCGTGCTCAACCAGCTCATACTGCGGTTTGGCAACGTGCGGTGTGAGCTGCTGTGGCGAGGCAAGTGGGTCAAGCATCCGGATTGCGGCCTACGGGAGACTCGGCGTCGAGGCGCGCGGCGACTCCCGCTGCAGCAAGGGCTCACTGTAAGACATCTCATCGAACCAATGCGTGAACCCGCGACCCCGGCCCGACTATGGGTTGCTTGACGGGACGGTTCAGCGCGGCCACATGAATGGTGTGATCGAAGCACGAAGATGGCTGGTTCGGTCGCACCTGGCGGATGCTTGATCTCTCACACCGGCGCGTCCACTGCCTCAGGCGAAAAATCCATCGGATCAGTTTCGCCGGTACCTACGCTGTCAACCAACTGAAGTTCACGCGGTCGGAGGCGTTGAGCGCACTGTTGTGGGGAGCGGCAGCGATGGCCTTGTCCATTCCGATGTTCGGATTGATTGCGGACAGGGTTGGAGCTCGTCGGCTGTACTACTTCGGCGGCACGCTGCTGGCAGTAATGGCAGTGCCGTTGTTCAAGGCCATAGGTAGTGGCTCGTACTCCGTCTACGTCGCGGCCACCATTCTTGCGTTAGCGCTGAATTACGCGATCGTCTTCGCACGGCAATCGAATCTGTACGCTGCACAGTTTCCCGCAGAGCTGCGCTATTCTGGTATGTCGATGGGTGTCCAGTTCGCGTCGGCACTAGGCGGGGGACTTGCGCCGATTGTCGCCGCAACCCTCGTGGCGAAGTCTGCGAGTATCGTGCAGGCGGGGTGTATGTGGCCGTGCTGGGCGCGCTCGCCGCGACTTCGGCCTACCTGATGCGGCCAAGCTTCAACGAGCGCTGACAGAGCGCCGCTGTGTCTGCCGGTACCCCGTGGGAAGTTCAAAACCCCCGTGGCTCGGCCCGCCCACCAACTCCTTCCAAGTCCCAAGAGTGATGTGCCCGCTTCGAGCGCCAGTCGCCTAGACTGAGCCGCGGTCCTGACCACCGAACCGATAGTGCAGTCAGCGTCTGCAAATTCGGCTTTCCATCACGGCTTGCGGATTGAACCATCGCGCGTTTGCCGTCATCCAGTTGCTAGTCCGCAAAGGGTAGTCAGCAGGTGTCTGATTGGAAAGGGAATTTATACAAGGCGGCAAGGCAGACCTGCGCCAGGCCCAGGTGCGTCTGATCGGGAAAATGCACGAACGTCTATGACACCCCTTTCGGCAGGCTGTAGCACATCCTCACCGCTTATCGTACAAGCACCGCCATTCTTTCGAAAGCTCACCGGATCGCTCTAACGTGGAGCCTCTCTGGGGCAGGCAGTGTTGTACCTTCGCCTCCGCGTAGTAGCATCGCTATCTGGCGCAAGCCGTCTCGCTCAACTTTGCAGAGGTCGCTTACAATCCTACTGGACGCCGTTCCCGGGTTGGCGGCGGTTTCGCCAAGAGACCTCGGAGTTGGCCGCAATCATGCTAAGCGGGTAGGTCTCCCATCGATGGCGGCGGTCAAAGCCAGCGATTGGGTGATTGGCCGAGCAACGGCCAATCTCGGATGTCGAAAATTGAGCGAGCCCGATTGCGCCTGCAAGAGCTGCTGTGGTGCTGACGGACGGTAGAGAACGTGCGGCCATCTTCCGCGGAGTCCGGCATGGAGCATGGCGTTCGCGTTGTGCGTGTACATGACATACTCGATAGCTCGCGCATATTCGGTCAACGTAGTGGCGAAACTCTGAATGCTTTGAGGAGGCGGGGCGGATTTGACTATCAGATCAACGGCAATCCATCAACAGGATGCGTCATTCACCATTGGCCCCCGACTTAGGGCGGCGCGACTGGCGCAAGGTCTCACGCTTCAACAGGTCGCGGATGCTGCCAACGTAACAAAGGGGTACTTGTCGCGTCTCGAAAGAGACGACATCTCACCAACTGTCGGAACTCTCGTAAATCTGTGTAAGACCCTCGGTGTGGACCCGGGGGCCCTGTTGACCATCGAGCAGGTGGAGGTCGTCTCGTTTGGAAGCGTCATTGTGGGTTCAAACGAGGCACAAGGGATTAGGCATAGTTTGTTGAGCCCGGCTAGCAACAAGCTACTGTCGCTCACCCATACCACAATGGAACCCGGTGCAAGCGCTGGCGAAGAACTGTACCCAATGTTCTGCGAGTCGCAAACGGCGTATGTTCTGAAAGGCAAAATCCGTATCCAGTTTTCGAACAAGGTTGTTGATTTAAATGCTGGAGATGCAATAACCTTTCCTGGACGTGAACCTCACACCTACCACAATTTGGAAAAATCCAAATCTGCTGAATTGATTTGGGTCATGGTGCCGTCGGTTGGACGGTAAAAATTTTTGGCATGTTGCGGCGGGCATTTGCAAGAAGCACGCCTACCGACCTGCACAGCGCGTCTTCTCACCTTGACAGATCAAGTGAATGATGATGTCCATTTAGACGACGGTTAGCCGACAGGACGGTCTGTTCGCGCCGCTTCTTTTGAATATCACGTCAATAAACGGCGTCGAACGCGTCATTTACACACGCATCGACGTTGCGTTGGAGTATAGGCAAGTCCCGGTACTCGTCGAAGCACCGGGACTTAGTCATCGCTTAAATGGCAAAATTCTGTCCGTAATTGCGTAATTCAGCCACTCATGCAAAATGACCACGTGATCAGTGAAGCGTGCAAGCGGCCAGATCAAAACACGTGATTAATGCCAACATGACCGACGACCTGCTTACCATTCGAGGACGGGTTGAAACCGGCAATTTGTGCAACTGCACCGCCACTCGCCTTCTGGACCGCGACGATTGCGTAGAGCGCAGTACGTTTGGAGACCTGGTAGTTGGCGCCAATGTTGAACTGCTGGTATCGCGGCTGCTGGTCTGTGGCGTGATTTCGGCCGTCGGTGAGCGTATAGCCGCCGAAGAGTGCGAGCGCGGATGTTGCGTTCCAGCTTGTCGCGAGTTCGTAATTCTGAAATTTCACATCCTGTCCGTTCCCAGCACCCTGCTGAAAATTGACGTCAGTGAAGTTGCCGAGGATTCTGACTGATCCGAAGGCATATGACGCGCCGACACCGAAGATCTGTTGACTGCGAGCGTTCTGAAGATACGTGCCGTATACGGAGTTCACATAGCCTCCACCGCTCTGATAGCCGAACACGGTTGTCTGCGGATCGTTAACGCGAAGATAGGCAATTGCGGCAGAAAACTGTCCCACAGAATAGTCCACTCCAGCGCTATAGCTCGAGCCGTTTGAAAATTGCCCGGGTTGTCCTCCGAAGGAATACAGAGCTTCGACGCTGGCGCCACCAATTTTTGGACTCGCGTATTTAATCGCGCTCGGAATCGAGAACGTGTAGTCCAGGTTGTCGACGTCGTTCGGATGCGAGAAGTACCATCCACCGTAGTTAACGTTCAGAGAAAACGCCCCTACCATAACGGTCAAAGGGGACCATTGGCGACCCAGAGTAAGAGTTCCGAACCGTTCATCCTTGATGCCGACGTACGCTTGCCGACTGAAGCCCAATCCAGAACTTAGTGCGCCATTTGTCGCGTCGAAACCGCTCTCCACCTTAAAGATTGCTGACTGCCCCTGACCGAGATCCTCGTTGCCAGTCAGACCCCATCGCGTAGGGATCCCGACCGCGCTAGCCATACGGTACTGATGGGCGCCACCAACATTGCTGGCGAAATCAACGCCCAAGTCAATAGACCCGTAGAGGGTCACGGAGCTTTGCGCATGAACCACAGTAGAAGTCATTAACGCTACGCTAACACCTATGATTCGCTTTTGATTAGTAATGCAAAATATTAGCGACGAGTGAAATTTATTATGCACGGCTTTCTCCTCAAAAATGCGCTATTAAATAATAGACGGAATCGTCAGGATGTGTGGTTACGTCAGTTCATAAAAACGCCTGCACCGTTTGCGCGAGGAGGATTTTCATCCATAAATGGTAAATAATTGCGAACCTTGGCGCATGTGCAGATATACAAGTTCAAGTATATTTTTGGTTTTTCACAATCATAGAAACGAAAAAATGGCACACGTCTGTATCCGATGGATTTGACAAGCAGTCACCGCGAAGCCACGCGAAGTGCATGACCCATCGTGCTGAGCGTCTCCTCAAGTACCGGATAGGGGGTACCAAAGTTCAACCTCAAATATCCGGAACCGCACTCCCCAAAATCAACGCCTTCGCTAGTTTCCACCCCTGAATAACGCAACATGAATTCGGCTGGTCGGTCGCCAATCTGAGTCCGACGAAAATCAAGCCACGCGAGATACGAAGCAAATGGTCGATGGTAGACGACTCCCGGGAGATGCTCCGCAACCATATCTGATAGCCGGCAGCGGTTTCCGTCAAGGTAGGCTAGTACTGAGTTTAACCACGCTCCGCCGTTACGATATGCTTCCGTTGTCGCCCAAAGTCCTGCTGTGCTTGCGCCGTGAGCAAGCATTTCGAGTAACCGCTCGCGTATTGGCATTTCCGTATCGTTCGATACGATCAGATGTGCGGCCTTGATACCGCCCAAATTCCAGCCTTTCGTGGCCGATACGCCAGTCAGCGCATGGTTCTTCGCAACCTCGGTGACGGAAGCGTATGGCGTATGGCAGTGAAGCTGACCGTCGTTGTCCCGAAATGGATAGACGAGAGGTGCATGAATCTCGTCCGCGAAAACGCGAGCCCCGTACCTCTCCACGAGCTCGGAAAGTGCGATGAGTTCGTCGCGGGTGTATACAGTTCCTGTTGGGTTATGTGGATTACAAAGTATCAGAAGGCGAGCCCCCAACCCGAGTCCACGCTCGATATCCTCGAGGCTCAAAGTCCAACGGCCGCCTGATTGACGAAGTGGACTCTCGATAACCTTCCTCCCGAGCAATCGTGGCACTATCAAAAGTGGCGGATAGGAAGGGGTCGGTACAATAACCGGGCAGCCGGGCGCGCTGAAATACGCAAGGCAAACCTCAAGGGCTCGAAGAAGATCGCCGAGTGTTATTACCTCGTTAGAGGAGATCCGCCATCCATAGTTGAGAAAGAGATATTCCCGAAGCGCATCCGAGGCAGCATTAAGCGCCTTAGGGTGAGCATATCCAAGGTCGCCGCGCATGGCTGATGCCGCATGTGCAGCGGCTATGTCGGCCGCCGGATCGAAATCCATCTCTGCGATTGCCGCTCCGTATTGCGCGCCTGAACTGGACCATTTTGCGCGCTTTAACTCTCTAAGATCCCGGGTGCTATAGTTCTCAAATAGCGGAGACGAGGTGTTATGTGATCCTGAGATCATTTTAGAATTATTCCTCGGTCGAAGGTGGTTAGACGTTCATGGCCCCGATCTGTGATGACGATACTTTCAGAAATATTGAGGCCACGCGCGGAGATATAAGCGTGAAATGTCATTCCAGCCTCGAAATGGAAGTCGGCGTTGTGAGTGACCTCTAGCTTTTCGTAGGTGTTAGGCCAGAACATCATTCCGATACCGTAGAAGGTCTTGTTCGGATATTGGTCGACCCATCCGGTCTTTACAACGCCTTCACGCACTATCCGGTCCGGGACCGAACAATGCACACCTGCTCTAATCGTAGCTAAAGCCTCATCTTGAATGTCGACAAATCGACGGTAGGTGTCGACCATGCGATCGTCGTGTTGGCCGACAACAATGGTGCGCATGCAACGAGCATGATAGTTTTTCTTGTGTGCGCACATTTCAAGGAAAACCAGATCATCGTGTGAGATGACACGCTCTTGAAAGCAAGAATGGATATGGTATGCACGTTCACCCGATGCTAGTGGCCCGGGCTCCGCCTGATCACTACCTCCTCGCAAACCGGCACTAGCTGTCGCGATCATTAGGTCCCTCTCGGTTGCACCAGGAGATACAGCGCGGATTCCAGCCTCATGCATCAGGGACACGGCTTTTCCAGCTTCGCGCATATAGGCAATCTCAGCTTGGGACTTTATAAAACGAAGCGAATCGAGTTGCGTACCAAGATCAATGAAACTTGCGCGAATCGCCCCTCTGACGCGATCCATTATTGTGGTGGTAGCCCGCCACGATGCCCCGTCGAAGCCGACACGCCCTTTTACAGACAGTTCGGCCATCGCACGAATCACGACATCTGGAGCGGATTCGCCGTCGTACCATAGCAGGTATTTGTCGAGCCACGCCGCGGTATCGTTGAAATGAAACTGTTCCGCCTTTCGAAGCACTGTGAGAGGGAGGCCTGAGCTGGGGACGAGAACACATTGAAATGAAGTTCCGTACCCTAATGTGTAGAACCCTGTCAGGTAGGTTACGAGCTCAGGTTCAAACACGAGCAGATAGTCAAGCTCATGTCGAGCCATATATTTCTGCGCGTTTTCGAGTCGGGACTGATATTCAGCAATATCGAACCACATGTTTTCTCTTCTGGTTTGGTGAAGTCTATAGGAAGGAAAAGTGCCGGCAGTTATCGCTCGGCGACCGCGGTCTCGAGCGATTCATTACCCATGACCGCGTCATGATCTGCAGTGAGGGACTTGGTTTCCGGCATCATTGACACGCCGACTAGTGCAAGCACTGCCATGGCCATCTGGTAGTAAGCGATCGTGAAGCTGCTGCCTGTTGCCTGAGTAAGCCAACCCACGATGAACGGCGCGGTTCCTCCAAACAAGGCTGTGGCTACGTTGAACGCCAAGGTGAAAGCCGTAAAGCGAACCGATCGGGGGAAGAGGACGGTAAGGGCAGCGGAGTATTGCGACGCGTTTGGCGCAAGCGCCAAACCGGCTAGTATCGCTGCAGCAAAGACGTACGTTTGGTTTCCTGATTGAAGCATCATGACCATCGGTACGCTGAAAACGAGATAGATGAGCGGAGATGCCGCCAGTAATACTCGGCGCCCAATCCGGTCTCCCAAGCGTCCGAAGATTGGTATAGCGACCAGCATCGTAACCATGACCAACACACTCAACATCAGAGCGGCGTCCCCCGACATCTTGAGGTCGGTTTGTAGGTAGGTCGGCAAATAGGCCAGAATGAGATAGTAGGCGCTGTTTCCGAACGCTACCAAGGCGGCTGTTAGGAACATGGGCCGTGCGGCTCTTCTAAACGAATCCGCCAACGGCGAGGCAACTTGCTCTCCAGACGCTTTCATTTTCTTGAATACGGGAGAATCCTCGAGGTTTCTGCGTAGTGCGACTGCGAGGAGTCCAAGCGGCAAGGCAATCAGAAACGGTAGTCGCCAGCCCCATGCCTTCCATGCGTCAGCGGACAGCACGTGCATCAGACCGATTACGATAGCTGCCCCGGACAGGTAGCCAAACAGCACGCCAGACTCCAGGACACTTCCAAAGAGCCCTCGCCGGCCAGACGGTGCCACTTCGGCCACGAATGTGTTTGCGCCGCCATATTCCCCGCCCGCCGAAAACCCCTGGATCATGCGCGCCACGACAAGGAGCACTGGGGCGGCCACGCCAATCTCGCTATAGGTCGGGAGCAGGCCAATCAGAGCCGTTCCTAGAGTCATCAGCCCGACGGTTAGCATGAGCATGTCCCGACGGCCGCGGCGGTCTCCTAAGGAACCGATGATGATGCCGCCGATTGGACGGATCAGAAAGGAAAGGGCAAACACTGCGAATGACGCTAGCGCGGCCGCAACCGAGGAGCTCGTCGGGAAGAAGTGTGTTCCGACTGTGATTGCGGCGAAGCTGTACACGCCGTAGTCGAACCACTCGATGACATTGCCCAGCGACGCGGCGGCCAACGCCCTGCCGCCTGCTGCTCCGCCTCTAACATTGTTCCTGTTCATATGTTCTCCAAGTGTCCCCTTCATCATTCATGTGGTGTATTTCATGAAACTACTGTTTACTATTGTGTAACTCCTCCGGCGATGTCAAGCAATATCAAAATTCGAGGGTGACGCCCCCGGCACGTCGCCGTGCAGGGCGGGAATTTTCGTTCGTCAGGCGGGTACGCTTGCTTCCGCTGGCGTTACGACGCAAGTAGCTTTCAACGTTGAGCTCGAGGATCGTCGAGCGATCGACCAGGGTCGTCGATGGCGGCCACCGTCATCGACGGATCGGGGAGCGCGGTTCTAGGCGTGCGACGTTCAGTTGGCGGTAGCCATGATCGCAGTACTCCCCTCTGGCTATGACCTAGCTGCATTGGTTCGCAAACATGTGACGAACTTCGAAAGCAACTACTCGAAAGCTTTTCGTATGGTTCGCAATCACTGGAATGGGGTGCCATGCCGGGGCGTAGCGTAGTTCGGAGGGGTGCAATATGTCGCGGACAATCGCCAAAGGTCTTGGATGTGACAGGCGGGCTCACGGTTGAGATAGTGCGTGCGCCGCCGGACAATGCGCTCGCGCGATGTCGCAGAGGCCGCCCTGAAGGCCGGCTCCATCGTGTTGATTGCCGACAAGCGTCGGGCTGTTGCGGCGATCAAAACGGACGACCGAATTGAAAGCGACCATTTTGAGGGACGCCACTCGGTTGGTCGTTGATGCGAGCAAACGGAAATTGATGTGGCTTGAGTCGAATTCGCCGGAGCACGGGCCCGTGTCTATCGCAAGGCCACGCGAGCCGCGACTGGAGCAGCCTGCTACGTGTCGTGATCACGATTCCACGGTAAGCGTGGCACCAGCGTCGTCGTGAGTGGAGATCGTGACCTTCAGACTGCCGTGCCGAGCCGAGGGGCAACGAATCACGGCGCGAGTTCGCTGATGCGATTGCTAGCGACGGAACGTCGTCCTGTAGAAGGAATCCCCGTCGCTTGCGCGCCGGGCGGGAAGAATGTCAAATTCCGCTCCATCGAGGCTCGCGCCTTTCTGCGAATGCACGCACGCCGTCAATTGCGTCTGCCGACTCGAACACTGGTGCAATATGGTTTTTCTGACGTGAGGAACGTCTCTTCGTTCGCCCAACCGCACGATTTGCTCCTGATTCGTTTCCTTGTGGTCGCTGCCAGTGGCCCGTCTTCGAGGATGCGATCACTTGGATCAGAGGGAAGTTATAGTCGAAATTCAGTAGACGCATCGCGCGTCGTCGAGCCATGGCATCCGGCAACTAGATGAGCACTACGCCGCGCAGCCACAAAGTGCATGCAGGTCTGCAAATGCCAACGGGATTTTCACTTGTACGTCAGGTCCGGATTTCGCGATCTATCCATCCTTGCAACGACAATCACTAAGCGAAGCACGTGACGGGATGAGGGGGGATAAATGATGAACAGAGAGAGTAGATCGGGGCGGTAGCGGGCAAGCTCGTTCAGGATGTGATGACAATGAGTCTCACTTGGGATGAGTCATTGCTGTGTTTGGTCGCGCCGCCAAGGCAACCGCACTGACCGAAGCGGGCACGGGGGCCGGCACATCCACACAGTGCATCACGCTGGCGCACCGGTGCGACGCAGACGCTACTCGAATGCCCTTCGACGCTTCGTGATGCATTCGATACCCGCATCCGTGCAACCTGTTCTTACGAGCGGCTTGTGGAGGTTCGACGCGAAAGGAGGCGCCATTGCGCTGGTTTCTTGATCAACTGCGCACCTCGGGATATGAGGCGCGAAACGAGTGGCCATTTAACCTCTTCCGAGCATTTATGACAAGCCCACCGCAGCTGCATCAAGCTTGTCAAGACGATAGCCGTAGCCGTAAATCGGGACGATACAATAGCCGTTCTCTGGCCGAAGTCCAAGTTTGACTCGTACGGTGGAAATGTGTGTATCGAGCGTACGCGTGGGAATGTCAGTCAGCTGCTTCCAGACCGTCGCGCGGATTTGAGCTCGCGATAGCGGGCGCGCAAGATTGCGAAAGAGTAGTAGCGAGAGCTGAAACTCCTTCCGGGTAACCGGTAAGCATGTGCCGTGGCGAAAAAGCTTACCCTCCCGAATATCGAACAGGTACTCGCCAAACTGCTGCGAGGTCGCCGCCGCTTCCTGCTGGAAAGTCCGGCGCAAAAGCGAAGAGACGCGCGCGAGAAGCAGGGAGGCGGCGATCGGTTTGGTGACGTAGTCATCGGCGCCGGCATTCAGCGCATGGACGGCGTCCTGCGCGCCCGTGCGGCTTGCCATGAAAAGCACAGGCAGATTCGAGTCGACGTTATTGCGGATCCAGGCAAGTACAGCATCACCCGGAATGTCAACGACGTTCCAGTCGAGCGTCACGAGGTCAAAGGTTTCCCGTTGCATCCGTTGAATCAGCGCGCCGCCCTCGGCAAACACATGGCAGTCGTGGCCGGCAGCGGTCAGCGCCTCGTAGACGAATCGCGACTGGCCAGGGTCATAATCGAGAACCGCGATACGCATAGTGATCAAATCCAGGATCGTAGTCCTTAGGCCGCAATTTCACTGGGCAGCCGATTCGTACTGACTGATCGAACCGGCGAATTCTCACTGGACCGTTGACCGATGTATGTGTTATCGATTTTTTCGGTGCTTGCAGCTGCAAGGACATCCGCGATTGAGGCGGCGTTCATCGGCGGGCGGCCATACATTCGTTGCGATTGAAGGTTCGCTTCTGGTCCTGCGGAACGAAGCGTCGATCCACAATGCAGCATCGTGGCCGCGGGTTGCGGCTTTTGCTTTTGGTCGATGTGCACACGAGCCGCCATTTGCCTGAAACACGGTACAACGTTGAGAATGCGACGCGGGAGCGAAGGCTTGAACTTTTCATTATGGCGGGAATGTCACAAGGATAAAGAAGGATGAGCTGAAAGGAGGGTAGGGAAATCCTGAAAAGAAATGGCGCCGGTACGCTTGCACCTGAAAGCGCTCACATGCGCATGGAAGCGGAGATGAGTCAACGTCAACGTGGATGTCCGCGGGTGACCAGCAGCTTTGTGTTCCGTAGCTCGTACAGGCGATCATTGATATGAAACGGTATCCGATTTCTTGAGAATCCCGTCCGGTCCGAAAATAAAGCTGACGGTGGTTCTGCGGACATTTGTCGTTGCGTACGGTCCGAAATTTGAGATCACTCTGTCCCAAAATGGCGGCTTACCCGTGAAGGTGTAAACCAGAAACGTCGATCCATCCGGTAGGGTGGTTGTTGAAGACGGGGTTCCCAGCCTCCAGATTACGTATTGCTGAGTTGTCGCGCCGATTGTGAATTCCGAAATACTCTCTGGTTTGACTTCACTTTCTGTCGTAGTCGCAGCACACCCATGCCAGCATGCACGTGAACGCGATTGACAGAGTCAGACTGGCTCTCAGGCGTCTCATTACCTACCTCCAAATAACTTCCAGCGGCTTTTTACTTGTGCAAACGGGATTCTGGACAAGTATTCTGCGGTTGAAATTCGATCAGAAAAACAAATGGCGTTTAGTGTATTGTCTTGCATCGACCATGTTGACCTTCACCAGACAAGGCTATCGGACTCGTGTGTACAGCGACGCGAGGCGTCGGCGAACCTGTCGAGCACATTGCACGGGCATCGCTTTCGGGGAGCGTTCCAAGCGCAAGGGAAAAATAGGAAAGGCCTGCAATCAGTCCTGCGGTTGCGCCTAAGAAAACCTCAAAGGATTCTGCCCGTCGCATGAGGAAAATAGAGGCCGCGATGAGCGATAGAAATGTTGTCGCCAGCCCCACTATCCAGAACATCGAATACGCACTCGACCAAAACAGATCGAGAATCGCGCCCACGTCCTGGCCGATGATGTATGCCATCTCTCTGCGCTTGTCTTGACGGTCGGAATCGGGCCACACGGGAGTGGATAGCACACTCAGCTGCTTTGCGATACAAACCCGAACATCACATATCGACGGAAATATTTTCAAAACCGACAGAATTCACGGTTGATATTCAGATTGGCTCAAGGAAATCTGATTCTTGTGTATGTCAATATTGCTGGTGGATGGGAATCCTTCGGTGAGTCCTGGCACATCGCCAGAAAATACCATTGCAGTAACGAGCACACAAAAGAGGGCCGTGAGTACCGGGATCGTGCAAACCAGTAGCCTGCGGGATGTCCGCGCGGCGCCGGGCTGGAGTTGGGAGGAAGAATTCATCGTGAAAAATGGCCTGTATGGATAGCGTCATCGGACGGGTTATGACTGCCTGATCCCACATCAACTGTCCTTCAAAACGAGGAGCCCAGCAGTCGCAGGTTTGTCACCAGTACGGTTGAATCAAAGTTGGCCAACTACTACGCGATACACGCAGAGTAAGATCCGCCATAGTGCGTCTGCCACACGCCTGAGCCAGCGACATATAACTGGCCAACTCAATTTCTGGCTTCGCGATGCAGCTGTCGCGCTTCCCCTGATACGGAAAGTCCTTGTTGCGCAACGGCCGGTTGACGTGTGGTTACATCGTGCGCTTCAGGATAGAAGTCAATGAAGACCACCATGTAAATCAGTGCGGCGAACAGTCCGGTCCACGTTGCCCATAGGTCACGCGCTTCGGCACCGGCAAGGAAATGAAGCGGAATGCCAACCAGCAGATAAGCGGCAACGAACACCAGCGCCACCATAACGGGCGAAGGGAGGGGCAGTGCGAAGAGGGACGCGATTCCAGGCATTGGACGCTCCGTCAGCCGATTTGGTTACCTACGAGACCGGATGCACGGCAAGGGCTTTACGCGCACAGTGGCTCCACGCTACTGATCCACCGTGTCGCGCGATGTGTGTTCTTGCTTACCGGAGCTCAGCGACCAACGCGTCGGCGCCCTTGTCGATCCCTGCTTTCGCCGCACCGAGTGAGCCAAAACTCGCGACCAGGTTCATGGCGTTTGGATACTGCCTTGTTACGTAGGCATTCAAAAGCTTGTTGTTCGACGCGTCGTAAATCTCGACTGCGTACGAAACGGAGCCGCCAAACATCGCCTTACCGCCGCGAACGGCCTGCACACCGTTATAGACGTTTCCGCCGATATCGAAATGTGTGAACTGACCAATCACGGGTTTCGTGGTCTCGGCACCCGTGAGGATCAGCTTGACGCGAAGCGTGCCCGGACCGGGCTGCGTAGTCGAGACAAATCTCGTCCCGAGTCTCTGTGTGAAAGACTTCTGGAGGTAAATGGCCAGCGCTGCCCTGTCGGCGTCGCTCATGTCGCCGAACTGGCTGTCAGCACCGTTATAGACGGTGGCCGTGTCGACGATCACCCTGGAGTAGGCTTGCCAGTTCACCGTCGTCGAGTAGTTATACGGGATGCGCCCGGTATCGTCGTGGGCATTCGCCTTCAGGTACGAAGACGACGGAATGCCGGAATAGGCGACGGGTTGAACACCGGCACAACCTGCCAGCGAGAGAAACGACAGCGCGAAAAGCAGGTGGCGAACATTCCTGGTGATTGTCATTTTGGGTCCCATGAGAGATACACGGCGGCAACGGCATGAACAAAGGCGTCTGGGCGGTTTGATCTACGACGTCAGCAGGTAATCTCCGCTGTCTTCGCGGAATAATAAAGCCGTCCAGACGGTTCGTATTTTATGCAAGGTGAAGAACTGGAGCGAAGTCTAGCACGAGATACAGAGAAAGCAAAACGTCTGGACGGTTTTTTTAGT
>NZ_CAJMZA010000025.1:0-113894 GCF_905220195.1 Paraburkholderia sp. J8-2
CAGCGCGAGACCTTCCTTCGCCTGCAGGGCGAGCGGCTTGAGGCCGACGAGACGCAAGCCCTCCAGCGCGCTCATACGCTCGCCCTTTGCGAACACATCGCCCACGCCGAGCAGCACACACGACATATGCGCGAGCGGTGCGAGGTCGCCCGAGGCGCCCACGGAACCCTTCACCGGAATTACGGGCAGCACGTCGGCGTTGAACAGCGTGATGAGCGCGTCCATCACTTCACGGCGGATACCCGAATGGCCGCGGCCCAGGCTCGACAGCTTCAGCGCCATCAAAAGGCGCACGACCGGACGCGACATCGGCTCGCCCACGCCCACGGCGTGCGAAAGCACCAGGTTGCGCTGAAGCAGTTCGAGCTGGTCACGCGGAATATGCGTGCTCGCCAGACGCCCGAAGCCCGTATTGATGCCGTAGGCGGGTTCGCCCTTCGCCGTGATCTCGGCAACGGCGCGTGCGCCGGCGTCGATGGCCGCGAAGCTGGCCGGATCGAGTTCGAGCTTCACGCCGCCGTTTTCATCAGCGCGCGCGATCTGGCGCAGTTGGGAAAGGGTCAGATGGCCGGGAGTCAGTTTGATGTTCATTGCGGTGTCAAAGTTGTCTGGACAAGGTGGAATCAGATTACCGAAGCGAGCTTGTCTATACAAGTTCAATCTGCTCCACGTATACCCGAAGTTTCACTTCCTGACGCCTGAATTACGCCATCTTTCGATTTCGACACAGTGAAATCCCCAGGTGATAACACCGATTGCCGGTCTTTTCGACACATCGATAATTGTATAGACAACTTGCCGGGCCGAACCTCCAGTACATGACCGGGCACACGCCAACTATTCCTATCGGAGACTTCATGAAGAAACTTGCCTTGTGTGTCGCCCTCGCCCTTGCCGCCGGTGGCGCGTATGCGAAGGACTGGTCCACCATCCGCTTCGGCACCGACGCAAGCTACGCGCCGTTCGAATCGAAGGCGACGGATGGCGAGCTGGTCGGCTTCGACATCGACCTCGGCAATGAGATCTGCCGGCGCCTGAACGCCAGGTGCGTGTGGGTCGAGCAGGACTTCGACGGCATGATTCCGGGCCTGAAGGCCAAGAAGTTCGACGGTGCGCTCTCCGCGCTCACGATCACCCCGCAGCGCGAGCAACAGATCGCCTTCTCGGCCAAGCTCTTCAATACGCCCACGCGCCTCGTTGCGAAAGCGGGTTCGCCGCTGCAGCCGAGCGTCGCTTCGCTGCAAGGCCGGACGGTGGGCGTCGAGCAGGGTTCGATTCAGGAGACCTACGCAAAGCAGAACTGGGCGCCCAAGGGCGTCAACGTGATTCCTTACCAGAACCAGGATCAGGTGTATCTGGATCTGCAATCAGGGCGCCTCGACGCTGCACTGCAAGACGAAGTGCAGGCCAATCTCGGCTTTCTGAAGACGCCGCGCGGCGCAGGCTTCGCGTTCGCAGGCTCGGAAATCCCCACCGGCGCCGCTGCTATCGGCCTGCGCAAGGAAGACGCCGACCTCAAGGCGAAGATCGACAAGACGATCGCCGACATGATCAAGGACGGCACGTACAAGAAGATCGAGTCGAAGTATTTCGACTTCGACGTGTACGGCGGCTAAGCGCCGCTGGCTTCTCCTGCAACCACAAAGGGGAGCGTGGCTCCCCTGAACGAGGACATCCTTCCATGGTCTTTCAAGGCTTCGGCCCGCTGCTCCTCGCGGGCACGTGGGAAACCATCAAACTCGCGGTGCTTTCGCTCGGCGCCGCGTTCGTGCTCGGGCTTGCGGGCGCTGCCGCGAAGCTCTCGCCCAACCGCATGCTCTCGCGTATCGGCACCGCATACACCACGCTCATTCGCGCGGTGCCCGACCTCGTGCTCATGCTGCTGCTGTTCTACAGCATCCAGATCTGGCTCAACGACGTGACCGACATGATGGGCATGGACCAGATCGACATCGACCCGTTCGTGGCCGGCGTCATCACGCTCGGCTTCATTTACGGGGCGTATTTCACGGAGACCTTCCGCGGCGCGTTTCTCGCCGTTCCGCGCGGACAGATCGAAGCGGGCTTCGCATACGGCATGAGTTCCACGCGCGTGTTCACGCGCATCCTGTTCCCGCAGATGATGCGCTTCGCGCTGCCCGGCATCGGCAACAACTGGCAGGTGCTCGTGAAGGCCACGGCGCTCGTTTCGATCATCGGTCTGGCCGACGTGGTGAAAGCCGCGCAGGACGCGGGCAAGGCCACCCAGGCGTTCTTCTTTTTCACGCTCGTGACCGGCGCGATCTATCTCGCCATCACCACGGTTTCCAATCTGGCATTGCACCGCCTCGAAAAGCGCTATTCGACCGGTGTGCGGAGGGCAGCGCTGTGATCGAACTGCTTCGTCAATACTGGCCCAACTATCTGTACAGCGACGGCTTCAACACCAGCGGCCTCGCCATTACGCTCTGGCTCCTGGTCGTCTCGATCGTAGTGGGCTTTCTGCTTGCCGTGCCGCTCGCCATTGCACGCGCTTCGCGCAACCCGTGGCTTTCGCGGCCCGTGTGGGTCTACACCTACGTGTTCCGCGGCACGCCGCTCTATGTGCAGTTGCTGCTGTGCTACACGGGCCTCTACAGCCTGCATTTCGTGCATGCCAATCCGGTGCTTGGCGACTTCTTTCGCAGTGCCATGAATTGCACGCTGCTGGCGTTTGCATTGAACGAGTGCGCCTACGCCACCGAAATCTTCGCGGGCGCGATTCGCGAAACCTCGTATGGCGAGATCGAAGCGGCCCAGGCCTATGGCATGTCGAAGACGAAGGTCTACACGCGCATCATTCTGCCTTCCGCGTTGCGGCGCGCCCTGCCCTCGTACAGCAACGAAGTGATCCTCATGCTGCACGCCACGACGCTCGCGTTCACCGCGACCGTGCCCGACATCCTGAAGGTGGCGCGCGACGCGAATTCCGCCACCTATATGACGTTTCAGGCGTACGGCATTGCAGCGGCGCTCTATGCGTCCATCGTCTTCGCCCTGATCTGGGGTTTCCGCCGCCTCGAAACCCGTGTGCTGGCCTATCTGAAGCCGCAAGGCCATTAAAGAATTTCCTGCAGTCCTGATGGAGTGAACCGAGTATGTACAAGCTGATTGTCGACGACCTGCACAAGAAGTTCGGCGAGAACGAGGTTTTGAAGGGCGTATCGCTCAAGGCAAAGGCTGGCGACGTGATCAGCCTGATCGGATCGAGCGGTTCGGGAAAGAGCACGTTTCTGCGTTGCATTAACTTTCTCGAATCACCCTGCTCGGGACGCATCACGCTCAATGGCGAGGAAATCCGCACGAGCGCCGACCGCAGCGGCGCGCTGCGCGTGAGCGATCCGAAGCAGCTCCAGAAAATGCGCACGCGCCTTTCGATGGTCTTTCAGCATTTCAATCTCTGGGCGCACATGACCGTGCTCGAGAACATCATCGAGGCGCCTGTCAGCGTGCTTGGACTGAGCCGCAGCGACGCCGAGGCCCGCGCGCGCAAGTATCTCGACAAGGTGGGCCTCGCTGCCGGTGTCGAGCACAAGTACCCGTCGCACCTCTCAGGCGGCCAGCAGCAGCGCGTGGCGATTGCCCGCGCGTTGGCGATGGAGCCCGAAGTGATGCTGTTCGACGAACCGACCTCCGCGCTCGACCCCGAACTCGTGGGCGAAGTGCTCAAGGTCATGCAAAAGCTCGCCGAGGAAGGCCGCACGATGATCGTCGTCACGCACGAAATGGGCTTCGCGCGCAACGTTTCGAATCACGTCGTGTTTCTGCACAAGGGCAAGATCGAAGAGCAAGGCGACCCCAAGGAAGTGCTCAATGCGCCGCGCAGCGAGCGGCTGCAGCAGTTCCTGGCGGGACGGTTGAAGTAAGGTCCGGGGGGCCAGTCACTCGCGGCCCGCCAGCGCATCGAGGCGTCATGCCGAACGATGCGCTGGCATCGACGTGCGGCCTCGGTTACACACCTTGTGTGCGCCGGGCCACATCTGTGCATTCGCGCAGGGCTATAGTGAAAACATGAACGGAGCGGCGCGCCATGCCCGCCTCCGCGCCACGCACAAGGCTATCCCCCGAGCGCACGCGCCACTCCATCGTGTCGAAGCAAGGCAGTAATCCGGCTTTCAGGAGACCTACCATGAAGAAGCTGCTTGCGCTCCTGCTCATCGTTCCCGCTACGGCTTTCGCAGATGCAGCGGCCTTCCCCGATGGTTCCGCGAGCCCCAGCGCGGCCGACCTCCAGCAACGCCTTTCAGGCAAGGCGTTCGACCTCAAGATTGCCGACGGCAGCACATGGCATGTGCAGTATGGCAATAACGGCGACTACGACTTCAAGTCGAGCAAAGGTTTCGCCGACCACGGCAACTGGCAAGCCGAGGACGGCAAGATCTGCAGCAAGGGCAGCAAGATGCCGTATTCATGCAACGAGGTGCGCATGAAAGGCGCTGACTTGTACCTCAAGCGCGACAACGGCGAGATTATCCAGTTCGTCGAGTCGCAGTGAGCAACGCCTGGCAGGCCCACCCGATCGCAAGCCAGTCAGCGGCTCTCGATCGCTGTTGGGCCCTAAACTACCGGCATGCCACCCATTTCAAACGAATGCATGCCGACTAGCGCACCCGCCGTCAACCACGCGCAGCCTGCCCCGCCCGACACCGAACCCCTTCAGGACCCGGCCCTGCTGCGCCGTCTGTTGCGCGCGAAAGACCGCATGGACGCCGCCTCCCACGAGGCGTGGCCGGTCAAGCGCCTCGCCGAGGTCAGCGGCGTTTCCGAAGCGCATTTCGCGCGCTCCTTCAAGCGTGCCTTCGGCCTCCCGCCGCATCGCTATCTGCTCACACGGCGCATCGAGCAGGCCACCACCCTGTTGCGCGACTCCGATCTCGACATCACGGATATCGCCTTCGCCACCGGCTGGGAGAGTCTTGGCACCTTTGGCCGCACATTTCGCGACGTTACCGGCTTGAGCCCCAGCGCCATGCGCGTTCAGGTGCGGGCCAACCTGCCCGAGATCGACCGCGTGCCCGCCTGCGTGCTCAAAGCCGCGCAGCGCCCCGACCTCACCACAGCAGTTTTGGAGAAGCGCCGGCGCGCGGGCAAGGCTAAAGTGCGGCCATCCATCAAGGAGGTGACATGAACCAAGGTATCAATGTGGTGGGCCTGTACGTCGACGACCAGGACGAAGCGCTCAAGTTCTACGTCGACAAGCTGGGATTCCGTGTGCATACCGACGTGCGCAATGGCACGTACCGCTGGCTCACTGTGCAGCACCCGGAGCAGCCTTCGTTCCAGCTCGGGCTCTTCCTGCCCGGGCCGCCCGTTCACGACGAGGCCACCGCGCAAACGCTGCGCGCCATGGTCGCCAAGGGTGCCATGCCGCCTCTCGTGCTCGCCGTGGCGGACTGCCGTGCCAGCTACGCGCGCCTGAAGGCGCTAGGCGTGGAATTCACTCAGGAGCCTGTCGACCGCTATGGCAGCGTGGACGCCGGTTTTCGCGACCCTGCCGGCAACGGCTGGAAGATGATTCAGGCGCCGAAGCCGCAGTGACTTCGGGCAACGACGGGTGACTGCGGGTGACTACGCGTGCGCGGCGCCGAAGGCCATGCCTTCGTCCGCGTCTTCGAAATGGTCTCGGCTTTCGGCGATTTCCTGATAGTCGATCTGGCCGTCGAGCATGACGTACTCATGTATGCGCAAGCCCGCACACAATACGACCTCGATATTGCGATCCGTCGCCGGAAACGCGGCCTGCGGCTTGCCGTGCTGGGAAACGAGCAGAAGCTGGCCGCCTAGCCTGTCCTTCACGAATAGCGTCTGCGTGACGCGCGAGGTTTGCACGCGCGTGCGATCGCCCACCAGATCCAGATACGTTTCGCCGATGTTTTTGAACATTGTTGCCTCCATTCCGGCGCAGCCCGCCGCCGACTTTCACTTACATGACAAGTCAACTATAGTGCCGAAATAAGGCAATGGCTCGCGACATCCTGTCGCAAACGATAGCTTAATGGAGCGCATCGGACTCCAGATCATTGACACGTTTGAGCTAGTCGAGTAGCGCGAACGGCGCGTGGCCGTCCATCCAGTCGTACTGGCTGGTCGGAGTCGCCCACGCCCAGTTCGACGGCGAGCGCGCTGCGGCGCTGTGGTTTGCGCGGTTCGTGCCAGTGTGTGCCACAGCGCTCGTCGCGCGATCGTGGGTGCTTGTTTCGTGGCTTTCCGCGATGATGTCTTTCATTTCGTCCCGCTCCAAGGAAAAATTAGATCCGCATGCTGAAGCCGACCGTTTGCACGGCACGTTCAGCAGGTTTTCAATGTGAGGGAACGATACGGCAATCCAGAGAAGCGCTTTTTGCTTCCAATGCCATTCTTTTATGTTCAGGCGCCACTGAGCGTTAACGCCAAGGCCGCCACAAAACCGCGCTACGTCTCGCGGCGGCAGTTTGATGACAATTCAATGACTGATTGCGTGCCGGGAAGTCATGCACGGATGCGCAGGCGCTCAGGGCGTGGCGTCCCAGCCATGAGACGCGAGGATCTTGTCGAGCAAAAAGCGCAGCGCAACGCGCTCGGCCTCGTTCAGCCCGTGGTAAAGGTCGCTGTCGCGCTTTTCCAGCGTCGGGCCGATCTTCTTGAAGATCTTGCGCCCTTCGGCGGTGAGCGAAATGATGACGCTGCGCCCGTCCTTGTCGTTGCCGGCGCGCGCGAGGATCTCCTTGGCGAGCATGGCCTCGACCGTGCGGCTCGCCTGGCTCTTGTCGAGGTTGGCGCGCCGCGAGATGTCCATCACGGTTTGCGGTCCGAACGTGCCGATCGCGGCGATGATGCTCGCCTCCGGATACGGCACACCCAGTTTGTCGCGCGACATCTCGCTGCTCATACGATCGGCGATCTTGGTCAAGGCCTTCAGCCGATAGGTCAACGAGGCTTCTGCGCCTGGCTCATTCGTGCTTGCCATATGCCCACTCATGAATTGGATCGGGAAACCCGAGAAATAAACCCGGGTATGTTGCCCTGATCCTGCCCGCGAGGTCAACTGGGTGCCAGGCACGGGTCAGCAGCGGCGAGTCGAGTGCGGTCTGCTTCAACACGGTGCACGCAACGTGCGAAGGCGCGATAAGCAGCATCGACGCTCATATGCATTTTCAACACTCGCTTTCATACTAGCCGCTTATACTGCACGCGTTCAACGCGCGCGAAGATGGCCATGAGCAAACGAATGACTGTCCGGCAGTCGCCGGTGCACGGAAAAGGCGTCTACGCATTGCGCCCCCTGCGGGCCGGCGAGCGCATCTTCGAATACAAAGGCAAGATCATGAGCTGGCGCAGCGCGGCCCGGCGTTATCGTCTGCGTGAAGACGGCGCGCATACGTTTCTCTTCGGCCTGTCCGATGGCCGCGTGATCGACGGCGGCCAGGGCGGCAACTGGGCGCGCTGGCTCAATCACGCGTGCCAGGCGAACTGCGAAACCGTCGAAATCAACGGCCACGTATTCATCGACGCATGCCGCGACATCCTGCCGGGCGAAGAGCTATTCATCGACTACGCGCTCGAATTGTCCGACGACGCCTGCGAAGACACCATCCGCGAATACACCTGCCGCTGCGGCACGCCTGGTTGCCGCGGGACGATGCTCGCCAGCGCCGGCGCCAGTGTTAGCGCGGACGCCGGCGCAAGCAGCATCGTCAGCGTTGCCAGCCTGCTTTAGGTTGCGTCAGGCTGCGCCACGCCTAGAACCGGTGCCGCATGCCGATCGCAACAACCGTCTGCTGATTCGTCGACGACGCCGACTGCCCGCTGATATCCGCTCCCAGACCCGAGCCATCCGCGCTGATGTGCTGGTAGGTCGCCTGCGCATAGACGTCGGTGCGCTTCGAGAGGAAATAGTCGGCCTGCACCGACACCTCGTGCCAGCGCGGGTGATGTTCGCCGCCTGAGCTCGAAAGCGCGCCCTGGGTGTAGGTGTACACGCCGTTCAGGCTGAATTGCGGCGTGAACATATAGCTCGCGTTCACCTCGTAGTTGCTGAAGCTTGCGCCCTGCCCGTTCTGCACGAGGCCAAGGCTGTTCGCGCCGTTGATCGTGTCGAGGCCGCCGAGCTGCGTGCGCGTCCACACAAAGCCGAAGCGCGCATTGCGCGTGATGTAGTTCACGCCCGCGCCATAGGTGCGCTGCTGGGCCGCGATGAACGTGCGGTCGGTCAGCGTGAGCGCGCCGTTCGTGTTGCTGCTGCCGCCGTTGTTCGCCTGCAGGTAGCCCGTGCCGAACTCGAATCCGCCGAAATCGTACGACGCGCCAAAACTGTAGAGGCGATTGTCGTCGAACCCGCCCGCCTCGTTCGAGAAGCCGTAGAGCGCGCCGAACTTCGCGCCGCCATAGTTCGTGCTCGCGTACTTGACCGCGTTGTTCACGCGAAACGAGTTGTTGAGATTGTCGTTGTCGTACGGGTGAGCCGAGAGATTGTTGCCGCCCGGATGACGCCCCGTGAAGCTGAGCGGCGCGAGATAGTCGACCACGGAGTCATATTGCCGGCCCAACGTGAGCGCGCCGTAGCGATTGTTTTCGAGGCCCGCGTACGCCTGGTAGCCGAACATGCGCCCGCCCTGGCGCAGCGTGCCGTTCGTCACGCTGAAGCCGCTCTCGAGGCGGAAGATCGCGCGCGTGCCGCCGCCCAGGTCCTCGCTGCCGGTCACGCCCCAGTGGCTGCCCGTGACGTTGCCGCTGCCGGCCGCAAAGAGGCTATGGCCGCCTGCGTTGCTGTTGTACGAGAGTCCGGCGTCGATCACGCCGTACAGCGTCACACTGCTTTGCGCATGGGCCCCGCATGCGTAAGCCGCGGCGAGGGCTGCGGCGACGAGCGTCTTTTTCATTGTTTTTTCCTTCGAGTGATCACGAGTGTTACGTGTGGCGATGGCCGCGCAGCGCGCGAACCGGCACCGCATTCGCGTGGTGCGAATACGGTGCCGGCGTCGTAAAGACGCGCGCTGAAACGGCGGATTGAACGGGCTGGCTGGGCCGCGCTACTGGCGGCTGGCGATGCCCTGCTGACCGGCGAGACCGTCGATCAGAACTTGAAGCTGTCCGCGCGAGCATGGCTCGATGCGCGCGCGAACGCCGAACACTTCGGCGAGGCTATCGGCGGTGACGACCTCGGCCGGTGCGCCCAGGCGCACTATCCGCCCTCGATGCAGCAGCATCGCGCGGTCGCAGGCACGCACGGCCGCATTGATGTCGTGCAGCACGACCACCGTGACGATCGCGCGCTCGCGGGTCACGTCGCGCAGCACCTGCATCACCTGGAACTGGTGATTGAGGTCGAGCGCGGAGCACGGCTCGTCGAGCAGCAGCACCTGCGGATCGCGCACCAGCGCCTGAGCAATACCCACCAGCTGGCGCTGCCCGCCCGAGAGCTCGTCGAGCGAGCGGCCCGCAAGCGCGGCAATGCCAAGCCGCTCGAGCACCGCATGCGCGTGCGCGATTTGCATGGATGACGCCCCGCGCGACGCGCCAAACTGCGACGCCGGATCGCGCCCCGCGCGCGCCGCCACCACGACCGACTCCAGCACCGCGAGGCGCACGCCGGCCGGCAACGCTTGCGGCAGATAAACCACGCTGTGCGAGCGAGCGCCCGCGGCAGTCAGCTTGAGCGGCGCGCCATCGAGCGTGAGCGAGCCGCTGCGCGGCGCGTTCAGGCCCGCCAGCGTGCGCAGCAAGGTGGATTTGCCGCTGCCGTTCGGTCCGAGCAGCGCCGTGATCTCGCCGCGCGCGAGCGGCCCCGCGCTCAATTCGCTGAGCACTTCGCGCTTGCCGTAGCGCACCGAAAGCGCGTGGATCGACAGCCCGCTCATTGCGACATCCCCTGCGAGCGCACGACGATGCCGAGAAAGAGCGGAATGCCCACGAGCGCCGTGACGATGCCCACCGGAATGAGCACGCCCGGAATCAGCAGCTTCGAAGCGATGGAGGCGAGCGAGAGCATCAGTGCGCCGAGCAGCAGGCTGCCCGGCAGATAGAAGCGATGATCCTCGCCGAACAGCGTGCGCGCGATATGCGGCGCGATCAGCCCAACGAAACCGATGGTGCCGACGAACGACACCGCGAGCGCCGAAAGCGCCGACACGCGCAACAGCGTGCCCAGGCGCAGGCGCCGCACGTCGATGCCGAAGCTCGCCGCGCGCTCTTCGCCCAGACGCAGCGCGGTGAGCGTCCACGCGTTGCGCATCGAGAACGGCACGGCGAGCGCGAGCGCCGCCGTGAGCACGCCGATCTTCGGCCAGTCGGCGCGCGCGAGCGAACCGAGCGTCCAGAACACGAGGCCCTGCAGCGCGTCGGCGGAGGCGATGAACTGCATCAGCTCGACGAGCGCATGAAACGAGAACACGAGCGCGATGCCCATCAGCACGACGCCCGCCGTGCTCATGCCGCGCCAGCGCGCGACGAAATCGAGCATGAGCGCCGAAGCGAACGCGAACACGAATGCGTTGGCCGAAACGATCCACGTTTGCGCGACACCCGGGATCGCCACGTCGAGCACGATGGCGAGCGACGCGCCGAAGGCGGCCGCCGCCGAAACGCCCAACGTATAGGGGCTCGCGAGCGGATTGTTGAGGATCGTCTGCATCTCCGCGCCCGAAATGCCGAGCGAGGCGCCGACCACGAGCGCCATGACCGCATACGGCAGACGGATCTGCCACACGATCACGCTAGTGGCGGGGTCCGCCGAGGCGGGCTGGAAAATCGTGCGCAGCAAGGTCGCAATGGGCAGACCCGAAGGGCCGGAGCTGAGGTCGAACAGCAGCGAGGCGACGATCAGCAGCGCGACCGCTGCGAGACACAGCACGCGGCGGCGCGTGAGGCGCGCGTAGGCGCGCATCTGGGCCTTGGCGTCGTGCGCATCGGACATCGCGTCGAGCGGCCGCGTGGCTTCTGCGGCCAGGCGCACGCTGTTCATCGCGCGGCCTGCTGCGCTTGCGCCGCAGGCAACGGCGCATCGACCCACTCCGTACCCGTATCGGGAATCGCGAGGAAGCGGCGATACAGTTCACGCTCGGTCGCGTGCACATCGAGTGTGCTGAACTGCTGCGGATAGAACCACTTCGCGAACGCCTCGATCGCGACGATGTTGTACGGCGAGTCGTAATAGTTGTGCGAAATGCCGTGCACGCGCCCATCGTGAATCGCCTTGATGGTGTCGAAGCCGGGACGCGCGACCAGTTGCGCGAGGCTCGCATCGGCATCGTGCTCGCTCGTGAGCGCGCCCACGCGCAGCGAAGCGAGGCCGGGCTTCGTGCGGCTGCCCGTGGCGATATACACGTCGGGCTGCGCCGCGATCACCTGCTCCATGCTGATGTCGCCGAGCACGCCGGGCAAGAGGCCCGCTGCGATGTTGCGGCCGCCCGCGGCATCCACGAACTCGCCGAAGTTGCCCTTGCCCGCCGTGTGGCAGCAGCCCGCGTCCCATACGCCCGCCAGCATGTCCACGAACACCTTCGGGCGCTGCGACTCGGGAATCGCATTCACCACTTGCTGCACGCGCGCGAGATGCTGCTGATAGAACTGGATATAGGCATCGGCTTCCTTCTCGCGGTGCAGGACCGCGCCAAGCAGCTTGATGCTCGGCAGCGTGTTCTGCATCGGGTGCACGCGGAAATCGACGAACACCACGGTCGTGCCGGTCGCTTCCAGTTGCTTGACGAGCGCGTTGTAACGGCTCGGGCCGTGGCCCGCCACGCTGAAAATCGCCACATCGGGCTTGAGCGCGAGCGCCTTCTCGTCGCTGATGCTGTCCTCGGTCGCCTTGCCGATCAGCGGGATCTGGCGAATTTCGGGGAAGCGCTGCGCGTAGGCCTCGTAAGTCTGCGGGTCCATGGTCGGCAGGTCGCCCTGCCAGCCCACGATGCGCGCGAGCGGCTTCTGACCCTCGAGCAGCGCGACCGCCGCAAGCAGACGGCTCTCGCCAAGCAGAATGCGATGCGGCTCGGCAGGCACCTTGACCGTGCGGCCTGCGAGATCGGTCACGACGCGCGGCGCCTGGGCCGTCTGCGCGGGCGCCGGCGTGGCGGCCTGGGCGGCGGTGGCGCCGCAGCTCAAGGCGATGGCGGCCGAAGTTGCAGCCGCAGTCGCAACGGATACGGCGCCCCGCAGCGCCACGCGGGTCAAGCCAGGGATCAATCGAAAGGTCAACATGATATATTCTGTAAATGCGAACGATTGCTATTTGCGAGCGCAACTTTAACGGTCATTTGTAATGGCGATGTGTTGAAACCGGCCGTTTTGTAATGGAATGTGTTGGCGCGGCTTCAGTCCCGCGGCGGCAAGAGAAAAAAGATGGATCACATACTGGTCGTCGACGACGACGCCAACATCCGGCAACTGCTGCGCGACTACCTGCGCGAGATGGGCTACCAGGCGAGCGCCGCCACCAACGGCGCGCAGATGAAGCAGATACTCGGCACCGCCCAGGTCGACCTGATCGTGCTCGACCTCATGCTCGACGGCGAAGACGGACTGGACCTCACGCGCGAGCTGCGCCGGGTCCACGACACGCCCGTCATTATTCTTTCCGCGCGCGGCGGCCTGCTCGACCGCATCCTCGGCCTCGAAATGGGCGCCGACGACTATCTGCCCAAGCCCTTCGATCCGCGCGAGCTGCTCGCCAAGATCAAGGTGGTCCTGCGCCGCACGCGCGCGGTGCCCGGTACGCGCCCCGCCGACGCGAACGCGTTCATCACCTTCGCGGGCTGGCGCCTCGACACGCGCATGAAGCAGATGTGCTCGCCGGACGGCGTGGTCGTTTCGCTAGGCGGCTCGGACTACCGCACGCTGCGCACGCTGCTCGACCATCCGAACCGCCCGCTCTCGCGCGAATTTCTGCTCGACCAGGTGTTCAGCAAGAGCATGACGCCGCTCGACCGCGCCATCGACGTCTGCGTGAGCCGGCTGCGCCAGCAGCTCAAGGATTCGGCGCGCGAGGCCACGCTCATTCGCACCGTGCGCAACGAGGGCTATATGCTCGTGGCCGACGTTGGGTACGAAGCGTGAGGCGGTTTGCTCGTTTCGCATCGAAGTTGCGCCTTTGGCCGCTTTGGCCCGATACGCTCTTCGGGCGCCTCGTCGTGATTCTCGCGGCGGGCATGTTCGCGGGTCAGTTGCTGACCAGCACGATCTGGTTCGAAACGCACGACAACCGCACGCTCGAAATTCCCGCGCGCCTCTTCGGCAGCCGTCTCGCCGATACGGTGCGCCTGATCCAGCGCGCGCCCGACGCCGCGACGCGCGAGGCGATCGTCGGCACGCTCGGCGACGACCGTTACCGCCTCAAGTGGGTGCAAGGCGCGCCGCTAGCGGTGCCCGCCACGCTTTCGCTCGCGCAGCGCGCCACCGCCGGGCTGATCGAGGGCGTGATTCGCAAGCGCCTGCAAGAGCCCATCGACGTGCACCTGATCGACGCCCAGGTGCGCGACGGCGCGCGCCGCGAAGGCGGCGTGCTGAGCCTGTTCGACTCGCGCATGCCGACCGGCGACTTTCACGTGCAGCTCGAGGTGCCGGGTCAAGGGTGGCTCGATATCCACGCGAACGAGGGCCAGGCGGGCATGCATACCGAGCGCGGCGCGCTCGTGATGGATTACCTGCTGCGCATCTATGCGCTGCGCTTCGTTGCCGTGTGCCTGATCGCGTTGATTGCGGTGCGCTTTGCGCTTGCGCCATTGCGCCGCTTTGCGGCGGCGGCCGAAGCGCTCGGGCGCAACATCTATCGCGCGCCCTTGCAGGAAACGGGGCCGCGCGAAGTGCGCAACGCGGCGCACTCGTTCAACGCCATGCAGCAGCAGTTGATCGACAGCTTTGCCGCGCGGACGCGCTTTTTGAGCGCGGTCTCGCACGACTTGCGCTCGCCGCTCACGCGGCTGCGGCTGCGCGTGGAAATGCTGCCGGACGCGGCTTCGCGCGAGCGCTTGCGCGGCGACCTCGAAGACATGGAAGGCATGGTGCGCGCCACGCTCGACGCCGTGCAGGGTGTGGAGATCACCGAGCCGCGCCAGCGCATCGACCTCGTTTCGATGCTAGAAGGCCTCGCGAGCGATGCATGCGAGCAGGGCCATCATGTGAGCGTGACGGGCAGCGTGCATGCGCCCATTCCGGGCTTTGCGCGCAATCTCAAACGCTGCCTGCAGAATCTTTTCGACAACGCAATTCGCTATGGCGGCGAAGCAAGCGTCACCGTAAGCGACGTTGAGCATGGCGTGCGCGTGGTGATCAGCGACAATGGGCCCGGCATTGCCGACACCGCGCTGCTCGAACGCGTGTTCGAACCTTATTTCCGCGTCGATTCGCGTCGCAGCGATGCGCCGGGTGGTACAGGGTTGGGGCTCACGATTGCGCGCAGCGTGGCGGCCGCCCATGGCGGCACGCTCGTGCTGCGCAATCGGGTGGTGGACGGGAAAATCGTTGGGCTCGACGCGCAGCTGGATTTGCCGAGCGGCGATTGACCGGCCACCTGCTGCTCATGCCTGCAGCACCGCGGGGTCGATGTAGCCCGGCACCGCAGCGGAAAGCGATTGCTTCAACTCCCGGCTTCCCTCGTCCGCCAGCACTTCGCTTTCGCCCGCCTCAAGCGCGTCGTAGGCTTGCCGGACGACATCGGCGGGGCTGACTTTCGGCACGTCGAAATCCTTGGTGAGATCGGTATCGACAAAGCCGACATGCACGCCGACCACGCCGATATTGCGCGCCCTGAAATGCAACCGGATGTTGTTCGTATAGCTCCATGCCGCCGCCTTCGAAGCGGAATACGGCGCGAGGAACGGCACGGCTCGCCACGAAACATCGGAGAGCACGTTGATGACGCCACCGTTTCCATCGCTCGGAAGCACGGATTCGAAAGTGCGGGTCGTGCGAATGACGCCATAAAAATTCGTTTCGAAAATGCGCCGGGCCTGTTCTTCCGCCTCTGCCAAAAGCGGCGTCTCGAGTATTTCAGCGATCCCGGCGTTGTTCACAAGCAGCGTCACGTCCGACGCGACCTTCGCCGCGGCCGTGACCGAAGCCGGATCGGTCACGTCGAGCTTGACGGGAATGATGCCGGGCTCGCTAAAGCCTTCCGGGTTGCGCACCCCTGCATAGACCTTGGCGGCCCCGCGCGCGAGCGCCTCGCGTGCAAAGGCCAGACCGAGGCCGCGGCTTGCGCCCGTAACGAACACAACGGAATTCTTGATCTTCATTTTTAATCTCCTGGATCAGTACTGCAAAGTAATCAAACGATCGATTGGATCAAGACTGGAAAAGCTCGCGGTTGGCGCGAACGAATGCCTCGACCGTCTGCGGCGCCCTTCCGGTAACTTGCTCGATGACTTTATCGGTCCCTTCGAATACGCCGTTCTGGTAGTCGACGGCGACTTCAATGAAGTGCTGGATCACAAACTCCGGCAAGTCGTACCTCTGCAAATGCGCCCGATATTCGTCGAGCGTGCCGGGGCGATATACGATCTTCCTGTCGATGACCTTGCCGATTTCTTCGGCAATGCCGTGGTGGTCGAGTTCGACCGGGCCGCAAAGCTCATACGTCTTGCCAATATGCCCCTGCGGTTGCGAGAGCACCGTGGCGATGAAGCGCGCCTGGTCAACGGCGGCGATCGGCGCATGGCGTCCCGCACCGTAAGGCAGCGTGATCTGCCCTTCCTTGACGATCGTGTCGCGCACCCAAGGGAAGATCAGCCATTCGGAAAAGAAGGTCGGACGAATATGAACGGTCGGCACACCGGACCAGTCGAGTACGCGCTCCGCGATCCAGTGATCGCGCGCGGCGTGGCTTTTCGCCTGTTCGCGCGCCGAGATCTGCGACATTTCCACCACGACTTCGAGACCGGCGCGGCGGGCGGCGTCTGCGAAATACGCCGTGCCCTGAATGAATCCGGGCCGCACGGGATAGCAAAGATAAGCGCCCGTCACGCCTGCTGTGGCGCGAATCAGATCGTCGTGATCGAGCAGGTCGCCCACCACGACTTCGGCGCCAGCCGCGCGCAGCGCAGCGCTGCGCGCGTCTTCCCGATGGACCATCGCGCGCACCGCATGTCCGGCTTCGAGCAGATTGCCCACCACATGCACGCCGGTTTTGCCGGTAGCGCCGGTAATCAGGAACTTACGCTGTTGCATGATGAATTCTCCATTTCAAGTGCATATGCACATATGAGCGCGAATCGAATCGCCATTCTCTGGCGACAGTTTTCGTTTAAAGCATTTCGATGTGTTGCCTGACGTCCTGCAGCAGCGACGCCGAAGCCGCTTGATCGGGGATGATGCGCGCCATGGTCAGCGCGCCGATCATGGCCGCTAGCGTGAACACGGCCTGCGACCGGTCCGCCTCTTCTTCCGGCGTTGCCATGCGCGCCGCCAGCATGTCGACGAGCGCGTCGAACCCGCGCGACGCCGCCGCACGCGCAGCGTCGTCCGCGCGCGCCAGCTCGCTGCCCATGGCGGCCAGTGGGCAACCATTTGCGCGCGCATCGCGATGACCGGTGGACATGTACGCGTCCACGACCGCACGGAACGCGTCCTCGCCCGTAGCCCCGGCCGCTGCGGCGGCGAGATTTTCGACGATGCCGGCCAGGCCCGCTTCGCAGGCTTCGGCGACCAGTTGATCCTTCGACTCGAAATGGCGATAAAAGCCGCCATGCGAAAGCCCTGCGGCGGCCATGACGTCGGCGAGGCCCGTTGCATGGATGCCATTCGCCCTGAACGCGCCGGCCGCAACTTCCACGATGCGCTCGCGCGTTTGCGCCGTTTCGACCTTCGACTTCCTCATGATGACCCGTGCTCCGTGGTTCGATGTTGTTTAGATGGTAGTCATCATCTAAATGAAAGTCAAGGGCGATGCAAGATAGCTCACGAGCAGGAACTTGCGGCGCGCGCCCGAGCAGGCGAATCGTCGGAACCGACGACGCACGACGTGCGCGCGAGCCGTCAGAATCAGGGCGATCGGCCGCCCCGCGCCTGCCTGATCGCCGCTTCTGATAACACGAAGCGGCGCATCCCAGCCCGGGCGCAATCCGTATAAACAGGCGACTCAATCGCCATTCGGAGACACAACGTGAATCTCGCCCGCTATTGCTCCTATTGGGCCGCCATGCGCGGCGATGAACCGGCCGCCGTTTTCAGGGGCGAGAACCTCACATGGGCCGAATTGGACCGGCGCGCCAACGCGCTGGCCGCGAGCCTCGCGCGCATAGGCCTCGGTCGGGGCGATCGTGTGGGCTGCCTCCTCAACAATTGCCTGGAATGGGTCGTCACCTGGTGCGCCGCACTGAAAGCCGGCGCCATCCTGGTGCCGTTGAATCCGCGCTATGGCGACGGCGAACTGCGCGAGATCGTCGCGAGCGTGGGCTGCACTGCGCTCGTTTCAGTCGCGCGCGATGTCGAACGTCTGGCGCCGTCCGTCGCGGCGCGCGCGAACGGCTCGGCCGACATCCACCTGTTCGCGCTGCAGGCCGATGTTGCGCCGATCGCGTTCAGAGAGGCGATCGAGGGAGACGCCCCCCCGCCTTCGATCGACGTGCAGCCCGACGACATCGCCGTGGTCACGTTCACATCGGGCTCCACGGGCCTGCCCAAAGGCGCGATGCTGAGCCACCGCGCCATCCGCGCCATGGGCATGAGCACCATCGCGGCAAACCGCTTCACCTCGGAGGAGCGCGTGCTCCTGCTCGCCCCATTCGCGTTTACGGGCGGCATCATCTCGGTCTATTCGCCGACCTATCTCGCGGGCGGCTGTATCTATATCGAGGAATCCGCGGATCCCGAGCGCGCGCTCGGGACCATCACGAGCCAGCGCATCACGGCGATCACGGGCGTCCCCATTCTCTGGGAGCGCATGGCCGATTCGCCTCAGTTCGCCACGGCGGACCTCGCGTCGCTCAGTTCCGCCGCGACCGGCGGCGCGCCTGTTTCTCCTGCGCTATTGCAGCGTTACATCGAGAAAGGTGTACGCATCCGCCAGGTCTACGGCTGCACCGAGGCGAGCGGGCTGATCGCCACGCCCAACGAGCAACACGCGCTCGAAAAGCCCTGGGCCTGCGGCGTGCCGCTGCCCACGGTCGAAGTGCGCGTGGTCGATGTGTCAGGTGCGCCCTGCCAGAGTGGCGAGGTGGGTGAGCTGATCCTGCGCGGCGAGCAGATGTTCTCGGGCTACTGGGGCAACGAGGCCGCCACCGCCGAAGCATGGCAGAACGGATGGTATCGCACCGGCGATCTGGGCCGAATCGACGAGGCGGGCCACATCCAGATCACGGACCGCAAGAAGAACATGGTCATCAGCGGCGGCGTCAACATCTATCCCGCCGAAGTCGAGCGCGCAATGAGCGCACTGCCCGGGGTGATCGAGATCGTCGCGTTCGGCATGCCCGACGCGAACTGGGGCGAGCGCGTGGTCGCCGTCGTGCACGGTGCGCAAGGGCTCGATGCGCGCGCGCTGATGCAGGCAGCGCGCGCGGCGCTTGGCGCCTACAAGACCCCGAAGGAGATCGTGTTGGTCGAGGAGAGCCTGCCGCGCACCTCAACGGGCAAGCTGCAGCGCACGAAGTTCGCGCAGCTCTATGAGTCGCTGCGCGATGCCGCGCGCGTTTTCGCGAACGATGTACCCGCGCCCGACAAGGCCCTCGCCGCTCCGCAACCCTGAGCCGCGACCCGGCGCGTAGCCTCGGCTTCTGCAAAGGATCGACTCCATGTACTTCAGCCCCGAACGCAACAAGCGCTTTGCACAACGGTTGTTCGAGCATGTGCGCAACGGCACGACCGATCAGACGGCCGACATGCTGCCTTACGATCTGTCCATGTACGCCGACACGGAGATCGCCGCCGCCGAGCGCACGAAGATCTTCGAGAAGCTGCCGATGATGGCGCTCCACCGCTCGCAGGTACCCGAACCCGGCGACTTCGTCACGGTGCAGCTCAACCGGACCGAAGCGATCGTCTCGCGCCAGAAGGACGGCAGCGTCAAGGCGATGGTCAACGCGTGCCGCCATCGTGGCGCCACCCTCGTCAAGCAGGAATCGGGCAGGCGCAATCTGTTCGTGTGTCCATATCACGGGTGGAGCTACGCGGGAGACGGTTCGCTCAAGGCGATCTCGTTTAGCGAAACCTTCGGCGCCTGCCGCACAGATGAACGGCGCCTCGTGCAACTGCCGGTCGAGGAGCGCCACGGCTTCGTCTGGATCGTCGAGCATCCGGAGGGCAGCATCGACGTGGCCGCTCATCTCGGCCCCGAGATGGACACGCTGCTCGCCGAGTACGGACTCGAGCGCTACCACGTCTGGCGCAGCGCGACGTTCGAGTTCGACCAGAACTGGAAGATCATGCTCGAAGGCGTGCTCGACGGCTATCACGTGTCTTTCGTGCACGGCGCGACGATCAAGCCGTACTTCTATCTGAACATGATGGCGATCGAGGACTTCGGCCACCATCATGTGACGGCCACGCCGCGCCGCGCGATCGACAGGATCCTCGACGAGCCGCCGGGTCAATCGCCGCTCGACGAGTATGCGGTGTTCGGCAATCTCGTCTCGCCGAATGCGACTTTCGTGCTGCATCCGCATCATATCGAGCACTGGACGATCTACCAGAACGCCAGGGACCCCGGCCGATGCCGGGCGATGCTGCGCATCCTCACGCCGCACAAGCACCTCGACGAACGCGGCGAAGCGATCATGGAGAAGAACTGGAACATCGCCTCGGCCGCCATCCTCAACGAGGACGTGCCCGTGGGCAACAGCATCCAGGCGTCGGCGAACATGCCGCATGCGGGTCCGGTGCTGCTCGGCCTCAACGAAGTCGGCAATCGCGTGTTCCACCGCGCGTGGCGTCACTACATGCAGGACTGAGCGCTTCCCTTCCCTTCGGCTTTTCGCCGCACGCACATGAACGAACCCGCATTGCTGATCGAGCGCCCGCACGAGGGCGTGCTGCAACTCACGCTGAATCGTCCGCGCGCGCTCAATGCCGTCACGATCGAGCTCGCGGACGCACTGGCGGACGCGCTAGCCGCCTCGGCCAGCGACGAGACCGTGCGCGCCATTGTCCTGACCGGCGCAGGCGAGCGTGCGTTCAGCGCGGGCTACGACATTCGCGAGATGGCCGCGATGCAAGCCGATCAGATGCTTGGCGCCACGCTGCACCGCTGCCCGGTGATCCACACGATTGCGCGTCATCCCAAGCCTATAATCGCCGCGCTCAACGGTCTCGCGCACGGCGTGGGCGCGCTCTACGCAATGGCGGCCGATATCCGCCTCGCGTGCCCCGAAGCGGACTTTCGCGTCGCTGCAACGCTGCACAACGCCGCCGAAGGCGCATGGCAATTGCCGCAACTCGTAGGCGCCGCGCGCGCGAAGGAGATCCTGATGACGGGACGCATCGTGAGTGCCGGGGAAGGCCTGCGCATTGGCCTGCATCACGAGGTCGTCGCGCGCGCCTCACTGCTGGAAACGGCGCTCGCGAAGGCGCGCGAGATCGCGGCGTTGCCGCCGCTCGGCGTGCAATGGGTCAAGCGCTTGATCGACGAAGGCCACGGGCGCACGCTCGACGAGCAATTCCACGCCGAGCAGTTCGCGCTCGCGACCGTCATGCGCCCGGCCAACGGACGCGCGACGTTCGAAACGTTCCTCGGCAACGCCGATGCCTGAAACCGGCCTTCCGCGCGCCTACCGCGGATCGAAGAAGTTCAGCGCTTCGCCGGCCGTTTCGCGCTCGAAGCGCCGCACGACGCCAACACGCAGCGCCGTCCCGTATCGCTGAGGCTGCGAACCGAAGCAGGTTCCGGCGGCAGGACCGCTGTGGCTCGCCGGCTCGCCGATCATCGATTCGATGTCGATCCGCTGGCTGCGCGCAACGAACAGCGCGCGCTGCATGATGAAATAGTGCTCATGTTGCTGCGGCGGCACGTGCGCGCGCACCCATGCCATGAACCCCTTCAGCACGCCGATGCCGCCGTAGGCGGGCGGATCGACGATCGTGTCGTTCCCGTCGATGGCGAACGCCAGCAGCGTTTCGCCATTGCGAGTGAGCGTCGCGCGGCGCGGGCCGTCCACGGCATCGGGCACCGTCACGTCATAGCGGCAGTCGGCGCGCCGCGCGCTGGCATGGGTCGCAGCCAGGCAGAACATGTCGTACATGTGCGTGCATTGCGAAGCCGCATCCGTGTGGCGCGCGATATCGAACAGGTTGTCGCTCAGGCGGCATCCCACCATCGCATCGGCCAGCGCCTCGGGCGCGCCTGCGCACGAGCTGAGCGGTTGACGCAACCAGCCCGCCAGGACCGCCGTGACGCGGTCGTCGCGGTGCTCGAAGTCGATCTGGAACGCGTGCACCGGGTCCTCCATCGCGAGGCTCACCCGTCCCGGCGCCGGACTGCGGATGGCCAGCGACCTCACGTACACGCCATTTCCATACGCCGCCCGGTAGGGCATGGTGCGCGGTTCAGGTCCGCTCATTCTCTTTTCCCTCCGCCTGATTGCGGCCGTCTAGCGGATGATCCCGAGGCGCCGCGCAGTGGCCACGGCCTGCGTGCGGCTATGCGCTCCGAGCTTGACGTTGATGTTGCGAAGGTGCGTGCGCACGGTGCTGTCCGAAACGAAGAGCTTGTTCGCAATGGCGCTGTTCGAATCGCCTCCCGCGAGCAGTTGCAGCACGCGGATCTCGCTGCGCGTGAGCGGCTCCTGCAAACCACTGTTGCCGACCTCGGGCGCTGGCCCGAGCACTTTGAGCAGGCGCTGCACGTACTCAGAGAGGATAGGATTGCGCAGCGCGCCGGCCTGCTCGCGCGACAGCGCGTCGTAACACTGGATCAGCGGCGCTACGGCCGGGCCTTCCTCAAGGATGAGGCGCACGAACCCCTCTTCGCTCGCGGTGCGCAGCACGGTGTCGGCTTCCTTGACGGCCGCGCCGAGATCGCCCGCGCGCTGCAGGCCGATCGCATGGAGCAGACGCAGTTTGAGCAGCCGGCGATAACGCTGCGCCGATTCGGCCGCCGCCATTTCGCGCGCGATGAGCGGCAGGGCCGAGTGCACGTCGCCAAACGTCAGCTCCCAGCGCAGCTTCGCCAGCGCGTAGTACTCCAGATCGTGTGCGGGCAGCCGCTGGTCGCGCTCGCGACCCCAGACCGCTTCGTCGTTGGCGCGCCGCAGTTCGTCGAGCGACGCCGCGCTGTTGCCCTGGAGCAGCAGCACGCGCGCGCGCTCGAGCTTCGCGCTCGCCACCACACGCGGCAACTGGCGCAGATGCCCAACGTATTCGAGCTCGGTCAAAAGCAGCAGCGCGCTCTCCACGTCGCCGGAAACGAACGCGATACGCGAGCGGGCCACGTGCGTCATGATCATGTGGTCGGGCAGCCCGATATCGCGCGCGAGCGGCAAATAGACGTTCAGCAGGCGGTCGGCTTGTTCGAGCTTGTCGGCCTCGTAAAGGGTACAGGCGAACAGCACACCTGCCCACGCATTGCCGTGCGAGTGCGGATAGCTCGTTTGCCGCGTGGCGTCGACGGCCAGCTGAAAGCGTGCGGTGGCCTGGCGCATGCGGCCGCCGTACAGATCGAGCAACCCTTCCGACGATTCGATGTACATACGGTTGAACGCGCTGCTGCCCTGCTCGCGGCGCGCCTCGTCGAGCAGCCGCTGCGCCTCATGCTCCTCGCCGAGCGTCGCCAGCACGTTCGCCGTCACGTTGAGCAGCAGGCTATCCGCGAATGGTTTGCCCGTGGGGAGCGCGGCCATCGCCACGCGGCCCGCCTCCAGCGCTTCCTCGTAACGGTCCTGCATGGCCAGCAGCAGCGGACGCAGCGCCGCGACATTGGCGCGCACGCCTGGATCGTCGCTCGCGATGCAACGCGACGTTTCGAGCTGCTGCATCGCAACCCACGGCCCCTGCGTGAAGCAGATTGCCCAGAGCGCCATGACCTGAAGAAACGGATGAGCGTCGAGCAGCGCAGGCGGCAGCGCGGCGAACCAGCGCGCGAGCATGCGCATGCGCCCCTGCTCAAGATACGGTTCCGCGTACTTGTCGAGCAGATAGACGGCCTGCGGAAAGTCGCCGCCTTCGATCGCGTGATCGATCGCCTGCACCACGCGTCCCTGCGATTCGTACCAGCCCGAGGCCGCGAGATTGAGGCGCATGACGTCGTCGGGCCGCTCCCGCACGAGCTGCGTACGCAGGAAATCCGCGAACAGGCTGTGATAGCGCCACGCACGCGTCTTGCCCGCTAGCGGCGTGATGAACAGGTTCATCGCGTCGAGGCGTTCCAGCATTTGCTCGCAGTCCACGCGCGGGCAGATCGCCTGGCACGTCGACGCGTCGAGCTGGCGCAGGATGCTCGTGCGCAAGAGGAAGTCGCGCACATCCTCCGGCTGGCTCGCGAGCACGTCTTCGGCGAGATAGTCCGCCACGCCAATATCCGCGCCCGAGAAGCGCTCGATGAAATCGGCGGCATCGTGGCTGCGCTCGAGCGCCATCGAAGCGAGCCAGAGCCCCGCGATCCAGCCCTCGGTTTTGCGGCGCAGCTGGTCGAGCATGTCGATGGAAAGCCGGATCGCACTGCGCTGACCGAAGAATTTGTCGGTCTCGCGCAAATCGAAGCGCAGGTCCTCCGTGTCGATCTCACAGAGCTGGCCGCGCGCGCGCAGGCGGGCGAGGCCGAGCGCGGGCAGGTTGCGCGAGCCGATGACGACGCGGCAGCCGTGCGGCAGCTGATCGATCACTTCGCGCAGCCAGCCGAGCACGGCGGGCTCATACACCGTTTCGAGATCGTCGAGAAAGAGCGCGAACGGCCCCTGCCACGAGGCGAGCGCGCTGATAGGGTCAACGCGCGCGTCGACGCCAAGCCGTGCCACGGCCTTCGTGAGGTTGTGATGAAAACGCGAGGTGTCGTTGTCCGAACGGTCGAGCGTGAGCCATGCGCTCGTCACGCCGCGCGCCTCCAGCATGCGAAAGCTCTGCGTGAGCAAGGAAGTCTTGCCGAAGCCGGCCGGTGCGCGCACCAGCACGACTTTGGCCGGCGAAGCGCAGATCTTGTCGCACAACGCCTCGCGCGGAATCTGCACGCCGCCCGCCGTGGGCGGCATGACCTTGACCTTCAGCGATTCCAGAAAACGCATCGAGGTGGGCGGTCCCTCTCCACGCGAAGCAGATTGGGAAAGGCCTTCAGTTGACCTGGGCAGTGTGGGAACGATGGTGTCCATTGAGAGGCTGCCTTGTCTGGGTTGAGCAAGAACTGGGGAAAGCCGCGGCCGGGCCGCGCGCGTTGTTTGACGCCTCGCAATGATTATCTTATTCTATTAGATAAAATCGCAGTGCGTATTTACCCCGACAGAACCCGCAAAACCGGGAGGAGACGAATGCTAAAGCTCTATCATTGCAAGGATGCAAGGTCGTTCCGCTGCCTTTGGTTGCTCGAAGAAATGGGCAAAGCGTACAATCTTATAAACTTAGATTACCCTCCAAAGGAAACCGCCCCGAAGTTCCTCGAAATCAACCCGGCCGGCACGGTGCCCTGCCTTGTCGACGGCGAGACCACGCTGTTCGAGTCGGGCGCGATTCTCGAATACCTGACTGCCACCGACGCAAGCAACGCGTTCGCCGTGCCGCCAGGCCACCCCGAGCACGGCAACTGGCTCAACTGGCTGCATTTCGGAGAAGCATCGCTCACGGTGCCGCTCGCGGCCATGTTTCGCTACGCACATCGTTTGCCGGCGGAGCAGCGCCAGCCAGGCGCAGCCGCCGACTGCCGCGCGCAGTTCGTCGAGCGGGTCGCCGTGCTCGATCGCGCACTCGCGCATCGCGAATACCTTGCGGACGGCCGCTTCACGAGCGCCGATATCAGCGTTGCCTACGCGCTCATGCTCGCCAAGGCGCTCGGCCTTGGCGGCGAGTTGCCGCCGGCCGTTTCCGCCTACCTCGACCGACTCTGCGCGCGCCCGGCATTTGCCGCCGCACGCGCCGCGCAGAAAGCCGCGCCCGTCGCCACGCTCTAGTTTGCGCGCCGCCGCGCCGCCGCAGGGTGGCGGCGCATGCCGCCGCCCCTTGGCACGCGCTCCCGAGGCGGGCACACTACGCACACACGATGAGCGGCCCCTGCCCGGCGCGCGCCGCACCGGAAGTGACCCTTTTATCTATGAACCGGAGTTTTTGTGGGACGACCGACCAAGCCAATTATTTCGACCGAACGCGCCGCGCGTGCCGCGCTCGGGGTAATCGATGTCCGCGGGCTGGACGCTTTCAGCCTCGAACTCGTCGCCAATCGAATGGGGATCAAGGCGCCGTCGCTCTACTATCACTTCAAGAGCAAGACCGCCCTGCTCGCCGAGGTGGCGAGGCTCATTCTGCTCGACGTCCAGATTCCGGAAGAACTGGAGGGGGACTGGCGCGAGCGCATGATCGCGCTCAGCGTGGCGACGCGCCGCTCCGTCCTTCAGCATCCGAACGCGGCGCCGCTGCTCCTGCAGTTCTTTCCGCGCCATCTGCTGCTCGGCAGCTACGATCACTGGATCCGCGACTATCCGTTGCCGCCTGATCAGCACATGATTTTTGTCGAGGGCCTCGAAAAGCTGACGTTCGGCTCGGCGCTTTTCGAAGCCGCCTGCCGCGCACGCGGCGTGGAACCCATGCCGCAGTTCGATCACGCCCGCTATCCGCACCTTGCCGAGGCGCTGCGCACGAACGCGCTCGACGACGAGCAACTCTTCATCGAAACGATACGGCGCTTCATTGACGGCTTCGCGGCCTATACAACCGACAAGAAAAGTGCTGCGAAGAAGAAGCCCGCGCGCAAGACCGCGGTCCGCAAGCCGCGCAAGACGGCCGAAAGCAACAACGAGCCCGAAGCGGTCGCGGCATCAGAAGCCGATACGGCGCAAGACGCATGAACGAGGGGCATGCGCCCCTCCCACGGCACCCTCAGCGCGAGCCGAACACAGGCTCGCGCCGCTCCAGAAAGGCCTGCACGCCCTCCGCGAATTCCGGCTGCTCCAGCAACTCGCGTTGACGCGAAGTCTCGTACACGAGCTGCTCGTCGAGCGTATTGGCGAATCCCGCATCGAACGCACGGCGCGCTTCGAGCGCGCGCGATGCGGGCAGCCGCGCCAGCCGTTGCGTGAGGGTTAGCGCCTCCTCGCGCAGCCGCTCGTCGTCAACGCACGACCAGATCAGGCCCCACTCCGCCGCCGTCTCAGCGGGCAGGCGTTCGCCCAGCAGCGTCAAAGCACTGGCGCGTGCGCGGCCCAGCAGGCGCGTGAGGAACCACGTCGCGCCCAGGTCGGGCAGCAAACCCAGCTTCGGCACGAAGGGCAGATAGAAGTACGCCGAGCGCGCAGCCACGACAATATCGGCCGCGAGCGCGATGCCCACACCCGCGCCCGCGGCCGCGCCGTTGAGCGCGACCACCACGGGCACCGGCAACTCGCGCAGGTCGGTCACGATACGGTTGGACAGCTCGTGCATGAGGTCGGCCGTACGCTGACCGAGGCCGGGCGTGCCCGGCGACATCGGCCCTTCGGTCGAAATGTCGGCGCCCACGCAGAACGCCTTGCCCGCGCTCGTGAGCAGCAGCGCGCGCACCGAGCGGTCTGCGCGAACGTCGGCGAGGCGCGCGCGCAATTGCCGTTGCAGATCGAGGCTCAGCGCATTGAGCTTGGCGGCCTCGTTGAGCGTGATGATCGCGACGTCGCCATCGCGCTCGAACAGTATCGGTGATGCAGTCATGGTGTACCCAATCGAAAATGCTGGCGGGGGAGCAGCGCTCGTCGCGCTGTCTCCGTTACGCCGGATAGAAACGCCGTTGCGCGGCGGCCATCTCGCTCAGGAGCGCCGGTGCGCGGTACGCCTCGCCGAGTGGCGCATAGTGCGCGAAGCGCGCGAGCAGAGCGTCGAGGCCTAGCCAGTCCGCGTACTTCAGCGCGCCGCCCACGTGCGCCGGGAAACCGAGGCCCAGCAGCAGCGCGGTATCGAGTTCCGCAGGCGTGCCGACCACGCCCTGCGCGAGCGCATGAATGGCCTCGCCGATCATCGGCAGCATCATGCGCTCCACGATCTCGGCGTCGGCCATGACGCGTGTCGCGACGGCCCGTTGTTGCGCGAGCAGCGCGTGCGCTTCGGGCGAGACGCGCTTGCGCAGCTTGCCCGTTTCGTCCTTCTCGTAGCCATAGAAGCCCGCGCCGGACTTCTGGCCGAAGCGCCCGTTCGCGACCATGAGGCGCAGCGCGCTGCGCTCGTCGGGACGCATGCGCTCGGGATAGCCTGCGGAAATCACGTCGACCACGTGGCTGCCCACGTCCATGCCCACGACGTCCTGGAGATACGCGGGACCCATTGGCCAGCCGAACGCCTCCATGGCGCGATCGATGCGCTCGAAGTCCACGCCCTCGGCGACCATCTCGACGAAAGCGTTGATATAGGGCGTGAGAATGCGATTGACGAGAAAACCCGGGCAGTCCTTCACGACGATCGGCGTCTTGCCCATCGCCACCGCATAGCCCACGGCGGAGGCCACGGCCGTTTCGCTCGTGCGCTCACCGCGTATCACCTCGACAAGCGGCATTACGGGAACCGGATTGAAGAAGTGCATGCCGACAAAGTTCTCAGGACGCGCGAGCGGCACGGCGATATCGTCGATGCGCAAGCTCGAAGTGTTCGACGCGATCACCGTGTCGGCGCGCACCTGCTGTTCCAGCTCGACGAGCACCTTGCGCTTGACGCTGAGATTTTCAACCACGGCCTCGATGACGAGGTCGCTCTGATCGAAGCCCGCGTAGTCGAGTTGCGGCGTGATCGAGGCGAGCACTTCGTCGGCTCTCGCCTGTGCGAGACGGCCCGCCTTCACCTGCCGCGCGAGCTGGCGTCCGGCCTCGCTCATGCCCAGATCGAGTTGGCCCTGCGCAATGTCCTTCAGCCGCAGCGGCGTGCCGCGCAGCGCGCTCGCATAGGCAATGCCGCCGCCCATGATGCCCGCGCCGAGCACGGCCGCGCGCGTCACGGGACTGACCTTGGCCGACCACGCACGGAACTGCTTCTTCAGCGCCTGCTGGCTCATGAACGTCTGCACGAGCGCGCCGGCGGCCTGGGTTTTCGCGACTTCGGCAAAGGCTCGCGCTTCCTGGTCGAGCGCGGCGTCGCGCGAGAGCGTCGCGCCTTGCTGCATCGTCTGCGCGGCGCGCAACGCGGCCGGCTGATGCGGCGACGCGGCTGCGCTCACCTGCTCCAGCGCGGCGTCGAATCCGGCGCGCGCATCGCTCGTCATCGCGTCGCGCTTGCGCTGCTGCGCGGCCCGCCAGTCCGCTTCGCCCGCCACGGCACGGCGCAGCAAGTCGAGCGATGCGGCGCGCAAGCCGGCTGCGGCCGCCACGGCGTCGACCACGCCCGCCTCGCGCGCCTGCGCCGCGCCGAACTGCTTGCCCGTGCGAATCCAGTCGACGGCCACCCGCGCACCCGCAATGCGGCCAAGCCGCACGGTGCCCCCAAGCCCGGGAAAGAGCCCGAGGCTCACCTCGGGCAGCCCCACGCGCGCGGTCTCGGACATGACACGCAGCGAGCACGCCATCGCCAGTTCGAGGCCGCCGCCTAGCGCGAAGCCGTTGATCTCGGCCACCGTCGGCACCCCAAGATCCTCGAAAGCGGCGAGCGCTTCGTTATTGCGCCGCACGTGTGCGGCGATTGCTTGCGCGGAACGTTCGAACAGCGCGCTGAACTCGCCGATATCGGCGCCGACGATGAACACGTCTTTTGCGCTCGTAACCAGCACGCCGCGCACAGACGCGTTGCGCGCGATCACAGCGCTCGCCTCGCGGAACTCGTCGAGGGTGCGCTGATCGAGCTTGTTGATCGCCTCGGCCTGCCGATGAAAACACAGCTCGACGAGACCCTCCTCGATCGGCTTCACTTGAATGCTTTCGCCCGCGAACACACCGTTCTCCTCATGATTTTCGGATGGCGGCGCACGCACGGCTGCAAGACGAAACGCGCGCCAGATTGCAGTCGATGATAGGCGGGGGGCGGGTGCTCAACATCGTCGAATCCGACGATTGAGCGCTTGCGCGCACGGGCCGATCATCGGCGGGGGCGGCGAGCGCCCCCATCACGTGGAGTCTCTACATGCATCTCACCCAACCCCTGCACAAAGCGCGGCTCCAGAAGCCCGACGCACCGGCGCTGATCTGCGGCGAGCGTCGCCAGAGCTTCGCCGTGTTCGTCGCGCGCGTGGCCAGGCTCGCGGCCGTGCTGCGCGAAGCCGGTGTGAAAGCCGGCGAGCGCGTCGCGATGCTCGGCTTCAATTCCGACCGCTACGTCGAGTATCTTTACGCGGCCTGGTGGGCCGGCGGCGTGATCAACCCCGTCAACGCGCGCTGGAGCGCGCGAGAGATGGCCGCCTCGCTCGACGATTGCGACACGCGCATCCTGCTCGTCGACGATGCATTCCTGCCGCTGGTCGACGAACTGCGCGGTCTTTCACGGTCGCTCGACACGGTGCTGCGCTTCGCCGACGGCGCATGCGTTGCATTGCCGCCCGGCGTTGACGACGCCGCCGTGCGCATGGCCGCCGCCGCCCCGATCGAAGACGCACGGCGCGGCGGCGACGATCTCGCCGCGATCATGTACACGGGCGGCACCACGGGCCGCCCCAAGGGCGTCATGCTCACGCACGCGAATCTCTACGTGAGCCAGCTATCGAGCAACCTCGCGGCGCCGCGCCCCGACGGCGCCGTCGGGCTGAACCTCGCGCCGCTCTTCCACGTGGGCGGCCTCGGGCTCACGCTGCAATTGATGATGCGTCTGTGCGCCCAGGTGCTCGTTCCGGCGTTCGACGAAGAGACCATGCTGGCGCTCATCGAGCGTGAGCGCGCGAGCGAGACCTTCCTCGTGCCGACGATGCTCAAGCGCCTCATCGATCATCCGCGCTTCGCGGCGCACGATCTGTCGAGCCTGAAGCTCGTCCTCTACGGCGCGGCGCCGATCGACGAGGCGCTGCTCAAAGCCGCGCTCGCGCGCCTGCCGCAAACGCGCTTCTGCCAGCTCTACGGCATGACCGAGCTATCGCCGGTCGTGGCCGTGCTGCCGCCATGGTGTCACGACCCCGCGCAGCCACCCGCGCGCCTGCGCGCCGCAGGACGGCCCGTGCCGATCGCGGAGGTGCGCGTGCTCGCCGCTGATGGCACGACGGCGCGCGCGCATGCGGTTGGCGAAATCGTCGCGCGCGGCCCGATGACGATGGCCGGCTACTGGAACCAGCCCGAACGCACGGCCGAGGTGCTGCGCGAAGGCTGGCTGCACACCGGTGACGCGGGCTATTTCGATGAGGACGGCTTCCTCTACGTCGTAGATCGATTGAAGGACATGATCGTGACGGGTGGCGAGAACGTCTATTCGGCCGAGGTCGAGAACGCCATTGCACAGATGCCGCAAGTCGCGCTGTGCGCGGTGGTCGGCGTGCCCGACGACCAATGGGGAGAGCGCGTGCATGCGGTCGTTGCGCTACGCGCGGGTGAGACGCTTGACGAAGCGGCCGTCATCGCGCATTGCCGGACCTTGATTGCACGCTACAAGTGCCCCCGCAGCGTTGCGTTCGTCGATCAGCTTCCGCTCTCGCCGAGCGGCAAGATTCTCAAGCAGCCGCTGCGCGACACGTACTGGGCCGCGCGCTCGCGCAAGGTCAACTAAGGCCTTACGTGTTCATGGTTCAGCGCGGGAACTGTGCGTCGTCCACGCGCACGCAAATGCCCGTCACGAACTCGGAGGCGGGCGAGACGAGGTAGAGCAGCGTGCCGTCGAGCTGGGCGGGCTCGCCCGCGCGCTTGCGCGGCATGCGCGCGAGCGCGGCTTCGCCGTGAGTGGCGAGATGCTCCGCCGTCATTTCCGTGCGGAACACGCCGGGTGCGATCGCGTTGACGTTGATGCCATGCCGCGCCCACTCCATCGCCAGCGCCTCGGTCAGCCGGATCACGGCGGACTTGCTCGCGCAATAGAGCGCAGCCCCGCTGCTCGCCGTGTAGTGGTACGCGCCCACCGAAGCCACATTGACGATGTGGCCTGGCTTGCGCGCCGCGATCAGCGCGCGCGCCACGGCTGAGGCCAGCACGAAGGGCGCGCGGAAGTTGGTGTCGATGATCGAATCGATCTCGTCGAACGTGAGGTCGGTCGCGAAGCGCCCTTCGGCCACGCCCGCGTTGTTGACCAGAATATCGACGACACCGAACTGGGCCTCGATGCACGCGAGCGCATCGGGCAACGCACGCGCGTCGCGCACGTCGAGTTCGAGCGGCAGCGCGCGGCCGCCGGCTGCGCGAATCTCACCGGCTAGCGCCTCTAGCCGGTCGAACCGCCGTCCCGCCAGCACGACCGCCGCCCCTTCGCTCGCCAGCACCTGGGCGAAGCGGCGGCCAAGGCCGCTCGAAGCCCCGGTGATGAGCGCTACGCGGCCGTCGAGTCGCGTCGTGAAGTTTGGTAGTGCGAAGGGAATCGTCTGGTTCATGGTCGTTGGCATGAAAGAAGGCGCGCTCACGCGAGCGCGGCGAGAAAGTCTTCGATCGCTTCGTTGAACGCGTCGTTGCGGTCGCCCGCCACCATGTGGCCCGCGCCCTCCACATCGACGTACTGCGCCTGTGGGATCAGATCGAGCAGGCGCCGCGCGCCTTCGTCGCTGACGACGTTGCTCGCCTTGCCGCGCACCAGCAGCGTCGGCACGCCGATACGGCGCGCGGCGGCTTCCATGCGCGCGGTCATGGCGTCAGGCTGGATGCGAATGGGCCCGGTCTGGAACGCGGGGTCCCAATGCCAGTACAACCGCCCATCGGCATGCTCGCGCAGGTTCTTCATCAGGCCTTCGTTCGAGGCAGGACGGGGACGATCGGGCAGATAACGGGCCACGGCGTCGGCGGCCTCGTCTACGCTCGCGAAACCGTGCAGATTCGCCCGCATGAAATCGCGGATATGGCCCACCCCCTCCGCCTCCATGCGCGGCACGACGTCGACCAGCACGAGCGCCTGCGCGAAATCGCCGCGAAGCTCGCCCGTCGCCACGAGCGCGGTGGCGCCGCCAAGCGACGCGCCGATCAGCACGGGCGCTCTCTCGAGCGTCGCGACCACGGCATCGAGGTCGGCAACGAAGGCGTCGATGGAGTAATCGGCGCCCGCCGCCCAGTCGCTTTCGCCATGACCGCGCAAGTCGAGCGAGATTACATGATGGCCTCGCCGTGCAAGGTCGGCCGCCGCACGGCCCCACGAGTAGCGGGTCTGCCCGCCGCCGTGGAGCAGCACGACGGGCGGCTCGCCGATGCTGCCGCCTACGTCGGCGGCGAGCGTCATGCCGCCGGAAGCCTTGAAGCGTTCGGTGCGCAGCGGCATCGGTGCGTTCTCCACTTGCAGGCTGCTCAGTACTGCGAAGCCGGCAGCCGGATCACGGCGCCGTCGAGCGCGTCGCTCACCTTCACCTGGCAGCTCAGGCGGCTCACCGGTTCGGGGTCGAGCACGCAATCGAGCATGTTGCGCTCCTGGTTATCGGGGCTGTCGAGCCGGGTTGCCCAAGGCTCGTCCACATAGCAGTGGCAGGTCGCGCAGCTGCACACACCACCGCACTCTCCAATGATGCCCGTCACGCCGTTCGCCACAGCCACCTGCATCAGACTCGCGCCGGTCTGCGCCTCGACTTCGACGCTCGCTCCATCGTGAGAAATAAAAGTAATCACCGGCATGTTCATCCCCTTTCACATCACAAAACAATCTTTGATATCGATGGATTCGTCCGCGACCCGCTGCGGATCGGCCGACTGCTGCTCGGCCAGAAAGCGCTTGCTCATCATGAATTCCTTGGGCCGGTTGACGGCGTCCACGGCGATCAATCGCCCCTGCCGGTAATAGAACGCCGCGAAGCTGCGTCCATTGCGCGGGTCGCCTCGCGTCACCACGTCGTCAAAGCCTTCCGACAAGCCCGCAATCTGCAGCTTCAGATCGAACTGGTCGGACCAGAACCACGGCAGCGCGCGATAGGGCGCAGGTTTGCCGCACAGCGCGAGCGCGGCCGTGCGTGCCTGGTCGTTCGCGTTCTGCACGGATTCGAGCCGCAGCCAGCGCGCGTAGATCGGGTTGAAATGACGCGTGCAATCGCCAATCGCGTAGATGTCGGGGTCGCTCGTGCGCGCATGCTCGTTCACGACGATACCGTTGTCGATCTTCAGGCCCGCCTGTTCGGCCAGCGCGACGGCGGGCAGCACGCCCACGCCGACGATCACGAGATCGGCTTCGAGCCAGCGTCCGTCGCCAAGCCGCACGCCGCGCACACGGCCCTCGCCTTCGATTGCCTCGACTGCCACCCCGGTGAGGAGCCGCACGCCCTCTTCCTCGTGCACGCGCGTATAGAACGCCGAGACCTCGGGCGCCGTCACGCGTTGCAGCACGCGCGACTGCGCTTCGAGCACGGTGACGTCGAGGCCGAGCTTGCGCAGCGAAGCCGCGGCTTCGAGTCCGATGTAGCCGCCGCCCACGATCACCGCGCGAGCGCCGGGCACGATCGCCTGACGCAGCGCATGCACGTCGGCGATCTCGCGCAGGTAGAACACGTTCGCCAGCGAGTCGCCCGGCACGTTCAGGCGGCGCACGTGCGCGCCTGTCGCGAGCACCAGCTTGTCGTAGGCGAGTGAGGTGCCGTCGTCGAGCGTTACGCGGCGCATTTCACGATCGATCGCGCGTGCTCGCACGCCAAGGCGCACGTCGATCGCCTGCTTCTCGTAGAACTCGCGCGGACGGATCAACAGGGTGTCGTCGCAGTCGTTGCCGCACAGGAACGTCTTCGACAGCGGCGGCCGGTGATAGGGCAGCACGGCCTCCGCGCTCACCAGCGTGACCGGTCCCGTCCAGCCCTCCTGCCTCAGGCTTGCCGCCAGTTGCGCGACGGCATGGCCGCCGCCGACGATCACGCAATGCCCTGCTTCCATGCTTGCTCCCTGCAATGCTCTGTCGTTCACGGCGCGGCGTCCTCAAAGATCCTCGGTGCCGAACAGCGCCGAGCTGACCGTCGGCGCGCCTGGGCCGCCCGCCAGCAGGCAGATCTTCGCGTCCGGCACCGGGTTGGCCGACTCGCCGCGCAGCACGCGCACGGTTTCGATGGCCGTGCCGATGCCGTGCACGAAGCCGTGCGCGAAATTGCCGCCCGAGGTGTTCACAGGCAGCTTGCCGTGCGGCGCGATGAGATTGTCGAAGCGAATTACCTCGGCGACGTTCTCGAAGGTGCAGAAGCCGTGGTCGATGAGCGAGGCCACGCCCTGCGCGCTGAAATTTTCGTAGAGCTGCACGACGTCCACATCCGCGGGGGTGAGGCCGGTATCGCGCCACAGCCGCCGCGCGATAGGACGAAAACCCGCCGACTCGTAATCGACATCGTTCTCGGCGAGATCGCCCCAGCCCTTCGACGCGCCATTGGCCACGCCGAGCAGCCGGATCGGCTGCTTGCGCAGGTCTTTCGCTCGCGCCGTGGAAGTGAGCAGCAGCGCACCCGCGCCGTCGTTCTCGCGCGAGCAGTCGAACAGGCGAAACGGCTCGGCGATCCGGCGCCCGTTGCGGTAGGCATCGAGATCGAGTTCCTTGCCGAACGCGGTCGCCTCCGGATTGCGCGAGCCGTGGTAGTACGACGCGCGCACCAGCTCCTCGGCCACACTGGGCGGCACCTTGTGATGCTCGAAGAGGCGCTGGGCGCGCAGCGCGCAGATCTGCGCGGGCGCGAGCAGCCCGCCGCCGATCACGTGATCGTTCAGATGGTGGCGCATGACCGCCGCCGACATGCGCCCGCTATTGCCCTGCACGAGCGCGCGGAACACGACGACCGCCTCGGCCTGGCCAGTTGCGATCGCCGCCGCCGCGACGCCGAACGCCGCCGCGATACCGCCGCCACCGCCGCCCCAAACCTGGGTGTTGAAGCGCAACTCATGCGTGCCGAGGTCGGACATCAGGCGCACCGGCTCGTTGTGGTCGTCGCCATAGGCGACGAAGCCGTCGATGTCCTGGGGCGCAAATCCCGCGTCTTCGCATGCATCGAGGATCGCGCGCACCAGCACACCCTGCTCGGGCTCGGGCGCCGCGCCGCGCTTGTACTGGCGCAGCCCGATACCGGCCACGGAAACCGAGTTGCAAAAAGGCGTGCGGCTCATCGCGCCTCTCCCTTCGCGTGCGGCGTGACGGGAGAGGCAAGATGCCAACGCAGCGCCGGAATCGACTCGCCTTCGAACCTCACAGGGTGGACCTCTCCAATCACGGCTTGGCCGATTGTTATTTCGGCATCCTGATCGGCCAGCGTGCCGATCAGCCGCTTGCCGCCGACGCCGTCCAGCTCGACCACCACGCTCACGAACGGCAGCCCCAGCTCGGCGGGCGCGCCGAAGTCGTGCCACGTGCGAGTCCAGCTGAAAATGCGGCCCTTCGGCTCGACTTCACGCCAGCGATGCTCCCACGAGCCGCATTCGCCGCAACGCCAGACCGCCGGCCAGTTCCATTTCTCGCAGCCCGCGCATTGCTGCATCTTCACGACGCCACTCGCCAGCGCGTCCCAATACGCGCGGTCCGCTCCCAAGCCTTTCACATTGAGTCTCCTTGTTGTGCGCGCAACGTTTCAGCGCGCGGCCTCGCGCATGATGAGGTCGGCGGCGCGCCAGGCCATCGCCATCGTCGGCGCGTTCGTGTTGCCAGAAGGAATTTGCGGGAAGATCGACGTATCGACCACGCGCAGCGCCTCTACACCGCGCACACGCAGCTCGGGATCGACGACCGAAGCGGCGTCGCTGCCCATGCGGCAGCTGCCGACCGCGTGATAGCCGCAGGTGCCGAATTTGTCGTAGGCTTCGATGATGGCGTCGTCGCTCGCGCACGCAAGGCCGGGAAACGTCTCCGCCTCGATGAAGGCCCGCAGCGGCGCCTGGCCCGCGAACTCGCGCGCGAGCTGCACGGTGCGGATCATCAGCGCGCGGTCCTCGGACGTGACGCGGTAGTTCGGCTTGAGTTCCGGAAGCTCGTGCGGATTCTTGCTGCGAATGTGGATCTCACCGCTCGACGTGGGCCGCAGCGGATAGCCGACAATGCTCATGCCCGGCTGCTTTTCGAGCGCGGTGCGCTGCGTCGAATAGTCGAAACTGAACGGCGCGACGAGAAACTGGATGTCGGGACGCGGCACGCTCCGGTCCGACTTGAGCCACATGCCCACCTCGTACGCCGCCGAAGCCATCGCGCCCGTGCGCGCCGTGTAGTAGCGCAGCATGTTGCGCAGCAGCGGCAGGCCCGCGTATTCGCTGTTGTCGGACATCGGCACCTTGAGGCGCCATTGCTGGATGATGCCGCGATGCTCGCGCAGATTGCGGCCGACCTCGGGGCTGTCGTGCACGACCTGGATGCCCAGTTGCGCGAGCTGCGCCGCCGCGCCCACGCCGGAGCGTTGCAGGATCCCGGGCGAGGCCATCGCGCCCGCCGCGAGAATGATCTCCTTGCGCGCGCGCAGAACCATGCGCTCGCTGCCGCTCAGCACCTCCAGCTCCACCGCCCGCTTGCCCTCGAAACGAATGCGGTCGACCGTGGCATCGGCGATCACCTGCAGGTTGGCGCGATGCAAGACGGGATCGAGAAACGCCGTCGAGGCGCTCTGCCGCCGCCCGCGCCAGATCGTGCGCGACGCGTAGCCGACGCAAACCGCGTTGTCGGGATCGTTGACGTCTTCCTTGCGTGCGAGGCCCATTGCGCTGCCTGCGGCGATCATGGCCTCCGTGAGCGGCGTGCGCCGGTCGGCGAGCGTGAGGCGCAGCGCGCCGTTGCCGCCGCGGGTTTCGCCTTCGCCCAGTTCGTGTGCTTCGAGCGCGCGATAGGCGGCGCCGATGTGGCGCCACGACCAGTCGTCGCTGCTCACGCGCGCGAGCTCGTCGAAATCGGCGGGCTGACCGCGCACGTACATCATGCCGTTCACGCTCGACGACCCGCCGAGCAACCGGCCGCGCGCCCAGATCTCGGGCTGGTAGGCCGTGGCGGCCTCGGGGTCCGCGCGATATTGCCAAGTGCGCTTCGGATCCGCCATCACCTTCGCGAGACCCTTGGGCATCTGGATGAACGGATGCTTGTCGCTGCCGCCGGCCTCGAGCAGCGCCACCGTGACACCGGGCGTCGCGGACAGGCGGTGCGCGAGCACGCAACCCGCCGCGCCGGCGCCCACGATCACGTAATCGAATTCGCGCATCTGTGTGTCTCCATCGTTTTTTGTGGTCCGGTGCGCTGTGTCGCGCTTGCCGGTAAGGCCGGCTGCGTGATCAACCGTGGGCGCCCGGCCCGCGCGCTTGACCGAGGAACGACTCGATCGAGCGATGGAACGGGCCGATCATCTCCTCCATGCCGCCGAAGTACACCTCGTCGATGCCGCCCGCGCACATGGCGGCCTGCTGCAGTTCGGCCGCGCGGAAGTCCTCGCCGCCGAATACGTCGTGGATCAGCTCGAACGAGCGGCGGAACAGGTCCTCGGCCTTGGCCGACTCCGCCGGCCCGCGCGTGAGCATGTAGTACTCGACGATCGTGCGGTCCTTCGCGCGCGGCATGAGGATCATCACGCTGAAGTAGTACGGGCTCGTGATGACGACCGTGTTCGGGAACACGAGGTAGGCGTGCGTCACGTACTTGTGCAGGTTGTCGACCGGTCCCTTGAGGATTTCCGGATCGAAATTCGCCTTGCCCGAGGTCTGACACTGGTGATGGCCGATGCGGCGATAGACGCTTGGCACGTCCACGAACATCGAGGCAATCGAGTTCGCGTGCAGACGCTGGATGTGATAGGCCTCGAGGAACGGCTCCATCACGAATTTCCAGTTCGCCTTGAGATCGTATTGGCGGCGCCCGTACACATGCATGTTCTTGAGCCCGAGCGCGTCGAGGTCGGCGCCCAACTGGTCCGACGCGTCGAGCATGGCGGGCTGCTGGCTGTGGTCCATGCCAACCCAGATCAGGCCGCCCGCCTCATAGGCCTGGAGCGGCACGAGACCCATATCGCACTTCTTGATCGAAGGGAAGGTCTCGGCGCGCGGCAAGCCGACGAGCTTGCCGTCCATTGCATAGGTCCATGCGTGGTAGGGGCAGGAAAGCCGGCCGCTCTTGACCGGCTCGCTGCCCTCCACGAGCTTCGAGCCGCGATGGCGGCACGCATTCAGGAACGCGCGGATTTCGCCCTTGCTGTCGCGCGTGACGACCATCGGCACGCCGTAGCCGTCCACCGGCAGCGACATGCCCGGCTCCGGCAGATAGCACGAAGGCGCGACCACCACCGGCACGCGCTTGAAAAGCTGCTGGATCTCCAGGTCGAAATGTTCGTCGCTCAGATAGATCGAGGTCGGCTGCTTGTCCTCGCGTGTCGGAATCTCTGCCTCGCTGTGCGGCTTGAGCGCACGAATCGCTTCCCACTGGCTTTCGGTCAGGCCGAGCGGTGCCGGCTCGATTGCCGTTTCGTTCTGGTTGGTCACGCAATCCTCCTTGCCTGCGATGGGTGTTGCGGGTCTGGCAACGCTGGCCACGCCCGCTTCGTCGGTATGGAGGCAGGTTATTCCCAGCTAAACCTAATGTCAATAGGTTTAACCCGTCCAACTATTGTCTTCGTGCTCAGCTACGACAGGGATGACACGTGATCTGCGGGGTTACCCGACCTTATAAATCTAAAATTTGTAGATTAATATGCGCTTCGCAATCGCAATCTGAAGCCAGCACTTGCCGGGGCCGCTGTCATTCACTTCCGGCAAGCACTCACACGGGCGCACCGCCCCGACTCGACGCCGGAGTTCTACCGTGACCACCCAACTCGTGCCATTGCCTGAACACGTTTCCCCAGCGTTGCTTTACGACTTCGACTTCCTTGGCGACACGCGCGTCTCGTCGAACGTTCACAGCGACTACGAAAAGCTGCATCGCGACGCGCCCGACATCTTCTACACGCGCCACAACGGCGGTCACTGGATCGTGACGCGCTACGATGCCATCGCCGAAATCGTTCGCGACCCGGAACACTTCTCGTCCGCCGAGCAGCAGATCCCGCGCATCGACCCGCCGCCCGTTTTCCTGCCGCTCAGCCTCGACCCGCCGCACAACATTCCTTATCGCCAGGCGCTGATGCCGTATTTCTCGGCCAAAGCGGTCAAGGACATGGAAGCCAAGATCCAGTACTGGGCCAACCGGCTCATCGACGACGTGATCGAAACGGGACGCTGCGATTTCGTGGACGACATCGCCTCGGTGTTTCCGGTTTCGATCTTCATGGAATTGATGGGCATGCCGCTCGAGCGCCTGCGCGAATTCCGCGCGCTCTCGGACGAGTTCTTCAAGACCAACGTCGCCGCCGAACTGCACGCGCTGAGCGCGCGCATCATCGGCCTGATGACGGAGTTCATCGAGCTCAAGCGCCAGCAGCCCGCGGACGACCTCATCAGCCACCTTCTGAAGGTCGAGATCGACGGCCGCCCCGTGCGCATGGAAGAGATCCAGAACATGTGCTTCCTGCTGTTTCTCGGCGGCATGGACACGGTCGCCAACGTCACGGCGTTCACGTGGCGGCAACTGGCGCAAGACCCGCAGTTGCAGGCACGCCTCGCCGCCGATCCGGCGCTGATCCCGAAGTTCGTCGATGAAGGGCTGCGCTGCTTTGGCGTGATCAGCACGCCGCGTCTCGTCGCGAAGGACTGCGAGCGCTTCGGCGTGACGTTCCGCAAGGGCGACATGGTGCTCAACATGCTACCCATCGCGGGTCGCGACGAGCGCAAGAACGAGGACCCGAACCGCTTCGATATCGACCGTCCGAAGCGCGAACACCTGACGTTCTCGAGCGGCGCGCATCTGTGCCTCGGGCACTTCCTCGCGCGTGCGGAACTGCGCGTGCTCACCGAGGTGTGGACGAAACGCATTCCCCGCTTCTCGCTGCTGCCGGAAGTCGAGCACCGGTATCGCATGGGCTTTGGGCTCGCGCTCCTGAACCTGCCGATCGAGTGGCCGGTGAACTGACGCGCCATGCAAAAAGCCGGCGCCCGTTCGAGAACGGGTGCCGGCCGGACGAGCGCTTGAAGAACGCCCAAGACTCAGACATAAGCGCCCTTCGCGGGCGCTTTTTTCGTTTACCGCACGCGTTCCAGTGTCTGATGCGCGTTCGCATATTGAGCGCGCAGCGCGGGCTTGGCGAGTTTGCCGGTCGCGAGACGCGGCAGCGGATCGGTGCCGATCACCATGTAGCGCGGCACCTTGAAGCCACTGAGGTGCTCGTTGCAATGCGCAATCACCTGCTCGACCTGAAGCGAGGCGTCGCCGCTGATGATGGCAAGCGGCGTCTCGCCGAACTTCGCGTCGCTCGCCGCAATCACGGCGACCTCGCGCACGCCCGGCACTTCGGCGATCACGCGCTCGACCTCGGCCGCCGAGATGTTCAGACCGCCCGAGATGATGATGTCCTTGATGCGATCGAGCATCGTAAGCGAGCCTTCTGCATCGACCTTGCCGAGGTCCCCTGTACGCAGCCAGCCATCGACGACTACCTTCGCTGTCGCCTCCGGATCGTTCCAGTAGCGCGCCATGACACCTGGCCCGCGAATGACGATTTCGCCCGGCGTGTCGGGCGGGCAGAAGCGCCCCTGCTCATCGATGATCGCGATGCGCGTATAGGGCGAACCGCGGCCGCATTTCTCGGGGCTGGCGAGCGAGCCTTCGTCGCTGTTGAAGGTCGCCTGGCCGCCCGCCTCGGTCTGGCCGTAGAGCTGGCGCAGCACCACGCCCTTGTCGAGCCACGCTTGCAGCAATTGCCGCGAAACCGGCGCACCGCCCACGAGGCTGTAGCGGACACTGGTGAGGTCTGCGTCCCTGAATTCTTCGCAGGCCGCCATGCGTTCGAAGAAGATCGGCGTGCCCATCACGGTGGTCATCTTTTCGCGGATGATCTTCTGGATCGCCGCCTTGGGATCGAAGGCTTCTTCGAGGTAGACCGTGCCGCCGTAGGCGAGGTACTGCGTAAGCTGCACGTAGCCCGCCGACGTGCACAGCGGCGCGAACACGAGCACGCGCGCGCGATCGATCGCGGCCGGCCGCGCCATGCAGGTGTCGGACATGTAGCCGCACAGCGTGCGATGCGTGTAGACGACGCCCTTGGGCCGCCCCGTCGAGCCGCTCGTCGAAATGATCACGACGTCGTCGTCGGGGCCGATGCCGCGCAGCGGTGCGCCGCCGCGCGTCGGGTTCGCGGCCTCACCACGCAGCGCGCGCACCGCATCGAGCCCGTGGACCGTCACGCCCGGCACGTCCTTCGCGACCTCGCCCGCGAGCGTGGCGCGCTCGGCGTCGTGAAAAACGAAGCGCGCCTGGTAGCGCTCGGCGACCATGTACGAGGCTTCGCTCACCGTGAAGCGCGGGTTGACCGGCGCAAGAATGCCGCCGGCCAGCATGACGCCCTGGGCGAGCACGGCCCATTCGAGACTGTTGGCCCCGATGACAGCCACGCGGTCGCCGCGCTGGAGGCCCTGCTGCTCGAGCCACGCCGCGAGCGCCTCGGCCCAGCGGTCCAGCTCGGCATACGTCACGCTATCGGAAGATACGACGATAGCGGGCACGTTGGCGCGCTCGATCGCCCACCACTTGAAGGTATCGATGAGGGTTGCAGACACGGCTATCTCCTGTGGCCCTGGCGATGCTCGCGAGCGCGTCGCGGTCCCAGGGCAATGTTTCTCGTTGCTCGCGGGGAACGGGTTTCCCATTCCTCAGATGTTTTGATGAATGCGCGCAGCAACCTTTATTTGCTCAAGACCGTAGCAAAGGGCCACCCCTTCGCGCAATCGTCGAATACGACGATTCCGTTGGCGGCTGCGCGCGGCTACTGCGCTTCAGCGCCCCGTGAAGCGAGGCGCGCGCTTTTCGGCAAAGGCCGCCGACGCCTCGCGAAAGTCCTCGGTCATGAGCGCGAGCACCTGGGCGCGGTTCTCCAGTTCGAGCGCCTCGTCGAGCGAGCCCGCCTCGAGGTTCGCCCACATCACGCGCTTGGTGTGCTGCGTGGCGTACGGACTGTTGCGCAGCACGCCAGCGGCGATTTCCAGCGCGTGCGCCCGCAGGGCGTCGACGTCGACGGCCGCGCTCACCAGCCCGATGCGTTCGGCCTCCTGCGCGCCAATCGGGCGGCCGCTCAGCATGACCTCGAACGCGCGGCTCGCGCCGATCAAGCGCGGCAGGTGATAGCTGATGCCGCACTCGCCGGCGCTCAGGCCAATGCGCACGGCGCCCACATGGAACGACGCCTCGCGGCTCGCCACACGAATATCGGCGGCGAGGCTGAGCGCGAAGCCCGCGCCCACCGCCGCGCCGTTCACGGCCGCGATGACCACCTTGTCGAGCGCACGCACGCGCCGGACCATGCCCGCGAACACTTCCTGTCCCGCGTAGTAGTCGGTCACGCCGGGCGGCCCGGGGAGCGGGCTGTCGTCGGCTGCGGTAAGCGGGCTCGTGAGGTCCCAGCCCGCGCAGAAGCCACGCCCCGCGCCAGTCAGCACCACCACGCGCAGCGCCGGATCGGCGGCGAGCTCGTCGAGCACGCGGCACAAATGGCGTACCGCCGGCTGGCTCAGCGCGTTCAGACGCTCGGGCCGGTTGAGGGTCAGCACCGCGACGCCGGGGGTGCTGCGGTCGCAGAGGAGTTCGTCCTGGCTCATTGCATCGGTTCCTTTGACGTAGGGGCGAACGCTCTCAGACGCGGCGATACCACGCCACGCCCTGAGCATCCGTACTGCATTCGATTTCGCCACGCTGGCGCAGATGATTGAGGTAGGCGAGGCTCTCGCCCGTCGCCATGCGCAACAGCGCCGCGTCGTCCTCCACGGACCGTGCGAACAGCACGCCGAATACATCGACGGCGCGCCTCGGCTCGGCGAGCCGCGCGCGCAGGCGGCGCAGCGCACGCTCGCGCTTGTCGCGCAGTTCGTCGAGACGCGCGTGCAAGCCATGAAACGGCTCGTTGTGCGCGGGCAGCACGAGCACGTCGCCGGGGACCGTCGCGGCCACGTGCGCAAGCGAGTCGAGCCAGTCGCCGAGCGGATCGGCGTCGGGCGCGTCGGGCCAGACGGAGACGTTCGACGAGATGCGCGGCAGCACCTGATCGCCCGAGATAAAGAGTCCACGTTCGGGACAATGCAGGCACGCGTGCTCCGGCGAATGGCCCGAGCCGACGACGACGCGCCACTCGTGATTGCCGATGCGCAGCAATTCACCCCCGGCGATCCGCCTGTAGCCCGCCGGCAGCGCGTGCATCGCCGCGACTTCGCGCCGCGGAAACCTTCCTGCGTGCTGCGCGAGCGCGCGTTCGCTCCAGCCCGCGCGACGATAGAAGGCCAGATGCGCATCGGGCACCGCGCCCTGGGACTCGCGCGCCACAGCAAGCGAGGCCTCGTGCTCGCCTTGCGTCATCCACAGCGTGACGCCGTGCTCGCGTGCAAGCCAGTTCGCCATGCCGATATGGTCCTGATGCATGTGCGTCGCGATCAGCCGCGTGACCTTGCCCGGCGCAAACGGTCCCGGCGGGCCGAGTAAATGCGTCCAGGCCGCTCGCGTCGCGTCGTCGGGATAGCCCGAGTCGATCACGGCCCAGCCAGCGCCGTCGCGCAGCGCCCAGATGTTGATGTGCTGCGGCGAGAACGGCAGCGCGAGGCGGATCCAGCGAACACCGGCCGCGATCTCACGCGCCTCGCCCACGACGGGCGGCTCGCCGCACGGATACGCAAGCGTTTGGCGCGTCACGGGCGTCACATTCATCGCGTCGCGCCGCTCGCGCACCGCATCGAGCGTCGAGCGGTCCCGAGCCTGCGAGCAGGCGGCTTGCGCCGTCAAAAGAGCCGCCCATGCGCCACGAGATGCGCGGCATCGAGCAGGCCGTCGGCCAGCGTGCCGAACGCGGCATAGCGCCCGTCGTTCGTCGCCCCGCGCCGGTAGCGGTCGTGCAATTGATAGAAGATCACGGCGAGTTTGTACATGGCGAGCACGCGGTAAAAGCGGAAGTCCGAGAGATCGCGGCCCATCGCGCGCGCGTAGGTCTGCGCGGCCCACTCGCGCGACGGAAAGCCGCCGTTCGCGGTCGGCATCTGGCGCAGCGCGTGCAACGCGGGCGGATCGTCGGGCTCGGTCCAGTAGCTGAGCGTCGTGGCGAGATCGAACAGGCCGTCGCCGCGCGTGCCCTGATCCCAGTCGAGCACGGCCGCGGGCGCGAGCGTCGCGCCGTCGAAGAGGATGTTGTCGAGCTTCAGGTCGTTGTGCAGCAGCGTGGGCGCACCATCCGGCACGAGATGCCGCTCGAGCCAGGCGCCCAGTTCCTCGACGAGCGGAATTTCGATTCCCTGGGTGGCGAGATGCGCGCGCTTGCGCCAGCCCGCGACACTGCGCGCGAGAAAGCCCTCGGGACGCCCGAGCGTATCGAGCCCGACGGCGGCCGGATCGATCCGGTGAAGCCGCACGAGCACGCCGATCAATGCGTTGGCGAGCCGCTGGCCGACCTCCGCGACACTGCGCAGCGCCTCCGGCAACTGCGCGCCCACCGCGAAGCCGCGCCGGTATTCGATGATCTGAAACGGCGCGCCGAGCACCGTCGCGTCCTCGCAAAGGTGGATGCCTTGCGGCACGAGATCGAATCCGGTCGAAAGACGCTGGAGAATGCCGAATTCCCGTCCCATGTCGTAGGCGCCGGGCGGCAGCGTACCCATGGGCGGGCGCCGCAGGACGGCGCCACGGCCGTCGATGTCGAGCAGATAGTTGAGATTCGCGAGCCCGCCGCTGAACTGCCTGGGCGCGGGATGCAGCGCCAGCGTGTGCCCATGCGGGGCGAGATACTGCGCGAGCGCCTGCCAGGGCTGGGCCACTTGTTCGGCGGTGGCGCGCAAACGCGGTGACGTGTCGATGAGCATGACGATGTGCGATGTGGGCCTTGCAGGCGGTAAAGACTGGCCGCGGCGCGGCCAGGCTGGAACGATGCCGCGTCAGAACGCGCGCGAAATGACTTCCTTCATGATCTCGTTGGTGCCGCCGAAGATGCGCTGGATACGCGCATCGGTGTACATGCGCGCGACCATGTATTCGTTCATGTAGCCGTAGCCGCCAAAGAGCTGCAGGCATTCGTCGAGCACGCGCCCTTGCGCTTCGGAGGCCCAAAGCTTGGCCATCGAGGCCGTAGCGGTATCGAGCTTGCCTTGCACGAGCTGCTCCACGCAGCGATCGACGAAGGCGCGGCCCACGGTGATCTCGGTTGCCATTTCGGCGAGCTTGAAGCGCGTATTCTGGAACTCCGCAACGGGACGTCCGAACGCCTTGCGATCGCGCACGTAGTCGAGCGTCGCGCGCCAGGCGCCCTCCATCGCCGCCAGTGCGTTCACGCCGATGATGAGGCGCTCATAGGGCAGATCGGACATCATCTGGAAGAAGCCCTGGCCATCCACACCGCCCAGCAACCGGGAAGCCGGTACGCGCACGCCGTCGAAGAACAGCTCCGCCGTGTCCTGCGCCTTCATGCCGATCTTGTCGAGCAGGCGCCCCACGCGATAGCCCGCGCAGTTATCGGTCTCGACGATCAGGATCGACATGCCGCGTGCCCCCTGGCTCGAGTCGGTCTTGGCAACCACGAGGACGATGCCCGCGAGCAGGCCGTTCGTGATGAAGGTCTTGGAACCGTCGATCACATAGTCGTCGCCGTCGCGCACCGCACGCGTGCGCACTCCCTGGAGGTCGGAGCCCGCGCCGGGCTCGGTCATCGCGATCGCGCCGACCAGCTCGCCGCGCGCCATGCGCGGCAGGTAGCGGTCCTTCTGCTCGGGCGTGCCGTGATTGAGGATGTAGTGCGCGACGATGCTGTGCACGCCCGTATTCATGCCGGTGAGCGCGCGCGCAGCGAGTTCTTCGAGAAACACCGCCTCGTGGCGGAAGTCGCCGCCGCCACCGCCGTAGGTGTCGGGCACGTCGGCGCAAAGCAAGCCTAGCGCGCCGGCCTTGCGCCAGATTTCGTGGCCTACATGGCCGCGCTTGCGCGCTTCCTCGTCGCCGCCTTGCACCTCGCGCTCGACGAAACGCGCGACATTGTCGCGATATAGTTCGATGTCCTCATCGCTCCACGAGCGCGAAAAGGCAAGCGGCATGTTTCATTCCCTGTCGATGTTTGAACATGGTGCCGGCGGCCATTTCGCGTTCCCGCAGGTTTGCGCTTTCGCACAGGCACCGCCGATACGTCATGTTCTCGCATCGCCGCGCGCCGGTCATCGTCGCATTCGACGATGTTGCGGCGCGCGCCGCGCCGGGCACTAACGCTCGCAGCGCTCGCTCGTGTAGACCGCTTCGGCCGCGCGCAGGCGCTCGACTTCGTGCGTGTCGAGGCCGAGCAGATCCCCGAGGATTTCCGTCGAATGCTGCCATTGCGCAGGCGCGGCAGCGGGCGCGAACGCTTGCCCCGGCGTCTTCACCGCAGTGGTGCCGAGCCGCAGCTTGCCGACACCCGGCTGCTCAACTTCGTAGATGTTCTCCCGCGCGAGGAAATGCGGGTCATGCGCCAGCGTTTGCGGCGAGTTGGCCGGTCCGCCCGGAATGTCGTGCTCCCTGAAGAGCGTCATCCAGTCGTCGAAATCGCGCAAAGCGAACAGTTTGACCAGTTCGACGTGCGCGCGCTCGTCGGCCTCGCCGGTATCCGGCGTTTGCTCATAGAGCGCGGCGAGATCCGGGCGGTCGAGCACGTCGCAAAAGCGCGTCCAGAATTTCGGAGAAAGCCCCTGAAAAAAGACCTTTTTGCCGTCCCGCGTCGCGTAGGCGAACAGACGGGGCCAGCCCGCCATCTTCTCGCGGCTATTCAGGAATCCTGGGCGCGCGAAAACCAGGGGCGCGTTGAGCACGCTGTTGATGCCGTCGGGCAGCCAGTGCGCCGCCGACTCCGCGCCGGTGACTTCGACGTAGGCGCCCTCGCCAGTGCGCTGCGCGCGGTTGAGCGCGGCGAGTGTGCCGAGCGCGGCGTTCAGGCCCATTGCATGCATGCCGATCGGCGCCCAGTCGGTCGCCCTGCGCTCCTCGGGTGAGAGTCCATAAGGATTCAGCGACGTGAGGCCGCCAAACGCATCGAACGATGGTCCGTGCGAACCGAGTGTCGAGTAAGGCCCTGTGCTGCCAAGGCCTGAGATCGAGCAGAACACGATGCGTGGATTCACTGCGCGCAGCGCCTCGAACCCAAGCCCAAGACGATCGAGCACGCCGGCGCGCATGCCCTCGATGACGATGTCGGCCTTCGCGACGAGCTTGCGAAAGAGCGCCGCGCCCTCCTCGCTCTTCAGATTCAGCCCAAGGCTGCGTTTACCGCGATTCCAGCGCAGATGCAGCAGGCCCGGACCGTCGGGCGCGCCGATGGCGGGCGTGCCGCTGTACCGCACCGGGTCGCCGTCGCGTCCCTCGACCTTGATGACATCGGCGCCCATGTCGGCCAGATAGCCGCCGAGGCTCGACGGCCCCAGTTGCGCGACCTCGACAACGCGCACGCCCTCGAGAAAGTTGTATCCAGACATCGAACCTCCTTCGTTCCGTGGTGCGTTATGCCGACTCGCCGTCAAGATCGCGCCGCAACTGGCGGTGCAGATGCGCGCAGGCGAGTTCGCTGCGCCCATAGCGATACGTGCCGTCGGGCCAGGCTGCGGCGTTCTGCTGAATCCACAACTCCATCGGCCAGTCTTCCTTCGTGGCCGCGTTTTCCAGCACGGCCCAGCTCTTGTGCACGCGCGCCTCGATTTCCGGGCTGAGAATGTCCTTGCGCACGAGAAAGCGCAAATGCACGGTCGAGCGCGCCGGATTGCCGGGCACGGGCCACACGGTCCAGAACTCGATGTGCTCGGGCGCCGCGATCATCATCGCGTTCGGATAGATGATGAGATTCGAGGCGATGTAGCGCGAGCCACCGCTCACCTCGGCATTCGACTTCACGAGCGTCTTGAGCTTGGAACGCACGCCGAAGTGCTGGCCGTGGCGCCCATAGTCGCGAAACACGCCGACGTTCGACTCGATCAGATTGCCCACGCCGCCCGGATGCAGGAAGCGCGGGTGGATGATGTCGCTCGCGCCGTCCATCACGAGCTTCCAGTTGATGTCGAGCGTGTAGGTCTTTTCGATGCAGATCACCGAATCGTCCATGCGCCACGGCGCCATTTGCGCGTCGACTTCCGGCCCGAGATACGAATCGATCGGCTCGGCGGGCCCTTGCGAGAGCATCGCGAACACGAGCCCATGACGCTCCTGGGTCGGGTACGCGATGAGGCTGTTGCAGCCGCGCTCGATCGTCTCGAACGACGCCTCATAGGGAACATTGCGCAACTGCCCGCCGTCGCGCTCGTACGACCAGCCGTGGTACTGGCACATGAACACACGCTTGTTGCCCGACTCGCTCGCCTCCACGCGGCCGCCGCGATGGCGGCACATGTTCAGATAGACCTGCGCCGTGCCGTCGCTCTTGCGCACGATGAGGAGCGACATGCCAAGTACGTCGCGCGTGATGAAGTCACCGGGATTCGCCAGCTCGGAGCCATGTGCGACCACGAGCGGCAGCGTTTTCATCAGCGCGATTTCCTGCTCGAGCCGCTGCGGGCAGGTGAAGTGCGACGACGGCACGAACAGATCGCTCTCGGCCAGATCGGTCGTGTCGTCGCGCAAGTGCTGGATGAGCCGCGTGGAGATGGCTTCGCTAACTTCGATGTCCTGTTTTCTTTCTGGCAGCATGACCGCCTCCTTCATGTTGTCGATGCAATACGTGGGCGTGGCCCACATCAGGCCGGATGGCGCGGCGCGACCTTCGCGTACTGACGCGAGAGGCGCCGCAACGCGCGCAGCACGGCAAAGTCGTAAAGACGCCCAAAGGGTGGATGCATGGCCCGCACGAGGCTGTAAGGCCCCGCGCGGCGGTACACGGCGCGCGCGTGGCTGAAGCGCCGGAACCCTTCTATGCCGAAGCCGTAGGCGCCCGTGCCGCTATGCCCCACACCGCCGAACGGCAGGTCGGGCACGCTCAGATGCATGATCGTGTCGTTGATCGTCACGCCGCCCGAGAAGCTGCGTTCGAGCACGTGACGCACGTTCGCGCCGCTGCGCGAGAACACATAGAGGCCGAGCGGTTTGTCGCGAAGGCGCTGCCGGGCGAGCACGGTGTCGAGATCGTCGCGCGTGTGCAGCACCATGACGGGCCCGAACAGTTCCTCGCGGCTCGCGCGCGCCGTTTCGGGCGGGTCGATGATGACGACGGGGGCCATCTTGTGCGGCTCGTCGAGCGTCGCATGCGCGCCCATGTCCACGCCGAGCGTGCGGATCTGCGCGCCTTGCGCGCGCGCGTCGGCGACGATCGCCTTGAGGCGCTCGTACTGACGCGCACCAAAGACGCCGCAGACCTCGGGCGAGCCAATGCCGCCCGGCGACTGGCGGCGCACTTCGGCATCCATCGCGGTCAGCACCTTCTCGGCCACGGCGGGCGCGGCATAGACCGTATCGGGGCACAGGCAGCCCTGCCCCGCGTTGATGAGCTTGCCGAAGGCGAGCCGCTTGCCCGCTTCCCCGGTATCGGCATCCGGCATGATGTAGACGGGGCACTTGCCGCCCAGCTCGAGCGTGACGGGCGTGAGGTTGCGGCCCGCGGCCTCGACCACCACGCGGCCCACCGGCGTGCTCCCCGTGAAGAGCAGATGGTCGAACGGCAGCTTCGAGAATTCGGCGGACACGTCCGCGCCGCCCAGTGCGACCGTCACCTCGTCGGGATCGAAATACTCGCGCACGGCCGCGTCGATAGCGGCGGCGCAATGCGGCGTCTGGTCGCTCGGACGCAGGAACGCGCGGTTGCCGGCGGCGAGTATCGTGGCGAGCGGCAACAGCAGCAAGGTGATCGCGCCATTCCAGGGCGAGATCACGCCCACTACGCCGAGCGGCTGATACTCGATGGCCGCGCGCGCGCCGAACAGCGAGAACGGAGCGGGCGCGCGGCGCCGCTCGGGCTTCATCCAGCGCGCGACCGAGCGCTCGGCGCGGCGCAGCGCGTCGAGCGGCATGAACACTTCGTTCAGGCGCGCCAGTTCCGGCGCGCGGTTCGGAAAGTCGAGCTGCGAAGCGGCGACGATGCGCTCCGCGTGCGCGAGCGTCATCGCAATCGCGCGGCGCAGCCGGTCGCGGCGTACTTCGAGCGAGACGGGTTGCGCGGTGAGAAACGCCTCGCGCATGTGCGCAAGGCGCGCTTCGAGCGAAGCCGCGATGCCGGGCGGAGAGGAATGCGCCAGGTGCGGATAGCGGTCGTTCATTGAACCTCCAGGGTGGCGGCGCGTGCGAGCGTGCGGCCGCGAATGAAGTCGCTGCCGCGCTCGCCGATCATCACGGCCGCTGCATTGGTGTTGGCGCTCAACAGGCGCGGCATGACGGAGGCGTCCACCACGCGCAGGCCGCTCACGCCGCGCACGGCGAGCGTGGGGTCGAGCACCGCTTCATCGTCGCTGCCCATGCGGCAGGTGCCGACCGGGTGATAGCAGACGTTCGCATGCTCGCGCACGAACTGCGCCCAGCCAGCGTCCGTGGCGGGTAACGGCGCGGGCGTGCGCTCGCCGCGCACGAAGCGGCGCAGCGGCGGCGCGTCGAACAGGCGCTCGACGAGTTTGCACGCGCCGACTAGCGTGTCCACGTCGCGCGCATCGCCGAGCAACTGGTGCGAGACGAGCGGCAGCACGTCCGCGCCGGGGCCCTGCAGGCGCACGGCGCCGCGGCTGAACGGATGGCACACGTTGGCGGTGACCATCGCGGTCGGCTGGCGCGTCATCTCCGCTAGCGCCGCGCATTGCACGTCGGGCGTGATGTCGTAGCTGAGCGGCAGGAAATGCAGTTGCACGTCGGGTTCGTCGAGATCGGGACGCGTTTTCGCGCAGGCCATCGCCTGCACGGCGGGCGTGGCCATCGGGCCGCGCTTGCGCAACAGATAGTTCGCGAAGTGCCCCGCGATCTGCCACGGCGCCATCTGGCTGTTGTAGGTCGGCACATTGACGAACTTGTTCAGGCCCACGGCCACGTGCTCCTGAAGGTTCTGGCCCACCTCGGCGCGCTCGGCCACGACCTGAATGCCGAAGCGCCGCAATTGCGCCGCGGGCCCCACGCCCGAGCGCATCAGCAACGCAGGCGAGCCCATCGCCCCTGCGCTCACGATCACTTCGCGCCGCGCCGTGACGCGCAGACGCTCGCGCTCGCGCACAAGCTCGACGCCGACCGCTCGCTTGCCCTCGAACACCACACGCTCGGCCACGCCGTTGGTCAGCACGGTCAGGTTCGCGCGGCTGCGCGCGGAGGCCAGATAGCCGTGCGCCGTCGAGCAGCGATAGCCGTCGCGCTGCGTCGCGAGCGACATGAACGCGCCGGACTGGTTGCCGCCGCAATAGTCGTCGAGCGTGGGCAGGCCCTGTGCCGCACACGCGCTCAGGAACGCCTGCGAAAGCGGATGCGGATCGCGCTGATGCGAAACCGCAAGCGGCCCGCCGCTGCCATGACACTCGCTCGCGCCGCCCGCGTAGTCTTCGGCGCGGCGGAAAAACGGCAGGCATTCGTCGAAGCTCCAGCCTGCGCAGCCCATGGCCGCCCAATGATCGAAGTCGGCGCGCGAGCCGCGAATGTAGACCTGCCCGTTGATCGAGCTGCCGCCGCCGAGCAGCTTGCCGCCCGACCAGATGAAGCGGCGGCCCGCGATCGACGGGTCGTCCTCGCTCGGATATTTCCAGTCATAGCGCGCGTTGCCGATCAGCCGCGACATGCCTGCGGGCATGCGCACGAGAAACGAATCGGCCTCCCCGCCCGCCTCGATCAGGATCACGCGTACCGAGGGATCTTCGCTCAGGCGGCTCGCCACCACGCAGCCTGCGCTGCCGCCGCCCACGATCACATAGTCGGCTGTCAAGGCATGTTGTTTTCCACTCATTCGTATTCCTTATCAGACATGCGCGAGATTGACCGCACGGCGTGCGGGCACCGCGCGCAGCAGGAAGTGCGAGAGCGCGGGAATCAGGACCAGCGCGCCGAGCATGTTCCAGAGGAACATGAAAGTCAGCAGGATGCCCATGTCGGCCTGGAACTTGATGGGCGACCACGCCCACGTGATCACGCCCGCCGCGAGTGTGACGCCCACGAGCGCGACCACGCGTCCCGTGAAGCCGATGGCGCGCGCGTAGGCCTCTTCGAGCGGCAGGCCCGCGCGCTGCCACGACAACTGCACGCTCAGCAGATAGAGCGCGTAGTCGACACCGATGCCCACGCCAAGCGCGATCACGGGCAGCGTGGCGACCTTCACGCCGATGCCGAGCACCACCATGAGCGCCTCGCACATGATCGAGGTGAGCGCAAGCGGGATGATCGCAACGATCACGGCGCGCCAGTTGCGGAACGTGATGAAGCACAGCGCGATCACCGAGGCGTAGACGAGCAGCAGCATCTCGCGATTGGCCTTTTCGACAGTGATGTTGGTCGCCGCTTCGATGCCCGCCGAGCCCGCCGCGAGCAGGAACTGGATCTGCGAGGAGTCGTGCGCGGCCGCGAAGCGCTCGACGGCATCGACGATCTGCGCGAGCGTTTCCGCCTTGTGATCGGTGAGGTAGGCGATCACGGGCGTGACGGTCCAGTCCTTGTTGATGAGTTCGGGGTTGGAGTCCGACACCGCGTTGACGGCCTGGGTGAGCACCGACTGGTCGCGGTTGATCGTGAGCCACTTCGGCGAGCCTTCGAAGTTGCCGGCCGTGCCGAAGCGCACCATCTCCGAGGCCGTCGACACTTTCTGCACGAAGGGCAGCGCGCGCAGGTTCTGCGCGAGGCGGTCCTGCTCGATCAGCGCGGCATAGGTGCCGCCCAGGCCCGCGGGCGTCTTCACGATCACCACGAACTGGTCGCCGGAAAGACCATAGTGCTTCGCGAAGAACGCGCTGTCGCGGTTATAGGTGGAATCGGCGCGGAACTCGGGGGCGCCCGCATCGAGGTCGCCAATCTTGAGATTCAGGCTCACGAGCCAGGCGCCCGCGCCGAAGCAGGCCGCAATGACGAGCGCGGCGGCCGCATAGCGGCGGCGCGTGAAGTACGCGAGCTTCGCGAGGCCGTCGCGCGAGCCTTCGGCCGCGCTCGCGCGCATCGCGCGGCGCACGGCGCGCGGGCTCACCCCCGTGTACGAGAGCAGCACCGGGAACAGCACGAGGTTCGTGAACACGAGCACCGCAACGCCGAGGCTCGCCGTCAACGCCAGATGGCGAATGACGGGAATGTCGATCACGACGAGCACCGCGAAGCTCACCGCGTCGGCCACGAGCGCCGTGAAACCGGCGAGGAACAAACGCCGGAACGTGTGGCGCGCGGCCACGTACTTGTCGGTGCCCGCGCCAATGTCGCGCATGATGCCGTTCATCTTCTGCGCGCCGTGCGACACGCCGATCGCGAATACGAGGAACGGCACGAGCACCGAATACGGATCGATCGCAAAGCCCAGCATGCGCACGAGCCCCAGTTGCCAGACCACGGCGATCATCGAGCAGGCGAGAACGAGCAGCGTGCTGCGCAGGCAGCGCGTGTACCAGAAGATCACCACGCCGACCATCAGCGCCGCGACGCCGAAGTACATCATCACCTGCGTCATGCCGTTGATGAGGTCGCCCACGACCTGCGCGAAACCCACGACATGAATGCGCACTGTCGCGCTCTGGTTCGCGCGGATCTTCTCGTCGAGGTAGCGCGCGATCTGTGCGTAGTCGAGCGGCTGGCGCGTTTGCGGGTCCTTGTCGAGGAGCGGCACGAACACGGAGCTGGAGCGCTCGTCGTTCGACACGAGGCTGCCCACGAGCCCGGCGCGCTGCACGTTCTGTCGCAACCGCTCGCGCTTGGCGGGCGAACCGTCGAAGTCGTCGGGCATCACGGGGCCGCCCTTGAAACCCTGCTCGGTGAACTCGGTCCAGCGCACGCCCGGCGCCCACAGCGACTTCATGAACGGACGGTCCACGCCCGGCATCAGATAGGTCGCGTCGTGAACGCGTTCGAGCACGCGCAGATAGGCGGGATCGTAGATATCGCCGTTGACGTTCTCCACGTCGATGCGAATGGAATTGCCAAGGCTCGCAAGCGACAGGCGGTTCGCGAGGTAGTTGCGGATATAGCTCTGCGACTGCGGGAGCATCTGCTCGAAGCTCGCGTTGATCTCGGTCCTGAGCGCCTGCGCGCCAAGCACGAGCGTCACGATGGCGCACAGCAGCAGGATCAGGCGGCGGTGGTTGAAGATCAGTCGCTCGACCACGTTGCCCGAGCCCGTGTCGAATTCGGGCATCTCCTGCTCGACGGGCACCGCCTTGTATTGTTCGGGGGCGTTCATCAATACCTCACTTCGGGTCATGCGGGTCGCGCGTTATGCGCTGGCGGCCAATACCCTGATAGCCGGCCAGCACGAAGTCGTCGTTGCCGCCGTCGGCCACGACATCGGCAAACAGCATGGGCCGCGCTGCGCGCAGCGCGTGAAACGTCTGTGCGTCGTCGACGCTGTAGATCAGCTGGCCGCCTTCGGCCGTGAGCAGCAGCGTCTTGCCGTCCGCCGAAAACGCCGCCGACGTCAGGCTCGATTTCGCGCCGGTTTCGACGGGACGCCAGGTCGCGCCGCGATCGGCGCTGCGGTACGCGGTGCCGTTCAGGCCCACCGCGAGCAGGAGCCGCTCGTTGCCGACAATGCGAAAGAAACTACCCTTGTACGGCGGCGAAATCGCGACGAAGCGCTGCGCGGCGCGATCGAGGCGGTATACGCCGCCCTGCTCGCCCGCGATGTAGAGATCGCCGGCGATCTCGCGAATGTCGTTGAGATTGAGAAAGTTCGGATTGTCGATGTGGTCGAGCCACGGGCGCCATGTCTTGCCGCCGTCTTCGGTCGCCACGAGCATGCCGAACGAGCCCAGCGCATAGCCCACGCGATCGTTCTCGAAGTACACCGCGAGAAACGGCAGCGTGGGGCCGTCTTTCGTGTTGAGCGCCACCTGCTCGGCAAACGGCGCGAGTTGCTTGTCGCCCTTCTCGATGCGCGCCTGATAGTACGGCAGCAGCGTGCGCTGCGCGGCACGGCCGTCGAACTGCGTCGTCCACGTGTCGCCGCGGTCGGCGCTGTGCAGGATCACGCCGTCATGGCCCACGGCCCAGCCCTGCCCGGAAGGCGTGAAATAGAGCGCGACGAGATCGGACTGCACCGGCACCCGCGCCTGATGCCATGCGGCACCGCCGTCGTCGGAGATCAGGATGAGCCCGCGCAGCCCGGCGCCGACAAGGCGAACCTCCTTGCCCACCCCAACACGCGCGAGCGCGATGACGGGCTGCTGCAACAGCGCTGGCCCGGAGACCGCCACGGCGGGCGTGGCGAGCGGGTCGTTGAAGGCGGTGGGCGTCGCGGCGGGAGCGGCCACTGCGGCACCGAGCGCCGCGATGCTCACCAGTGCATGAATCAAAGCGATACGCATTCTGTATTCCATTGGATAGCGCCCTGGCGCGCGGCGGTGAGCGGGCGCGTCGCCCATCGTGCCTGCTCCGCTCACTGCCGCGATTCATCGGTCCATCGTTCGCGGCTTAACGCACGCCGCTCGAAGTCAGCGCGGAAGGCGTGAACTGGTTCATGTCGCCGAGCGCGTCCGAGGACTTCACGTAGTCGCTCGGGCGCGACATGCTGTTGATGTACAGCGTGCCCTTGCTCAGGTCGTAGATCAGCACGCCTTGCGCCGAGGTGCTCGCATCCCAGACCGGGAAGATCGGGTCGTACTGCACCCGCACGAGGTTGCTGCTCTGATCGAACCCGTCGACGGCCGTGATCGCCCAGGTGTCTTCATCCACGTAGAACGTGCGGTGCGGCTGCGAATGGCGCTTGCCGTCCTTGAGCGTGGCGTCCACGACCCACATGCGATGCAGTTCCCAGCGCGAGACATCGGGGTTGAATACGCGCTTGGCGAGCATCTTGTCCTGCGTTGCGAACATCATGCGGCCCGCGTTGTACGGGACATAGACTTCCTTCTTGCCGATCAGCTTGAAGTTGTAGCGATCGAGCTGGCCCGCAAATCCATACGGTTCGTCGTAGTTGAGCGCGCCGCCGTTCGCGGCGATCGGCGTGTCGTACGAGAACTCCGGCGCGAGCCGCGTGCGGCGCGTGCCCGGTGTGTAGACCCACGAGAGCTGCTGGTTCTTGACCCAGTCCATCGGGAACACCGTGAGGATCTTCGTGCCGACCTGCGACGACGGCCCGAGCCAGCGCGCAAGCTCATAGGTGTAGTAGTCGGTCGCCTGCGCCTTGGCCGGATCGCGGTACGGATAGGCGTAGTTGAGCGCCACGTGGCCGATATCGGTGACGTTGCTGTCCGCGTCGACGAGCCAGAACGAGAGCGAGAGCGCCGAGCTCACACCAAACGTGTTATGCAGCGCGGCGTTCCACATGACTTCAGTGCCCGTCTTCGGGATCGGGAACGGCACGCACGAATAGGCGCCCTGCACTGCGTCGCCCGACGCGCCGAGCTTGGCGCTTTCGGCGTTGCTCTTGCAGTGCGAGAGCCACGAATTGTCGTACGCGACGCTGCGGTGCGTGGGGTACACGTCGACGCGAAACTCCGGATACTTCTTGAGCATCGCGACCGTGCCCGGCGTGAGGCGATTTGAATAGGTCTCGTAGTTCGCCGCCGTGACCGAGAACAGCGGCTTCTCCTGATCGAACGGACCGACGTCCCATCGGCCGGAGCCCTTCTTCCACCCGGCCGGATCGGTCGAGGCCGGCAATCCACCGGTGTAGGCCGGAATGGTCTTGTCGGCGTTACCGGCCACCTCCGCGCCCCAGGGGGTCAGCGATTTGCCGAGCTCGTCCGCTTCCTGCTGCGAAACCGCTGCGGTCGCCACACCGCAGGCAAGCGTGAGCCCGAGGCCCGCCACAACGCTTTGAAGAACGCGCATGCTATGTCTCCGTTTAGAACTGAGCCGACACGGTCAGGGAAATCCAACCCTTGTCGTTGTAAAAGTAAGGACCGTTGCCGCCGGCGTAGTACTGCGGGCCGCCGGGGGCGAAACTGGTCATCCCGCCGCTGGTGTGGGCGTGATAGCCGTTGTATTGCAGCGTGACGTTGTACTTCTGCTGAATGAGCGCGTGAATGCCCGCTGTGTAGATCAGTTCTCCCTGGAATGTGCCGTTCGTGCTGGGCGTATTGCCCCACACGCCGTATTCGACGAAAAGCGGCATGTCCAGATCGACGCCCGGCCACACCTGCAGCCACTGCGGATCGAAGCTCACGGCAACGCCCACCGAGTTATTCGTCGAACAGCCGCTCCACTTGTTGCCCGTCGTGCACTCGGCGGTGTTGCCAACGCCGTTGTAGAGCGCCGCATTGCGCGTGGTGGCAGTCTTCTGCGTGAAGGCGACTTCAGCCATGGCCGTGCCGGTTTGCCACAGCGGAGAGCGCGTGAGACCCGCGACCACGTTGGCGATGATGTTGATCGTGTCGCCGCGCGCGCCTTCCTGCCCGCTCAGATCCGAAGGCAGCGGCCCGAGCCCGCTGTTGAGCGCCGTATTCTGGCGGTACGAGATTTCGAGCCCCGTGCTGTAGTCGCCGATCTGCTTGTCGAGGCTGAAGCCGTACAGGTGCACGTTCGAGGCGTAGGCCAGGTGATAGTTGGTCGCGCCCGTCGTGGGATTGACGCCAAGGAGCACCCACGGGTTCGTTTCGGTGAGGTTGCGGTAGTAGAAGCCCATCGTGCCGCCGGAAAGCCAGTTCGGCGACCACGTGTACTTCAGGCCGAAATCGTTATGAAAGCCATTGTTCGGCATGACGTCGTTGCCGCGCGGAATGCTGCCTTCGAGCAGGTTCGGGCCGTTGAACACGAAACCGTTCGTGCCGAGATAGGTGCCGCCTTCCGGGAAGCGGCTCGGCATGTATTCGAAGAAGTACTGGGCCGCCACCGACATGGTCGGATTGAGCTGCGTTTCGAACAGGATCTGGGCGCGCGGAATGGCGAGCTGCTTGGCCTGGGTGCCAGGCGTGGCCGCGCCCTGGATGCCGTCCGACGCGTTTTGGCCGTAGTTGATGCCCTGCGAACCAAAGATGAGCGCGTTGCCCCAGTACTGCGTCAGACGCCCGACCTTGATCGAGCCCGGCTGGCCGGCAAGGTTGAAATTCTTGAAGACGAAGGCGTCGAGCAGTTCGGCACCCTGCATGTAATAGCGCCGCGTGTAGCTGCTGAACTGGTTGTTCGCATACGAATTGAGCGCCGTGTACGGGATGCCCGGTGCGGCCTCGCCGGGATTGTTCCTGACGCCGCCGCCATAGGCGAAGTCCTTCCACAGCGAAGCACTGATGCGGAATCCGAAATCATTGCGGAATACCGCATCGAACTCAGTCAGGTCCGAAACGCGATTGGTGACGATATCGCCCGCGTGCGCGAACTTGTATTCCGATTCGCTCAGCAGCGGGTTGTTGCCGATGCCCGGGTTGATGCCCTGCGCACGCATGCCGAGGTTGTAGGCAATCGTGTTGTCCCAGTGGATTTCCCAGTCGGGATTGGTATCGAACTGGAACGCGTTTGCCGCGCCCGCCCAGGAAAACAACGACAGCACCGCAATCGATACCGCGGTCGCTCGCCTGCCTGATGCAAACTCTCCACGAAACTGCATACCTGTCTCCTGATTATGCTGCCCCTCGTCTTGTGCGCAGGGCTGTCTTTTATCGGCGTCATTGACGCGGCGTCGGGATGATTCCCGCTTTCTCTTGATTCGAACTACGAAATGCTTTGGCGTGTGCGCTACGCAACCGCTGTGCGTCATCGCGCGAACCGAACGGCGACACTGCCCGAAATGCACAGGACGGGTATGGCCGTTGTGGGAAAGTGTCGTTGAGTCGGCCGCCTCGCGCATCGTCGAAACTGACGATTTGATCGCCGGAGCGCGGCTCGCGGCGGCTTGCGGCCGTGCGCGCGAGCGGCGGCGGCCCCCGGCGGCAAGACGCAAAAAGCCGCCTGCCCGGCTTGCGGGCAGGCGGCTCCTGCTCAGGCGGTCAGGCCGTGGGGCTCAAGCCGCCTTGGGAATGAAGATCGACTTGGGCTGGGTGTATTCGAGCAGACCCGCAAGGCCGTTTTCGACGCCGAAGCCCGACTGCTTATGGCCGGCGAGCGGGATCATCGGCGTTGACTGAAGATTCTGGTTGATCCAGACAGTGCCGGTGTCGAGCCGCTTCGCCACCTCCACCGCGAGGTCCACGTTCTTGCTCCAGACCGCGCCTGCCAGGCCGTACTCAGTGTCGTTCGCGCGCGCGACCACCTCGTCCACGTCGCTGAAGCGCAGCAGCGGAAGCACCGGTCCGAACGCTTCCTCAACGACAACGCGCGCCGTATCGGGCGGGTTGTCCACGAGCGTGAGCGGAATGAAGTAGCCGCGATCCGGCACCGCGCCGCCTTCGAGCAGCGTGAGACCTTCGGCCTTCGCCTCGTCGATCATGGCTCGCACGCGCCGGTATTGCGGCGCGTTCTGCAGCGGGCCGAACACGCTCGCCGGGTCCGCGCCGTCGCCCACCTTGAGCTGCTTCGCGAGCGCGTGCAGGCGCTCGCGCATGGCGTCGTAGATCGAGTCGTGAATGAAGAGCCGCTTGGTCGCCACACAAACCTGGGCCGTGTTGTGGAACGCGCCGAAGAAAATCTGCTCCGCGACCTGCGCCACGTCCACGTCGCCGAACACGATCGCGGCATCGTTGCCGCCCAGCTCGAGCGTGATGCGCTTGAGGTCCTGCGCGGCCGAGGCCATCACCCGCTTGCCCGTCGCGGTCGAGCCCGTGAACGAGATCTTCGCGAAGCCCGCGTGGCTCGTCATCATCGGGCCGAGCGCGTCGCCGCCCGAGATCACGTTGAGCACGCCTGCCGGCAGCGCTTCGCGCAGCAGTTCGCCGAGGCGCAGCGTGCACAGCGGCGTGAACGGCGAAGGCTTGAGCACCATCGTATTGCCCGTGAGCAGCGCGGGCGCGATCTTCCACGCCGCCAGCAACACCGGAAAATTCCACGGCACGATCGCGCAGACCACGCCGAGCGGCTCGTGATGCACCTCGACGCGGCGTGCGGGTGTGTCCTCGACGATCTCCACCGGCACGGTCATCTTCGCGGTCAGCCTGAACCAGAACGAGGCGCCGAGAATCTCCTGCTTCGCACCTTCGAACGGACGGCCCTGCTCCTTCGTGAACAGTTCCGCCAGCTCGTCGGCATGGGCTTCGAGCAGTTCCGCCGCGCGGCGCAGCGCTTGTGCGCGCTCAGCGTGCGGCGTCGCGCGCCAGCCCGGCAGCGCGCGCTGCGCCGCCTCGACCGCGCGATCGAGGTCCTCTGCCGTGGCGTCGGGCACCGACGCGAAAACCTGCTCCGTGGCCGGATTGATCACATCAATCTTGCGCGGCGAACTGACCGGCACGCCGCCGATCGTCATCGTGTAGTCCACGCCGAAACTCATTGTTGTCTCCTCGCCTGTTGGCGTGTGCGGGATTGCACAGCGTTTTAATTATCTAATATCATTAGGCTAAAGTCACGAACCAGAAGACGCGGTTTTACCCGCATCTCTCCGGCATCGCACCGGGACGTGACGCGGTTGTTTACGCCGCGGGCCGCGCGGGGCGATCGACGTCCCTCACGGCCCGACCGGACCGCCAGACTGGGCTAAACATACGCTCTAAGCCCGCCAAATCAAAGGAGACACGTCTTTGTCCGCCGCTCCCGAAAGCCCCGCCCAACGCCAGGCGATCGATCGCCTGTTCAATCCCCGCTCCATCGCACTCGTGGGCGCAACCGAACGCTCGATCTGGTCAGTCGCCGCAAACGATAATCTACGACGATTTGATTTCAAGGGGCCGGTTCACTACGTCAACCCCAAGGGCGGCACGATCTTCGGCGCGCCGGCTGCCACGAGCTGCGCGGCCGTCGGCGAGCCCATCGACGCCGCGCTGCTGATGGTGCCCGAGGCGAAGATGATCGAAGTGTTCGCCGATCTCCAGGCCGCGGGCGTGGGCGGCGCCGTGATTCTCTCGGCCGGTTTCGCCGAACTCGGCGAGGCAGGCGCCGAGCGCCAGCGCGACGTGGCCGCGGCCGCGAGGTCCGCGGGCATCCGCATTCTTGGGCCGAACTGCCTTGGCTTCGCGAACTTCGCCGCAGGCGCGCCGATCTGGACCACGCCGCTGCGCCGGCCCAAGCCAGACGCGCGCGTGGCGATCGTGTCGCAAAGCGGCGCCATTGCGAGCCAGCTCGAGCAGTTCGCCTACCAGCAGCGCGTGGGCGTCACGCACATGATCTCGACCGGCAACGAGGCCGATATCACGATTGCCGACGCCATCGACTATCTCGCGCGGCAGCCCGAGCCGCGCGCCATCGCGCTCTTTCTTGAATCGGTGCGCGATCCAGCGCGCTTTGCCACCGCCGTGCGGGCGGCAACGGCCGCCGGCAAGCCGGTCGTGCTGCTCAAGGTTGGCACCAGTGAGGCGACCGCGCGCGCGGCCCAGGCCCATACCGGCTCGCTCGTCGGCGACGACCGCGTGTTCGACGCCCTGTGCCGCAAGCTGGGCCTTTCGCGCGTGCATTCGCTCGAAGAGCTGATCGTCACCGCCGACCTGTTCGCGCGGCTCGGCCCCGTCGAAGCGAAGGGTCTCGCGCTCACGGCGATGTCGGGCGGCATGTGCGAGATCATGACCGACCAGGCGGACGCCGAAGGTATCGAGATCGCGCCGCTCGCGGGGGCGACGCTCGCACGTTTGCGCGAAGCGCTGCCGCCCTTTGCGACACCGGCCAATCCGCTCGACATCACGGGCGCCGCGATGCTGCAGCCCGACCTGATTCCAACGGCGCTCGCCGCGCTCGCCAGCGACACCTCGGTGGGCGCACTCGGCTTCGTGTTCGACGCCCCGCTCAAGGACGACGCACGCGGCTTCGCGCGCAATTTCATCCGCCATATCGGCGAAGGTTTCAAAGCGGCGGGCAAGCCCTGCCTGATGATGAGCCACACGTTCAGCGCCGTGAACGGCGAGGCGCGCGATATGACCGACGCGGCCGGCGTGGTCTATTCGGGCGGCGGCGTGCAGCATTGCGTGAGCGCGCTCGGGCATCTGGCCGCGCATCATGCATGGCGGCGGCGCACGGCGGTTGCCGGCGCAAAAGCGGCGCCAGGTATCGCCGGGCGCCCCAATGGCGAGCGCGAAGTGCTCGACTACCTCGACTCGGCGGGCGTGCCCGTCATTCCCGTGCGGCTCGCGCGCACAGCGGATGAAGCCGTGTCGATCGCCGCTGCGCTCGACGCGAGCGTCGTGCTCAAGATCGCCTCGCCCGACATCGCGCACAAGACTGAGGTGGGCGGCGTGGCGCTCAACCTGCTGGGCGAAGCCGCCGTACGCGAAGCGTTCGACACCATGCTCGCCCGCGTGCGCGCTGCCGTGCCCGAGGCACGCATCGAAGGGATCGTCGTCGCGCCGATGCGCCGGGGCGGCGTCGAGCTTTTCGTCGGCACGATGAACGATCCGCAATGGGGCCCGGCTGTCGCCGTGGGTCTCGGCGGCATCTGGGTCGAGGCGCTCAAGGACACGAGCCTGCGCCTCTTGCCGGTCAGCGAGCAGGATGTGCTCGACATGCTCGCCGAGCTGCGCGGCGCGAAGCTGCTCGACGGCTTTCGCGGCGCGCCTGGGGCCGACCGCGAGGCGCTCGCGCGCGCGATCGTCGCGATCGGCGAGGCCGCGCTCGCGCTCGGCCCCGATCTGGTTTCACTCGAAATCAACCCGCTGCTGGCAGAAGGCGCACGCGTCGAAGCGCTCGACGGCCTGACGGAATGGAGGAGCGCATGAACACGACCAGGACCACACCAGCGACCGCGCCTGAGACCACACCTGTCATCGTCGGCGTCGGCGAATTCGTCGACCGGCCCGCGCAGGCCGCCGACGCGCGCGAACCGCTCGAGTCGATCGCCGAAGCCTTGCGCGCAGCAGAGCGCGACGCAGGCGGCGGCTGGCTCGACAAGCTCGACTCGCTGCACCTCGTCGCCTTCATCACCTGGCGCTACGATGACCCCGCGCGCGCGCTCTGCGAACGCCTAGGGATCGACACCGCTTGCGGCATCAACGGCCCGATGGGCGGGGAAACGCCGATTCGCGCCATTCATGACGCCGCGTTGCGCGTCGCGCGCGGCGAGATTCGCGCGGCGGCCGTGGCCGGCGGCGAAGCGATGAATGCGCGTGCCCGCGCGCGCAAGGACAAGGCAGCGCTGCCCTGGACGCCGCTCGCGCCGCGCGAAACGGCCGTCGCGTTCCCGACCGGCGACTTCGCGCTCAGCCCGATTGCGAAGCGCCTTGGCGTGACGGACCCCGCGCAGGTTTATCCGCTCTACGAAATGGCGACGCAGGCCGCATGGGGCCAAACGCCCGCGCAGGCGCAGGCCGAGTCGGCGAAACTGTGGGCGCGCTACGCGGCCATCGCCGCCGACAATCCCTCGGCATGGCTGCGCAAGGCGCCTGACGCCGCAACGATCGCGACGGTCGATGACACGAACCGCATGATCAACTGGCCCTACCCGAAGCTGATGGTGGCCAACCCGCAGGTGAACCAGTCGGCAGCCGTGATCGTCACAAGCCTCGCGCAAGCCCGCAAGGCCGGTGTGCCGGAAGACCGCATCGTCTATATCTGGGGCGGCGCGGCCGCGAACGAACCGGCCGACTACTTGCAGCGCGACGCCTACGATCACAGCACCGCGCAGGCCGCCGTGCTGCGCGGCGCGGTCGAACTCGTGGGCGGCGACGCGCACCGCTTCGGCCCGATCGAGCTGTATAGCTGCTTCCCCGTGGTGCCGAAAATGGCGCTGCGCACGCTCGGACTCGACGCGGCGGCGCACGCGCCGAGCGTGGCGGGCGGCCTCACGTTCTTCGGCGGCCCGCTGAACAACTACATGGGCCACGCAGTGTGCGCGATGGTGCGTGCGCTGCGCGCCGCGCCCGAGCAGCCCGGCCTGCTCTACGGCCAGGGCGGCTATGTCAACAAGCATCACGCGCTCGTTGTGAGCGCGCGGCCCGCCCCCCAGCCTCTCGCGCCGTCGTATTCGGTGCAGGCGCAGGCCGAGGCTGCGCGCGCGGTTGTGCCTGCGTTGATCGACGGTTATGAAGGCCCCGCGCGCATCGAAACCTACACGGTGCTGTACGGCCGCGACAGGCGTCCGCTGCACGGTATCGTCGTGCTGCGCACGCCGCACGACGAACGCCTGATGGCAAAAGTCGCCGCCGATGACGAACTCTCCCTGGCGCTGCTGCTCTCGATAGAGCGCAGCGCCGTGGGCGAGCCGGGCCACGTGCGCACCGACACCTTCGGCCACCCCGTCTGGGAAGCAGGCGAAACCGCGCGCGCGCGTTCGGCGCGACCGCTGCGCTACTGCACGGTCGAACGCGAAGGCCACGTCACGATCGTGACGATCAACCGTCCCGATTCGATGAACGCGTTGACGCCGGCCGCGAACGCCGAACTGGCCGAAGTCTTCGACGACTTCGCGCGCGACCCGCAGCAATGGGTGGCGATTCTCACTGGCGCGGGCGAGCGCGCGTTCTGCTCCGGGAACGACCTCAAGTTCACGGCCCGGGCCATGGCGCGCGGCGAGAGCATCGAGCCGCCACTCACGGGCTTCGCGGGCCTCACCTCGCGCTTCGATCTGAACAAGCCCGTGATCGCGGCCGTCAACGGCGTGGCGATGGGTGGCGGCTTCGAGATCGCGCTCGCCTGCGATCTGATCGTCGCGGCCGAGAACGCCACGTTCGCGCTGCCGGAGCCGAAGGTCGGCCTCGCCGCGCTTGCGGGGGGACTGTTGCGGCTGCCGCGCCAGATCGGCCTGAAGCAGGCCATGGGGTTGATCCTCACAGGCCGCCGCGTCACCGCCGCGGAAGGTCTCGCGCTCGGCTTCGTGAACGAGACCACGGCGCCTGGCGCCGCGCTCGAAGCCGCGAAGCGCTGGGCCGCCGAAATCATCGCGTGCAGCCCGATGTCGGTGCGCGCCTCGATGGAGGTGGTGCGCCACGGCCTGGCGAGCGCATCGATTGAAGAGGCGTCGCGCCAGCAAAACCGCCTGCCTGCCGTGCGCGCGCTCTTCAAGTCCGACGACGTGCGCGAAGGGCCGCTCGCCTTCGCGCAAAAGCGTGCGCCGCAATGGCGTTCACAATGAGCGGCGCGTGCGCCGCCCCCAAGGAGACACGCATGGACCTGCAATGGAGTGACGCCGACCTCGCCTTTCGCGACGAGGTGCGCGCGTTCCTGAAAGAGCATCTGACCGAAGATCTGCGCGAAGCGGGACGCCTCATGACGAGCGTGTACGCCGACCACGAGGCGTCGATGAAATGGCAGCGCATTCTCGCGGCGAAGGGCTGGGCCGCGCCGGCGTGGCCGGTCGAATACGGCGGCTGCGGCTGGAGCGCGGCGCAGCGCTATATCTTTTCGCGCGAGCGTATCGCGGCAGGCGCGCCGCCGCTCTCGCCCATGGGCATCCAGATGTGCGCGCCCGCGCTGATCGAGTTCGGCACACCGGAGCAAAAGGACTTTTTCCTGCCGCGCATGCTGAGCGGCGAGCACTTCTGGTGCCAGGGCTACTCGGAGCCGCAGTCGGGCTCGGACCTCGCCTCGCTGCAGATGAGCGCCGTGGAGGACGGCGGCGACCTCGTCTGCAACGGCTCGAAAATCTGGGCCACGCACGCGAACGTCGCGAACTGGATCTTCTGCCTCGTGCGCACCTCGCGCGAGAGCAAGCCGCAGCGCGGCATTACCTTCCTGCTGATCGACATGGCAACGCCCGGCGTGAGCGTACAACCCATCGTGATGTCCTCGGGCGAGCACATTCAGAACCAGGTCTTCTTCGACAACGTGCGCGTGCCGAAGGGCAACGTCATCGGCCAGATTGGCGACGGCTGGACCGTGGCGAAGTACCTGCTCGAATTCGAGCGCGGCGGCGTGGCCTATACGCCCGAGTTCCATCTGATGCTCGAGCGTCTGCGCGCGTTCGCGCAGACCGCGCCCGGCGAGGGCACGGCGCGCCTGATCGATTGCCCCGAATTCGCGGCGAAGCTCGCGGCGGCGAGCGTGCGCGTGGAAACGCTCGAGGTCTATGAGCTGCGCACGATGTCGGCGATCTCGGCGGGCGGATCGCCGGGGGCGAGCGCTTCGGTCATGAAGATACTCGGTACCGAGCTGCATCAGCACATCACGGAGCTGTGGCTCGAAGCGGCGGGGCCTTATGGCCGCGCGTACCAGCCGCAGGCCGTGCGTCCAGGCGGTCCGGTCACGCTACCGCACGCGAGCGGCGCGCCTGCGGGGCCGCTCGCGGCCGTCGCGGCGCCGCTGCGCTATCTGAACGATCGCGCGGGGTCGATCTACGCGGGCTCCAACGAGATTCAACGCAACATCCTCGCCAAAGTGGCCCTGGATCTGCACTGACGATCTCCGGCGGGCGAAGCCTGCCCGCCCTCCATCCTGCTTCGCCGCGTGCTCGCAGAGCACATCTCCTTCCGGAAAAACCGCCATGACAGGCCAAACCAACCAGCAATGGGTCCTGCGCCGCCGCCCCGAGGCGAGCATGCAGGCTGACGATCTCGAACTCGTCGAAGCGCCGTTGCCGGCACTGCGCGACGACGAAATCCTCGTGCGCAATCTGTATCTCTCGATCGACCCGACCAACCGTCTCTGGATGAGCGAGCGCGATCAATATTTGCCGCCCGTGGGCCTCGGCCAGGCGATGCGCGGCACCGTGATCGGCGTGGTCGAATCGAGCCGCTCAACGCGCTTTTCACCAGGCGATCTCGTCATGCCGCCGCTCGGCGCGTGGCAGCGCTATTCGGTCGAGCGCGCCGCGTCGTGCCGCGTGCTCAGGCCCGCGCCGGGCCTGCCACTGAGCGCGTATCTCTCCGTGCTCGGGCTCACCGGCCTCACCGCCTACGCGGGCATGCTCGACATCGGCCAGCCCCAGCCTGGCGAAACCGTCGTGGTCTCCGCGGCGGCCGGCGCCGTCGGCTCCGTTGCCGGACAGATCGCGAAGATCAAGGGCTGCCGCGTGATCGGGATTGCAGGCGGTCCCGCGAAGTGCGCGTGGCTCGTCGATCGGCTCGGCTTTGACGGCGCCATCGACTACAAGCGCGAGGACGTGCCCGCCGCGCTCGCACGACTCTGCCCGGACGGCGTGGACGTGAGCTTCGAGAACGTGGGCGGCCCGATCATGAACGCCGTGTTCGAGCGCCTGAACCGCGGTGCCCGCATGGCCGTTTGCGGCCTCATCTCGGGCTACAACGATGAAGGGCCGCTCGCGGGGCCCACCGACTTCGGGCGCGTGCTGATGAATCGCCTTACGATCCGCGGGTTCGTCGTCATCGATCACCTCGCGCGCGCGAAGGACGCCACGGCGGATCTTTCGCGCTGGATCGGCGAAGGCCGCATGCAGTGGAAGGACCACATCGTCGAAGGACTGGAGGCCGCACCCGATGCGCTTCAGCGCCTGTTCACCGGCAATCACGACGGCAAGCTGATCGTGCGCATCAGCGCGCTCGATTAACCCCTCCCTGAGAACACGATGATCAAACTGACCTTCTGTCTGCGCCGCCTTCCGCAACTCACACCGAAGGCGTTTCGCGACTACTGGTACGACGTCCACGGTCCGCTCGTGCGCGAGGTCGCCGAGGCGATGCGTATGCGCCGCTACGTGCAGTCGCATGCACTGGTCGATGCGCGCTTCGTTGGCATTGCGGCGACGCGCGGCATCGAGGCCACGCCCTACGACGGCATCGCCGAACTCTGGTGGGACGATGTGGAGTCGATGCTCGCCGTGGGAGAAACGAGCGAAGGGCGGGCGGCCAGCCGCCGTCTCGTCGCCGACGAGCGCAATTTCATCGACGTGGTGAATTCTCCGCTCTTCTTTGTGAATGAGCGCGAGGTGATCGCGCGCTAAAGGCAACGCGCCGCTTCGCGTGGTTCCGCGAAACGGCGTTTTGTTGTGCGAATGAACGTGCTCAGGCGAGCGCGGCTGCCGCCGTCAGGCGCGCATGACGCGCGAGATGATGATCGGCGCCGCCGAACTCGTTTTCGAGCACGGTGGCGCGCTTGAAGTAATGGCCGAGCGCAAGCTCGTCGGTCATCCCCATCGCGCCGTGCAGTTGCACGGCGTTCTGCCCGACGAAGCGGCACGCCTTCGCCATCGTCACCTTCGCGGCGGAGGTCGCGCGCTGGCGCTCGGCCACGGGCTTGTCGAGCGAGAGCGCCGCGAGGTACATCGCCGAATTGGCGAGTTCCACTTGCAGATACATGTCGACCATGCGGTGCTGCAACGCCTGGAAGCTCGCGATCGGCTGGCCGAACTGCTTGCGCTGGCGCGTGTAGTCGAGCGTATCGCCATGCAGTTTCTTGAGCACGCCCACGGCCTCGGCGCAGACCGCCGCGATGGCCGCGTCGCGCACCGCTTCGAGCACGGCGAGCGCGGCGCCCTCCTCGCCCAGCAGCGCATCGACGGGGAGATCGACGCCCTCGAACACGAGATCCGACGCCCAGCGCCCGTCGATGGTCGCGTAGTCGTGCGTCGCAACGCCAGAGGCGTTCTTGTCCACGAGGAACAGCGAGAGGCCGGCCGCGTCGCCGCGCCCGCCCGACGTGCGCGCCGCGATGAGCAGTTGCGTGGCCCACGGCGCGGCCATGACGACCTGCTTCGCGCCGTCGAGCCGCCAGCCGCCGTGCGCGTTGCGACGCGCGCGCGTATGGATGTGCGCAAGCGCTCGGCCTGCCCCGGCTTCATCCCAGCCGCAGGCGTAGACCACCTCGCCCGCCGCGATGCGTTCGAGCGCCGCGTCGGCAGCAGGACCGCCCGAGCGCGCAAGCGCGCCCGCGGCCATCACGCAGGTTTCGAGGAACGGCTCGACGAACAGCACGGAGCCCAGTTCTTCCATCACGATCATCGTCTCGACCGCGCCGCCGCCGAAGCCGCCCACGCGCTCCGGCAACGCCACGCCGAGCACGCCGAGATCGCGCCCGAGCGTTTGCCAGATGTCGCGGCGCCAGCCCGCTTCGGAGAGGACCGCGCGGCGTCGCGCCTCGAACGTGTAGTGGTCCTGCAGAAAAGACTGCAATGCGTCGCGCAGCAGCGTCTGCTCTTGCGTAAAGTCGAAATTCATCGTGATCTTCCTGTGAATGGGGTGGCTAGATCCGGCTGCTCCATGCGGTATCCGACGCTGTCGCAACATTGAAGCTGACAAGACCGCGCCGTGTGCCGCTGAAGGCCAGCGACGTGACCGAGGCATTGCCGATCGACTCGACGAAATCGATCATGCGCCCGGCGGGCAGGCGCAGCGCCGCGCACATCAGCACCGCGATCACGCCCGCGGAGGTCACGGCCAGCACGCGCTGCCCGCGCGGCGATTGCGCCGCGAGTTGCGCAAACCATACGACTGCGCGGCAGCTGAATTCGTCGAGCGTCGGCACGCCCGGCAACGCCTCGCCTTCGAGCGCCCAGCGGCGAATCTCCGCGCCGTAAAGCCGCATTTGCGCGGCGCTGGTTTGTGGCCAATGGAGGCCGCCGCTCAGGCACCGCGCATGCGCCGCGTCGAGCAGCGTGTGGCCATGCGCGAATTCATCGAGCGCCGGCTCGATCTCCAGTTTCGGGGCCGCTTCGAACGCGGCGAGCGCGCCGCGTGCGGTTTGCGCATGACGCCGGCTCGGCCCGGCGACGATGCGATCGAACGCACCGACGCGCGCCGCGAGAAAGCGGCCCGCCTCGGCGGCCTGCAATTCGCCGAGCCAGGAGAGCTGATCGTAGTCCGCCTCGCCGAATGAGGCCTGGCCGTGACGGAGCAGATAAAGCGTGGACATGGCGTGGCGGGGCAGTCGCGCCGTTCAGAGGGAACTGACCAGATGACCGCCGTCCACGGCAAGCACCGCGCCCGTGATCGAGCGGCTCGCGTTCGAGGCGAGCAGCAGCAGCGCACCGTCGAGATCCTCGGGGTCGGAGAAGCGGCCCTGCGGAATGCGCGCTTGCAGTCGCTTGCCCGCATCGCTGCCGAGAAAGTCGCGGTTCAGGTCGGTGCTCACGTACCCGGGCGCGAGCGCGTTCACGCGAATGCCGTGGCGCGCGAATTCGAGCGCGAGCGCCCTCGTCAGCTGAAGCACGCCCGCCTTCGAGATCGCGTACGGCGCGACGGCGCCCGCCACGCGCTCACCGAGGATGGATGCGATGTTGACGATCGAGCCCGGCCGTTCGGCGGCGACCCAGCGCCGCGCAGCTTCGGTCGCGACGAGCCACGTGCCCTTGAGGTTGGTGTCGATGACGGCGTCCCAGTCGGCCTCGGTCTGTGTCAGCGCGCTCTTCGCGACCGTGACGCCGGCGTTGTTGACGACCACATCCACGCCGCCCGTTTCAGACAGTTTTGCGAAGCCCGCCGCGACCGAGGCGGCATCGGACACATCCATTTCGAGCGCCTGCGCCGTGCCGCCCGCCGCGCCGATGCGCTCGACGAGCGCTTGCAGCCGCTCCACGCGCCGCGCCGCCGCGACGACCTGCGCGCCCGCCTGCGCGAACATTGCGGCGAAGTGCTCACCAAGTCCGCTCGATGCGCCCGTGACCAGCACGCGTCGCCCGGTCAAATCGAAGCGGTCAGCCATGACGCGCACCTCCCGTTTGTGCTTCTTCGCGCGCCGCCGCCTGCCGCGCGATGCGGTTGGCGATGCTCCAGCGATGCGTCTCGGAGGGACCGTCGTAGATGCGAAACGCGCGCATGTCGCTGAAGATGCGCGCGACGATGGCCTCGCCAGTCACGCCGCGCCCGCCCAGCACCTGCACGCAGCGGTCGACCACGCGCCAGAGCGCCTCCGAACACAGCACCTTCGCGACGCTCGACTCGTGCCGCCCCTTCTCGCCCTGGTCGAGCAGCCACGCGCAATGCCAGATCGCAAGACGAGCCGTATGGAGATCGATCTCGTTGTCAGCGAGCTGGAAGCCTACGCCTTCGTGTTCGATCAGCGTCTTGCCGAAGGCCTCGCGCCGGTTTGCGTAAGCCACGGCGACGTCATGCGCGCGCCGCGCGGCGCCGAGCCAGCGCATGCAGTGCGTGAGCCGTGCGGGCGCCAGACGCACCTGCGCGTATCGAAAGCCTTCGCCCACCTTGCCCAGCACGTTCGCGGCGGGTACGCGCAAGCCTTCGAAGCGCACCACGGCATGCCCGCCCGTGAAGCACGAATCGAGCGCGTCCATCAACCGTTCGACGCGAATGCCGGGCTGATCCATGTCGGCGAGAAACATCGTGGCCGCGCCGCTCTCGTCGCGCGCCATGATGATCGCGAACTGCGCGCCCTGCGCACCCGTGATGAACCATTTCACGCCGTCGATCACGAAGTCGTCGCCGTCCGCGCGAGCGGTCGTGCGCAGCATCGACGGGTCCGCACCCGCGCCAGGATCGGGCTCAGTCATGCAGAAACACGAGCGCGCGCGGCCCTCCACGAGCGGCTTGAGCCAGCGTGCCTTTTGCTGCGGCGTCGCCACCGCTTCGAGCAGGTGGATATTGCCTTCGTCGGGCGCGTGGATGTTCAGCGCAATGGGACCGAGCGGCGAATAGCCCGCCTCCTCGAACACGATCGCCTTCGCGACGTGCGACAGCCCGAGTCCGCCGAGTTCCGTGCTCGCATGCGGCGTGAGCAGGCCCCATTCGCGCGCCTCGGCCACCAGTTCGTCGCGCAGCGCCTCGTGCGGGCCGTGCGCGTCCTGGCGCGGGTCCCGCTCGCGCGCAATGATGCGCTCGGCAATGAAGCGGCGCGTGCGCGCCTGCAGTTCGATGAGCGGCTCAGAAAGTGAGAAGTCCAAAACACTGCCTCCGGTCAGCGCGGCGCCATGCGGATCGCGCCATCGAGGCGCAGCGACGCGCCGTTGAGGTAGCCGTTCTCGACGATCGAGACCGCGAGCGCCGCGAACTCTTCGGTGCGGCCGAGCCGCTTTGGAAACGGCACCGATTCCGACAATGCGGCGAGTACGTGATCGGACGCGCCCTTGAGCAACGGCGTGTCGAAAATGCCGGGCATGATCGTGTTCACGCGAATGCCCTCGCCGGAGAGATCACGCGCGACGGGCAGCGTGAGCGCAACGACGCCGCCCTTCGACGCTGAATACGCGGCCTGACCGATCTGGCCGTCCTCGGCCGCCACCGAAGCCGTGTTGACGATCACGCCGCGCTCGCCGTCCTCGAGCGGCGGCAGCGTGAGCATGCCCGCCGCCGAGCGCGCGAGCACGCGAAACGTGCCGACCAGGTTGATCTGCACGATGCGCTCGAAGTCCGCGGTCGGGAAATGCCGGATTGCGCCGCTGTTGCGGTCGCGCGAAGCAGTCTTGATCGCGTTGCCGGTGCCCGCGCAGTTCACGCAGATGCGCTCCTGGCCATGTGCCGCACGCGCGGCCTCGAAGCCGCACTCGACGCTGTCCTCATCGGTCACGTCCACCTTGAAAAACGTGCCGCCGATTTCCTTCGCAAGCGCCTCGCCCGCCGCTTCGTTCAGGTCGAACAGCGCGACCTTCACGCCGCGCGCGGCAAGCGCGCGCGCTGTCGATGCGCCAAGCCCCGATGCGCCGCCCGTTATCACGGCGCTCAACGTATTGTTCAGTTTCACGTCTTGTCCCTTGTGCCGGGAGCGCCTCAAAGGCGCTCGATGATGGTGACGTTGGCGAGGCCTCCGCCTTCGCAGACCGTTTGCAGTCCGTATCGTTTGTTTTCACGCCGCAGCGCATGCAGCAATGTCGTGATGAGCTTGGTGCCGGTCGCGCCGAGCGGGTGGCCAAGCGCGATCGCGCCGCCGCTCACGTTCAGCCGCGCGGGGTCCGCCTCGAGCGCCTTGAGCCAGGCGAGCGGCACGGGCGCGAACGCCTCGTTCACTTCGAAGAGATCGATGTCATTGATCGAGAGGCCGGTTTTTTGCAACGCACGCCGCGTGGCAGGAATGGGCGCTTCGAGCATGACGACGGGATCGTGGCCGATCACGCCAATGTGATGCACACGTGCAAGCGGCTCGATGCCGAGCGTCTTCAGCCCGCGCTCGTTGACGACGAGCACGCCCGAAGCACCATCGCAGATCTGGCTCGCGCTCGCCGCCGTCACGCGGCCGCCCTCACGCAACAGCTTCACGCCCGCAATACCTTCGAGCGTCGCCTCGAAACGGATGCCCTCATCGACCGTGTGCTGCTGGACCTCGCCTTCGGCGGTCGTGATCTGCACGGGCACGATCTCGGCTTCGAAGTAGCCCGCGCGCGTGGCAGCAGCAGCCTTGCGATGGCTCTCCAGCGCGAACGCGTCAAGTGTTTCCTTGGCGAGCCCGTACTTGTTCGCGATCATCTCGGCGCCGTCGAACTGGCTGAACACCACGCCCGGGTAGCGCTCGCGCATGCGCGGGCTCGTATAGTCGCCGTAGCCATGCTCGCGCGGCAGGGTTTGCGGCAGCGCGATCGGCACACGGCTCATGCTTTCCACGCCGCCCGCGACGACAACGTCCTGCGTGCCCGACAGCACAGCCTGCACCGCGAAATGCAGCGCCTGCTGAGACGAGCCGCACTGGCGGTCGATGGTGGTCGCGGGCACGCTCTCGGGCAGGCGCGAGGCCAGCACCGCGTTGCGCGCGACATTGGTGGACTGCTCGCCGATCTGGCTCACGCAGCCAAGCAGCACGTCGTCGATTGCCGCAGGATCGATGCCGCTGCGCGCGACAAGCGCGCCCAGCACTTCGCCCGCGAGATCGGCGGGATGCCATGCGGACAGACGCCCGCCGCGCCGGCCGCCGGCCGTGCGGGCCGCCGCCACGATATACGCTTCAGCCATGATGGTGTTCGCTCCTCGGTAACTCTGAATGTCGGCCCGGCCGCGGCGCGGGCGCCAACGTTATGCGGCGAGGCGCTGCGCCGCCCCGGCAATGTGTTCGCGCGCCTCGGCAACCATGCGCTCGAGCAGTTGGGCGCAGCTCGGCACATCGTCGATCAGCCCGACGCACTGGCCCGCCGTGATCACGCCGCCGTCCACGTCACCCGCTTCGAGCGCCGCGCGTCCGCGCGTACCCGCAACGAGCGGACGGATCTCCTCGAAAGTCGTGCCGCCCGGGCGGCGCTCCATGCTCACGACCTCTTCCGAGATCGTGTTGCGCAGCACCCGCGCGGTGTTCTGCATCGAGCGGAAAATGAGCCGCGTGTCGCGCTCGCTCGCGCCGACCAGCGCGGCCTTGATCGCGTCGTGAATCGGCGCCTCGCGGGTCGCGCAAAAGCGCGTGCCCATGTTCACGCCCTCGGCGCCGAGCGCAAGCGCCGCCGCGAGGCCACGCCCGTCCGCAATGCCGCCCGAAGCGATCACGGGCACCTTCAGCTTGCGCACGGCGGCGGGAATCAGCACGAGCCCCGAAATGTCGTCTTCGCCGGGATGGCCCGCGCATTCGAAACCGTCGATCGACACTGCGTCGACGCCATTGCGCTCGGCCGACAACGCGTGCCGAATCGCGACGCACTTGTGGATCACCTTCACACCGGCAGCCCTCGCACGCTCGATGAACGGACGCGGGTTGTTGCCGGCCGTCTCCAGTACGCGCACGCCCGCTTCGAGGATCACATCGAGATAGCGCTCGTACGGCGGTGGATTGATCGACGGCAAGATGGTCAGGTTCACGCCGAAGGGTCGGTCGGTCAGCGCACGGCAGCGTTCGATTTCCTCGGCGAGCGCCTCGGGCGTGGGCTGGGTGAGCGCCGTGACGATGCCGAGGCCGCCTGCGTTCGAGACGGCGGCCGCAAGCTCCGCACGGCCCACCCACATCATGCCGCCCTGAATGATCGGGTAGCGAATGCCCAGCAGTTCGGTGATACGCGTTTTCATGATGTTGTCGCCGGCGAGGTCAGGCTGCGGTCTGGACACGGTGGAACGTCTCGCTGCGCTCGGCTCGGGCGCGCAGCCAGTCCGAGGGCGCGTAGCGCGCTCCATGGCGCGCGGCAAAACGTTCGCAGTCCGCAACGAAAGCCTTGAGGCCATGCGTGTCGATATACGAGAGCACACCGCCCGTCCACGTCGGATAGCCGATGCCGAGCGTCGAGCCGAGGTCCGCGTCGGCGGCCGTCTCGATGACGCCCTCCTCCACGCAGCGCGCGGCTTCGAGCGCCTGGATCGTCAAAAAGCGCAGCCGCAGGTAGGCGAGCGTGGGTTGATCGGCGGCCGCGGGCCAGTGCTCGGCGAGGCCGGGCCACAGCCGCTTCTCGCCTTCGGCGGAATACTCGTAAAAGCCGCCCGGGCGGCCCGGACGATCCAGTTCGCGCACCATCTTCCTGACGAGATCGATCGCCGCGCCGCGCTGGAAGCGCTCGTCGAGACCATCGGCGATCGCCTGCTCGTTGACCTTCAACTGCAACGGCAGCGAGACCTCGTCTGCCACGGCGAGCGGGCCGACTGGCATACCCGCCGCGCGCGCGGCGTTTTCGATCAGCGCGGGCGCGACGCCTTCCTTGAGCATCATGAAGCCCTCGTCGACATAGCTGCCGAACACACGGCTCGTGAAAAAGCCCGGGCTGTCGTTGACGACGATCGGCGTCTTGCGCAACTGCCTGACGAAGTCGAGCGCGCGCGCAAGCGTCTCGTCCGAGGTCTCGCGGCCGCGAATCACCTCGACGAGCGGCATGCGGGGCACGGGCGAGAAGAAGTGCAGTCCGATGAACTGCGCAGCCCGTGGGAACCGCGCCGCCAGCCCCGTGATGGGAAGGGTTGACGTATTGCTGGCCAGCAGCGCGGTTCGGGGCATCGCCTCTGCAGCACGGGCGATGACATCGTTCTTGATGGCGCGGTCCTCGAAGACCGCTTCGATCACGAGATCGGCGTCGGCGAGCAGCGCGTAGTCCGCGCTCGCCCGAATGCGCGCGAGTGCGGACTCGGCCGCTGCGGGGGCAATGCGGCCTTTCGCGGCGTCCGAAGAGAGCGACGCTTCGAGCGCGGCGCGCGCCTGGCGGGCACTTTCCTGCGTCGCGTCGAGCAGCACCACGTCGATGCCGGCCTCGGCGGCAACGCGGGCGATGCCCCGACCCATCATGCCCGCGCCGATCACTGCAAGACGCTCCACGCGCGACGGCGCGATCTGCGCGGGGCGGCGCACCAGTTTCTCTGCGGCCGGCTTGTTGATGAACTGCGTGCGGATCAGGTTGCGCGCAACGGGCCCCGCGAGCAGCTTGCCGAAGTAGTTCGATTCGATGCGCAGACCCGCGTCGATACCGACCGCGAGTCCTTCCGCCACCGAAGAAAGGATCGCGAGCGGCGCGGGATAGTTTTCGTGGTTCGTCGCGTGCAGACGTGCGATGGCCGCCGTGTACGGGCCCGAGTTGTACGGCGCGCCCTTCGCGTCGCGCGGGGCCCAGCCGCGCTTGTCCCACGGCTGCTGCGCGTCGGGATGGGCAAGCACCCAGGCGCGTGCGCGCTCGATGGCCTGTGCGGCAGGCGCAAGCTCGTTCACGATGCCGAGCGCGAGCGCCTGTTTCGCGTCGACCGGCTTGCCTTCGAGCAGCAGTGGCAAGGCTTCGGCGATGCCAATGAGGCGCGGCAAACGTTGAGTGCCACCGCCGCCTGGCAACAGCCCCACCGTGACTTCGGGCAGCCCGACCACGGCGCCCACATCGTCGGCGAGGACGCGGTAATGTGTGCCGAGCGCCAACTCGAGACCACCGCCGAGCGCGAGCCCGCCTAGCGCGGTTGCGACCGGCTTGCCCATCGTCTCCATGCGCCGCAGGATGGCCTGCAGGCGGCGGCTTTCGTCGCGCGCTTGCACGACCGTGATGCCGCGGTCGAAGGCCGTCACGAGGTCCTTCAGGTCCGCGCCGGCGACGAAGCCGCGTGGCTTCGCCGAAAAGAGCACCGCGCCCTTGACAGCCGGATCGGCGGCGATGCGTTCAATCGCGTCGGCAAGTTCGTTCTGGAGCGCAGGCGTAAGGACGTTCAACGCCCGGCCCGGCACGTCGATGCCGAGCAGCGCGACGCCGTCGCGGTCCACTTCATAGGCAAGATTCTGCATGGATGTCATTTCAATCTCGTCGTGTGGGGTGGCTCAGAGCCGCTCGATGACCGTGGCGGTTGCCATGCCGGCGGCGGCACACAGCGTGATGAGCGCGCGCTTGCCGCCACGCCGCTCAAGCTCGTCGAGCGCGGTGCCGACCAGCATCGCGCCCGTCGCGCCAAGCGGATGACCGAGCGCGATAGAGCCGCCGTTCACGTTGATACGCTCGCGCTCTACGCCGGTCTCGCGCATGAAGCGCAGCACGACGGAGGCGAACGCTTCGTTGACCTCGAAGAGATCGATGTCGTCGAAGCTCAGGCCGAGCCGATCGAGGAGGCGCGCACTGCACGGCGCGGGGCCGCTCAGCATGATGGTCGGCTCGCTGCCGATGGACTGGAAGCCCACCACGCGGCCGCGCGGCGCAAGACCCGTTTGCCTGCCGAAATCGGCGCCGCCGATCAGTACCGCAGCGGCACCGTCGACGATGCCCGACGAATTGCCGCCGGTATGGATGTGCTCGATCGTGTCGACATGCGGATAGCGTTGGCGGGCAATCGCGTCGAAGCCCTGCTTGCCCATTGCCGTGAAGGCCGGCTTCAGGCGCGCCAGATCGGCGAGCGTCGTGCCGGGTCGCATGTGCTCGTCGCGCTCGAGCACGATTTCGCCGGCCACGTCGCGCACGGACAGCACCGACTTCGCGAAGCGCGCCTCGTCCCATGCTTGCGCCGCGAGGCGCTGGCTTTCGACCGCGAAGGCGTCGACGTCCTCACGGCTATAGCCGTCGAGCGCGGCGATCAGATCGGCACCGATGCCTTGCGGTGCGTAATAGCACTTCCATCCTGTTTGCGGGTCGGCGTACCAGGGGCCGCCGTCGCCGCCGATCGGCGTGCGCGACATCGATTCGACGCCGCCCGCCACCACGCTGCGCGCCTGGCCACTGCTCACGAGCGAGGCACCCAGATTGACGGCTTCGAGCGCCGACGCACAGAAGCGGTTGATCTGCTGGCCCGGCACGCCTTGCGCATAGTCGGCGGCAATCGCGGCCACACGGCCGAGGTTCGCGCCCTGCTCGCCGATAGGCGCGACGCAGCCGAGAATCACGTCGTCGACGAGCCCGGTGTCGAATCCGTTGCGATCGCGCACGGCCGCGAGCGTCTGGGCGGCAAGCTGGACCGGCGTGATCTCGTGAAGGCTCCCGTCCGCGCGCCCTCTGCCGCGAGGCGTGCGCACGTGGTCGTAGATATAGGCGTCTTGCACTGGAACTCCCCTCTGATGATGTTCTGGCGCGCCGACAAACGGCACCGGGCATGCTCTGAAGATTAGCGGGAGTTGTGCGGTGCGGCGTCGTCGAATCCGACGATTCGAGGCGCGCGGCGAGGCTTGCCCGCCGGCGGCGTGCCACGGGTGCGAGCCGGGATCCTCCTCGTCCTGCGAGCCTCGACTAGCTGCAGATCCTGCGCAAGGACTGGAACCTCAGGAGGTCACACTGCTCTCTTCATCGACATTACGAGTGCGGGTACTTGAATGTCGCCCCAAACGGCCGCCTCGGCCGGTAGTACGATATTCGTTCGTCTTGGCGCCACGTGCGATGCGTCACTCCGCGCTGGCCTGACGCTTCCGGATAAGGAGGACGTATGCGCATTCTGATAGTTGGCGCAACCGGACTGCTCGGCAGGGAAATCGTTCACCTGCTCTCGCCCGAGCACGAGGTCATTGGTGCGAGCCGCAACGGCCCGGACTTGTCGGTGGACCTCGCGAACAAGGCGTCCATTGAGTCAATGTACCGGCAACTCGGAACCGTTGATGCTGTGATTTGCACCGCAGGTGCCGCGAAATTTGCGCCGCTTGAATGGCTGACCGATGAAGACTTTGCGTTCAGTCTGACGAATAAGCTGATGGGACAGGTCAATCTCGTCCGGTGCTCGGCCGGTCACATTGCACAAGGCGGGTCCCTGACGCTAACCAGCGGCATTCTGTCCCAGCATCCGGTCACAGGAAGTGCCGTAGTGGGCATCGTGAATGCGGGGGTCGAGGCGTTCGTCCGGTCCGCGGCTCTCGAACTGCACGGCAAGTCGCGGGTGAACGTCGTCAGCCCAGGCTGGGTTTCAGAAACGCTTGCCGCGATGGGGCAAGCTTACTCGGCGGGTACTCCGGCCGCGGTGGTAGCTCAAGCGTACAAGCGAAGTCTGGTCGAGGACATCACGGGACAGGTCATTCCAGTCAAGAAGCCGTGAAAGCAGCGCCGCCATCGCTCGACGCGCCGCCGTATCAATAGCTTTCCACTTCAGTCTTTCTGTTTTAACTCGTAGCAAAGCAGCGTTTCGTACTTAACCGCATGCCAGCCCAAGTATTCAGGAGACGACCATGAACCTCGCCGGCAAAACACTATTCATGTCAGGAGGCAGTCGCGGTATCGGACTTGCCATTGCACTTCGGGCGGCGCGTGACGGCGCAAATATCGTGATTGCAGCAAAGACGGCCGACCCGGACCCGCGACTTGAGGGCACGATACATACGGCGGCGGCGGCCGTGGAAACTGCAGGCGGAAAGGCGCTTGCGCTGGTCGTCGACATTCGCGATGAGGAACGCGTAAAGGCTGCGGTCGCCAGAACCGTTGAGGTGTTCGGCGGCATCGACATACTCGTGAACAATGCCAGCGCCATCCGGTTGACGGGAACGCTGGATACGCCCGTCAAGCGCTACGACCTGATGCATGAGGTGAATGGGAGAGGCACGTTTGTCTGTAGCCAGGCCTGCCTGCCCCACCTTCTCAATTCGGCGAATCCGCACATCCTTACGCTGTCGCCACCGCTCGTCACCGACGCAAAGTGGTTCAAGGATTTCCCGGCCTATACCATCGCCAAATACACGATGAGCCTTTTCACCCTCGCGCTGGCTGGTGAGTTCAAGGACCGTGGCGTCGCCGTGAATTCGCTGTGGCCAAGAACCGCGATAGCGACTGCTGCCGTGCGAAACGAGATTGGCGGTGCGGATATGATTGCGGCCTGTCGCAAGCCGGAGATAGTCGCCGATGCGGCCCACTATATCCTGACCCGCCCGTCGAGGGAGTGCACGGGAAATTTCTTTCTCGATGACGAAGTGCTATTGGCAGCCGGTGTCCGGGACTTTGCGCAATACGACGTCAAGGCGGGCGCAGCATTGCAGGCGGACTTCTTCGTCGATGCGCTGCCGGGCATGCTACGGGCGGACAATATGGTCAAGTCCAAGCCGGGCCTGTGACGTGGCTGGCACGCGAGGGGAACCCGGCAGTCCGGCTTGGAGACGGGGCGTCTAAGGCGCCGCGAACGATGCGCCCAGCAACTTGACGGGCACTGCTCGCATCAATGGTCGTGCCTCCGGTCGCCGTCCCCGTGGTCGTGATGCCAGTCGCCCCGCGGGCCACCTTCGTCATGGTAACGGCCCCAGTCACCGCGATGCTCGTCGTAATGGGCACGGGCATCGCGCCACTCCCGCTCATCATGATGGCGCTCCTCCCACTCCCTGCGTTCCCAGTAGCGATGCCCATCGTAGTATCTCTCACCATACCAGCCAGGACTGACGATAACAGCAGGCGGAGGCGCCTCATACACCGGCGGTGGCGCGACGTAGACTGGTTGGGGTGCAACTGCAATACCGGGGACGCCAATGTTCACGCCAACATCGACGTGCGCGGAGGCGGCGGCCGATACACCTATGCCGATGCCGGCAACCAATGTAATCGCGCACCAGCGGCGAGGTGCAATGCTCATAATTTTCTTTCCGTGATAGGTATGCCTGGCGGTTTCAGTTGAATGCGCAGAAAGTCAGCTACGGTTAATAGCGGTGATAGTAGCCGCCTGCAGGTACCACGATGCAGCCGCTCAGCGCGGTTCCAAGACATACGGCCATCAGCGTCAGCGCAAAGATTCTTTTCATAAGTGCCTCACTTGTCAGTTGTGAACGCACTATATTGAGGCGGAAAATTACCGGTGTTTTTGTGTGTAACGAGACGTGTCGCATGAAACACGTCTCCCACCATTTGTTGTGAGGTGGATTAGCGCAATCAGCGAAGGTATCGCGCTACGCCGGAGCGAGTGAGGCCGGAACGTGCGGATGACGCTACGCGTCACGGCTCTGAAATCAGGCGCGTGAAAGCAAGCCAACAGGTCAACCGAATGACGAGTTCGGCTTCGCGATTTCCAGCGCAACACCCGCAACACGGCCTGCTATTCGCCTTACCGGCGAACAATCACCGGTTGCCTTCGAAAGACATCCTTGCACGGGTTGCCGGAATTTGCGTTTGCCCGGCCAACGGTCCACGAACGGCAAGAACCTGCGGGCGCTCTTTGCCACGCTTACTGTGAGCCCCTGACAATTGCTTACAAACGTCGCGGTTCCGACGTGCACTTCGACGATAGCTCAAGCGTTATGTCCGTCAACATAGGCAGCGACATTTCTCCGATGTGCGCATTTCCGAACATATCGGCCAACGAGCAACGCGTGCGCTGCAGTTGAAAACTCGATAACAGCCTCAACATCAGCCCAACTCAACCAAAGGGTTTTACACGATGAAAGCGATTAGCAAGTTCACACTCACTATTGCAATGTCCGCACTCGCAGGTATCGGAACGGCAAACGCAGCCGGTTGCATCAAGGGCGCCGTTGTGGGTGGCGTTGCCGGACACTATGCCGGTCATCACGCAGTCGCAGGAGCGGTTGGCGGCTGTATCGTCGGACATCACCTGGCGAAAAAGCACGCGGAGGAACAGGCCGCGCAGAAACAAGCGGCACGCGCGGAGTAATGTCTCAGGAACAGCGTTGCTCGCGGCGGTGCTTAAGCCTGTCTTAACTTTTGCCTCCCATCATCGTCGCATGCACGTCCGGCGTCCTGTACTTTTCCGCCAGCATATCGCCCGCGCGTTTTGTCAGTGAGCGTTGCGTTGGTGGCAGGACTGAGCGTTATTCAACGAGATTGAAATCAACATGCCCGGTAAATCACGAACCCGCAAACACACCCGGCCGGCGATGTCACCATTGCTGCGTGCACTTACTTTCAGTCGGGCTGCGCATGAGCCCGTAACGCAAGCCATGCTCCTTCAGTGTTTCACGGGCCTGGACGCGTTTCGGCGAGGGCACGGCTCGCGTGAGCTCTTCACGACCTTGGAGCGCCAACTCTTGATTGCCGGGGAGTTGTGTCGGCTCGGATACTATCCAAACGAAATTGCGGACATACAGGAAGCCCACGCGGCGATGATGCATATCGACGCTGCCGAGAAGGAAAACGGCGTCTGGGTGATGGATGATGCTGACTACGCCTGGGTATGTGTGGCGTTCGAACTCTTCGGTCGCCAGCTAGCCGTGGTGTCTCTTGACGGTATTGCCAAGGCTGAAGCAAGAATGGTGGAAGGCTTGCTCAATGCCAGGCAAAAAATCGCTCCTGCAGAAGTCACGACGTAGCTGAGCGCGCGTTCATCGGCAAATGGGCAACCATTCGAGATGCGTGTATGGCACGCGAGCGTGCCCTGAGCTCGTTCTGCCAGATCTGCAGGCTATCCGGCAAATCGGGCGAAGGCGTGGCGGGCGTGATGCCGACAAGACAATCGCTCCCCTTGTTAGAAGCCTGAAAAACGCATTACATAAGCACTCCTCCCACTTCGTCGGAGCCGCAGCGCCTCGCTGGCTGGTCGCTCATTTGGGCGGTTTTTTTCGTCGCTCCGGAAGCCCTCTCGCTTCCGGTTAGAACGACGTCCCGATCTGGAACTGGAACTTCTGGTACTGATCGGTCGCGTGCCTGACAATCGGGAAGCCAAGGCTGAGCTTGAGCGGGCCGATGGGTGAAATCCATTCGAGGCCCGCGCCATAGCTGTAGCGCAATCCGTTCGCGCCGGTGCTGCTGCCCTCCGTGCCCCACACGTTGCCGCCGTCCACAAACGTGAATACGCGCAGTGTGCGGTCGTAGCCGGTGCCCGGCAGCGGGAATGTCAGCTCGATGTTGCCCACCACCATCTTCGAGCCGCCGATCGGATCGTTCGTCGACTTGTCGCGCGGCCCCAGCGAGCCCGACTCGTAGCCGCGCACCGAACCGATGCCGCCAGCGTAGTAATTCTTGAAGATCGGGTACGCCTTGCCGCCCAACCCGTTGCCGTAGCCGCCCTGGAAGTTCAACCCAAGCACGAATCCGCGCGCGAACGAGTAGTAGTACTGCATCTGCGCATCCGTCTTGTAGTACGGCGTGCCGACCGGTGTGCCGTATTCCGCGTTGGCCTGCGCGTAGTAGCCGCGGCTAGGCACCAGTGCGCTGTCGCGATTGTCGCGAGACCAGCCCACGGTGACCGGCACCGTGTTCGACACGCGCCCGAACTCATTGACGTAGTCCTTGTAAGTCTGCGGCGTCTCACTGTCGACGTCGAGGCGGTCCTGCTCGATGCCAAGGCCGAAGTACACCATATCCGCTTCGGAAAACGGAACGCCGAACTTCACGTCCGCGCCGTACGAGACGATACGAAAGCTGGTGTCGTTCGTGCTCGAATAGTAGAGCGGGTAGGAAGTGCGGTAGTACGCATCGGTAATGCGTTTGATGCCGTCCACCGTGAAGTACGGATCGGTTTGCGTGACCGAGAGCGTGCGGTTCGTCGAGCCCGTATTCACGTTCAACGAAAGGCTGTTGCCGGAGCCAAACACGTTGTCCTGCGAGATGCCCGCCGAAATGCTCGGCCCTGAGCCGGAACCGTAACCTACGCCCAGCGAAAGCGTCCCGGTGGGCTTCTCGGCCACGTTCACGTTCACGTCGACCTGGTCCTGCGTGCCTTCGACGGGCACCGTGCTCACATCGACGTCCGTGAAATAGCCGAGCCGGTTGACGCGGTCCTTGGATAGCATGAGCCGGTTCGAATCGAACCAGGCGCCTTCGAACTGGCGCATTTCGCGGCGCACGACTTCGTCGCGCGTGCGTGTGTTGCCGGTGATGTTCACGTGGCGCACATACACGCGTCGGCCCGGATCGACCTGTAGCGTGAGCACGACCGTGTGATGCTTCTGGTCGATCTCGGGCAACGCATTCACGGTGGCGAATGCATAGCCGTACTCGCCGAGTTTGTCGACCATGCGCTTGGTCGTGTCCTTGAGCTTCTGCGCCGAGAAACGCTCTCCCGGCTTGATCGCGACAAGCCTCTTCAATTCTGCTTCGCGGTCGAGCAGATTGCCTGAGAACTTGAGGCCCGAGATCGTATAGGGCTCACCCTCATGGATCGAGACGGTGAGATACATCTCTTTCCTGTCGGTAGACAGCGACACCTGGGTGGAGTCGATATTGAACTCCAGATAGCCGCGGTCGAGATAGTACGAGCGAACGTTCTCGAGGTCGCCCGTCAGCTTTTCCTTGGCGTACAGGTCGTTCTTCGTGTACCACGAAAACCAGTTCGGCGTGGCAAGCTGCATCTCGTCGAGCAGCGTGCTTTCGGGAAATACGTGATTGCCGATAAAGTTGATCTGGCGAATCTTCGCGTTGGGCCCCTCGACGACGGCGAAAAGCAGTCCAACGCGATTTTGGTCGACAGGCGTAATGGTCGTGGTGACTTCTGCAGCATAGTAGCCGCGGGTGAGGTACTGGCGTTTGAGTTCCTGCTCGGCCTTGTCGACGAGCGACTTGTCGAAGTTGCGGCCAGCGGAAAGTCCGACCGACTTGAGTGCCTTGCTCAAATTGTCCTTATCGAATTCGTGAATGCCGGCGAAGTCGATCGTGCTGATGGTCGGGCGCTCGCTCAGCCGCACGATGACCGTGTGACCTTCCGTGGATATATTCACGTCGCGAAAGAATCCCGTGGCATAAAGCGCGCGGATCGCATCAGATGCCTTGTCGTCAGTGAAGGTATCGCCCTGCTTGATCGGCATGTAGGCGAATACCGTGCCCGGTTCGATGCGCACCAACCCTTCGATACGAATGTCCTGAACCACGAAGGGCCCGGTTGCGTGCGCAGTTGAGAAAATCCCCAGCCCGAAGCCGGCAAACGAGAGCGCGCGGGCGTAGCGCGTAATGGAAGAAACGGTCATGCGGATATTCGGTCGTAAGGACTGCGGTGGCGCCGCTCAGCGGCGTGAGACAACAATCGCGAGTGCAACGAGAGCGGCACTCGTGCGGGGATTGAACGGCGGCTTACTGCACGTGCATCGAATCGGGGCGCTGCGGCACGGCGACGCCGGTGGCAAGCAAGAGGACTTCGGATATGTGCGCGGCCTGCGCCGGACGCAGACGGAACGCCAGTTCGGCTCCGCCCGGCAGGCGAAAGCTCATCACGAGATGCTGCGCCGTGCCGGAATCGCGCCCGATCTCCCACGCCTCGCACGGCATGGTGAACTTGAGGCTTGACGCACGCTGCCGAATGCGCGCGGACCGGCCTATTGCATTGGAGAGCGCGGCGAGCAATTCGTGCATGACCGAACAGTGAACGGCGACGCTACCCGGTTGATTGCACTTCACCATCAGATACTGGCCGTCCGGCGTCAACTCAAAACCGTGCAGCGAGTCAATGGCAAGTGTCGTGGACATAGGCATGGAAACCCTCCCTGACCAAACAAGGGATGGAGTGTAATGGCCTAAGCTCGCTATGTTTTTGTTCGTATGTTACCGAAACTAATTAGGTAAGCTACGCACTTGTAAAACGCATCGCGCTGCCGCCGCAAGCATTCACGTCGCGACAGGCAGTAGACAAAGACGGGAACGTTTCGTCCTCTCCCGCGCGAAACATGACCCGGGTTTTCAAATGAAAGATTTGGTATTCAAAACGATTACTCGAAGTGACGACCGGGTCTGATGCAGGAGCCAAGAAAACGGAGGGCCCGCGAGCCCTCCGTCTTTTTTGCACGATGTCGCTCAATATCCAGCGTACCGATTATCCCGGAGCCGCGCTCGCTTGCGCCGTCACGCTCGTCTCGCTCCACCCTCCCCCGAGCGCCTTATAGAGCGTGATCAGATTGGAAAGCTGCGAGAGCGTGTCAGTGACGAGTTGCTCCTGCGCCGTGTAAAGCGAGCGTTGCGCATCAAGCAGCGTCAAGAAGCTGTCCGTGCCGCGCTGATAGCGCGCCTGCGCAATGTCGTAGTACTGCTGCGCAGCCATGACATACTCGCGGTCGGCCAGCGTTTGTGCGACGTAGGTGCTGCGCCCCGCCAGACCATTCGCCACTTCCTTGAACGCGGTCTGAATGGCCTTTTCGTAGTCGGCGATGTCGATGTTCTTCTCGATCTTCGCGACATCGAGCGTGGCCTTGTTGTAGCCGTAGTCGAAAATCGGCATCGTGATCGTCGGTGCAAACGTCCATGCGCCGCTACCGGCCTTGAAGAGATCAGTGAGGCTCGTGCTCGATGTGCCTGCCGACGCGGTCAATTCAATTTTCGGAAAGAACGCCGCGCGCGCCGCACCGATATTCGCATTCGCCGCCTTCAGCGTATGCTCCGCTTCGACGATGTCTGGCCGCCGCGCGAGCAGATCCGAAGGCACGCCTTCGCCGATATCGGCCAGCATCGACTGGCTGGTCATCAAAGTGCCACCCTGCGGTAGATCGTCGGGCAGCGGGCTGCCAATGCTCGCCGCGAGATTGTTCTGGTCCTGCGCGACGGCACGCGTATAGGAGGCCAGGCTCGAGCGCGCACTCGCGAGTGAGGTGCGCGCCTGCTGCACATCCTGCATCGACGCGCTGCCACGGTTCATCATCTGCAGCGTCAAGTCATAGGTGTTCTGATCCGCCTCGACGGTGCGGCTCGTGATCGCCAGGCTCTCTTCGTCGGCCAGCAGTTGCAGATAGTCGGTCGCAACCGTCGCAATCAGGCTCAGTTGGGTACTCGTGCGCGCGGCGTCGGTCGAGAGATATTCTTCGAGCGCTTGCCGCTTGAGGGAGCGCAGCCGGCCAAAGAAGTCGATTTCCCATGCCGATATCCCCACGCCCGCGGTGCTCGATGACGTGATCGCTCCATCTGTGCGTTCGCGCGTGAGTGATCCTGACGCATCGACTTCCGGAGCGAGATTCGCACGCGCAATGCGGTACCTCGCTTCATATTCCTCGACGTTGAGCACGGCAACGCGCATGTCGCGATTGTTCGCCAACGCCAGTTCGATCAACCGTTGCAGGCGCGGATCCTTGAAGAAGTCCCGCCAGCCTGTATCGGCGGCGCGCGGCGTACTGGTGGCTTTCGCCGCGACGCTTTGGTAGGCGTCGCCGGCCGGCCACGCCGATGTGACGGGCGCGTCGGGCCGCTGATAGGCGGGATCGAGCGTGCACGCGCACAGCGCCGCCGCAACGAGCGCGCTCAGGAGCTTGAGTTTCATGCTTCTCCCTCCCGCGACGGGCGGGTTTGATGCGGGTGGCCGTGCTCGCCGAACAGGCGGCGCACGACGACGAAGAACACCGGTACGAAGAAAATGGCGAGCACGGTGGCGGAAATCATGCCGCCCGCGACGCCCGTGCCAATGGCATGACGCGCGTTGGCGCCCGCGCCCGAACTCACCACGAGCGGCAGCACACCGAACACGAAGGCGAGCGACGTCATGAGGATCGGCCGCAAACGCATATGCGCCGCCTTGATCACCGCATCGATCATGGCGAGGCCCTCGGCTTGCAGGTCCTTGGCGAATTCCACGATCAGAATCGCGTTCTTGGTCGCAAGTCCGACGGTCGCGAGCAGTCCCACCTTGAAATAGATGTCGTTTTCGAGGCCGCGCAGGTGGGCAGCCACGAGCGCACCGAGCACGCCGAGCGGCACCACCAGAATCACGGCGATCGGCACCGACCAGCTTTCATAAAGTGCCGCAAGGCAGAGGAACACGACGATGATCGACACCGCGTAGAGCCAGGCGGCCTGCGAGCCCGCCTGCACCTCCTGATACGACTGGCCGGTCCATTCGACGCCAAACCCGCCCGGCAACTGCTTCGCGATGTTCAGCACGGCCGCCATGGCGTCGCCGGTGCTGGCGCCCATGCCCGTTTGCGCCGACATGCCCATTGCCAGTTGCCGGTTGTAACGCTCGATCTGCGGCGGCCCGAAGCCCCAACGGCTCGTCGCGAACGCGGAGAACGGCACCATGACCGAGTCATACCCCGTGCCCGAAGTCGACGACGTAGAGGAAGACGACGTGCTCGAATCCGAAGAGGTCGATGACGACGACGACGAAGTGCTCGCACGCACGAACCAGTTGCCGATATCGGCGGGCATCATGCGGTACTGTGCGTCCGACTGAACGTAGACCTTTTGAATACGGCCCGTGTCGATATAGTTGTTCACGTAGGCCGAGCCGAACGCCGTCTGCAGCGTGTCGTTGATATCGGCAACCGATAGCCCGAGCGCCGAGGCCTTCTCGCGGTCGATATCGACCTGAAGCTCCGGCGTGTCCTCGAGCCCCGCCGGGCGCACCATGGCCAGTGCGTGTTCCTTCGCCGCGAGCTGCATGAACTGGTTGCGCGCCGCGAGCAGCTTCGCGTGCCCCTGCCCGGCACGGTCCTCGATTTCGAAGTTCAGGCCGCTTTGCGTGCCAAGCTCCTGGATTGCCGGCGGACTCAGCACGAACGTCTGGGCGTCGCGATTCGCGCCCAGCCTGCGGTTCGCGCGAGCGATGATCGCGGCGGCACTGTCATTGCGGCCGCGCTGCTTCCAGTCCTTCAGCGCCACGAAGGCGAACGCGTTGTTCTGGCCTTGACCGTTGAAGCTGAAACCATTCACCGTAATCATCTGTGCAACGCCGGGCTCGTCGTGCAGGAAGTACTGCTCCGCAGCCTCGACCGCCTTGAGCGTGCGCGAAGCGGGCGTGCCGACCGGCGTGCTGATGGAAACGATGACGAAACCCTGGTCTTCGTCGGGCAGATACGATGAAGGCAGCGTCACATACAGCAGGGCAACCAGCACGCCCACGAAGCCATAGACGAACATCCAGCGCAGCGGCCGGCCGACAATGCGCGAAAGCACGCCGCTGTACCGCTCGTTTCCAGACGAAAACTTGCGATTGAACCAGCCGAAGAATCCGCGTTTCTCGCGGTGCTCGCCTTCCACCGGACGCAGCAGCGTCGCGCACAGCGCTGGCGTGAGCGTGAGCGCCAGGATCACGGAAAGCACCATCGCCGAGACGATCGTGATCGAGAACTGGCGATAGATCGCGCCGGTCGAGCCCGAGAAAAACGCCATCGGAATGAACACAGCCGTCAGCACGGTCGTCACGCCGACCAGCGCGCCTGTGATCTGCCCCATGGCCTTTTGCGTGGCCTCGCGCGGCCCCAGCCGCTCCTCGCTCATGAGACGTTCGACGTTTTCGACCACGACAATCGCGTCGTCCACGAGCAGGCCGATGGCGAGCACCATCGCGAACATCGAGAGCACGTTGATCGAGAAGCCGATGACAGCCATCACGCCGAATGTGCCGAGCAGCGCGACCGGCACCACGATCGTCGGAATGAGCGTCGCACGCACGTTCTGCAGGAAGACATACATCACGATGAACACGAGCACGATCGCTTCGAGCAGCGTCTTGACGACTTCCTCGATCGAAATCTGCACGAACGGCGTGGTGTCGTACGGAATGTTGACCTGCACGTCTTTCGGCAATTGCGGCTCGATTTCGGCGAGCTTCGCCCGGACCTCGCGCGCCACTTCCATGGCGTTCGCGCCGGTCGCGAGTTTGATCGCCATGGCCGCGGCCGGCTTGCCGTTGTAGCGCGACGACGTGTCGTAGCTGTCACCGCCCACTTCTACACGCGCAACGTCCTTCAGCCGCACCTGCGAGCCGTCGCTGTTCACGCGCAGCAAAATGTTGCCGAACTGGTCGGCGGTCGTAAGCAGTCCGGACGAGCGGATTGTCGCGTTGATCGCCTGCGAATCGGTAGCGGGCGCGCCGCCCACCTGGCCCACCGAGAGCTGCACGTTCTGGTTCGACACCGCCGTGGTCACGTCCGACGTCATCAGCCCTAAGCTGCGCAGCTTCACCGGATCGAGCCAGATGCGCATCGCGTGTTGCGCGCCGAAAAGCGTGACGTCGCCCACGCCGTTGAGTTGCGAAAGGGGGTCCTCGATCTGCGTGGCAACGATGTTGCCGAGATCGATCGAGTTATACGTTCCGCCCGGCGAGGAGAGCGAGACGATCATCATGAAATTCGTCGACGCCTTGGCCACCTGAATGCCCTGCTCCTGCACCGTTTCCGGCAACGAGGACGTGGCCTGGCTGACCTTGTTCTGCACCTGCACCTGGGCGATGTCGGGATTGGTGCCTGGCCTGAACGTGAGCGTAATCGTGCCTTGCCCCGCCGAACTGCTGGTGGACGACATGTACAGCACGTTGTCGATGCCACTGAGCTTCTGCTCGATCACCTGGGTGACGGTGGCGGCAACGGTGTCCGCAGACGCGCCCGGGTAGGTCGCCGTGACCTGCACCGAGGGCGGCGCGATCGTGGGATATTGCTGGACCGGCAGCGTCGTGATTGCCGCCGTACCGAGGAGCATGATGACGATCGCGATAACCCAGGCAAGGATGGGCCGCTTGATGAAGAATTGAGCCATGCGCGCCCCTTACCGCTGCGCGAGCGGTGCGGCAGCGGCAGCAGCGGACGCGCCGCTCGATGCCGATGCCGATGCCGACGCCGACGCCGACGCCGATGCTGCAGCCGCGCTATCGTCGGCGACCTTCACCGCGGCGCCCACGCGCACGCCTTGCAACCCGCTCACGACCACGCGGTCGCCCGTGTGCAACCCGTCGCTGACGATCCACTGATCGCCGTACGCGGTGTCGGCCTTCACATTCGCCTTTTGCACCTTCGAAGACGCGTCCACGACATACACACTTGCCTGGCCGTCCGAGCCGCGCGTGACCGCGATTTGCGGCACGAGAATCGCACTGTCGTTCTCGCCTTCGCCGAGCTTCGCGCGCACGAACATACCCGGGAGCAATTCGCGCTCGGGGTTCGGGAAGATCGTGCGCAGCGTGACCGAGCCGGTGGTGGCATCGACGGTGATACCGGAAAATTGCAGCGTTCCCGTATGCGCGTAAGGCGTGCCGTCTTCGAGCTGCAGGCTGACTTCCGCGCCGTTCTCGCCCGCGCGCTTCAGTTTCCCCGACGCCAGCGCCTTGCGCAGCGCAAGCCATTCCGAGCTGGAGCGCGTGACGTCGAGATACATCTGGTCGAACGCCTGAATCGTGGCGAGCGCGGTCGTCTGCTCCGACGTGACGAGCGCGCCCTCGGTCACGCTCGATGCGCCGATGCGCCCTGAGATCGGCGCGGTGATGCGCGTGCGGTCGAGGTTGACCCGCGCGGATTCGAGCGAGGCCTCGTCAGCGATCACGTCGGCCTCGTCTTCGCGCACCGCGGCGACGGCGTCGTCATAGTCCTGCTGGCTCACGGCCTTGATCTTCACGAGATCGGCGTAGCGGTCGGCCTTGGTCTTCGCCGAGGCGAGCGTCGCGCGCGCCTTGGCCAGCGTGCCGCGCGCCTGGTCGTAACTCGCCTGATACGAAGCCGGATCGATCTGATAGAGCACCTGGCCTGCCTTGACGTCCGCGCCCTCCGCGAACAGCCGCTTCTGCACGATCCCGCCGATCTGCGGCCTGACGTCCGAAACCTTGAGCGCCGAGAGACGGCCAGACAGCTCCGCCGTCATCACGACGCGCTGCGGCGCGATCGTCAGCACGCCCACTTCGGCGGTTTGCATGCCGGGCGGCGGCCCGTCGTGGCGACTGCATGCGGAGACGAAGATCAGACAAACGCCGCACAAGGCGGTGAGCATGCGGCGCCCGGTGACACACGAACGCCTGGTCGCTCTCACGGGTAGCGAGATATTGGTATGCATAGTTTGCGAGAGTGTTGGAAGGTCGCATCGCGTGTAGCGAAGCGCGTCAAAACGATTGACCATCCCTGAGCGGCTGCCAACTCGGGATCACGCGGTCAACTAGTACTACTGAATGAATTCAGACTTGATACGTTTTGGTCGCTCAAGTGCGTGTCGAAAACTACGCTTTGAATGTCATCGAAACGCTCAGCCCGCCACCGGGCGCGTTGGCGATGGTCAGGGTTCCGCCCAGTGTGCGCACCAGCCGCCTGACGATTGCAAGACCCAGACCGCAGCTCGCGTTGCCGCCGCGCGCCGGGTCGAGCCGCACAAACGGGAGCTGGATGGACGCAAGTGTGTGCTCGGGTACGCCCTGCCCGTGGTCGCGAATGCGCAGCAGCCAGGCGCCGCCCTCCTTGCGGGTCATGATCTCGACGGGCGGCGCGCCATGCACCATCGCGTTCTGCACGAGATTCTGCACGATGCGTTCGACTTCGAGACCCGGCAAGCAGAAGCGCTCGCCCGCCTGGAGATCGAGCACGACCAGCTCGCCGGCATCCGGCTCCTCGGCAATCAGCCCGCCATAGTCGCGGCGGCAAATCTCATCCACGCTGGCGAGCGGCGACGGCTCGAACGTATCGCGCGAGAAGTCCAGAAACTGATTGACGATGCGTGACATCGACTCCGCGTCGCGAAGGAAGGCGGCGCGATCGTCGTCATCGTCCAGCAAGTCCGCGCGCACCTGCATGCGTGTAATCGGCGCGCGCAAGTCGTGCGCAAGGCCCGCCAGCATGACCGCGCGCTCGCGCTCGGTCTCGGACAACGCGCCGGCCATCTCGTTGAAATTCGCGGTCAGTTCGCGGATTTCGTTCGGTCCGCTCAGCGGCAAATCCTTGAAACCGCCTCGAATGCGGAATTCCCGGGTAGCGCGCGCGAGCGCCCGCACCGGCTTTTGAAGCTGCCAGGCAAACGCGAGCGCGCTCACCACGGCGAACACGAGCATCAAAAGCGACGCGCTCAAGAAGCGGGCTGGCGGCATAAAGCCTTGTGGCAACACGATTGTGTAGGGCGCGCCGCTCACGTCGACCGTAATCATGCCGTCCTTGCGGGCCCATACACGGCTTCCCGCGGGCAGCCGCGCACTCAAAGCGTTCTCGATCGGGTGCATGCCGTTGCTGCAATCGCCCGTGCAACCCGTGCCGGCTGCGGTGCGGGGCAAGTACTGGATGCCCAGATCGCTGGCGATCAGCGGCGAGAGCGCGGCATCGTGCTCACGCACAGTCACTGCGGTCTTGACGGCCTGCGAGACGTGCATCACTTCCAGCGTCGCCCTTTCCCGGTCGACGAGCAGGAGAAACGTGACGTGAAGCAGCACGATCAGCCCGACCGTCATCGCGGCCAGGCGCAGAAACAGTGTGTTAAATGGGCGTTTCATCGTTCGTTTGCTCCGGCACGAACACGTAGCCCACGCCGCGAATCGTTTGAATGAAGCGCGGTTGGGCCGGGTCCTCCTCGACGACTCGGCGCAGCCTCAGTATCTCCACGTAGAGGCTCCGCTCGCTTGCCGTGCTGTCCGGGCCGTCCAGCAAGCGCACGATGTCTTCGCGACTGAGTGGCTCCATGGGGCGAGACACGAGGATCTCCAGCAGCTTGTACTCGCGCGCGCCAATCTTGACGGGCTGCCCGTCGCGAAGCAGCGTGCGCCCCGTGGAAGCAAGCTCGAAGCTGCCGAACGCGTTGCGCGGCCGCGCCGCTTGAGCGGGGTTGCGGGGCACGTGCCGGTGGTGCCGCAGAACCGCATGAATGCGCGCCAGCAGTTCCTTGGGCATGAACGGCTTGCCGAGGTAGTCGTCGGCACCCAGCTCCAGGCCAATGATGCGATCCACGTCTTCGGCGCGGGCGGTCAGCATGATAACGGGCGTGGTCGTGCCTTCCGCGCGCAAACGATTCAGCGCCGCGAGACCGTCGACCTTGGGCATCATGAGGTCGAGGACGACGATGGTGGGCCGGATGCGATCGATCGTGCGCGCCAGATCAACCGCCGAATGCAAAGCCGTGAATTCGCAGCCGTGCAAGCGGAAGAATTTTCCGATCAACTGGCAGAGGTCTGCGTCGTCGTCGACGAACAATACGTGGATGGGTAGGTCTGACATCGTGAAGCTGTCTGGATTCGCGTCCTGGAGATGAAAGTGGGCGAGACCTCATCTTCCACAAATGAGACGCGCATGTGTTAACGAATTCTTTCACCGGCTTGACGGTCCCGGCAGCGCGCCCATGAGGTACGACGCGGCAGTGCCGACGAACCCGTATCCTCCACGTAACGATGAACGCCAGTGCCAGCGAAGTCCGCGCCGCTTCCGGTGTGCAGCGGGGGAAGGTTCGCCTGCTGGCAAGTATCCTCTCAAAAGAACCCACCTGGATCGACAGCACGCAGTTACATTTTTGTAATATTGTCGCGCTGCGTATGACTTATGACCTGTCGCGCGCATCCTCGACGCTCAGGCGTGAATGGCGCTCAGCGCTCCACACTTGCACGAGGGAAGGGAGTTCAGACATCGTGTGAAAAGTCCGTGTCGCTCCGATGCGCAACAGCCTTTCGCCTTGAGCCACCGGATGATGCGCCGTTCCAGTAAATCCGAAAACCGTCATTCCGGCAGCCATAGCGGCCGTTGCGCCAGCCACGCTGTCCTCGACCACGAGGCAGCTTTCGGGCCGCACACCGAGGCGGCCAGCCGCCATCAAGTACACGTCCGGCGCAGGCTTTGGATTCGGCACCCTATCTGCGGTGAAGAGGCGATCTGCAAAGAACGCGCTCAAGCCCGTGCGTTCAAGGACCGCGCGGACATAAGTCGAAGTGCTGTTGCTCGCGCACGCCTTGGTCAGCGGGATGTTGTCCAATGCGATCGCGATGCCGTCGACCATCGGCGCCGTGACCGCCTCTTGCTGCACGATGCGGTGTATGACCGCAATATCGTCGGTGGACAATGTCCTGCCAACTGCGCTCGCCACCTCCAACAAGAGCCTTTCTGTCTGCACGCCAAGGAGCGGTGTCACAACATCATGCAATTCGACGCCAGGCCATCGCGTTTCCAGCTCCCGCACGAGCACTGCCCCGGCAATCGCCTCGCTATTGATTAGCACCCCGTCACAATCACAAATGAGTGCAAGCGTATCGTTCATGCGCTACCCCCTTCTAGCCTGCATGAGTGCGTGCGATAAGCGCGCCGCGTTAAATCTCAAGTGATACGACGCAGTTGATGGGCACGCCCGGGCCCACGCTGCAGCTGAAGCGACCAGCGAATCAGCGTATAGAATCAGCGCCGGCCCATGCGAGATGAACAACCAGGCCGGCACCGCGAGGCGCCATCACGCCGCGTTCGACTCGCCGCTCCACGCGGCCTTGCGCAGGCCCGCAATGCTCAACGCTTCCGGCGGCACGGGGGCGCCATCGCAGCTGCCCTGATGGAACACGAGCACACGGTCGGCAATCTCGAGAAGCTCTTCCTCTTCACTCGACACGACAACGACACAGCGCCCCTCGGCGGCCATGCGGCGGATAATCGCGTAGATGTCGGCCTTCGCGCCAATGTCGACGCCCTTCGTCGGCTCGTCGAGCAAAACGAGCCGGGCGTCTTGACCGATGACGCGCGCGAGCAAGACCTTCTGCTGGTTGCCGCCGGACAGCGATTTAATAGGACCGCGAAGGTTGCCTCGTGTGTTCATCTCCACCAGAATCCGGTTGGCACTTTTCGCTGCGGCGCCATGGTCCACGAGCGCGCGCTTTCTGAACCGCTGCAGGATCGGCAACGTTGCGTTTGAGAAGCTCGACATCAGCGGCACGATGCCGTCCTTCTTGCGCTCCTCCGTCAGATAGCCCACGCCCTCGTCGATTGCGTGCGCGGGGCTGCGCGCGCAATAGGGCTTCCCCGCTACCCGGACCTCTCCGCTCGCGACGTCCTCCAGGCCAAACAGGGTCCGGCAAAAACGGGTACGTCCGGCGCCAGCCAGTCCGTAGATGCCGACAATCTCGCCCGGCCAGGCCTGAAGCGAAACATCGCGCAGGCGCGACGTCGACAGATTACGGACCTCAAGATACGGCGCAGCGGTTTTATCGACGAGCGTTCTCGACGAGCGCTCGCCTTCCTCCAGGGAGGGAGCCGCGTCACCGACAATGGCGTCGATAATATCCTGCTTCGCGATGTGGCTTTTGGCGTGATAGATCACCTTCCCGCCACACATTACCGTTGCCTCGTCGCAAACGCCGAGCACCTCGTCGAGCTTGTGCGAAACCAGAACGACGCCGATTTTCTTCTCACGCGCGATACGCTGAACCGATTGCAGAAGCGCCTCTGCCTGCGCGCCCTCAAGTGCGGTGGTCGGCTCATCCAGAAAGAGGAATCGTGCGTCCCTGTCCAGATTCGCAGCGACTTCCAGCATCTGCTTGTCCGGATGCGACAAGTCCCTGACGAGACTGAGCGGGTCTACCTTGAGCTTGTACTCGTGCAGCACCTGCCGGGTGTGCTCTTTCATCGCCGCTTCGTCGAGCAATCCCCCCTTTCTGAGTTCGCGGCCCAGAAAGAGGTTCTGCCACACCGTCATGCCGGGAATGAGCCGCAGCTCCTGATAGACGCAGGCAATGCCCTGTTGTAACGCATCGCGCGGTGAAGACAGGGAGACGGATTCGTCGCCAATGAGCAATTCGCCGGCGTCCTGCTGGTTGACGCCCGCGAGGATTTTGAGCAGCGTGGACTTGCCCGCTCCGTTGTGGCCAAACAGCCCGTGGATTTCTCCGGGCACAACCTCGAAGTCAACACCACGCAGCACGGGTACGCCGGCAAAGGAGACCTTGATGTCGAGGGCGCGATAGCATCGGTTACTGTTGCTCATTGCTCGATTCCCAATCCCAACACGAAAATGAGGCGGCGCATAACGCCACTGTATCCAGTGGCGTCACGTGCATCAGTAGGCCTGGCCAACGACCTGACCGGCGTTGTCCTTGTTGACGAGCAGCGGGGGGCTGTTCACCATGGCCGTCGTCTGCTTGCCCGCAAGCTGATCGTTCACGCTGTCGACCAGCAGTGAGGCAAGTCGCACGGGTTCCTGAATGGCTCCCGCGCGCAGAATATCGCCCGACTGAATCTGCTTCACGCCTTCCTTGTCGACGAACGCATAGAGCTTCACCTTGTCTTTCAGGCCAAGCTGGTTGATGGCAGCCAACGCGCCCAACGCGGAGGGTTCAGTATCGGAATACACCACCGTCATGTTGGGATTGCCCTGCAGCATTTCCGTCGTGACCTTCAGAGACGTGGTTTCCTCCACCTTGCCGTTGACCAGCGCGACGACCTTCATGTTCGGGTTGGCGGCAATGGCCTGCTTGAAACCATCGTCACGTGCATTCGCCGCAATGGAGGTGGGTTCGCCAACGATGCCGATGACCGCGTTGGCCTTCTCACCCAGGTCCTTCAACAGCTGCTGGCCAATGAACACGCCGCCCGCCTTCTGGTCGGTCTGCACGCCCTGCACGATGTGCGCGCCCTGCTGCTTCATCCCGTCGGCGTCCGGCAGGATGTTGATGGCGAACGCGGGAATGTTGGCCTTGTTCAACTCGGAGATGACTGAGACGCACGGCCCCGAACTCACGCAATTCACCGCGACGGCATCCACCCTCTTCTGGATGAAGCTTTGCACTTCCGAGAGTTCGCGCGCATCGTCGTTATCCGCGATCGAGACCTCCACACTCATTCCCTTCGCGGCGCCGCTGTCCTCGAAGCTTTTCTTCATGGCAACGTAGTATGGGTTCGTGAGATTCGGAAGCACCACCCCAAGGGTTTTCTTGCCCGCGCTGGACGCGCTGGCGTCGGGATGGCGATTGCAACCGGAGATACCCAGCGCGAGCGCGGAGCAAATGAGGCCGAGAGCGACGACTTGATGGTTTCGCATGCTATTCACCTGGTTAGGACGTGCTTTTCAACGAGTCAGTGGGCTGAGCAAACGTGCGCTCTTTGCGCGACTTGAGCCAGGGAAAGCTGATTCGCTTGTTCGAACGCATCGTATCGAGCGTTACGCCAATCAAAATGATCAAACCGATGACCAGCGGTTGCCAGTAGGCGCTGACGTTCAGCACGTTCATCAGATTCGAGATTGCGGCGATGAGCATCGCGCCAATCATCGCGCCCACAATGCTGCCGCTGCCGCCGAAAAGGCTGACACCGCCAACCACGGCGCCTGCAATCGAGAAGAACAACTCGTCACCGCGGCCGGCGGTGGGATAGCCAGTCATCAAGCGCGAGCCGTAGATGAGGCCACCTGCCGCCGCGCACAAACCGGACACCGAATAGACGAACAGCGTGACGCGCGGAACGCTGATGCCAGACAGGCGCGCAGCATCCGCGTTGCCGCCCACTGCGTAGATGTGCGTGCCCGTAACCGTGCGTTTCAGGAGCACCGCGGCCAGGACGATCGCAACAAGCAAGGCAAGCACCGGGAACGGCACGCCGAATGGCCGCGATTGACCAATCAGGCTGTAACCAATCTGCGTCACGCGGATGGACTCTGCGCCGGTAATGATTTGCGGGATGGATGCTGCAACGCCCATCGTCGCGAAGGTCACGATAAAGGGCGGCACACCCGTGCGCTCGATAATCCAGCCGTTCACCATCCCCGCAAGCGCACCAATAACGAGAACAAGCGGGACGGCAAGTTGCCACGGCAACCCCAGGCTCTGCATGAGCAGTGCGCCGACAACACAGGTCATTGCCACGATGGAACCGCAGGAAAGGTCGATGCCGCCGGTCAGAAGCACGAACGACTGCCCGAGGCACAGGAAGCCAATCACGGCTCCATTGAGCAAGAGCACCATCATGTTCGACACGGTGAGAAAGTTCGGCGTGGCAATAAAGCCGCCGAGCATGACCACGAAGAACACCGCGGCGATTCCCGCTTCGGGCGGCAGCCGAAACTGGCGCTTGGTTGTCCCAGGTGATTCAAGATTGCTCATGTTTGTCTCCTGATATGGCGAAGCATCTAAAGCGTGTGCGTCGACGCGCTGCCGCGAAATCGCCGGGTGCGTCTGCGCGCGCTCTGGCTCCGCTGCTTTGCCGTAGGTCACTGACGCCGGGAGGCCGCTCAAGTGATGTTCTACGTCAACCACATCCTAATCGATAAAAGTGAGAGTTTCAACTAAATGTTAGAGATATATACAAATCGATTGACGTGCGAATCAGGGGGAAACCTGGACGTTGCACGCCGGCATTGGCCTGAAGCGCGCCACACACGGGAAATGAGCAAAGGGCCTGATCAATCGGGGTAACGGGACCAAGTGTCAATTCGCGCGGTTCTAGTGGTGGAACTCGAACCACTGACACTTTGAACCCGCCCGCAGCCGTTACAATTGAAGTAGAATGTTCGAGATTGAACATATCTCGAACCAGGCTGCGACCGACCGATCCGTCGATGTCGCTCTGCACGGAACATCATCTTTCTATGGCTAGCAAAGAGCAGCGGTCCGACCAGATCCTCGATATGGTCGACACCAGGCACTTCATGAGCATTGGCGATCTGGCGAAGGCACTGGACGTGTCCGAGATGACCATTCGCCGTGATGTGCGCGACCTGGCGGACATCGGCAAGGTTCGTACGGTGTACGGTGGCGTGGCGTCGCTCGAGAACGCGGGCACGGTCGCGAACTACAACGCGCAGACCGAACGCAGCCAGCATGCCGACGAGAAGCGGCGGATTGCCCTGGCGGCCAGCAAGCTGCTCACTCCGGGCGATGTGGTCATTCTCGATTCGGGCACCACGGTCCAGCAACTCGCCGAGTGCCTGCCTGCCGAAGGCGCCTACACCTTCATCTGTTACAGCCTGAACACCATCAACGTGCTGGCCAAGCGGGAAGAGACAACGGTAATTTCGCTCGGCGGCGTGCTTTCGACCAAGTCCTTCACGTTCTCTGGACCCGACGCAGTCCAGGCGATGCAACGGTATCGCGCCAACAAGGCCTTTATCGGCGCGACGGGATACGAGCTCAAGCATGGCCTTACCTGCAGCTATGTCGAAGACTGCTCGTGGAAGCAGGCCGCAATGCAATGCAGCGTCGAGCGCATCCTGCTGGTGGATTCGTCCAAGTTCGGAAAGGTGTCCACCTGCAGCTTCGCCGACGTGGACGACTTCGACAAGGTGATAACCGATTCCCATGTCCCGGACCGTTACCGGCTCGACCTCGAGACGAAAGGTCTCAAGGTACTCATCGCCGATTGACCGGCGGCCGTTTCCCGAACGTTCGCGGGCGCACCCGCTGGCAAGCCCGCGAACTTCGCACCCGCCTGCGGGCAGCGCCCTGCACCATCAGCTCTCCTCCTCCAGCCAGCAGGTGCCTTCACGGGCAAGCAGCGCGCTCGCCGCGGCGGGCCCCCATGTGCCGGCCGCATAGGGCTTGGGCGCCTTGAGAGACCGGTTCCAGTCTTCCAGTATCGGGGCGACCCACTTCCATGCCGCTTCCTGCTCGTCGCGTCGCACGAAGAGCGCAAGCCGCCCTGCGATAACATCGAGCAGCAAGCGCTGATACGCTTCCATCCTGTCGCGCAGAAAGAAGCGGTCGAACGCGAGGTCGAGATAGACGCCTCGCAAATCCATACCCATACCCGGCACTTTCCCGAGCACGTTGAGCCGGACCGACTCGTTCGGTTGCAGCCGGATGGTGAGCCGGTTCGATCCGGCTCGCAGCGGCATGGCGCCGAGCGCCGAATGCGGCACCGGCCGGAAGTTGACGACAATTTCCGCTACCCGACCGGCCAGACGCTTGCCCGTTCGCAGGAAGAAAGGCACGCCGGACCATCGCCAGTTTTCGATTTCGACTTTCAGCGCGACGAACGTTTCCGTGACGCTGTCGTGCGACACGCCCGGCTCCTCGGCGTAGCCAGGAGCGGGCGCGCCGCCGCTGACACCCGCGCGATATTGCCCGCGCACCACGTTCTGCCGGATGTCTTCTTCGCGCAGCGGCTTCAACGCCCGTAGCACGCGCAGCTTCTCGTCCCGCACCGCATCTGCATCCATGGAATGCGGCGGCTCCATCGCGACGATCGAGAGCAGCTGCAACAGGTGGTTCTGCACCATGTCGCGCAGGGCGCCCGTCTTGTCGTAGAAGTCACCACGGCGCTCCACGCCCAGTTCCTCAGCCACGGTTATCTGGATGCTCTCGACCCACTCCCGGCGCCAAAGCGGCTCAAACAACACATTGCCGAAGCGCAGCGCAAACATGTTCTGGACCGCCTCTTTGCCGAGATAGTGGTCGATCCGGTAAATCTGGTCCTCGGTGAAGATTGCGCCGACCGCGTCATTGATCGCTTGCGACGACGCCAGGTCATGACCAAGCGGTTTCTCGAGCACCACGCGCGCATGCTCGGTCAGCCCTGCCGCGGCGAGACCCTCGCATATCGGCACGAAGAGCGAGGGCCCTGTCGCGAGATAGAAGATGCGTTGGGACCGGAGCATCCCCGGTACATCCCGAAGCGCGGCGAAGTCATCGGCACGACTGGCGTCAAGCGCCACATAGGTGATGCGCCCGAGAAAGCTAAGCCACGCATCGTCGTCAACGCCTGATGCAACCATGGCGACCAGCGGCTTCACGTGTTCGTTGACCCACTGGATATAGCCATGCTGATCAAGCGCGGTCTGAGCAACGGGAATGATGCGCCCGCCCTCGCCCAGCGTGCCATCGCGATGCGCGGCATAGAGCGCCGGCAGAATCTTGCGCATGGCGAGGTCCCCCGTGCCGCCAATGAGCACGAAGGAGAATGCGTTCGCAGTGGGTGACCTGGAGAACGTTGCCATAGGGGTTCTTCTAAGACAGAGAGGGCTGGCGGTTAAATGGAAACGCGCGCGGTGCAGCACCTCGACGGATAGGCCGAGGTCGAGATGGCTGTAGCCGGGCGGCCGAGATTCAATCGAGTGCTGTTGGCCTGGAGCCAAACCATTCGAAGCGCTCCACGGCAGACGCGGCGGCTTATGAACCGGCGTTCATGGATGCCGTCGCCGTCACTGCACGCCGAAGTTCGGCAAGCTCTGCGAGGCCCGCTGCGGGCGATTCTCTGGAGATGCACATGCTGCCCGCCACGAACATGTCGACCGATGGAGCGAGCTTGCGAATGGTGTCCTTCGACACGCGGCCGTCGATTTCAATGGCCGTTTCAAGTCCCCGTTGTTGAATCATCTCGCGCAGGGCGAGAATCTTTCGCTCGGCATAGGGCACCTGCGACTCACCTGGAACGCCGGCATAGCCCGGGTTGGTGAGCATCAACAGCACGGTATCGCAGCGCTCGAGAACATAGTCGAGCGCATTGAGCGGCGTCGACGGTTTCAGTGCTACACCGGCACGCACGCCCGCCGACCGGATGTGATTGAGCATCCTGTCGACATGCGGCTCCGATTCAATCTGAAACGTGAGCTGCTGCACGCCGATGTCAAGAAGCGCGTCGATGAAGTAGTCGTGCCGCGTTGCCATGACGTGCGCATCGAGCGCGAGGTCAGTCTTTCGCCGCAGCTGAGCGATGGTCTCGATGCCCAGCGGCATGCTCGGACTGAAATGCCCATCGAGGACGTCGAGATGCACGACGTCCAGTCCAGCCGCAGCGATGCCCTGCACCTCACGTTCGAGATTGCAAAGGTCGAATGTGATGAGCGAAGGCGCAATGAGACAGGATTTTTGCCAGGCGATTTCCACGGTCAGCTCGCCTCGAAGTCTTCGTTCGCGATGGTGTCCGTGAACGCGGCGAAGAGTTCCTTGTATCGCGCTGCCACTTCCGGGCGCGGCTTCGCTGCGCGCGTTTCGTCCAGTTCGACGTACTTCTCGCAGACGTCGTATAGCGTGACGTCCGCACCCTTTGCGCGCTGATGCACGGTCAGGGCGAGCAGCGCGGCGGCATACGCACCGCCCTCGTCGCACTTCACGCGAATGACGTCGACATCGAAAACATCCGCGAGTATCTGGCGCCAGGCTGCGCTGTTCGCACCGCCACCGGTCAGGCGGAACTGCTGCGCGCGCTCGAAGCTCTGTGAAAGAAGCTCATAGCCCCATTTCAAACCGAACGCGACCGCTTCGGCGCCGGCGCGCATCAGATTCGCGCGGGTCATGTTGTCTGCCGACAGCCCTTTGATGACGCCACGCGCGCGGGGCAGCGCCGGAATGCGTTCGCCGCTGAAGTACGGGAACATGCGCACACCGCCTGCGCCCGGATTCGCCGACGCGATGAGCGTCTCGACCTCCGCGATCTCCACTTCAAAGAGCTGTTGCAGCAGCGTGGTCGTCGACGTCGCGTTCATCGTCGCGATTGTGGGCAACCAGCCGCCGTCAAGACCGCAGAACACGTAAATGCTGGGGTCGACCGAGTCGGTCAAGCGGTCCGCATGGAGGTTCAGCACGCCCGATGTGCCGAGACCGAGCGTCGCGCGTCCCGCGGCGACGTTGCCTGTGCCCAGCGCACCCATGACGTTGTCGCCGGAACCACATGCAACGAGCGTCCCGGGCGAGAATCCGAATTCCGCCGCCACCTCGGGGCGCACGGTACCGAGCGCGTCGAGTGGCGAAACGATGCGCGGCAGAGCCCGTTCGAGCCTGCCAGTCGGATCGATCAGGCCGGCCATGTGCTTCGACCACGTACGGGAGGCCACGTCGAAATAACCGGTACCGGACGCCTCACCGGCATCCGTTGCATATTCGCCGGTCAGCCAGAAGTTGACGTAGTCGTGAGGCAGAAGAACATGTTCCACCTGCTCCCAGGTCTGAGGCTCGTGTTCTCTGACCCACGCCACCTTGGACGCCGTGAAGCCGACAGGAATCGTGGTTCCAATCAGACTGCGAATGCGGCGCTCGCCACCTGCCGCGTTGAATAGCTTCTCATTCGCCTCGGTGGTCTCCGTGTCGTTCCACAGCTTCACGTTGCGTACCACGGCGCCCTTGCCGTCCAGCATGACAAGCCCGTGCTGCTGGCCGGATACCGCAATTGCCGAAACGTCGGCGGGACTGCGCGAGGTCTGTGCGAACAGTTGCTTGAGCGCCTGACGCAGGGCCGTAATCCACCACTCCGCCTTTTGCTCCCGGCGTCCATTGGCTTCGGAAATAATCGGGTGGCTGGCATGACCGCGGGCCACAAGGGCGCCGCTCTCAGGGTCCAACAAAACGACTTTCGTTCCTTGCGTTCCGCAGTCGATGCCGAGATACATTCGAGACCTCTATTTCCTGAAAGTGAATTGCGTTACTGCACGTCGATGAGAACCTTGATGACGTCCGGCTGCGCGGACGCCGCGAGATCGAACGCCTCGATGCTGTCCTTGAACGCGTAGCGGCGCGAAATCAACGGCTTGACGTTGATCTGGCCGGACGCGATCAGGGCAATCGAACGCTCATAGTCATTTGCATAACGGAAAATGCCGACCGTTTCGATCTCCTTGACCTGCATGGCGACGATATCCATCGGGACGAGGTCCTGCGGCATGCCGACGAACACGAGCTTGCCGGCCGGACGCAGGCAGTGCGGCGCCGCCGCGATGGCTTTCGCGTTGCCGCTGCAGTCGACGAACAGGTCTGCGCCGTTCGTAAAGTGCTGGAGGACGAATTCCTTCAGGTCCGTCTTCGCCACGTTGCACGTGATGAGCCGCTCACCATAGTTTTCGGACAGGAAGTCGAGCTTCTCCTGCTTCACGTCGGTGATGATGACGCGGCTGGCCCCGGAAGCCAGCAGCGCGAGCGCCATCAGCGAGCCAATCGTGCCGGCTCCGGCAACGACCGCCGTGTCGCCCGGCGCGATGCCAACCTTGCGGGCGACATGGGTACCCGAGGTCAGCGGCTCGGCCAGCACCGCCTCTTCGAGACTGACGTTGTCCGGCAGCTTGAACGTGAGGCTCGCCGGGTGAACGACCGACTCGCGCAGCACGCCATGAATCGGCGGCGTTGCCCAGAACCGGATGCCCGGGTCGAGGTGGTAGTTGCCCTGCATGGCTTCGGGCGAGTTCGGGTCGAAGATGCCCGGCTCCATTGCCACACGGTCGCCGACCTTGAGGTTCTTCACCGCGCTGCCGACTTCGGCGATGACGCCGCTCGCTTCGTGCCCGAGGACCATCGGCTCATTCACGATGAAGTCACCAATGCGGCCGTGCTTGTAGTAGTGGACGTCACTGCCGCAAACGCCGACCTTGGCAATCTTGATGCGCACGTCGTTGGGGCCGAGCGACTCTTCGATTGCGATGTCGCGAATCTGAAGATTGTCTTTTTCCTCGAGGACCAAGGCTTTCATGTCATTTCCTTTCAGTTAGTCGGTTCGGTTGGCCGCTACGAAACCGTTACTTGATGTCGCCCAGCTTCTTGTGGAGTGCGATGCATTCGTCCACGTTCGCCTTCGTGTAGAGAACGGTCCCTTCGACCTGATGCAGATCCGTCTGCTTGTGGGTCAAAATATCGTGTGCCATTGCCATCGACTTCTGGGCCAGTTCGTCCGCGCTCTGAAGGGCGGTCGACGTCATCTTGCCTTGCTTGATGAGCAAACAGGCTTCACCGGTTCCGTCGGTTCCGTACACCAGCGGGAACGGCTGCATGCCAGAACCCTTGAGCGCTTCGACCGCACCGGCTGCCATGTTGTCGTTCATCGAAATCACGGCATCGATCTTGGGGTTCGCCTGAATCCAGTCCTCCATCAACTGCATGGCCTCATCCTTGTTCCAGTTCGCCGTTTGCTCCGCGACGATTTTCACGTCCGGACGCCTCGCGAAGAATTCCTTCTGCCACGCGTCACGACGGCCAAGCGAGTGCGGGTTGCCCGGGGGCCCGAGCAGAACCACGACCTTGGCGTTCTTCGGCACTTCCTTCAAGGCGAGCTGTGCGTTGACTTGCCCGAGCAGATAGGGGCTGGAGTCGACGGAAGGAATCGCGTCGTCGGAGAACTTCGGATTCGTCGCGACGAACTTGACGCCCTTCGCCATCGCGTTCTTGACCGGGCCGTGCTGCACTGCGGGGTCGTACGGCTGGATGATGACCAGGTCGTACTTGTTCGTGACGGCGTTCTCGATGTTCGACTGCATGACCGAGTTTTGGCTCTGGCCGTCGAACACCGTCAGCTGGATGTCCGGGTACTGCTTCGCTTCCTTGACCATGGCATTTGCAAGCCATGCTGCGAACGAGTCGCTCTGCGCACGGGCGAGGTAAGCGACACGGTACTTCGCGTTCTCCGCGACCGCCGCACCGCTTGCGGCGAACACACCCAGCGCCACCGCGCACACCATCAGCTTCTTCAACTTCATTTTGTGTCTCCTTCAGATTAGACGTTATGCACTCTTCATGTGAGTAGGGAAAACCGACACCTGCAGAAAACCTTGCACTTCTGACTGCACTGCCGACTCAGCTAGCTGGTCGCCACCGTCGGCTTTTCGGTAGAGCCATGCTTCGCGACCTTCTTTTTCTTTCCGTGCTTCGAGGAAATGTCGTAAGCGACCGCGAGAACGATGATGCCGCCCTTGATAATCTGCTGGAGGTACGACTGGACGCCGAGCAGATTCATGATGTTTCCGAGGAAGCCCATGATGAATGCACCCGCAAGCGTTCCAATCGCCGTTCCGATGCCGCCGGAGAAGCTGGTGCCGCCGATGATCGCGGCCGTCATCGCGTCGAACTCGAAGCCGATGCCGGCATTCGGCAGGCCTGCGTTGACACGCGACATGTAGAGCACGCCGGCCAGTCCCACGAGTGCGCCGTTCAGCAGGAAGGCTGCCATCTTGATGCGGGAAATCCGGATGCCGGAGGCACGGGCGGCTTCCTGGTTGCCGCCGATGGCGTAGATGTATCGACCAAGACGCGTATGGTTCAGGACATACCAGGTCAGCAGGGCAATCACCACGAGGAAAATGACTGGCGACGGAACACCGAGCACAGAACCCTGGCCCCAGCCAGTGAACGTGTCCAGCTCATAGATGTTCTGACCGCTCGTCATCATCAGCGCGGCACCGCGCGCGGCGGTCTGCATTGCAAGCGTTGCGATGAACGCCGGCGTATTGAAGCGGGTGACAATCCAGCCGTTCACCAGGCCGCACGCCGAGCCAATCGCGATGCCAACGATCATCGACGGCACGAACATGCCGGTCGCCTTGAAGAACATCACGGAAAGCAAGCCGGAGAGCGCAAGCACGGAGCCCGCCGAAAGGTCAATGAGGCCGCAGATGATGAGCAGCGTTTGACCGAATGCCAGAATCGTCGTAATTGAAATCTGGCGAGAGATATTCAGAAAGTTGGTGGTGGAGAGGAACACTGGGCTAATGATCGAACTCACCACGATCATTGCAACCAGAATCAGATAAATGCTGTACCGGCCGTTTGTGAACAGCGTCCAGCGAGCGGGTACGCTACGCGTTGCAGTATTCAATTTTCGTCTCCACCAAGGGTTGCCAGGCGCATGATTCCTTCCTGGCTGAATTCAGGCTCTTTCAGTTCTCCACTGATTCGTCCGTTTGCCATCACATAGATGCGGTCGCAAATGGCAATCAGCTCGGAGAGCTCCGACGAGATGACCACTACGGCGCGCCCTTCCTGCGCAAGCTCGAAGATGATTTTGTAGATCTCGAACTTCGCACCGACATCGATGCCGCGCGTCGGCTCATCGAGAATCAGGATTTCCGGGTCGCAGAGCATCCACTTCGCGAGCATCACCTTCTGCTGGTTGCCGCCGCTAAGCAGGCCAATCTGCGTGTTGAAATTCGGCGCCTTGACCTTCATGCGGCTGCTCACACCATCGATCAGACGCTTCTCGGTTTTCGCATCCCGGTAACCGCGCTTGAAGAACTTGTTGAGCGAAACGAGACCCGTGTTCTCGGTGATGCTGCGCATGGGAACGATGCCGTAGCGCTTGCGGTCTTCGGACAGCATGGCGATCCTGAGCCGGATCGCGTCCTGTACATGGCGGATACGAACCGGCTGACCGTGCACGTTGATTTCACCTTGCGTGTACGGGTCAAGTCCGAAGACGGTGCGCACGACTTCCGTGCGACCCGCACCCATGAGGCCCGCCAGGCCAATGATTTCGCCTTTGCGCACATTGAAGCTGACATCCGAAAAGCGCTCGTCGTCGCCAAGGCCCTTGACTTCGAGCGCAGTGGCGCCAAACTTTCGCTGCGGCTTCTCGGGATAAACGTTGTCGAGCTTGCGACCGACCATCATCTGAATGATGGTGTCGATGTCAATCTCGCTCGCGGGCCGCGTGCCGACATGGGTGCCGTCGCGGATAACGGAAATGTCGTCTGCAATGCGATAGAGTTCGTCGAAGCGGTGTGAAATGTAGACAATGCCCGCGCCTTTTTCCCGAAGCTCATTGATTTTCTTGAAGAGCACATCGACCTCTTTCGACGTGATCGCCGAGGTGGGCTCGTCGAAGATGATGATGTTCGCTTCGCGCGATACCGCCTTCATGATTTCGAGCATCTGAAGGTCCGACACACTCAGCTCCTTGAGCTTCGTGTCGGGACGGTAGTGCAGGCCTTCCCGCTCGAGCAGCGCCTTCGCGTCCGCATAAACCTTCTTCCAGTCAATCGAGCCGATGCGGGTTCTCGGTTCATCGCCGAGAAAGAGCGACTGCGCAACGGTGATTTCCGGAATGTAGTTGAGCTCCTGCGTGACCATCGAGATCTTGAGTCGACGCGCCGTCAGCGGGCTGTCGATCGTGACCTTCTCCCCGCCGACGTAAATTTCGCCGGCGTCGGGCTGATAGATGCCGCTGACGATCTTCATGAGCGTGGATTTGCCCGCTCCGTTTTCGCCGCATATCACGTGGACCGAACCCTTGCGGACAGAGAAGCCCATGTCCTTGAGCGCAATGACGCCCGGGAACCGCTTCTCGATTCCACGCAATTCCAGGATTGGTGTGTCTCCCATCTTCATCGCCTTATATCTGTGTACAAGGAATGGCACTCAGGCCTGCCGTTCGGCCTGGCGCTCCGGAGCGCAGGGTTACATGTCGCGCTCCAGCATCGCCGCTTTGCTTAACCATGAACACACTCTACATGCGTGAAGTTCAACAATCAACATTAATGTTCTAGTATCACCAGTATTGATTTGGGGACCGAACCACCATTGACAGCCTCCAAATTCGAGCAACACGCTTATTTTCTGGGCCTTTTAGCTGATTTCGCACACCCTCTAGCGTCCGCCTCGACCCAGGGAATGCACCAGGTTAAATGGTGTAACTTCACCATCATGAATTCTTGGTGTTATAGTTAGCCCAACAGACGGGACTTTCTCGCCGACCGGAATGCCGCCGCAGAGGAAGACCGCTCCGGGCGCCGGACTCCACTAACCTGACGAGAACGAAGTGCGACCATGACCGACTTGAAGCAACTGGAGGTACCGAGCCTGGCGGGCGAGATACTCGGTGAAATCCACGCCTCCCTCCGCGATGTCAATTCCGCGGACCTTGACTCGCTTGTCGCCGAAATCGAGCGCGCTCCGCGCGTGTTCTGCCTCGGAGCCGGCAGGTCGGGCATCCTGTTGCAGGCGTTCTGCATGCGGCTGAACCACCTCGGCTTCGAGGCGTATATGGCGGGCGGCCTGCCCTGTCCTCCGGTGGCCGCCAGGGACCTGATCATCGTTGCCTCGGGGTCAGGTGAAACTCGAAGCGTGTCGGCCGTACTGGAACAGGGCCGACGAGCGGGAGCGCGCGTCGCGCTCTTCACGGCGCGCCGCACTGGCGCTCGCTCGATGACGGCAGACGTGACCGTGAGAATTCCTGCTCCCGCCGATCTCGTGAACGGCGAACAAGGCCAAAGCCTTCAACCCATGCGCACGCTGTTCGAACAGGTGTTCTTCCTGCTCTGCGAAGCAGTCGTATGCCTGCTGAAAATCAAGAAGGGAATTGGCGAAGACGAAATGGCGCAGAGACATGCCAATCTCGAATGAGCGCCCCCGCGGCATCGTTGAAGGTCATGCCAGGCGCGCGGGCTTTGTCGCAAGCTGCGACCAGCCAGTCTCGAAGACGGCTGCACTCCGATACCGTTAAAAGTTCGCGACGACAATCCGCTCTCGCTCGAACTTGAACGCATTCGATCCCATCGAGCAACGCGAGAATCTGCGCAGCCCGCTTACTCGTGGTTGCCGTTGACTCCGTGTACAGTCATATTTGCCCGGTTCTATTTTTGGGTTCAGGCAGTCGATCACGCCAAGCGACTGAATTAAGGGGAGCGGCGTTTCAGGTCTCATTCGCAGAATGCGAACGCTCTGAAACGCCCACCCCTTGCACTACAACTAGCGACCGCACCTATCAATCGGCGCTTAGACAAGCTCGTGCAGCTTTTTGATACTGGGAGCAAAAAAATAAGCACCACCATCAAGATTCACAAAGCTCTCCAGCTCAAGTTGTGGTTTATCGGCCGCCTTATGTGACTTTGGCGCAGCACCGGCAAAGAACCGGTGCGTTTGATGAGACTGTCCGATGATCGGGTCGATACCGCTATTGACCTGTGAGAATTGGACGGTGTTCGCCCACGATTGCTGAACGAACTCGAACTGGTTCTCAATCGACGTGATGTAGCACTTGAAAAGCAACCCGCGCGACATGGCGCCACCTGCCGATTGCTCATTGAGCGCCTCCTGCTCAGTCACCTCAGGGCCGAAAGCAATGCCGCGTCTAAGCATGCGGTGAGACTGCGTACGCGCTTCCGCCGCGTCGATTTCCTTCTTGTCCTTGGCGTTTGGATCCCCTGGAACGTCGTCGCGCGGGTACGCCTTCCGGACATGCGCGGCAAACGGGCACTTGAAGCCGTGCCGGTCGCCGTCGAACTCAAAATCATTGACGTCGGGTGTTCCCTCAGCAATGGTGGGATTGTCACCGAGTGGCGCATTGATGATGGCAGCGCCGCTTTTCCATCTCCCAACCATCTGCGCGCCGAGTAAATCCGGATCCATCGGGTTGGCGGTGCTAGTGATGCTCTGGGCGGCGAGCTTTACGGAGCGATTAAATTCAGGAACTTTCTGCGCGAGACGCCGGAACACGAGATACGCACCGTTCTCCATGAAAGGCGAGGGTGCCTGCTTTACGTCTCCTTTGACTTCCAGTGAAGGGGCATTCGGATTCTGGCCTGGATAACCAAAAACGAACTCGCCGGGCCATAACAAATCCTGGCCTTTCTGACCTTCCGAGGGCTTCGCACCACTGGCGGTTGGCGTGAGTGCAGCATTGGCCGAGGTTCTCCCCTTCACACCCGGTTGCGACACACCATCCGCATAGCCGAAATGCTCGTGACCGGCAACAGGCGCAGGGCGCACCTGTCCTTCCTCGGTGTGCAAAAGCATCCAGCCGTTTTCGCTCGGCGGAGCAAGACGCAGGGAAATGATATCCGCGATTTCAGCACGGCTTGCGCCGGTCACGACGAACACCCCATGGAGATTCGCGTCCGGGCGCAGGATGCTCCACGACGATGTGGGCGGATCGGTCATCTTGTCTCCGCGCTTGCCCATGCCTTCGATGAAGGCCTGTGCCGCCACCGAGTCGATATCGCGAACGCCAAGTACAGTCAATCCGGAGAATGTGAACGCAATATTGAGGCCCGGCGTGGGCAGCAGTTTTCGACGAGTGCCGTTCTTGCTCTTTTTAATCATCTCTTCCTGTGCGAGCGTTTCGTCAACGCTCGTCAGATGCAGCGAATGGAGGAAAGTTTTGAAACGCTTCACATCCGATATCTTGAAGAACAGAAGATGTTCGTTTTGCTTAATAAGCCCAGCCAGAATATCGCCTTGAATTTCATCTGTCGGTAACGCTGGTTCAGCGTTCAGATCGCGTGCCATATCCCTCTCCTTGAAGTTTCTGAAAAGAATGACGAAGACTGACGTGGAGACGAGATAGCTCCGCCGCCCCAACCTGAACCTCAACGTGAGAGACGAGAGATGCGCGCTCGATCAGCAATAGCGCTTGTGCCGTGCGGTCCGCCCCCCTGCCGACACAACACGCAAGACTGTCTGCATGTTGCGCGCACCCAGGACAGATATGGCAGTCTGAGGCCCTCTCCGCCAGTGGTCTGGTCTTGATTTTTTGATTGTCTTCGACGAGAAGATTAGAAAAGCGTGAGGCTCCATTCACAGAAAATCTGTTCGCTGTGTGCGGAACCGCACAATTCATTCGTTGTTAAATAACTTTTCTTTCAAAAAAATTAATTGTTTATTCACTTATATTCAATAACCGAAGAGTCGATCGAAATGCCATTTTTTTGTGCGTGAACGCACATTTCCATTTACAAGAAGCTTTCCTCAACTTTAAGTCCACCTAACCTCGTAATGAACAGGTCATCCAGTGAGATGAAATAAAGCCATCCCAAAGATGAATCGATGAATAAATAGTTCAGCAAAAGTATTGCGCCCGGTTTCGGAGGGCGCGTTTCCATTCATTACGGCAGGAAGTCCCTGTCATGCACGGGCTTTCGGCACGTCGTTCATGCAGCAGTCTTCGGGAGTTCACGTGAAAACGCCACTTGTCGATATCAATATCCCGTCCATCTACAAGAATAAGCAAGGCGCGACCGTGCCCTTGCCGAAAAGGCTCGCGCGCGCGACGCCGGACATGGCAGCCGCGCTCGCCGCACTGTCGCGCGACCTGGCCGCTCGCGGTGGGCGGCTCGTGCTTTCCGACCTGTTCCGAAGCTACGAAATGCAGTTGCAGTCACATCTCGACTACGTGAACAAGAAGAAATCCGCGTTTAGTCCGCCACCCGGAGGCAGCTTCCACGAAGCCGGACGCGCAATGGATCTCTCCCTTAAAGACCTGAATATGGAACTGGACAAATTCTGGCTACTGGCGAAGACGCACGGCGTGAACCCTATCATCAAGGCGCCGGATTCGCGCGCGAGCGAAGCATGGCATTTCGAGTGCCGGGGCAGCCATCAGCGCGTGATCGACTACTATGAGGCGAAGAATGGCGACAACTTCGACTACCCCTACGCGGCCGGCGCCGCCTCCGCGATCCTCGCGCTCGGCGTTCGCGTCGACAGATTCGGCTCGGCGCAAAAAGAAGCCCAACTTCAGGCGGCGCTCATTCGATGCGGCGAGGTGATCGGCAATCTGGACGGTGCGATGGGAGCGAAGACACGCGCCGCGCTCACGCGCCTCGGAATCAACGACGCCGGCCTCGACGACGCGCTCGCGCATGTCGAGGATCTGGCCCAAAAGAAGTACGAGTCCGAGTACGTCCTCGCCGCGGACGCGATGTCCGTCGTCGCGGCCGATTTCGCACTTCACGTTCCGGATCACGTCGACATGCACGGCTGACGAGAGCACTCCGGCCCGATCGATGCCACATCGATGCTATCAAGGCGAACATGGCACGACATTCCGGGAAGCCGTGCTCCGGCCAAGTTTCATCCGGGCGTAAGCCCTCAACCGGCTGAATAAGCCGCCTTGACGTCGTCCTCGACCTCCTGCGCGCCCGCCTGCTGCGTGGCGTCACCCTCGGCGTATCCGGATTTGATGCCGTTGCTGCTCGCCGGCGTATCGGCGGGCGTTGCCGGCTGTGCAGCATCCACCGGCTTGGGCTGCGGCTCAGTTGATTTCAGACCGATATAGGTCGCGCCGCTGATGCCGATGACCGCAAGCGTATAGGGTTCGAGCGCGGGCATCGACACGGTTGTCAGGACCTGATAGACAAACATCAGTCCGACGATGACTGTGAAGATGAGCATCTGGAGTCGGTGGATCGCTACGCCGCTTTCGTCGCTCACGAGGTCGCTGAAAAATCGCGGAACCGATGGCGGGAATTGCGTATCGCGCGCCAGGTCGACGCTGCGCGATCCCACGGTCAACACGCTGTAGATGCCCATTAATGCGAGTGCCTGAGCCGAAAGAGGGGGCATGGCGCCGGAGGCGAGCCACTCGTAAATGTAGGAACCCACAATGATCAATGTCCACCATGCCATCTGCGTTCGGGCGAGACTGAAGGTTCGCCGATTCAGCGGAACCGAGGTCGTGCTTCCCACGTCGCGCAGCAACGCAGTTTGCCTGGCGAGCAATACGAATATAAAGATCACGGCCACGAAAACCGCGCCGCCTGC
>NZ_CAJMZA010000026.1:0-109278 GCF_905220195.1 Paraburkholderia sp. J8-2
GGGCTTGCACAGCTACGGCAAGCTGTAACCGAATCGGCCCGCAAGACGAACTAACCGTCGGATGCCTCGTGCTCCGACGGTTTTTTTTCGTCCGCCGGGAAGTTTTCTGCGAATCGCGCGTTTGCCCGCTTGAGGCCATCCAGTCGATCCACTTCGTGCGAGGCACGGCAGGGCGGGTCGGGATACGATCAATGTGCTGGCGGCGCACGCCACGCGAGAAGCAGGAGCTAAGCGATATGTGGACCAAGCGGAGCAGCAGGATCTTGCTCAACGGCGACGACATTCCCGCGAGTGAAATCACGCCGCAAAAGGTGTACGAACAGCGTCGGCGCATTCTGCGGGCGGCGGGTGCGCTCGCGCTCGGTGGCATGGCCGGGCCGTTCGGCGCGACGAGGGCATTCGCCGAATACGCGCCCGGCGACCCGAAGGCGCAGAAGCTCGCCGCGCAAACGAACACGAAATTCGTCGCGCTCGACAAGGTGACGCCCTACAAGGACGTGACGACCTACAACAACTTCTACGAGTTCGGCACGGACAAGGGCGATCCGGCGCAAAACGCGCACACGTTGCGGCCGCGTCCGTGGAAGCTGAGTGTCGAGGGCGAGGTGAAGAACCCGAAGGTCTACGACATCGACGAAATTCTCAAGCTCGCGCCGCTCGAAGAGCGCGTGTACCGCCACCGTTGTGTGGAGGGCTGGTCGATTGTCGTGCCGTGGATCGGTATTTCGCTCTCCGAACTGATCCGCCGTGCGCAGCCCACGGGCAACGCGCGCTACGTGCAGTTCATCACGCTCGCCGACCCCTCGCAAATGCCGGGCCTCGCCGAGCCGATCCTCGACTGGCCGTATTCCGAAGGCCTGCGCATGGACGAGGCGATGAATCCGCTCACGCTGCTCACGGTGGGCCTCTACGGCCAGGTGCTGCCGAACCAGAACGGCGCGCCGGTGCGTGTGATCGTGCCGTGGAAGTACGGCTTCAAGAGCGCGAAGTCGCTGGTGAAAATCCGCTTCGTCGCGAGCCAGCCGCCCACGAGCTGGAACAAGTACGCACCGACCGAATACGGCTTTTATTCGAACGTGAACCCGAGCGTCGATCACCCGCGCTGGAGCCAGGCTACGGAGCGGCGCATCGGTGAGGACGGTTTCTTCCAGCCCAAGCGCAAGACGCTCATGTACAACGGCTACGGCGACCTCGTCGCGTCGATGTATCAGGGCATGGATCTGCGCAAGAACTTCTGAGCAAAGCGCTTGATGGAGCGAGAGATGGAATCGACGACGACACCACAGGCCGCCGCGCGCGTGGGGCCGGTTCAGGCGCGTCCTGCGCGCAAGGCGGGGGTGGCGAGCGCGGCGGGCCCGCGCTGGCTGCCGTGGACGAAGGTGGCGGTGTTCGTCGCGGCGTTGTATCCGCTCGCACGCCTCGTGCTGTTCGGCTTCACGGATGGGCTCGGTGCGAATCCGATCGAGTTCATCACGCGTTCCACGGGGCTCTGGACGCTGGTGTTCCTGTGTATCACGCTTACTGTCACGCCGCTGCGCCGCCTGACCGGCTGGAATACGCTGTTGCGCTTTCGACGGATGCTGGGCCTCTTCGCATTCTTCTACGCGACGCTGCACTTCACGACCTACATCTGGTTCGACAAGTGGTTCGATGTCGCGGCGATGTTCAAGGACGTCGGCAAGCGGCCATTCATCACGGTGGGTTTCGCGGCGTTCGTGCTGCTGATTCCGCTTGCCGTGACGTCCACGCGCGCAATGGCACGCCGGCTCGGCCGCCGTTGGCAGACGCTGCATCGGCTCGTCTACGCGATCGGCGTGCTGGCGATCCTGCACTTCTGGTGGATGAAGGCGGGCAAACACGACCTCGTGCTGCCCAAGCTTTACGGCGCGATCATGCTTGTGCTGCTGGGCTGGCGCGCGGGCGCATGGCTGCTTGCGCGATGGCGCGCCTCGCGCCCGGGTGCGGGTGCCGCATAGGCGAACACTCACACCTGAAGACAACAAAAAAGCGACGCCTTGGCGTCGCTTTTTTTGTGGCAGAGCGAACGAAAAGCTCAGTCCGGCAACACGCGCTCACTCGCGAACAACTGCGCCACGTTTTCGCGTTCGCGCGCGAGATGCACGCGCGTGCCGTCGACCATCACTTCGGCCGCGCGCGCACGCGTGTTGTAGTTCGAGCTCATCACGAAGCCGTACGCGCCTGCCGAGCGGATCGCGAGCACGTCGCCCGGTTCGATCGCGAGCGAGCGTGCGCGGCCCAGCCAGTCGCCGCTTTCGCACACCGGGCCGACCACGTCGTAGGTCTGCGGCGCCGACTGGCGTGCAACGACGGGTTCCATCGCGTGATACGCGTCATACATGGCGGGACGTGCGAGGTCGTTCATCGCGGCGTCGACGATCGCGAAGTTCTTTTCCGAGCCCGGCTTCAGGAACTCGACCGTGGTGAGCAGGATGCCCGCATTGCCTACGAGCGAGCGGCCCGGCTCGAAGTACACCTCGCGGGTCTTGCCCGTTTTCGCGCCATACGCCTCGATGCGGTCGAGCACCGTGCGCACGAATTCGCCGATGTCGGGCGGCGTTTCGTCGTCGTAGGTGATGCCGAGGCCGCCGCCCACGTCGATGTGGCGGATGCTCACGCCGTCGGCTTCGATCTGATCGACGAGTTCGAGCAGCTTGTCGATGGCGTCGAGATACGGCGCGATTTCGGTGATCTGCGAGCCGATGTGACAGTCGATCCCGACCACGTCGAGGTGCGCCATGGCTGCGGCGGCGCGATAGGTTGCGCGCGCTTCTTCGAATGCCACGCCGAACTTGTTCGCCTTCAGGCCGGTGGAAATGTACGGATGCGTTTTCGGATCGACGTCGGGGTTCACGCGCAGCGAAACCGGCGCCTTCTTGCCGAGCTTGCCCGCCACATCGTTCAGGCGGTCGAGTTCGGGAATCGATTCGACGTTGAAGCACTTCACGCCCGCTTCGAGCGCTTCGCGCATTTCGCCGGCGGTCTTGCCGACGCCCGAGAACACCACGTCCTGCGCTTTACCGCCTGCCGCGAGCACGCGGGCGAGCTCGCCCGCCGAAACGATGTCGAAGCCCGCGCCTTCGCGCGCGAACACGTTGAGCACGGCGAGGTTGCTGTTCGCTTTGACCGCGACGTGCACCTTGGCGCGGCGGCCGGCGCAGGCGTCGGCGTAGGCGTGCCACGCGGCGGTGAGCGCCGCGCGCGAGTACACATAGAGCGGCGTGCCGTACTGTGCGGCGAGATCGGCGGCCGACACGCCTTCTACGAAGAGCGTACCGTTATCGCGGTGAAAAGCGGACTGGGTCATGCGAGCGTTTTACTGGGTTGGCGTAGCGTCGGAAGCCGTTTGCGGGCTACCGGTCGCGGGTGTGGTGCTGAGTTCGGAGTCGGGGGACAACGAGAGCGGCGTGCCCGAAGTGTCCGGAACGGTGCCGACCGGTGCCGAAGCCGACTCGGGCGCGCTGGCGGGCGTCGCCGCGCCGTTTTCCGGCTGGGCGGTTTCGAAATTGGGCTTGGGCGGAAGCGGCGGCACGTTGGGCATGTAGAGCGCGCCGCGCTGGCCGCAACCTGCGAGCGCGACGGCGCTGATCGCAAAAGCCGCTAGAATCGCGCGGGGCGTCCATGCGCTGGGGGCCGCTGCGCGCGTCCGGGAAATGACACGCATAATTGTCCCTGAATGAATAACCGGTGGAGTTTAGCATGCCAGACAATGACTACCTGAGCCGCGCGGAGGCCGTGCTGGCGGCCGTGGAGCGGGCCGTAGACGATGCCGAAGCGGACATCGAACTCGAACGCAGCGGCAACGTTCTGACGCTCGAATTCGAGAATCGTACGAAGATCATCGTGAATCTGCAGCCGCCGATGCGCGAAATCTGGATCGCGGCGAAGGCTGGCGGTTTCCACTATCGCTTCATCGACGGCGAGTGGCGCGACACGCGCACGGGCACCGAATTCTTCTCGGCGCTCACGGCCTACGCGACGGAGCAGGCGGGCGAGCCGGTGCGGTTCGAGCCGTAAGCGCGCAAGCGTGAGCACGTAAATAAAACGGGCGCCAGTTAAATGCTGGCGCCCGTTTTTTTCATTGCTTCGGCTCCGGCGAGCTTCAGTGCCCGCGGAACAGATTCATGATGTCTTCCTTTTCCTTCGCGTTCACGTGCTCGGGCGTGGGCGCGGCGTTCGCGGAGTCAGCGCCGCCCGAGCCCGACGCGCCGCTCGCCGAAGCCTCGAGCGCTGCCTGGCTGATGCCGACGGTCGAGACGAAACCGCGCCCCGGCGTGGCGTCGGCGTAGTAGAGCTCGTCGCCGAGCGTGACGACGCCGTCCGGCATCGCCATCTTGTACTCGGGCACGCCGTTGAGCGCCTTCTGCATATAGTCGATCCACACCGGTAGCGCGAGGCCGCCGCCCGTTTCCTTGTCGCCAAGGCTGCGCGGGTTGTCGTAGCCAATCCACGCAATCGCGGCCAGCGTGTGCTGGTAGCCCGCGAACCACGCGTCGCGCGAGTCGTTGGTTGTGCCGGTCTTGCCGCCCAGGTCCGTGCGCTTGAGGACGTTCGACTTCGCGCCCGTGCCGCGCTGCGCCACGCTCTGCAAGAGGCTGTTCATGATGTACGCGTTGCGCGGGTCGATCGCGCGCGGCGCGTTTTGTTCAGCCACGAGCGGCTGCGCCTGGGCGACCACCATGCCGCGCTGGTCGGTGACCTCGGCGATCAGGTACGGATTCACGCGATACCCGCCGTTGGCGAACACCGAGTAGCCGGCGGCCATTTGCAAAGGCGTGACGAGACCCGCGCCGAGCGCCATCGGCAGGTAGGCAGGATGGCGGTCGGCGTCGAAGCCGAAATGCGTGATGTACTGCTGCGCGTACTTCGTGCCGATGTGGTTGAGGATGCGGATCGACACGAGGTTCTTCGACTTCATGAGCGCCGTGCGCATGCTCATGGGGCCGTCGAAACCGCCGCCATAGTTCTTCGGTTCCCACGCCTGACCGCCCGTTTCAGCGGCGCTGAAAAAGAGCGGCGCGTCGTTGATGACGGTCGCCGGCCCGAGCCCCTTGTCGAGCGACGCCGAGTAGATGAACGGCTTGAAGCTCGAACCCGGCTGGCGCCACGCCTGGGTGACGTGGTTGAACTTGTTCTTGTTGAAGTCGAAGCCGCCCACGAGCGCGCGGATCGCGCCGTCCTGCGGCACGATCGAGATGAATGCGCCTTCGATTTGCGGCAACTGCGTGATCGACCACTCGCCTGCATTGTTGCGCGCCAGACGGATGATTGCGCCCGGCCGGATTCTCTGCGACGGCTGGGCTCGCGTGCTCAGCGCGAACTGCGCGAAGCGCAGCCCGTCGCCGGTGATGCTCGTGGTGTTGCCGTCCATGAACGTGGCCCGCACTTCCTTCGGACTGGCCGACGTCACGACGGCTGCCACGAGTTCGCCGTTGTCGGGGTGCTCCACGAGCGCGTCGTCGATGGCCTGCTCGCGCTCGTCGGTATCCGTGGGCAAGTCGATGAACGCCTCGGGCCCGCGATAGCCGTGGCGGCGCTCGTAGTCCATCAGCCCGCGGCGCAGCGCGCGATAGGCGACGTCCTGGTCGGCGGAGTCGATGGTCGTGACGACGTTCAGCCCGCGCGTATACGCCTCCTCGTGGTACTGCGCGTACATCATCTGGCGCACCATTTCCGCGACGTACTCGGCGTGGACGCTGAACTCCTTGCCCTGACCCTTGACCACGAGCGGCTGCTGCGCCGCGTCGTCGTATTGCTGCTGGGTGATGTAGTGCAGCTCGAGCATGCGCTGGAGGATGTACTCCTGGCGTACCTTCGCCCGCTTCGGATTGACTACGGGGTTATAGGCCGACGGCGCCTTTGGAAGCCCTGCCAGCATCGCGCATTCGGCGAGCGTGAGATCTTTCAGATCCTTTCCGAAGTACACGCGCGCGGCGCTCGCGAAACCATACGCGCGCTGTCCCAGATAGATCTGATTCATGTACACCTCGAGAATCTGATCCTTCGAGAGCTTCGACTCGATCTTGTAGGCGAGAAGCATCTCGTAAATCTTGCGCGTGTAGGTCTTTTCGCTCGAAAGGAAGAAATTGCGCGCCACCTGCATGGTGATCGTGCTGGCGCCCTGGGTGGCGTGGCCGTTGGTGAGCGCGACGAATCCCGCGCGCGCGATGCCGGCGAGGTCGACGCCGCCGTGGTCGTAGAAGCGCGCGTCTTCGATAGCCAGAATGGCCTTCTTGAGGTTATCGGGCACGTCCCGGAAATGAACGACATCGCGCCGCTCCTCGCCGAACTCACCGATCAGGACGTGGTCGCGCGTGTAGATGCGCAGCGGCACCTTGGGGCGATAGTCGGTGAGCGCCTCGAGCGACGGGAGGTTGGGCGTGGCGACGACGAGCGCGTAGCCGAGCACCAGCGCCGCGCATACCACGCCCGCGAAGATGAGGCCGAAAAAGGCGATCAGCAGCGTGGCCCACCACGGGCGCTTGCGCCGCCGGGGCGGCTCGGGCGGCGTGGAAGGCGGTACGGACGAAGGAAGCTGATCTTGCATACGAACACCAGAAAAACGGTCCCGCGATTATAGCCGCCGCTCGCCCGCGGGCTTTCGAGATGCTTACATGGACGGCACGCGCGAGCACGCAACCCGCTGTTCCTGACGCTGTTATTCACGCTGCTTCCGATATTGGCACTGTAGTCGCGCCCCTCGCGCGTGGATAGCGCTTACATCGACCGTTGGCCGTTCGGCCGAGTATTCGAGCGCAGCCCCTATTCGCACAATTTCCCCTCGACGAGCTGCGAACGGGTTGCGGCGCGCGCACGTATGGGAGAAATGCGATGGGTTTCGGGAATCCGGTGTTGTTGGGCGCGCGCCGCTTTGCTGCGGGCGTCGATCTGGGCGCGCGAGGCGTCACGCTGGTGGTGTTGAGCCAGCGCATTGTCGGGGCGGGGCCGGTTCGCCTCGAATGGCTGGCGAGCGCACCGCTTGCACGCGAGGCGATGGCCGGCGCGGAGATCGTCGACCGGGCGGCCATCGTCGCCGCGCTTCGCAGTGTGTTTGGCGAGTTGCCGCGCGCCAGCGCCGCGGCGTCGCTGCGTTGCGCCATGGCGATGCCCACGAGCGCGACGCTCATCGCGACTGTGCCGCTCGCACGTCTTGCGCCGGCGGGCGCGGTGGACGAGTCCGGCATTCACGCGGCGCTCGAACCGCTCGTGCTGGCGGAGGCGGAGCGCGTGGCGGGCATGGAGCGCGGCGAGCTGGCGGTCGACTGGAGCGTGCTTCCGGCCACGCCTCGCGGCCACGAAGCGCAGGTGACGATCGCCGCGACGGCACGGCAGCATCTCGAAGCGCGCATCGAATGCGCGGCAATGGCGGGCGTCACGCTGTGCGCCGTCGACGACGAGGCGCACGCCGCGTTACGCGCCATGCGGCACGCGGCGGCATACGAACTGCCGCCGCACGAACCCTGGGTGGCGATCTGGGTCGGCCCAGAAGGCGTGCACGGCTGGTTGCTTGTCGACGACTCGGTCATGCGGCACATGCGCTTTCCTGCGCTAGAGCATGCCGATCTCGTGGAGGCGCTGCGCGACCTCGTCGACGGCGAGCAGCCCGGCTGCGTCCAGGTCGCGGGCGAGCTTGCCATGCTGCGCGGCGTGAACTTCACGCTGGCCGACATTGGCGACGCGCTGGGCGCGCCGGTGCTGCCCTTCGAATGCGGACCGCTAGCCGATATCGAGTGGCCGCTCGCGGCAACGCTTTTGCACGATCCGGCGTGCGCGGTGGCATTCGGACTCGCGTTGCGCGGGGTGGCGGAATGACGCTCGCGCGCGCCGTGCGCGTGCTGCCGGGCCGGGCCATAGGCGGATTCAATCTGCTTCCGTGGCGGCAGCGCGCCATACGCAGGCTGCGTCGCCGGCGCTTGCTCGAATGGGGCGCCGCGGCGCTCGGCGGCTGCGTGTGCTCGCTTGGCATCGTGCTGTGGCAGCACGTCGAATGGCGCGGGCTCGAGGCTCGGCGCGAGGCGCTCGAGCAGCCGCTCGCGCAGTGGCGCGCGAAAGCGAAGCGCGGCGCGTCGGCGAGCAACAGGCCCGGCAATACGCACGGGCTACGACGCGCTTTTTCGCCCTCGCGGATGCGTTGTCGAGCGATGTGCCGCCTCGTGTCGGCTTGCAGCAGCTCTCGCAATCCGCCGACGAGACCGATCTGCAGGCGAGCGCGGCGGACGAAGCGGCAGCGGCGGCCTGGCTCGGCCGGCTACGCTCGCTGCCAGGTGTAGACGCTGTGAGCGTGCGCGAGCTCAAACGCGGCGCACCCGCTGGAGCCGCACGCGACAGTGCGTCCGCCGCCGAACCGATACGCGTGGCGGCGCATCTCGTCTGGCAAGGCGCGAGCGCTGTGCCGCGCGCTGGCGTACCGCATGCGCGCGAGGCGGCGCGAGCGTCGAGCAGTGCCACGGCGAAGGGGGCGACATGAGCACGCTCTCTGCACACGGCGGTCAGGAACGGGGGCTTGTTTCGGCACAGGCAGGCGTGGGCAACGCGTTGCACGGATGGTCGCCGCTTCATGCGTGGAGCGCGCGCCGCCGGCTGGCTGTCGCGCTAACGATAGCAGTGCTCGCGTTCGCCGCGGCGAGCGGCGCTTGCATCGTCGGAGATCCGCTTGGCGTGCATGCGGCACGCACCGCGCTGAAGGACGCTCAAAAGCGGTACGACGACGCCCGGCAAGTCCTGGCGGGTCTGCCCGCGCTGCGCGAAGCCGCCGCGCGAACGCCTTCATCCGCGCCCCGCGCCGGCAATTCCGCGGACGACATTCGCCGCATCTCGCAACTCGCCGCGCAATCGGGCCTCGTTCTGCATGTACTAGAGCCAGGCGCCGCGGGCGGCGCGCAAACCGAGGCGTTCCGCTCGATCAAGCTGGTCGCACAAGGCAGCTTCGCGCAACTGTACGGGCTGCTCGAAGGGTTGGTGCGCGAGCCGGCACTGACGGCGCCATCCGAGCTGGCCATCCGGCGCACGGGAAGCGCGTTGTCGGTCTCGGCTACGTTGCGTGTGTACGATGCGCTTCCCGCTGTGCCGCTGGCGGCGGCGGCGTCCGAAACGGCGTCTCCTCCGGCGCCGGCTCGCGATCCTTTCGCCCATGCGCCAGCGGCCGGCGGCGCGCAAGACGGGTGGCGCCTCGCGGGCATCCTCCAGGATCGGCAGCGCACTGTCGCGCTCGTGGAAACACCCGAGGGCGTCGTGACTGCGCGGGCGGGCGAGACGATCGGCGATGCTCGCGTGGTGGAAGTCGGGCCGGCGCGGGTCGTCGTCGCGGCAGGTGGGGTGACGCGCGCGCTCGGCTGGGCGGAGGCAGTGAAATGAGCGCGCTAAAGTGGGGCGTTCGTGTCCTCGCCGCGTTGACGGTGAGCGCTGCGGGATGTGCTGCATGGGCCGCGGTGCCGTTGCCGCAACCCGCCTGGGCGCGTTCGCCGGTGTCGCTCGCGCGCTACGAAGCACCGCCGTTACCCGATGGGGCGGCCGAGCCCGCAGCAACCCAGTGGATCGCCAATCCGTTCACGGGCGGCGATTCGCCTGCACCGGAAGCCGCGCCCGAAGACCGTTTGCCCACGAACGCAGACGGCGCCCCCGGCGTGACGCCGCCCGTCGCCCGGCCTTCGCGTGAACCCGCTAACGACGCGCCAGCGGCCGCGCCGCTTGAAGGACCGCCCGTACCCATGCACGCGCCGCTGCGCCTTGGCGACGCCTCGACAGCGAACGACGGATTGCCGCCGGATCGGCCGATCACGCTCGATTTCCAGCGCGCCGAGCTGACAGCCGTTCTGCACGCGTTCGCCCAGTTCACGAAGCTCAATATCGTCGCGAGCGAACGTGCGCGAGGCCAGGTGACGCTGCGCCTCGAGCGTGTGCCGTGGCGCACTGCGTTCGACCTGCTGCTGGAGGCGAACGGCCTCGCAATGTCGCGTATCGGCGATGTGATCTGGGTCGCGCCTGCTGCTGAGGTGGCGGCGCGCGAGCGGCAGCGTTACGAGGCACACGCCAGGGCAGCTGAGCTGGAGCCGCTCGCAAGCCGCACGTTCGAGTTGCATTACGCGCGCGCCGAGGATTTGCGCCGGTTCCTGACGGGTTCGGGCACGCAGCGCGCACTGTCAAAGCGCGGCACGGCGGTGGCGGACGCGCGCACGAACCTCCTGTTCGTCACCGACCTGCCGGCGCGGCTCGACCAGATCGGCGAGCTGGTGCGGCGACTCGATGCACCGGCGCGCCAGGTGCTGATCGAGGCGCGTATCGTCGAGGGTGACGAGGGGCTCTCGCGCGAATTGGGCGTGCGTCTTGGCGTGACGCCGGTGAATGGGGACGGCACTCCGGCCCGCGGCGTGACCACAAGAGCGGACGGCACGGTCTACGATCTCGCAGCGGGCCCGATCTCCGGCTTCGAGGCCGCGGGCCTTGGCCTCACGCTGCTGGCTGCGCGCGCCACGCGATTGCTCGACATCCAGCTGAGCGCGCTCGAAGCCGAAGGGCGCGGGCGCGTGGTGTCGAGTCCGCGCGTCGTCACCGCCGACCGCACGAAGGCCGTCGTCGAGCAGGGCACGGAGCTGCCCTATCAGGCCAAGGTCGGGCAAGGCGTGTCGGGCGTGCAGTTTCGGCGCGCAAGCCTGAAACTCGAAGTCGAACCGCAGATCACACCCGATGGCCGCGTGATTCTCGACCTCGACGTGGCGAAGGACAGCGTCGGCGAGCAAACGGCCGCCGGGCCTGCGATCAACACCAAACACGTGCAGACGCGCGTGGAAATCGAGGACGGCGGCACGGTCTCGATCGGCGGCATCGACGCGACGGATGACCGCGAAGATGTGACGCGTGTGCCACTCCTGGGCAAAATACCGGTTCTGGGCGCGCTTTTTTCGCATCGTGCGCACCGGGACAAGCGCAGCGAGCTGGTGGTTTTCATCACGCCGCGTATCGTGGAATCGAATTGACCCTCATTCGCGGAGCAAGCCCGCCGCACGTACGCAGGCAGGTGCTTGCGGGGCCGGAACGCCGGGGATGCAGGCTCGACAACGCCGCCGCTTTGCCAGTAAGCTGCGGCACCAACCTTTCGTAGGAAACGCTGCAAGTGCGGGACGCAAACGCCAATGTATTTTTCGTAGGGCTCATGGGCGCCGGCAAGACGACCGTGGGCCGGGCGGTCGCGCGCCGGCTGGAGCGTCCGTTCTTCGACTCCGATCACGAGATCGAGGCGCGCACGGGTGCGCGCATCCCGGTGATCTTCGAGCTCGAAGGCGAAGCGGGCTTTCGCGACCGCGAGGCCCAGGTGATCGAAGAGCTCACGGGCCGCGAAAACATCGTCCTCGCCACGGGCGGCGGCGCCGTGCTGCGGCCTGAAAATCGCGCGGCGCTCAAGGCGCGCGGCTTCGTCGTGTATTTGCGCGCGCATCCGCACGATCTGTGGCTGCGCACGCGGCGCGACAAGAACCGCCCGCTGCTGCAAACCGAAGACCCCAAGGGGCGGCTCGAAGCGCTCTACGAGGTGCGCGACCCGCTTTATCGCGAAGTCGCGGACTTCGTGATCGAAACCGGCCGGCCCTCCGTCAACGGACTCGTCAACATGGTGCTGATGCAGCTCGACATGGCCGGCGTCGCGCGGGCCACGGCGCGCGAGTAGGGCGCAGGTCGCGCGGTATCTCGCAGGCTAGGCAACCCATCGGAAACCCACAAGATTCAGAGCATGATTACCGTCAACGTCGAACTGGGCGACCGCGCCTACCCCATCCATATCGGCTCCGGCCTGATCGGCCAGACGGCGCTCTTCGCGCCCCATATCGCCGGCAAGTCGGTGACGATCGTGACGAACACCGTCGTCGACCCGCTCTATGGCGAGACGCTGCGCGCCGCGCTCGCGCCGCTCGGCAAAGACGTCAACACGGTCGTGCTGCCCGACGGCGAGGCGCACAAGAACTGGGAAACGCTCAACGAGATTTTCGACGCGCTGCTCACCTCGCGCGCCGACCGCAAGACCACGCTCATCGCGCTGGGCGGCGGCGTGACGGGCGACATGACGGGCTTCGCCGCCGCCTGCTACATGCGCGGCGTGCCGTTCATCCAGGTGCCGACCACGTTGCTTTCGCAGGTCGACTCGTCGGTGGGCGGCAAAACGGGCATCAATCATCCGCTCGGCAAAAACATGATCGGCGCGTTCTACCAGCCGCAAGCCGTGATCGCCGATATCGGCGCGCTTGCCACGCTGCCGGAGCGCGAACTGGCGGCGGGCATTGCCGAGGTCATCAAGACCGGCGCGATTGCCGACGCCGAATTCTTCGACTGGATCGAAGCCAACGTGGAGGCGCTCAACCGCTGCGAGCCGCAAGCGCTCGCGCACGCGGTCAAGCGCTCGTGCGAGATCAAGGCCTCGGTCGTGGCCGCCGACGAGCGCGAAGGCGGCCTGCGCGCCATCCTCAACTTCGGCCACACATTCGGCCATGCGATCGAGGCCGGGCTCGGCTACGGCGAGTGGCTGCACGGCGAGGCGGTGGGCTGCGGCATGGTGATGGCGGCCGATCTCTCGGTGCGCGTGGGCATGCTGGACGAAGCGTCGCGTGCGCGCCTCGTGCGCGTGGTCGAGGCTGCGAAGTTGCCGGTGCGCGCGCCCGCGCTCGGCGCGGACCGTTACGTCGAACTGATGCAGGTCGACAAGAAGGCCGAGGGCGGGGCGATCAAATTCATCCTGCTCAAGCGCTTTGGCGAGACCCACATCGGCCGCGCGCCCGACGAAGCCGTGCAGGCCACGCTCGCAGCCACGACGCAGAGCTGACACGCCGCCGGCGATAACCCCTTGCGGAGGAACGGTGAGCGACACCCGCAGCGATAACCGTAGTGATGTCCCTTCTCAAACCGCCGACGCGAGCGCCGCGCTAGTCGCGTCGTTCGAGGCGGGCCTTGCGCCTTACGCGGCGCACGCCTCGCGCTCGCGCGGGCGGCGCTATCCGGAGCCGCCGCCTGCCGCACGCAGCGAATTCCAGCGCGATCGCGACCGCATCGTCCATTCCACGGCGTTTCGCCGCCTCGAATACAAGACCCAGGTCTTCGTGAACCACGAGGGCGATCTCTTTCGCACGCGGCTCACGCACAGCCTGGAAGTGGCACAGATCGCACGCTCGGTCGCCCGCAACCTGCGCGTGAACGAGGATCTGGTGGAGGCGATCTCGCTCGCGCACGACCTTGGCCATACGCCGTTCGGCCATGCGGGTCAGGACGCGCTCAACGAGTGCATGCGTGAGCACGGCGGCTTCGAACACAATTTGCAGAGCCTCGCGGTCGTGGATGAGCTCGAAGAGCACTACGGCGCGTTCGACGGCCTGAACCTGTGCTTCGAGACACGCGAAGGCATTCTCAAGCACTGCTCGCGTGAGCATGCGCGCCGGCTAGGCGATCTGGGCGAGCGCTTTCTGCTTGGCCGGCAGCCGTCTATCGAAGCGCAGATCGCCAACATCGCCGACGAGATCGCGTACAACAACCACGACGTCGACGACGGTTTGCGTTCCGGCCTGCTCACCATCGAGCAGCTCGCCGAGGTCGAGCTCTGGCAGACGCACTACGACGCCGCGCGCGACGAATATCCGCAGATCGAGGGCCGCCGCCTCGTTCACGAGACGGTGCGGCGCATCATCAACACGCTGATCGTCGATCTGATCGGGCAGACGCGGCGCAATCTCGCCGAATACGCGCCCCAGTCGCTCGACGACGTGCGCGCAGCGCCGCCGCTCGTCGCGCACAGCGAGCGCGTGGCCGCGCAGGCGGCCGCGCTCAAGCGCTTCCTGTACCGCAACCTGTACCGCCACTATCGTGTGATGCGCATGGCCAACAAGGCGCGGCGCGTGGTGAAGGGATTGTTCGATGCGTTCAGCGAAGACCCGCGCCTGTTGCCGCCCCCGTACCAGACGCAGGACGCGGCTTTGCAGCCGCGGCTGATCGCGCATTACATCGCGGGCATGACCGACCGCTATGCCCTGAAGGAGTACCGCCGCCTCTTCGTCGTCGCCGACGACGCTTGAGCGCGCGACGCATCCCACCTTGCTGCCCCTGCCGATTTCGGAGCCCATTTGATCAAGTCCTGGCCGTATCCGCGCGTGGCCGCGCACCGAGGGGGCGGCACGCTCGCGCCCGAAAACACGCTGGCGGGTCTGCGCACCGGCGCGAGCTTCGGCCACAAGCTGGTCGAGTTCGACGCCAAGCTGTCTGCCGACAACGTCGCTTTCCTGCTGCACGACGACACGGTCGAGCGCACGTCGAACGGTCGCGGCGCGGCGGCGCGCATGCGCTATGCGGAGCTTGCCGCGCTGGACGCGGGCAGCTGGCGGGACGCGCGTTTTGCCGGCGAGCCGATGCCAACGCTCGCGCAAGTCGCCGCGTGTTGTCATGAACTGGGGCTTGCGGCGAACGTGGAGATCAAGCCCTGCACGGGCCGCGACGTGGAGACGGGGCGCATCGTTGGCGCCGAGACGGCGCGTCTATGGCTGCAAACGGAGAATGAAGCACAGGCGGGCATGCCGCCTTTGCTCTCGTCGTTCTCCTATGCGGCTCTCGAAGCGGCGCGCGAGAGCGCGCCGGACCTGCCGCGCGGCCTGCTGTTCGAGCACGTGCCCGCGGACTGGCGCGAGCAGACCGCCGCGCTCGACTGTGTCTCGCTCCACGCGAGCCATCGACACCTGGATGAGGCACTCGTCGAGCGCATCAAATCGGCGGGGCTCTTCATCCTCGCCTATACGGTGAACGACCTCGAGCGCGCGCGCCAGCTCGTGAACTGGGGCGTCGATACGGTCTGCACGGACCGCATCGACCTGATCGGGCCGCACGCGCTCGACGCCTGAGGGGCGCCTGCGGCTAAGCCAGGCGGCCCTGCGCCCGGATCCTTCGTTCAGCGGGCGCGTGCGAGCAGTGCGCCCGCCACCAGCGCCACGCCGCCGACGATCGCGATGGCCTGCCACGGGTTGCGGTGCACGTAGTCGTCCGCGCCGGCAATGGCCGCGTCGGTATGCTCGCGCGCGGCGGCGCGCGCCACTTCGAGCCGCTCGCGGGCGGCGTCGAGACGTTTGCGGATGTCGGCGCGCAGCGCGGCGGCATCGGCCTGGGTTCCTTCGCCCAGCGTGTTTTCCAGCTCGGCGAGCAGATCACGCAACTCGTCGGTGATATCGGCGGCGGCACTGCGGCCGCGGCGCGCAATGCGCCGCGCATGGCGGCTCGTGCGCGTCCAGGAATCTCCGAGGGCTTCTCGCGTGTTCGGAAAGGCGCTCATGTATGGCTCCGTCGTTGAAAAGTCACAGGTAAAGGGCTCGCCGCGGTGCGCACGAAAAAGGGCGCGGGAGGGCGAGGACCGGAGTGCAAGTATTGCGCAATTCCGATGCCCGGGATTTGTACGCGCGCAGCAAGCCGGGCGCAAACGCCCGCCAGGCGGGGCTTCGCTCTCTGGTGACAAAACAGGTGATTACGGGGACAGCACGCTTTTTCGCAGAGGCATAGAATCAGGATAAGCCCATGCGAAGGCGGGGAAAATTTGATGGAGACGCGAAGGCGGGAAGGGCGTGGCCGGGTGGAAAACGCCGCCCTTCGCCCGGTGCCGCAGGGGCGAGGCGAAGGGCCGGCGCGAGGTCGTGCGGGGCGCTGGAGCGCGTTAGAAGTTGTAGCCGACCTTCAGGTACGTCACGAGCGGGTTCAGGTGAATCTTCGATTCCGCGACTCGCTGGGTGCCGAGCTGGTTGTTGACCGTCGTGTTGTACGTGGCGGTCACGTTGATCGGAATGTACGAGAGCGAGAAACCGGCGAACCAGTGCTTCGTGAAGTTGTAGTTGAAGCCCAGGTTAAACACGGGTGCCCAGGAACGATCCGTCGAAACGCTGGTCGGACCCCCAAGTACGCCCTGTTCGAAAGCGCCGTTGGTGATGTGAGCGTCGGTGAACCAGGCGTAGGTGACGCCAATGCCGAGGTAAGGACGGAATTTTGCTTCAGGGCTGTTGAAGTAGTACTTGAACAACAGCGCCGGGCTCCACAGCTTCGCCTCGCCGACCTTGCCGAAGCTGCTGAAGGTGCCGCCGCCGGAAATATCGAACTTCGGCGGGATGCCCAGTTCGGCTTCGGCGGCGAAGTGATCGGTAATGTAGTAGCCGATGGAGACGCCCAGGGTGTCGGCCGAGCCGACACTGGCGCCCGTGTTCGGAATGGACATGTTGACGGGCGTGCCGCCTGCGCTGTCGATCTTGAGCGGATCGCTGGTGTCCTGCGGCATGAAGCGGAACCAGCCGGTAGTGACGTAGAACGTATGTGCGGATTGTGCGTGTGCTGCCGTGAAACTGGCGAGCGCGGCGACCCCTGCCAGCGCCTGTTTTAATTTCATATTAATGCTCCTCCATGAAAGGCCCGCTCATTATGAACACAACGTTTGCAACAAACCATACGCGACCGTTAGAGCTTTTTTACTAAGCGCCGCGAGCTTTCCGCCGAAGCCGCATGCCAGCGAGAACTAGCGCTGGTGGGGCCTGGCGGGTCTGCGGGTATTCACCAACGGAACCAGGAAAATCGAGCATGGCACGGCTTGCACGTCTTTATGTTCCCGATCAGCCGCAGCATGTGATCCTGCGCGGACTCGATCAGCAGCCCGCGTTCGTCGATGACCAGGATTACGAACTGTTCATCGACTGCCTGAAGGCCGCGGCGCGCGATCATCATCTGGCGGTTCATGCGTGGGTTTTAATGCCCGGCGCGGTGCAACTGCTCGTCACGCCCTCCGACGAATCCAGCCTGCCTAAGGCAATGCAGGCGGTCGGCCGGCGCTACGTGGCGCATTTCAACCGGCGCTATGCGCGTCGCGGCACGCTCTGGGAGGGGCGCTACCGCGCGACGGTCATCGAGGGCGAGCGCTTCTTCCTGCTGGCGAGCCGCGTCGTCGAGCTCGCGCCAGTGCGCAACCATCTCGTCACGGCGCCCGAGGACTATCGGTGGTCGAGCTACCGCCATCACATCGGTCTCACCGTCGACAGCCTCATCACCGACCATCCCCTGTACTGGGCGCTCGGCAACACGCCGTTCGAGCGTCAGCGCGCGTATCGCGAACTCTGCGAGCAGGCGCTCGACGAACGCGAAACCACGCAGCTCATGCAGGCCACGCTCAAGGGCTGGGTGCTCGGCAGTGACACTTATCGCGATTGGGCGTCGCGCACAGCGAACCGGCGCGTCTCGCCGCTGCCGCGCGGGCGCCCGCGCAAGGTGCGCGAAGCGCCTGCCCCTGCGGCGGCTCCAGGCGCAATGGGTGCGGCGGCCACAGCGAGCGCGGCTTCGGCACCTGCGGCTGGATCGGGCGGCGGTGGAGGTGGTGGGCAATCTGTCCCCCATTCACCCTCGCACGCTAGTGTCAATCCGGCCGGCTCGACGTCGGCGCATGGGAGTGGTCACGCCGGGAGTGGTTCAGCTACAACACCGGGTGCAAATCCTGGGGGACCGAGCAGCCATTCCGGTGGTTCGCAGGATTCCGGTGGCGGTGGTTCGGGGGGGCCGAGTTCGGAGCATGAGGAACGGAAGCCGGGCACCGGCACCCACTGATTGCTTTTCGGATCAAGTGTTTACGAGATAAACGGCATCTTCGGATGCCGTTTTCTTTTGCCCCAATTTGATATGGCACCATTAAAAAAATGTGCGAATGCACCAACTCGATAATTGGGGTTCGAACATCACGTTTTATTTGCATCCCCTTGATTCGTCGCGTATATTCGCCTTTCGGCTCTCCTGGGCGCATAACGCGGGAAGCACGTACTACCCCGCGCAACGCCGTACAGCGGTCACGCAAGCGGCGGGAATCAAAGAACACAACGGCTGGCAACAGCCTCACTCTGACGGTGTCCCCATGAACGATCACCAGCAGCGCGCCGCGGTGCCCGCCGCGCAAGGTCTCTATGACCCGCAAAACGAACACGACGCCTGCGGCGTTGGCTTCGTCGCCCATATCAAGGGCAAGAAGAGCCACGAAATCATTCAGCAAGGCCTGAAGATTCTCGAAAACCTCGATCACCGGGGCGCCGTGGGCGCCGATCCGCTGATGGGCGACGGCGCGGGCATCCTGATCCAGATCCCGGACGCGTTCTACCGTGAAGAGATGGCCAAGCAGGGCGTGACGCTGCCGCCGTTCGGCGAGTACGGCGTCGGCATGATCTTCCTGCCGAAGGAACACGCCTCGCGTCTCGCCTGCGAGCAGGAACTCGAGCGCACGGTGCGCGCCGAAGGCCAGGTCGTGCTGGGCTGGCGCGACGTGCCGGTCGACCACACCATGCCGATTTCGCCGACGGTGAAGGCGAGCGAGCCGCTGATCCGTCAGATCTTCATCGGCCGCGGCAAGGACGTGATGGTCACGGACGCGCTCGAGCGCAAGCTGTACATCATCCGCAAGACCGCGAGCCACCGCATTCAGGCGCTCAAGCTCAAGCACGGCAAGGAATACTTCGTGCCGTCGTGCTCGGCGCGCACGGTCGTCTACAAGGGCCTGCTGCTGGCGGGTCAGGTCGGCGTGTACTACCGCGACCTGCAAGATGAGCGCGTCGTCTCGGCACTGGCGCTCGTGCACCAGCGCTTCTCCACGAACACGTTCCCGGCGTGGGAACTGGCTCACCCGTACCGCATGATCGCCCACAACGGTGAAATCAACACCGTGAAGGGCAACGTGAACTGGCTGAACGCCCGTACCGGCGCGATCGCCTCGCACGTGCTCGGCGACGACCTGCCCAAGCTCTGGCCGCTGATCTACCCGGGCCAGTCCGACACCGCTTCGTTCGACAACTGTCTCGAACTGCTGGTGATGGCAGGCTACCCGCTCGTCCACGCGATGATGATGATGATCCCGGAAGCCTGGGAACAGCACACGCTGATGGACGAGAACCGCAAGGCGTTCTACGAATATCACGCCGCGATGATGGAGCCGTGGGACGGCCCCGCTGCGATCGCCTTCACCGACGGCCGTCAGATCGGCGCGACGCTCGACCGTAACGGTCTGCGTCCGGCGCGCTATATCGTCACCGACGACGACCTGGTCATCATGGCGTCGGAAGCCGGCACGCTGCCGATTCCGGAGTCGAAGATCGTCAAGAAGTGGCGCCTGCAGCCGGGCAAGATGTTCCTGATCGACATGGAACACGGCCGCATCATCGACGACAAGGAGCTGAAGGACAACCTCGCCAACGCCAAGCCGTACAAGAGCTGGATCGATGCCGTGCGCATCAAGCTCGACGAGATCGAGCCGAAGGCGGAAGACGTCGCGACCGCGCGCGCCGAGGCCGCTGCGCTGCTCGACCGTCAGCAGGCGTTCGGCTACACGCAGGAAGACCTGAAGTTCCTGATGGCGCCGATGGCGATGTCGGGTGAAGAGGCGGTTGGTTCGATGGGCAACGACTCGCCGCTGGCGGTCATGTCCAACAAGAACAAGACGCTCTACAACTACTTCAAGCAGCTGTTCGCGCAGGTCACGAACCCGCCGATCGACCCGATCCGTGAAAACATGGTGATGTCGCTCGTGTCGTTCATCGGCCCGAAGCCGAACCTGCTCGACACGAACAACATCAACCCGCCGATGCGTCTCGAAGTGTCGCAGCCGGTGCTCGACTTCAAGGACATCGCGAAGATCCGCGCGATCGAGCAGTACACGGGCGGCAAGTTCAGCAGCTACGAGCTGAACATCTGCTATCCGGTGGCCTGGGGCAAGGAAGGCATCGAAGCGCGTCTCGCGTCGCTGTGCGCGGAAGCCGTCGATGCGGTCAAGTCGGGCTACAACATCCTGATCGTGTCGGACCGCCGCGCGGACCGCGACAACGTCGCGATCCCGGCGCTGCTCGCCACCTCGGCGATCCACTCGCACCTCGTGCAGCACGGGCTGCGCACGAGCACGGGTCTCGTCGTGGAAACGGGTTCGGCGCGTGAAACGCACCACTTCGCGCTGCTCGCCGGTTTCGGCGCGGAAGCCGTGCACCCGTACCTCGCCATGGAAACGCTCGCGCAAATGGCGCAGGGCCTGAAGGGCGATCTGTCGGCAGACAAGGCCGTCTACAACTTCACCAAGGCGGTGGGCAAGGGCCTGCTCAAGGTGATGTCGAAGATGGGCATCTCCACGTACATGTCGTACACGGGCGCGCAGATTTTCGAAGCGGTGGGTCTCGCTGACGATCTCATCGCCAAGTACTTCAAGGGCACGGCGTCGAAGGTCGGCGGCATTGGCCTCTTTGAAGTGGCGGAAGAAGCGATCCGTCTGCACCGCGACGCATTCGGCGACAACCCGGTTCTCGCCAACATGCTCGACGCAGGCGGCGAGTACGCCTACCGCGTGCGCGGCGAAGACCACATGTGGACGCCGGACGCGATCGCCAAGCTCCAGCACTCGGCGCGCAGCAACTCGTATCAGACCTACAAGGAATACGCGCACCTGATCAACGATCAGACCAAGCGCCACATGACCTTCCGCGGTCTGTTCGAATTCCGTCTGGACCCGGCGCGCGCGATCTCGATCGACGACGTCGAACCGGCCAAGGAAATCGTCAAGCGCTTTGCGACTGGCGCGATGTCGCTCGGCTCGATTTCGACCGAAGCACATGCCACGCTCGCCGTCGCGATGAACCGCATCGGCGGCAAGTCGAACACGGGTGAAGGCGGCGAAGACGAGAAGCGCTACCGGAACGAGCTGCGTGGCATTCCGATCAAGAACGGCGACACGATGCGTTCGATCATCGGCGAAGAAGTCATCAAGGACATCCCGCTGAAGGATGGCGACTCGCTGCGCTCGAAGATCAAGCAGGTCGCGTCGGGCCGCTTCGGCGTGTCGGCGGAGTACCTGTCGTCGGCTGACCAGATCCAGATCAAGATGGCGCAGGGCGCGAAGCCGGGCGAAGGCGGTCAGCTGCCGGGCCACAAGGTTTCGGAGTACATCGGCAAGCTGCGTTACTCGGTGCCGGGCGTGGGCCTCATCTCGCCGCCGCCGCACCACGACATCTACTCGATCGAAGATCTGGCGCAGCTCATTCATGATCTGAAGAACGTGAACCCGGTTTCGTCGATCTCGGTGAAGCTGGTGTCGGAAGTGGGCGTGGGCACGGTGGCAGCCGGTGTGGCGAAGGCCAAGGCCGACCACGTCGTGATCGCCGGTCACGACGGCGGCACGGGCGCCTCGCCGCTCTCGTCGCTCAAGCACGCTGGCACGCCGTGGGAACTGGGTCTCGCGGAAACGCAGCAAACCCTGGTGCTGAACCAGTTGCGCGGCCGTATCCGCGTGCAGGCCGACGGTCAGATGAAGACGGGCCGCGACGTGGTGATCGGCGCGCTGCTCGGCGCGGACGAATTCGGCTTTGCGACGGCGCCGCTCGTCGTGCAGGGCTGCATCATGATGCGCAAGTGCCACCTGAACACCTGCCCGGTCGGCGTCGCGACGCAAGATCCGGTGCTGCGCGCGAAGTTCTCGGGCCAGCCCGAGCACGTCGTCAACTTCTTCTTCTTCATCGCTGAAGAAGTGCGCGAAATCATGGCGCAACTGGGTATCCGCAAGTTCGACGATCTGGTCGGCCGCGCGGACCTGCTCGACACGCGCCGTGGCGTGGAACACTGGAAGGCGAAGGGTCTCGACTTCTCGCGCGTGTTCTATCAGCCGCAAGTGGGCGCCGAAGTCGCACGCATGCACGTGGAGTCGCAGGACCACGGTCTGGACCGCGCGCTCGATCACACGCTGATCGAGAAGGCGAAGGCCGCGATCGAAACGGGCGAGCATGTGTCGTTCATTCAGCCGGTGCGCAACGTGAACCGCACGGTCGGCGCGATGCTTTCGGGCGTCGTCGCGAAGAAGTACGGCCACGACGGTCTGCCGGAAGACACGATCCACATCCAGTTGAAGGGTACGGCGGGGCAGAGCTTCGGCGCGTTCCTCGCACGCGGCATCACACTGGACCTCGTGGGCGACGGCAACGACTACGTCGGCAAGGGCCTCTCGGGCGGGCGCATCATCATCCGTCCGACCAACGACTTCCGCGGCAAGTCCGAAGAAAACATCATCTGCGGCAACACGGTGATGTACGGCGCACTCGAAGGCGAAGCCTTCCTGCGCGGCGTGGCGGGCGAGCGTTTCGCGGTGCGTAACTCGGGCGCGACGGCAGTTGTCGAAGGCACGGGCGACCACGGCTGCGAATACATGACGGGCGGCACGGTGGTCGTGCTCGGCGAAACGGGTCGTAACTTCGCAGCAGGCATGTCGGGCGGTATCGCCTACGTGTACGACGCGGACGGCACCTTCGCCGGCAAGTGCAACAAGTCGATGGTCGCGCTCGACCCGGTCCTGCAACAGGCCGAACAGGAACGCACCGTGGATCGCGCACTGTGGCACACGGGCCAGACCGACGAAGCGCTGCTCAAGGGACTCGTCGAGCGTCACTTCCAGTTCACGGGCTCGCCGCGTGCGAAGGCGCTGCTCGAAAACTGGGATGCGGCGCGCCGCCAGTTCGTGAAGGTGCTCCCGACGGAATACAAGCGCGCACTGGGCGAACTCGGCGCGAAGAAGGCAAGCCAGGAAGAACTGGCCGCTTAAGCCGCGACGAAGCGATTCCAAGACGACGAAGCGCCCGCCGCGCGACAAGGTACGCGGCGGCGGGCGCGGTCCCCTCACCGAATAGATAGAGATAGACGAGAACCCTATGGGTAAGGCAACCGGTTTTCTCGAGTTCGAGCGCCAGCATGAGGCGTACGAAGCACCGCTCACGCGCGTGAAGCACTACAAGGAATTCGTGGCGGCGCTCTCCGACGCCGACGCGAAGGTCCAGGGCGCGCGCTGCATGGACTGCGGCATCCCGTTCTGCAACAACGGCTGCCCGGTCAACAACGTCATTCCGGACTTCAACGACCTCGTGTTCCGCCAGGACTGGAAGAGCGCGATCGACGTCCTGCATTCCACGAACAATTTCCCCGAGTTCACGGGCCGCATTTGCCCGGCGCCGTGCGAAGCGGCGTGCACGCTCGGCATCAACGACGATCCCGTCGGCATCAAGTCGATCGAGCACGCGATCATCGACAAGGCCTGGACCGAAGGCTGGGTCGAGCCGCAAGTCGCGAAGCACAAGACGGGCAAGAAGGTTGCCGTGGTCGGTTCGGGCCCGGCAGGCCTCGCTGCCGCGCAGCAACTCGCGCGCGCTGGCCATGACGTGACGGTGTTCGAGAAGAACGACCGCGTCGGCGGCCTGCTGCGCTACGGCATCCCCGACTTCAAGCTGGAAAAGTGGCTGATCGACCGCCGCATGCGCCAGATGGAAGCCGAAGGCGTGACGTTCCGCACCAACGTGTTCATCGGCAAGGGCGAACTGCCTGCCTGGATCGGCAACACGGCGAAGGAAACCATCTCGCCGGACGAGCTGAAGGAACAGTTCGACGCGGTCGTGATCGCGGGCGGTTCGGAAACGCCGCGCGACCTGCCGGTGCCGGGCCGCGAACTCGAAGGCATCTACTACGCCATGGAGTTCCTGCCGCAGCAGAACAAGGTCAACGCCGGCGACAAGCTGCCGAACCAGCTCGTCGCGAAGGGCAAGCACGTCGTGGTGATCGGCGGCGGCGACACGGGCTCCGACTGCGTGGGCACCTCGAACCGTCATGGCGCGAAGAGCGTTACGCAGTTCGAACTGCTGCCGCAGCCGCCCGAGGAAGAGAACAAGCCGCTCGTGTGGCCGTACTGGCCGATCAAGCTGCGCACGTCGTCGTCGCACGAGGAAGGCTGCTCGCGCGACTGGGCGGTCGCGACCAAGCGCCTTGAAGGCAAGAACGGCAAGGTCGAGAAGCTGATCGCCGCGCGCGTGGAGTGGAAGGACGGCAAGATGGTCGAAGTGCCGGGCTCGGAGTTCGAAATGAAGGCCGATCTCGTGCTGCTCGCCATGGGCTTCACGCAGCCGGTTTCGCCGGTGCTCGAAGCATTCGGCGTGGAGAAGGATGCGCGCGGCAACGTGCGTGCCTCGACCGAAGGTGAAAAGGCGTACTACACGTCGGTCGACAAGGTCTTCACCGCCGGCGACATGCGCCGCGGCCAGTCGCTCGTGGTGTGGGCGATCCGTGAGGGCCGTCAATGCGCACGTTCCGTCGATGCGTATTTGATGGGCAGCTCGGAGCTGCCGCGCTAAATCCGGTGTGCCCCGCAATAGACGGGACACATGGGAGACGGCAGGAGACGCAACGACAGAAGCCGGGCACCCGCGAGGGTGACCCGGCTTTTTTACGTACGCGCCACTCAGGCTGACAGACAGGGTTACCATGACGCGATTGCCCGACCGAACGAGGCCCGCCGATCATGTCCGAAGCCCGCGAGACCGATCGTGACACGCAGCAATGGCGGCGCTGCTTCATCGCGCTTGCGCCCACTGCGGCGTCGCGCGATGCGCTCGCCGCGCTGGACGTGCCGTCCAACGCACGGCGCGTGCCTTACGCCCAGCTCCATCTGACGGTGACGTTCATCGGCGCGATGTCGTTCGACCAGGGGGACGTGCTCTCGCGGCGGCTCGCGGAGCACGCGCTGCTCATTCCGCCCGCGCCGGTCACCCATATCGAATGCTGGCCGGGACGCGCGCATCCGCGCCTCATGGTCGCCGTGCTCGCGATGTCGGACGCATTCACGGCGCTCGACTGGGGCGTGCGCTCGCTAATGGGAGATGTGGGATTACCGCTCGACGCGCGCGCGTTCCGCCCGCACGTGACGCTCGCGCGATTCGCTCGCGACGCCGTGGGTGCACCGGCGGCAAGCGGCGGCGAAGCGCTGCCGCCGTTGTGCTTCGAGTCGCTGGTGCTGTATTCGAGCACGCTCGCGAAGCAGGGCGCGCGCTACGAGGCGCTGGCGAGCGTTGCGCTCGAGTGAGGCGCCGCCGCGCGTTGGCCTGCCTGCCGCCGCTTGGTGGCGACTTATTGACGATACCGGGCCAGCGTCAAACCATCGAGATCGATTTCCGGCGAGCGCTGCGTGACGAGGTCCGCGAGTACGCGGCCCGAGCCCATCGACATCGCCCAGCCGGTCGAGCCGTGCCCGACGTTCAGCCACAGGCCATCGACGCCCGACGTGCCCAAGAGCGGCGCGCCGTCCGGCACCATGGGCCGCCTTCCCACCCAGAATTGCGCCGACGACGGCGTTGCCGCGTGCGGGAACCAGTCGTCGAGCACTTTCATGAGCGTCTGCAGCGCCTGCTCGCGCAGCGTCGCGCGGTGGTCGCCCAGCTCCGCAGTGCCCGCCACGCGCAGGTACGGGCCGAAGCGCGTGATCGCCGTCTTGAGCGATTCGTCCATGAGCGCGGCGCGCGGAGCCTTTTGTTCGTCGACCACGGGCAGCGTGGCTGAATACCCTTTCACCGGATACAGCGGCACGCGCACGCCCAGCGGCGCGACCAGCGCCGCGCTCTCCACGCCCAGCGCGACCACTACGGCGTCCGCGGCGAGCGTGTAGGGCGTATCGTCGGCGGGCTCGTTGCGCTCGGCCGGGCGCAGGACCTCGGCCGGCGCGCGGCGCTGCTCGCGCCGGTCCTTGCGGTTGTTCGCCTTGCGCCGGCCGGGCACCGCCCGCACGCGCACGCCGTTCACCTTGCCGCCTGCGGCTTCGAGCGCGAGCACCTCGGTATCGAACAGAAACGTCACACCGCGCGCTTCGCACACGGAGCGCAGCTCGCGCGTGAAGCGTGCGCAGTCGCCAGCCTCATCTTCCGGGAGATAGACGCCCGCCACCGGTTTCACGCGCGACCATGCGAGCCCCGGCTCGACCTGCGCGCAGGCGGCGGCATCGAGTTCGCGATAGACGATGCCTGCATCGCGCAACACGCCGAGCGCCGGTTGCGCGAGTTCGAGGTCGTACTCGCTGCGAAAGAGCTGCAGATAGCCCTGGCTGCGCCCGTACTCGAACGCGTGCGTGGCGCGAAACGCGTGCAGGCATTCGCGGCTGTAATAGGCGATGCGCTGCATGCGCTGCTTGTTCACGCGAAAGCGCGCGAGATCGCATTCGCGCAGCCAGCGCGCGATCCAGCGCCACTGCGCGGCGTCGAGCGTCGGCCGGAAGATGAGCGGCGAGGTGGGCTTGAGCAGATATTTGATGAGCTTCGCGGGCATGCCCGGCGCGGCCCACGGCGTGACATAGCCGGGCGCGATGACGCCGGCGTTGCCGAAGCTCGTGCCGAGCGCGACGCCCGGCTCCCGTTCGACGACGGTGACGTCGCAGCCTCGTTCGCTCAAATAATACGCAGTAGCGACGCCGATCACACCGGCGCCGAGGACGATCGTTTTCATGCCGGTCGCACAACAGGGGGGGACGTTCGGTATTGCAGCATGTTCGCGCTCATCGTGCAGTGGACTCCGCAGCCGGGCGCTCGCCCGCAGCAGCAGGCACTTCCTCGGTCAGCACTTTGCCCTTCGTTTCCGGCAGACACAGCGCCGCGACGATCACGAGCAGATAGCCTGCGCCGGCCACCACGCCGATCGCTTTCACGAGCGAAGTGGTCTGCGCGAACACGCCCACCAGAATGGGGAAAAACGAGCCGAGGCCGCGCCCGAGGTTGTAGCAGAAGCCTTGGCCCGAGCCGCGGATCGCGTTCGGGTACAGCTCGGAGAGATACGCGCCCACGCCCGCGAAAATGCCTTGCACGACAATGCCGAGCGGAAAGCCGAGCAGGAGCATGGCGGTGTCGGTAATGGGCAGCATCGTATAGGCCATGCCGAGCGCAAACGAGCCGATGGCGAACAGGACGAACGAGGCGCGCCGGCCGATCTTGTCGCAGAGAATCGCGCCGACGATATAGCCCGTGAACGAGCCGACGATCAGCACGATCAGATAGCCGCTCGTGTTGAACACCGAGAGGTGGCGCACCGTCTTGAGGTAGGTGGGCAGCCACGTGGTGATCGCGTAGTAGCCGCCGAGCATGCCGGTGCACAGCGCGCTGCCGAGCACGGTGGTGGCCAGATGCGCGGGCGAAAAGATCTGCATGAAGTGGCTGTGCGTCGCGCCGCTTTCGCGCGCGCGGCGCGTGGCGACGAACACGTCGGGGTCGCTCACGTTGCGGCGCACGTAGAGAATCCACAGCGCCGGCAAGATGCCGATCCAGAAACACGCGCGCCATGCGTATTCCTCGGGGAGCAGGGCGAAGAAGGCCCAATAGAGGATGGCGGCCGCGCCCCAGCCGACCGACCAGCTGCTCTGCACCGTGCCCACCGCCTTGGCGCGATGCTGCGGCGAGCGGATCGTTTCGGCCATCATCATCGTGACGACCGTCCATTCGCCGCCAAAGCCGATGCCTTGCAGCGTGCGCGTGGCGAGCAGTTGCCAGAACGAATGCGTGAAGCCGGAGAGGCAGGTGAAGACCGCGAAGGTGGCGATGGTCCACTGCAGCACGCGCACGCGGCCGTAGCGGTCGGCGAGGATGCCGGCGAGCCAGCCACCGATTGCCGAAGAGATCAGCGAGCTGGTCGCGATCATGCCGGCCTCGCTCTTGGTCATGCCCCAGGTCGCGATGAGCGTGGGGATCAGGAACGAGTAGATCATGAAGTCGAACGCGTCGACGGCGTAGCCGCCGAAACCCGCGTAGAGCGTGCGCCGCTCGCGCCCGTTCAACTCGGTGAACCATTGAAAGTAGCCCATCGCGTGTCTTCCCCCATATTTGTTGTGTGCGCAACGGGCTGCGTGAGCGGCGTGTGCGGCGCTTGCGACCCGGCTGGCGCAAACGCCCTGGGTGGCGGGTGCGCTCGACGCTGGCGGGCTGCGCGGTGCAACGCCGCCCGTCTCAGGTGTGCTGGGTGGGTATTTTACGGTGCGAAACCGTACTGAGGCGAGGGGCAATTTGGGGCGCCCGCCATCGTCTTGTACCGATGTTTAGTTCGATAGCAAGCGAACGATGGCGCGCGAGGGCCGCACGGCGCTACAACGTGAGCCCGCCATCGACGTGGATCACCTGGCCCGTGATGTGGCGCGCGGCGTCTGAAAGCAGGAAGGCGATGAGTTCGGCGACATCGGCGGGGTCGGCCACGTGGCCGAGCGGCGTTTCCTGCGCCGCGCGCTCCCACACCGGCGCGTTTTCTGGCGTGGGGCCTTTGTCCTTGCGCGTATAGCCGGGCGCGACGCAGTTCACGGTCACACCGTGCGGCGCCAGCTCCGCGGCGGCGGTTTTCGCCAGCGACTCGAGCGCGGCCTTCGCTGCGGCAGTCGCGGCGAACGGCGCGCCGGCGCGGTAGCGGTGCGCGACGAACGAACTGAGCGCGACCACGCGGGCGCGCGCCGAGCGTTCCAGCGCCGGCTGCGCGCGTTGCACGAGCGCAGCGAACGCGGCGGGCATGGCCGCGAACGCGCCTTCGAGCGATGCGGCGTCGAGCGCGGCGAGCGTCTGGCGCTGTGCATGCCCGGCGTTGGCCACGACCTGGTCGAGCGCGCCGAAGTGCGCAAGCGTGGCATCAACGAGTGCCGCTGCGTTGCCGCGCTCCGCGAGATCGCCGCAGGTTGTGGCGCAGATCGCGCCCCGTTGCTCACAATCCGCCATGACGGTCATGAGACGGGCACGCGACGCCTCGTCCGCGCCGCGCGCATGCAGCATCAACGAAACATCTGGCGCTGCGATGCGACGCGCGAGCGCCGCACCGATACCCGAGCCCGCGCCCGTGATCAGGACGACGCGCGCCGCGCTTGCGCTCACGCGGCAACCCGCTCTTCAGGCATACGCTCGATCTCGAGCGTTTCGTGGTGGTACGCCGCAAGCGACTCGCGGTGCGCGACGCTCACGATCGCCGCCTTCGGCAGGCGCTCCACGAACAGCTTGTAGAGACGGCTTTCGTTGTCGGGGTCGAGCGCGCTCGTTGCTTCGTCGAGGAACAGATAATCCGGTTTGTGCAGCAGCACGCGCGCGCCCGCAAGGCGTTGCTGCTCGCCCGGCGAGAGCACGCGCGACCAGTGCGCCGATTCGCCGAGACGATCCGCATATTCTTCGAGGCGGCAGGCGCGCAGCGCGTCGCGGCAGTCCTCGTCGCTATAGTCGTCGGCGGGCGAGGGGTAGGTGAGCGCCGCCTTGAGCGTGCCGATGGGCAGATAGCTCTGCTGCGGGATGAACATCATGCGTGCATCGACAGGCGCGTCGATCGAGCCTTCGCCGAACGGCCAGAGGCCCGCGAGCGCGCGCATGAGCGTGCTCTTGCCTGCGCCCGAGGGGCCGCGCACGAGCCAGCGCGAACCCGGCTTGATGGCGATGTCGCGCACTTCGGAAAGCGGCATGCCGTTGGGCAGCGCGAGCTTGAGGTGCTCGGTGGCGAGTTCGTTGCTGTCGATGAAGTGCAGGTTGATGCCGCCGTGCTCGGTGGCGGGCGAGACCGATTCCTTCAGTCGCGGCGAGTGCACCACACGCACGAATTCGCGCAGACGATTCACGGTGGCGCGCCATTCGACCAGCGTGGAGTAACTGTTGATGAACCACGAGAACGAATCGCTCACGGTGCCGAACGCCTGCGAAATCTGCATGAGCACGCCGAACGTGAAGGCGCCCGCGAAGTAGCGAGGCGCGGCCACGACGAGCGGGAAGATGATGGCGATCTGGCCGTAGAAGCTCAGCACGAAGGTGAGGCGCTTCGTGTACTTCATCACGCGCCACCAGTTGTCGCGGATGTGCAGGAAGAGGCCTTGCGCGTTGCCGCGCTCGGTGTCCATGCCGTCGTAGAGCGCGATCTGCTCGGCGTTCTCGCGCAGGCGGATCAGGCCGAAGCGGAAGTCCGCCTCCACCTTTTGTTGCTGGTAGTTGATCGACACGAGCGGGTGGCCGACCTTCTGGATCACGACCGAGCCGAACACGGCGTAGAGCGCGGCGGCCCAGACCATGTAGCCCGGAATCGCGAGCGGCGTGCCGCCCAGCGTGATCGTGAGCGCACCCGCGAGCGTCCACAGGATCGTGATGAACGAGATCAACGTGACGACCGTGGAGAGCAGGTCGAGCGTGAGCGAAAGCGTGGTCGTGGCGAACGACTGGAGGTCGTCGCTGATCCGCTGGTCGGGGTTATCGGCGAGGCGGTCGCGCTCGATTCGGTAGAACGCGCCCTTGCCGAGCCAATCGCTCAGAAAGCGCGTGGTGAGCCACTGGCGCCAGCGAAACCCGAGCATCTGGCGCAGATACCGGCCATACACCGCGAGGATGATGAAGCCGAACGCCAGTTCGGTGAAGGTCATCAACAGAGGCGGAAAGCGCTTGACGTCCTTGGCCTGCAACGCGTTGTAGAACTCCGCGCTCCAGCCGTTGAGCCGCACGTTGATCCACACGACGAGCAGGTTCATCACGATGATCGCGACGAGCAGCCCCCAGGCGATCCAGCGTTCCTCGGAGACCCAGTAGGGCTTGATCAGGCTCCACGCGGTGATCTTCTGGTGCTCGTTCTGATCGGGCGTGGCGCGGGCAGGTTGATTGGTCATGTGCATCCTGAAGGTGTGGCCGCCCGTTGGGGGCATGCGCTGCATGCCGCATGGCGGCTGCGGTGCAGCGATTTTTGCAGCGATTCTGTCGCCGGGCGCTTAAGTGAGTCTTAATGGGCAAAAAGCGGAGACAAAAGCGCACGCCGGCGCCGCCGTAGCGTGGCGGTCATTGTCTCACCGCGCGGGCTCGTGAGGCGAAAGCGGCGGGCTCAGGCCATTGTGCCAGAGCAGGCGTCCCGCTCCGCCGAGGTTTGCGGGCCGCGCGCCTTTTGTGGTCTAATCGACCTTGACGAAACAGGGGTGCTTCACCGGTATGCGGGGCATGCCGTACTGAGGCTGAGAGAGACCCTTCGCACCCGATCCGGGTAATACCGGCGCGGGAAGTTTCCAGAAAGTCTTACCGGAGCGCCCAGCATTTGCAGGGGCGCCAGGATTCCCGCCGGGCTGCGCTTTGGGCGCACGGGTTCGTACGAATTCCTTATCGGGACGTACGGGCCGTCTGCGCCGCATAGCCTCCACGGTCGGCCTTGCCAGCCGGTTTCGTCCTTGGGTACGTCTGCTGCTGCCGTACGGAAAGGATACGATGACCGCCTATTCTCTTTGTTCCCCGATTTTTATCGCGTTCGCGCTGCGTGACGGAGCGCCGTCATGAGTCGCGCTCATCACCGTAGTGCGGGCAGCGTGCCCGACTTCGCCGTGCTCGGCGGCGGTTTGAGCGGCCGGCTCGTCGCATGGCGGCTCGCCGGCTCCGGCCATCGCGTCGCGCTCTACGAGCGTGGCGGCCCCGAAGGCGGCGAGGCCGCGGCCTGGGTCGCGGCGGCCATGCTCGCGCCGCTCGCGGAGGCCGCCGTTGCCGAGTTGCTCATCACCGAGCTTGGTGTCGCGTCGCTCGAAACCTGGCCGCGCATCCTGGCCGAGTTGCCGGAGCCCGTGTTCTTCCAGCGCAATGGCACGCTCGTGGTCTGGCATACCGCCGATCGCACCGAAGCCCCGCTCTTCGAGCGCCGCGTGCGCGCGAACGCGCCGCGTTCGCTGGCCGACGCGAACTTCGTCGCGCTCGCCGGCGCGCAGCTCGACGCCGCCGAACCGGCGCTCGCCGGGCGCTTCGCGCGCGGCTGGCTGCTCGAAGGCGAGGGCCAGCTCGACAATCGCCAGGCGTTGGCCGCGCTGGCGGCGGGGCTGGCCGAGCGCGGCGTGCAAACGCACTGGCACACCACGGTCGACGAGGCTAATCCGCCGCCTGCGCGCGTGACGATCGACTGTCGCGGGCTAGGCGCCAAACCTGTGCTGCCGGGTTTGCGCGGCATTCGCGGCGAGGTCGCGCGCGTGCACGCGCCGGGCATCACGCTCACGCGCCCCGTGCGGCTCTTGCATCCGCGCTATCCGCTCTATATCGCGCCCAAGGAAAACGACGTCTTCGTGATCGGCGCGACCGAGATCGAAGGCGAGGACCGTTCGCCCGTGAGCGTGCGCTCGGCGCTCGAGCTGCTGAGCGCGGCGTTTGCGGTGCATCCGGCGTTCGGCGAGGCGCGCATCCTCGAGTTGAACACGCAGTGCCGCCCGACGCTGCCCGACCACCGCCCGGCTCTTATTTGGGACGGCAAGACCACGCTGCGCGTGAACGGTCTCTACCGTCACGGCTTCATGATCGCGCCGGAAGTCGCCGACGAAGCCGCGCGCATTGCGCAAGCGCTGCTCGATGCGCGCGTGAACGACGCCGAGTCCTTCGAGTCGCTGCGCCGCGCGTCGCGCTGGAGCGAGATGCTGCACGCGCAGGGCGCACACGAGCCGGCGTGACGCATCGCCAGAATCAAACCGTAGTCTGAGAACGTATTTGCCATGGACATTCATATCAACCAGAAGCCGATCACGCTGCCCGAGGGCGCGACGGTCGCCGATGCGCTCGCCGCATTTGGCGCGCGTCCGCCGTTCGCCGTCGCGCTGAATGGCGATTTCGTGGCGCGCGCCCAGCATGGCGCGCGCGCGCTCCAGGCGGGCGACCGCCTCGACGTCGTGAGCCCCGTGGCCGGCGGCTGAGCCTCGCTCGCCCAGGCCGCCGGTCGCGCGCATCGCATGTATCGCGAGCGCTTTCACGACACCGCCCAAGGATTCCAACCCATGACCACCACTCCCACCGCCGACGCGCTCACGCTCTACGGCGAAACCTTCGCGAGCCGCGTGCTGCTTGGCACGTCGCGCTATCCGTCGCTGCAGTCGCTCGCCGATTCGATGGCGGCCGCGCGCCCCGGCATGATCACCGTTGCGCTGCGCCGCCAAATGAACGAGGGCACCGCCGAAGCGGGCTTTTTCGATCTGCTCAAGCGCCAAGGCGTGCCGCTCCTGCCGAACACGGCTGGCTGCCTCACCGTCAACGAGGCGGTCACGACCGCGCACATGGCGCGCGAAGTCTTCGAAACCGACTGGATCAAGCTCGAACTGATCGGCGACGACTACACGCTGCAGCCCGACCCGGTCGGCCTGATCGAGGCCGCGGCGCGCCTCGTGAAGGATGGCTTCAAGGTGCTGCCGTACTGCACCGAGGACCTCGTGATTGGCCGCCGTCTGCTCGACGCGGGCTGCGAAGCGCTCATGCCATGGGGCGCGCCGATCGGCACCGGCAAGGGCGTGATCAATCCGTACGGTCTGCGCGTGCTGCGCGAGCGCTTGCCCGATGTGCCGCTGATCGTCGATGCGGGCCTCGGCGTGCCGTCGCATGCCTGCCAGGTGATGGAGTGGGGCTTCGACGGCGTGCTGCTCAACACGGCCGTTTCGCAGGCCACGCACCCCGAGGCGATGGCGCGTGCGTTCGCGCTGGGCGTCGAGGCGGGGCGCGCCGCGTTTCTCGCCGGGCCGATGGCCGAGCGCGAGGCGGCGGTTGCGAGCACGCCCGTGGTCGGCATGCCTTTCTGGCACCAGGATGGAGACAAGCGATGACTGAAACGCTGCGACTGCAGGACCGCGAACTGTTCTGGCCGCCCGCCGACGAACTCACCGAAACGGCGGAGCGCATTCGCGCGCGCCTCGGCGACTGGCAGCCCACGCATGCGCCGTGGCGCATCTGTCTCACGCCGCCTGACGCGCCCAACGGCGGCGATCTCATCATCGTCACCGACGCGGCGCCGCACCTGACCCACATCGCGCGCTGGATGACCGACGGCGCGGGCGTGATCGAAGCCGCCGGCGAGAACCCGAAGGCCGCGCGCGCCACGCTGCATCTGGGTGGCGAGCGCTACGCGCTCGAAGGCGAGCTGGCGGAAGACTGGATCCCCGCGCTGGCGGCGTTCCTCGACTGCGGGTTCGACCCGCACGACGCGCTCGTGCTCGCGCTCGCCTGGCGCGACGGCGACGAAGAGCAGGCCGACGCCTGGCCCGTCGACATCAAGCGCTTTCCGCGCGTGCTGGGCCTGCCTGCCGCGCCCGCGCAGCCGTTCGCGCCGTGCCCCGCGAAGCTCGGCCTGTATCCGGTCTTGCCCACGGCCGACTGGGTCGAGCGCGTGCTCGACTACGGCGTGAAGACAGCGCAACTGCGCAGCAAGCAACCGAAATCCCCGGCGCTCACGAGCGAAATCGAGCGCTGCGTCGCGGCGGGCCGCAAGCACGACGCGCAGCTTTTTATCAACGATCACTGGCAGGAGGCCGTCGCGGCCGGCGCCTACGGCGTGCACCTCGGCCAGGAAGACCTGCGCGAAGCCGACCTCGGCGCGATCGCGGCGGCAGGCGTGCGTCTTGGCCTGTCGACGCACGGCTACTTCGAAATGCTCACGGCGCTCCATTTCCGTCCGAGCTACCTCGCGTGTGGCGCCGTCTTCGCCACCACGACCAAGGCGATGCCCACGGCGCCCCAAGGCCTCGCGCGTCTCGCCCGCTATGTGAAGCTGCTGGACGGCGTCGTGCCGATGGTGGCCATTGGCGGCATCGACGGCAATGTGCTGCCGGAAGTGCTCGCCACGGGCGCGGGCAGCGCGGCGGTGGTGCGCGCCGTGACCGAGGCGGTCGATCCGGCTGCCGCGGTTGCTGCATTGCGCAACGCGTTTACGCAATAATGGTCCGCCCTGGCTTGGAGGCTGCGCCGCGTGCGCACCCTCCGGCCAGGGGGCCGCAACCCGCAGTGGCGGGTGGCGCGGCTTACATCAACGGATCAGGGTGCGTCACGGCAGGTTTTACACGATGGCCCTATAATCCCGCCTTCGTGTAAATGGACAGTCAGCCACGTGCCCTCAACCTCTGAGACCCTACTGGAACTGCGCGACGTCGACTTCGGCTACGGCGATCGGCTCGTCCTGTCCGGCCTGAACATGCGCTTCCCGCGCGGTCAGGTGGTGGCAGTCATGGGCGGTTCCGGTGGCGGAAAAACGACAGTGCTGCGCTTGATCGGCGGCCTCGTTCGCGCCCAGCGCGGCCAGGTGCTGTTCGGCGGGCAGGACGTCGGCGCGCAATCGCGCGACGGCCTCTACGCCCTGCGCCGCAAGATGGGCATGCTCTTCCAGTTCGGCGCGCTCTTCACCGACATGTCGGTATTCGAGAACGTGGCTTTCGCGCTGCGCGAGCACACCGATCTTCCCGAAGAGCTGATCCGCGACCTCGTGCTCATGAAGCTCAACGCCGTCGGCCTGCGCGGCGCGCGCGACCTCGCGCCGTCGGAAATCTCGGGTGGCATGGCGCGCCGCGTCGCGCTCGCCCGCGCCATCGCGCTCGACCCCGAACTCATGATGTACGACGAGCCGTTCGCGGGTCTCGACCCGATTTCGCTCGGCATCACCGCGAACCTCATCCGCACGCTCAACGACGCGCTCGGCGCGACCTCGATCCTCGTCACGCACGACGTGCCCGAGTCGTTCGCGATCGCCGACTACGTGTATTTCATGGCGAACGGCCGGGTGCAGGCGCAGGGCACGCCCGACGAGCTGCGCGCCTCGACCGATCCGATCGTGCGCCAGTTCATCGACGGCGCGCCGGACGGCCCGTTCCGGTTCCATTACCCGTCGAACCAGCCGCTCGCAGCGGACTTCGGCATCGGCGGAGGCCACTCATGATCGGCGCCATCAGCTCGATCGGGCGCACGGTGCTCGAGACCATCGCGCGCGCAGGGCATGCCACGCGTTTTTTCATGCGCCTCGTTCTCGAATTCTTCCCGCTGCTGCGCCGGCCACGCCTTGTCACGAAGCAGATCCACTTCGTCGGTAATTATTCGCTGTTGATCATTGCCGTGTCGGGCCTTTTCGTGGGCTTCGTGCTTGGCCTGCAGGGCTACTACACGCTCAACCGCTACGGCTCCGAGCAGGCGCTCGGGCTGCTGGTCGCGCTCTCGCTCGTGCGTGAACTCGGGCCCGTCGTCACCGCGCTGTTGTTCGCGGGCCGCGCAGGCACCTCGCTCACGGCCGAGATCGGCCTCATGAAAGCGGGCGAGCAGCTCACCGCCATGGAAATGATGGCCGTGGACCCCGTGCGCGTGGTGGTCGCGCCGCGCATGTGGGCGGGCGTGATCGCCATGCCGATCCTCGCGGCTATCTTCAGCGCGGTCGGCATTCTGGGCGGCTACGTGGTCGGCGTGCTGCTGATCGGCGTGGACGCCGGCGCGTTCTGGTCGCAAATGCAGGGCGGCGTGGACGTCTGGGCAGACGTGGGCAACGGCGTGATGAAGAGCATCGTGTTCGGCTTCGCCGTGACCTTCACCGCGCTCTATCAGGGCTACGAGGCGAAGCCCACGCCTGAAGGCGTGTCGCGCGCGACCACGAAGACGGTCGTGTACGCGTCGCTCGCGGTGCTCGGCCTCGACTTCCTGCTCACCGCGCTGATGTTCAGCTAAAGACGCCGGGCAGTGACCCGGCCGCGCGGCGCGCGTATCAGCGTCGCCGCAACGGATTCTCATTGGGATGACGATGAAAAAGAATGCTCTCGACTTTTGGGTCGGCCTGTTTGTGGTGCTGGGCTTTATCGCGCTGCTGTTCCTTGCGCTGAAGGCCGGCAACATGAGTTCGCTGTCGTTCCAGTCCACCTACCCGGTGAAGCTCAAGTTCGACAATATCGGCGGACTCAAGCCGCGTGCGCCGGTGAAGAGCGCCGGCGTGACCGTGGGCCGCGTGGCTTCGATCGGCTTCGACTCCAACACCTACCAGGCGCTGGTGACGATCAACCTCGACCAGCAGTACCAGTTTCCGAAGGACACGTCGGCGAAGATCCTGACGTCCGGCCTGCTCGGCGAGCAGTACATCGGACTCGAGCCGGGCGGCGACTCGGAAATGCTCAAGGCCGGCGACACCATCTCGATGACGCAGTCGGCCATCGTGCTCGAAAACCTGATCGGCCAGTTCCTCTATAGCAAGGCGGCCGATTCGGGCGCCGCCAAGCCGTCCAGCGGCGCGAGCACGGATGCGGCGCCTGCTGCGGCACCCGCGCCGGCCCCGGCACCGGCGGCTTCGGCGGCCCAATAAGAAGGAGAACAAGAATGACGACCATACGCATGCGCGCCATTACGATTGGCGTCGCAGCGCTTGCACTCGGGGGCTGTTCGACGGTGCAGACGCCGTCCAAGGACGATCCGTGGGAAGGCTTCAACCGCACGATCTACACGTTCAACGACAAGGTTGACACGTACGCGCTCAAGCCGGTGGCGCAGGGCTATGTGAAGGTCACGCCGCAGCCTGTGCGTGACAGCGTGACGAACTTCTTCGCGAACATTGGTGACGTTTACAACGCGGCGAACAACTTCCTGCAGTTGAAGATCACCGACGGTGTCGAGGACATCATGCGGATCGTGATCAACACGGTCTTCGGCCTGGGCGGCCTGTTCGACGTCGCGACGCTCGCGAAGCTGCCCAAGCACAACCAGGACTTCGGTCTCACGCTCGGTCATTATGGCGTGCCGCCGGGCCCGTACCTCGTGCTGCCGCTGTTCGGTCCGAGCACGGTGCGTGACGGCGTGGGCCTCGTGCCCAACTACTTCATCAATCCGCTCACCTATGTGGATCCGGCCGCGCTCTCGTGGGGCCTCTACGGCCTGAACGTGGTGAGCACGCGCGCCAATCTGCTGGGCGCGAGCGATTTGCTCGAAGGCGCGGCGATCGACAAGTATTCGTTCATCCGCAACGCCTATTTGCAGCGCCGCCGCTATCTGCTGTCGGATGGCCGTGCGTCTGACAACAATCTGCCGGATTACGGCGATGGCGCGCCGCTGCCGAAGTACGACGACACCGACGAAGGCGCGGCGCCTGGCGCGGCGGCGCCCGCGTCGGGCGCGGCTACCGGTGCCGCGGTCCCCGCTTCGGGCTCCGCGCGAGCGGCTACGCCTAACGCGGCGAGCATGGCGCCCGCGTACCCCAACGGCGAGACGACCGCTCCGGCCACGCCGGAAAGTCCGGCCGGCGCCTCGGCGCCGGTGGGCGCGTCGGGAACCACCGTGCCCGGCGACCAGATGATCCCGCCTGCGCGCATCGGCTTCCCGGGCATGCTGCGTCTGCGTTGAGCGCCGCGCTCCGGCCGGGCGTTGCGCAATGCACCGCCTCGCCGGAGCGTTCTTCTGGCATAAACGTCTGACGTAACAAGCAGAAACGCTTGTCGCACTTTGCTGTCAGTTTTTGACATAGCGAGATACAACTCGCGTGCTATCGTTGGCTCCAACGGGGCGATGTCCCCCAACTAGCAGGACTGGATATGAAAAAATTCTTTCTGTACCCGTTTTTCGCCATGTTTTTTTCGTTTGCCGGCGGCGCGTTCGCTCAAACGGTAGACACCAGCAATCCCGACGCGATGATCCAGACGGTCACGCAGCAGGTCATGAGCCAGATCAAGGGTGACAAGTCCATCCAGTCCGGCGACATCAGCAAGATCACGCAGCTCGTCAACGAAAAGATCCTGCCGTACACCGACTTCCGCCGCACCACGCAGCTCGCGATGGGCCGCAACTGGCGCACCGCCACGCCGGAGCAGCAGCAACAGGTCATCGAGCAGTTCAAGACGCTGCTCATCCGCACGTACTCGGGCGCGCTCGCCCAGGTGCGCGACCAGGAGATCCAGTACAAGCCGTTCCGCGCGAACCCGGACGACACCGACGTCGTGGTCCGTTCGACGGTCGTGAACGGCGGCCAGCCGATCGAGCTCGACTATCGCCTGTACAAGACGCCGCAAGGCTGGCGCGTGTATGACATCAACGTGCTTGGCGCATGGCTCATCCAGGCGTACCAGCAGCAGTTCCAGGAGAAGATCCAGCAAGGCGGCGTGGACGGCCTGATCCAGTTCCTCACGCAGCGTAACCAGCAACTCGCTTCGGGCAAGGCGACCTCGTGAGCGAGCGCTTCGCCACCGGCGCAAACCTGACCCATGAGAGCGCGAAGGCCGCGCTCTCGGCCGGGTTTGCGCAAATCTCAGCGGGCGCAACCGCTGTGGACTGCGCCGCGCTCACCCAGTTCGATTCGTCGGCGCTCGCCGTGCTGATCGCCTGGCAGCGTGCCGCGCATGAGCGCGGCGCTTCGCTTGCCGTGCTCAATTTGCCCCCCGCGCTCGCGTCTCTCGCGCGCGCCTACGGCGTCGATTCGCTCCTCGACGAGCGACATTGACCCGCGTCGCCTGGCCGGACGATTGTGTTCGAGCGGCATATCGCCACACTGCTGCCGCACAGCCAGGCTGACGCACTTCCCCCTCCAGGGCCAGGCCGTGCTTTCCGACTTGGCCTATAATCAACCGTTTTTTGGGCGCTGCCTCGGCGCAAAAAGCACGGCTTGGCAGGTAAAAAGCGTGCACTGAGACAGCAAAGCCGGCCTCGTAAGCCGTCCCCAATTCCGGTCTTCCCCGCAGCATTGATGCACTCTTGAGCCGCGCCGTTCGCAAACGGGCGGCGTATTAGTCATGCCAGCCATAGAAATCCGTAACGTCAAGAAGCGCTACAAATCGCTTCAGGCGCTCAAGGGCGTCAGCTTCACGGTCGAAGACGGCGAGTTCTTCGGGCTGCTCGGCCCGAACGGCGCGGGCAAGACGACGCTCATCAGCATTCTTGCCGGCCTCGCGCGCGCAGACGAGGGCTCGATCGCCGTGCGTGGTCACGATGTCGTCGCCGACTACCGCAACGCACGCCGCAATCTGGGCGTCGTGCCGCAGGAACTGGTGTTCGATCCGTTCTTCACCGTGCGCGAGACGCTGCGCATCCAGTCCGGCTACTTCGGTCTGCGCAATAACGACGCGTGGATCGACGAAGTCATGGCCAATCTCGACCTCACCGAGAAAGCCGACGTGAACATGCGCGCGCTGTCGGGCGGCATGAAGCGCCGCGTGCTGGTTGCGCAGGCGCTCGTGCATCGTCCGCCCGTGATCGTGCTCGACGAGCCCACCGCCGGCGTGGACGTGGAACTGCGCCAGACGCTCTGGAAGTTCATCGCGCGCCTGAACCGCGAAGGGCACACCATCGTGCTCACCACGCACTATCTCGAAGAAGCCGAGCAGTTGTGCGACCGCATCGCCATGCTGCGGCGCGGCGAGATGGTCGCGCTCGAGCGCACGACGGCGCTGCTGCAGCGCTTCGCGGGCACGCAGCTTTTCCTGCGTTTCTCGGAAGGCGTGCTGCCGAGCGATCTGCGCGCGCTCGAAGTCGATCCGTCCAACGCCAGCGCACACCAGCACCTGCTGCGCCTCGCGAGTTACGACGACGTGGAGCGCATTCTCGCGAAGTGCCGCGCGAACGGCTGCAAGCTCGAAGAAGTGGAAGTGCGCAAGGCCGATCTGGAGGATGTCTTTGTGCAGGTGATGAACGGTCCTGAAGTGCTCGAGGGTCTCGCATGAGCGGTTTCCGTACGCTGTTCTACAAGGAAGTGCTGCGCTTCTGGAAGGTCGCTTTCCAGACCGTGCTCGCACCCGTCATTACCGCGCTGCTCTATCTCACGATCTTCGGCCACGCGCTGCGCGGCCACGTGGAGGTGTACCCGGGCGTGGAGTACACGAGCTTCCTGATTCCCGGCCTCGTGATGATGAGCGTGCTGCAGAACGCCTTCGCGAATAGCTCGTCGTCGCTGATCCAGTCGAAGATCACGGGCAATCTCGTATTCGTTCTATTGCCGCCGCTCGCCGCATGGGAGATGTTTGGAGCCTACGTGCTCGCCTCGATCGTGCGCGGCCTCGCCGTTGGCGCGGGCGTGTTCGTCGTGACGATCTGGTTCATTCCGATGAGCTTCGCCGCACCGTTCTACATCATCGCTTTCGCGGTGCTCGGCTCGGCGATCCTCGGCACGCTCGGTCTGATCGCCGGGATCTGGGCGGAGAAGTTCGACCAGCTCGCGGCGTTTCAGAACTTTCTCATCATGCCGCTCACGTTTCTTTCGGGCGTGTTTTATTCGACGCATACGCTGCCGCCCGTGTGGCGCGAGGTGTCGCGGCTCAATCCGTTCTTCTACATGATCGATGGCTTTCGCTTTGGGTTCTTCGGCCTGTCCGATATCAATCCGCTCGTGAGCCTTTCGATCGTTTTCGTGTTTTTCGTGGCGCTTGCCACGCTCGCCATGCGTTTGCTCGCGAGCGGGTACAAGCTGCGTCACTAAGCAGGAGCCATACTCATGTTGCCGACTCCGGAACAGATCAAGCAGTACATCTCGGCAGGGCTCGCGTGCGAGCACCTCGAAGTCGAAGGCGATGGCCAGCACTTCTTCGCGACGATCGTCTCCTCAGCATTCGACGGCAAGCGCTTGATCCAGCGCCATCAGCTCGTCTACGCGGCGCTCGGCGACCGCATGCGCGAGGAAATCCACGCGCTCAGCATGAAGACGCTCACGCCCGCCGAATGGCAGAACGCATAATCTGGAATCTCAGTGCGAATTACCCAGGACAAAGACGCCGCCGCGAGCGGCGCAGCTCAACATCAAGCGACCCAGCAAGCCGGCCGCACCGATCAGGAAACCTCAGGCATGGATAAACTCGTCATCGTCGGCGGGCAGAAGCTCGCAGGGGAAGTGGTTGTTTCCGGTGCGAAGAATGCGGCGCTGCCCATCCTCTGCGCAGGCCTTCTGAGCGCCGAGCCCGTTCATCTCGACAATGTGCCTGACCTCCAGGACGTGCGCACCACGCTCAAGCTGCTCAATCAGATGGGCGTGCGCACCGAGCAGGACGGCCACCGCGTGCAGCTCGACGCCTCGAAGGTGAACAACCTCGTGGCGCCGTACGAGCTCGTGAAGACCATGCGCGCGTCGATCCTCGTGCTCGGGCCGCTCGTCGCGCGCTTTGGCGAGGCGAAGGTGTCGCTGCCGGGCGGCTGCGCGATCGGCGCGCGCCCCGTGGACCAGCACATCAAGGGCCTGCAGGCAATGGGCGCCGAGATCAACATCGAGCACGGCTTCATCGAGGCGCGCGCGAAGCGCCTGAAGGGCGCGCGCATCGTCACCGACATGATCACGGTCACCGGCACGGAAAACCTGCTGATGGCCGCCGTGCTCGCCGAGGGCGAAACGGTGATCGAAAACGCCGCGCGCGAACCCGAAGTGGGCGACCTCGCGCACCTGCTCGTGGCAATGGGCGCGAAGATCGAAGGCATCGGCACCGACCGCCTCGTCATTCAGGGCGTGGACAAGCTCCACGGCGCGCACCACACCGTTATTCCCGACCGGATCGAAGCGGGCACGTTCCTGTGCGCGGTCGCGGCCGCGGGCGGCGACGTCACGCTGCGTCACGTGCGTCCGCACATTCTCGATGCCGTCACGGACAAGCTGCGCGAAGCGGGCGTGACGATCGAAGAGGGCGACGACTGGATGCGCGTGCGCATGCACGAGCGCGCGCGTGCCGTGAACCTGCGCACGTCCGAATACCCGGCGTTCCCGACCGACATGCAGGCGCAGTTCATGGCGCTCAACACGATCGCGGACGGCACCTCGCAGGTCGTCGAGACGATCTTCGAGAACCGCTTCATGCACGTGCAGGAACTGAACCGCCTCGGCGCTCACATCACGATCGACGGCAAGACGGCGCTCGTCGCCGGCGTCGAAAAGCTCTCGGGTGCGAAGGTGATGGCAACCGACCTGCGCGCTTCGGCAAGCCTCGTGATCGCAGGCCTGTGCGCCGACGGCGAAACGCTGATCGACCGCATCTATCACCTCGACCGCGGCTATGACCGCATGGAGGCGAAGCTCACGAAGATCGGCGCGAACGTGAAGCGGATCAAGGGGAGCGCGGCATGAGCACCGTCGAGTCCAAGCCCACGCCAGCGGCCGCGGCCAGCGCGCCGCTGACGCTTGCGCTCTCGAAGGGCCGCATCTTCGAAGAGACGATGCCGCTGCTCGCCGCGGCCGGCGTGCATGTGACCGAAGACCCGGAAACCTCGCGCAAGCTGATCCTGCCGACCACCGACCCGAACCTGCGCGTGATCATCGTGCGCGCCACCGACGTGCCCACCTACGTGGAGTACGGTGCGGCCGACTTTGGCGTGGCGGGCAAGGACGTGCTCAACGAGCACGGCGGCGGCGGGCTGTATCAGCCGATCGATCTCGACATCGCGCGCTGCCGTCTTTCGGTGGCCGTGAAGGCGGGCTTCGATTACGCGAATGCGGTGCGCCAGGGCGCGCGCCTGCGCGTGGCGACCAAGTACACGGAAGCCGCGCGCGAGCACTTCGCGGCCAAGGGCGTGCACGTCGACCTCATCAAGCTGTACGGCTCGATGGAACTCGCGCCGCTCGTGGGTCTCGCGGACGCGATCGTCGACCTCGTCAGCACGGGCGGCACGCTGCGCGCGAACAATCTGGTCGAGGTGGAAGAGATCATGGAGATCTCGTCGCGCCTCGTCGTGAATCAGGCGGCGCTCAAGCTCAAGCGTGCCGCGCTGCGGCCCATCATCGACGCGTTCGAACGCGCGTCGCGCGGCGCGCAGTCGGCCTGAACAGGCTGGCCGAGTCGAAAGCAACGAGCACTAAGGGCAGGCGCAATGACGCGCCGCCTCGCGCGCAGCGCATCTCAAAAGGCGTGGCGCGCACAACGTAACGGATGGATACCAGCATGGCTATCACGATGCGCAAACTCGATTCCAGCGCCGAAGGCTTCAAGAAGGCGCTGCACGCGGTGCTCGCCTTCGAGGCGAGCGAGGACGAGGCCATCGAGCGCTCCGTCGCGCAGATTCTGGCCGATGTGAAGGCGCGCGGCGACGCCGCCGTGCTCGACTACACGAACCGCTTCGACCGCCTCTCCGCGACGAGCGTCGCAGCGCTCGAACTGCCGTTTTCCGAACTCGAAGCGGCGCTGGAGAGCCTCGAGCCCAAGCAGCGCGCGGCGCTCGAAGCGGCGGCGGCGCGCGTGCGCGGCTACCACGAGAAGCAGCGCATCGAGTGCGGCTCGCATAGCTGGCAGTACACCGAAGCGGATGGCACGGTGCTCGGCCAAAAGGTCACGCCGCTCGACCGCGTAGGCCTTTATGTTCCCGGCGGCAAGGCCGCGTATCCGTCGTCCGTGCTGATGAATGCGATTCCCGCGCGGGTGGCGGGCGTGCGCGAAATCATCATGGTCGTGCCCACGCCCGACGGCGTGAAGAACCCGCTCGTGCTGGCGGCGGCGCTGCTCGGCGGCGTCGATCGTGTGTTCACGATCGGCGGTGCGCAGGCCGTGGCCGCGCTCGCGTACGGCACGAACACGATTCCGCCCGTCGACAAGATCTGCGGGCCGGGCAACGCCTACGTCGCTTCGGCCAAGCGCCGCGTGTTCGGCACGGTTGGCATCGACATGATCGCGGGCCCCTCGGAAATTCTTGTGATCTGCGACGGCACGACCGATCCGCGCTGGGTGGCCATGGACCTGTTCTCGCAGGCCGAGCACGACGAGCTCGCGCAGTCCATCTTGCTGTGCCCGGACGAAGGCTTCATCAAGCGCGTGGAAGACGCCATCGCCGAATTGCTGCCCAGCATGCCGCGCGCCGAAGTCATTGCCACGTCGCTCACGAACCGCGGCGCGCTCGTGAAGGTGCGCGACATGGCGGAGGCCTGCGCCATCGCCAACGAGATCGCGCCGGAGCACCTCGAAATCTCGGCGCTGGAGCCGCAGAAGTGGGGCGCCGAAATCCGCCACGCGGGCGCGATCTTCCTTGGCCGCTACACGAGCGAAAGCCTCGGCGACTACTGCGCTGGGCCGAATCACGTGCTGCCTACGTCTCGTACCGCACGTTTCTCCTCGCCGCTCGGCGTCTATGATTTCATCAAGCGTTCGAGCCTCATCGAAGTCAGCGCGGAAGGCGCGCAGACGCTCGGTGAGATTGCGGCCGAACTCGCCTATGGCGAAGGCCTGCAAGCGCACGCGCGCAGCGCCGAATTTCGCATGAAGCCGGTGTGAAGCACGCCTCACAACTTGCAGAAGCGGGTTGAATGAGCCGCCGCGCGGCATGGAGACGTTGCGCGACGGCAGGCCCCGCAAGTGTGCGCGTGCCGCAGTTTGCACCCGCCGTTCGACCCGTAGTGACCCACACGCAGCAGAGACCACGACGATAACCAGGGCCGCCGGCTTGCCGAGCGGTCCGTGCCGGCGGCCTCGCTTTTCGCGAGCCGCTTTTCGACATGACGACACCACAAGACATCATCCGTCGCGACGTGCTCGCGATGACGAGTTACCCCGTGCCCGACGCTTCCGGTTTTGTGAAGCTCGATGCGATGGAGAACCCGTTTGCACTGCCCGCCGACCTTGCAGAGCAACTGGGCGAACGCCTCGCGGCAGTCGCGCTGAACCGTTATCCCGCGCCGCGTCCCGAAGCGCTGATCGCCAAGCTCAAGCAGGTCATGCGCGTGCCGGCCGACTGCGACGTCCTGCTCGGCAACGGCTCGGACGAGATCATCAGCATGGTGACCACGGCGTGCGCGAAGCCGGGCGCGAAAGTGCTGGCGCCGGTGCCGGGCTTCGTCATGTATGCGATGTCGGCGAAGTTCGCGCAGGTCGAGTTCGTCGGCGTGCCGCTCAAGGCGGACTTCACGCTCGACCTCGAGGCGACGCTCGCGGCCATCGCGGAGCACACGCCGGCCGTGATCTGGCTGGCATATCCGAACAACCCCACGGGCACGCTGTTCGCCGACGCCGACATCGAGCGCGTGATCGCGGCCGCTGCGACGGCGAAGAGCCTCGTGGTGATCGACGAGGCCTACCAGCCGTTCGCGATGCAAAGCTGGATGCCGCGCGTGGGCGAGTTCGACAACGTGGTCGTAATGCGCACGATGTCGAAGCTTGGGCTCGCAGGCATACGCCTCGGCTATCTGGCCGGGCGTCCGACGTGGCTCAACGAGTTCGACAAGGTGCGTCCGCCGTATAACGTGAACGTGCTCACGCAGGCGGCCGCAGATCTGTTGCTCGACCATGTGGATGTGCTCGACGCGCAGGCCGCGCAATTGCGCGCACAGCGTGCAGCGCTCGCGGCCGAAGTGGCGAAACTTCCGGGCGCCCAGGTGTTCGAAAGCGCGGGCAATTTCCTGCTCGTGCGCGTGCCCGACGCGGCCGCGGTTTTTGACACGCTGCTGTCTGCCCGGATTCTGATCAAAAACGTGGGTAAAATGCACCCATTGCTTGCGAACTGTGTGCGCCTGACCGTTGGCACCCCCGACGAAAACGCACAATTGCTCGCTGCCCTGAAGCTCGTGCTCCGTTAAGCCGAAGCCTCGTTCTCCCACTCTCCTGTTACGGGCTGTTTGAAGGAAATTGCCATGCGCGTCGCGCAAGTCGTTCGCAACACCAGCGAAACGCAAATCCGCGTGAAACTCAATCTGGACGGCACCGGCGAGCAAAAGCTCGCGACCGGCGTGCCGTTTCTCGACCATATGCTCGACCAGATCGCACGACACGGTCTGATCGATCTGGAAGTCGAGGCGCATGGCGACACGCATATCGACGACCACCATACGGTGGAAGACGTCGGCATCACGCTCGGCCAGGCGGTGGCGCAGGCCATTGGCGACAAGAAGGGCATTCGCCGCTACGGTCACGCCTACGTGCCGCTCGACGAGGCGCTCTCGCGCGTCGTGATCGACTTCTCGGGCCGTCCGGGCCTCGAATTCCACGTGCCGTTCACGCGCGCGCGCATCGGCACGTTCGATGTCGACCTGTCGATCGAGTTCTTCCGCGGCTTCGTGAACCACGCCGGCGTGACGCTGCACATCGACAATCTGCGCGGTCTGAACGCGCACCATCAGATGGAAACCGTGTTCAAGGCATTCGGCCGCGCGCTGCGCCAGGCCGCCGAACTGGACGAACGTCAGGCGGGCAAGATTCCGTCGACGAAGGGCAGCCTCTAAGGGGCGCCTTGCACCGACCAGCAGGCGGGCAGCGCCGCGCGGACGCCGCAGGCGCATGCAGCATGCGCGCCACATTAGCCGTTCGGCTTATGGGCTTGCGCGCGCCAGGTGGCGTACATTGACGGCTTCGAAGGCAGATCAGGGCACATCGCGGCGCACTGGCGCCCACACAGCCAAGGGCAGGGCCTGCTGAGCAGGCCGGATTCGAGATGAAAACTTCAATTGCGATTGTGGATTATGGGATGGGCAACCTGCGTTCGGTGGCCCAGGCGCTGAGGCAGGCCGCACCGGAAGCCGACGTGGCTATCGTCGAGCGCCCCGAAGCGATCCGCGCGGCCGACCGCGTGGTGCTGCCGGGTCAGGGCGCGATGCCCGACTGCATGCGCAGCCTGGCGGAGTCGGGCCTGCAGGACGCCGTGCTCGAAGCCTCGCGCACGAAGCCGCTCATGGGCGTATGCGTGGGCGAGCAAATGCTGTTCGACTGGAGCGCGGAAGGCGACACGAAGGGCCTGGGCCTGTTGCCCGGCAAGGTCGTGCGCTTCGATCTGGAAGGCCAGTTGCAGGACGACGGCTCGCGCTTCAAGGTCCCGCAAATGGGCTGGAACCGCGTGCGCCAGGCGCGCGCCCACGCCCTGTGGGACGGCGTGCCCGACGAAAGCTTCTTTTACTTCGTGCACAGCTACTATGTGGTTCCGGCGGATGCGGCGCACACCGTGGGCGAAACGCCGTACGGCGCGGCCTTTACCTCGGCAGTGGCGCGGGATAACATCTTCGCCACCCAATTCCACCCGGAAAAGAGCGCCGCTGCGGGCTTGCGCGTCTATCGCAACTTCGTCCACTGGAACCCCTGAATTCCTGCGGCGCTGACGCTCGCAGCCGCCTTCGCGCACGAGCGCCGCGGCATACGACTTGCGTCAGCAAGGCCGCCGAAAGAGTTGTACTAAACTAGCGAAACGGCGTCGGATCGGGCCTTTTTTCCGCCGGCGCCGCAGACTTCAACCCCATTCCCAGACACACCCGAAGCTATGCTGCTGATTCCGGCCATCGATCTCAAAGACGGTCACTGCGTGCGCCTCAAACAAGGCGATATGGACCAGGCGACGATTTTCTCCGAGGAACCGGCGGCTATGGCCCGACATTGGGTCGAGCGCGGCGCGCGGCGCCTGCACCTCGTCGACCTGAACGGCGCGTTTGCCGGCAAGCCGAAGAACGAAGACGCGATTCGCGAGATCATCCGCGAAGTCGGCGACGAGATCCCCGTGCAGCTCGGCGGCGGCATCCGCGACCTCGACACCATCGAGCGTTATCTCGACGACGGCCTGTCCTATGTGATCATCGGCACCGCCGCCGTGAAGAATCCGGGCTTCCTCCAGGAAGCGTGCACGGCATTCGGGGGCCATATCATCGTCGGCCTCGACGCGAAAGACGGCAAAGTCGCGACCGACGGCTGGAGCAAGCTCACGGGCCACGAAGTCGTGGACCTCGCGCGCAAGTTCGAGGACTACGGCGTCGAGTCGATTATCTACACCGACATCGGCCGTGACGGCATGCTTCAGGGCATCAACATCGAAGCGACGGTGCGCCTCGCGCGTGCGGTGAAGATTCCGATCATCGCGAGCGGCGGTCTTTCCAACCTCGGCGACATCGACGCACTGTGCGAAGTCGAGGACGAAGGCGTGGAAGGCGTGATCTGCGGTCGCGCGATCTACTCGGGCGACCTCGATTTCGCCGCCGCGCAAACGCGCGCAGACAGCCTGCGCGAATCGGACGACGCGTAACGCGTCGAACGCCGGCCTCCGTAACGGGAGGCCTTTTGTTTTTGGTGCTGCGCCGCCATCTCCATTGGGACTGGCGCCCGCGCGGGATAATTTCGCCTAAAGGCGCAAGGCAAGCCGCAAAGCGCGCGACAATGGGCTGCGTGCCAGGCCCCAACCGGGGTCGGCAGCGTCCTCGCGAAAGCCGCTCGCCGCACTCACACCGACTCGCAACTTCGGCAAGATCATGGCTCTACCCAAACGCATCATCCCCTGCCTCGACGTGACCGCCGGGCGCGTCGTGAAGGGCGTCAATTTCGTCGAACTGCGCGACGCGGGAGACCCCGTCGAAATCGCGCGCCGCTACGACGACCAGGGCGCCGACGAACTGACGTTTCTCGACATCACCGCGACCTCCGACCAGCGCGACCTGATCCTGCCGATCATCGAGGCGGTGGCTTCGCAGGTCTTCATTCCGCTCACCGTCGGCGGCGGCGTGCGTGCCGTGGCGGACGTGCGGCGCCTGCTCAACGCCGGGGCGGACAAGGTCAGCATGAACTCGTCGGCCGTCGCCAATCCGCAGCTTGTGCGCGATTCCGCCGACAAATACGGCTCGCAGTGCATCGTCGTCGCCATCGACGCGAAGCGGACGTCCGCGCCGGGCGAACCCGCGCGCTGGGAAGTGTTCACGCACGGCGGCCGCAAGGCCACGGGCATCGACGCCGTGGAATGGGCGCGCAAGATGGCCGAGCTGGGCGCGGGCGAAATCCTGCTCACGAGCATGGACCGCGACGGCACGAAGAGCGGCTTCGACCTCGCCCTCACGAGCGCGGTGTCCGACGCTGTGCCGATTCCCGTGATCGCCTCGGGCGGCGTGGGCGGCCTGCAGGACCTCGCAGACGGCATCGTCAAGGGCCGTGCCGACGCCGTGCTGGCGGCGAGCATCTTCCACTACGGCGAGCACACGGTGGGCGAGGCGAAGCGCTTCATGGCCGACCAGGGCATCTCGGTGAGGATGTGACGCGATGAGCAACGAACCAACCAACGACCTTGCCAACGCCAACTGGCTCGACAAGGTCAACTGGGACGCGAGCGGCCTCGTGCCGGTGATCGCGCAGGAAGCCACCACCGGCGACGTGCTGATGTTCGCCTGGATGAACCGCGAAGCGCTCGCCAAGACGGTGGAGCTGCGCCGCGCCGTGTACTTCTCGCGCTCGCGCCAGCGCCTGTGGTTCAAGGGCGAGGAGTCGGGCCACGTGCAGCACGTGCGCGACATCCGCCTCGACTGCGACGAAGACGTCGTGCTGCTCAAGGTCGAACAGGTGTCGGGCATCGCGTGCCACACGGGCCGCCACTCGTGCTTTTTCCAGCAATTCGAAGGCACCGTCGACGAAGGCCGCTGGGTCGCCGCCGACCCTGTGCTGAAAGACCCCGAACACATCTACAAATGACGCAACTGAACACCAACGACACCCTGCTGCGCCTCGCAGCGGTGATCGACAGCCGCAAAGGCGGCGATCCGGACGCCTCCTACGTCGCGCGCCTGTTTCACAAGGGCGACGACGCGGTGCTCAAGAAGGTCGGCGAAGAAGCAACGGAAGTCGTGCTGGCCGCGAAGGACGTGCGCCAGGGCGGCGCACCGAAGGCGCTGGTCGGCGAGATGGCCGACCTGTGGTTCCATTGCCTCGTCACGCTCTCGCATTTCGATCTGAGTCCCGCCGACGTGCTCGCGGAACTGGAACGCCGCGAGGGTCTTTCGGGTCTTGAGGAAAAGGCGCTGCGCAAGAGCCGCGAGCGCGAAGAGAACGGCGACTGAGGCTGGCGCGCAGCGCAATCCACCCCACGTTCTGCATGGGACCGGAGTAACCGCTAAAGCGCTAACTCTGGATCGACAGGAGATGAACGACATGTCCACGTCTGGCGACTATCCGCCCCCTTCGTACCGCAACGGCGTTGACGCGGACCGTTTGCGCAGCCTGCGCACTTTCACGCACGTGCTGTACGCGCTCTACGCGGTGTACTGGCTCACCGGCGGCATTTCGGTGCTGGTGGCCATCATCCTCAATTACCTCAAGCGCGACGAAGCGCTCGGCACGCCCTACGAGCAGCACTTCACCTGGCAAATCCGCACGTTCTGGCTTGGCCTCGCCGGCCATCTGATCGGCGGCGTGCTCATCTTCGTGCTGGTCGGCATTCCAATTTTGTGGGCTGTCGCAATCTGGACGTTGTACCGTATCATCAAAGGCTGGCTGTACTTGTACGACAACAAGCCGCTGCACAATCCGCGCGCCTGGTTTTGAGGGCAGCCGGGTGCGTGTGCGGCGCTGCTCACCAGGAGCACCATGAGTCACGACCGCAGCACCTGTCTTTTCTGCAAGATCGCCGATGGCCAGATTCCCAGCACCCGGGTGTATGAAGACGACGAATTCGTCGCCTTCCGCGACATCCGGCCCGCAGCCGAAACGCACGTCCTCGTCATTCCGCGCCAGCATATTTCCACCCTTGCCGACTGCGGTGAAAACGACGCACCGCTGCTTGGTAGAATGTTTGTATTGGTCGCGCGGCTCGCCAAGGAGCTGGGCGTCTCGTACACGGGCGGCGACACCGGATTTCGCACGGTCGTGAATACGGGGCCGGGCGGCGGGCAGGAGGTCTACCATCTGCACGCGCATTTGCTGGCCGGGCCGCGTCCGTGGCACCGCATGGGCTGAGTGCCGAGGGCGGTGAAAGTCGGTATAAATGATGGATGGCGTGGGGCGAACCCCGCGTTTTGCTAAAGGGTCGCACGCCACGTCGGTGCAACATCAAACAGGCACAATTTATCGCGTCGCGCACATCGCGCGGCGACGGGGTTAAGGAGAGAGTGAATCATGGGTTCGTTGAGCATTTGGCACTGGCTGATCGTCTTGTTGATCGTTGCGCTCGTCTTCGGCACCAAGAAGCTGCGCAATATCGGTAGCGATCTGGGCGGTGCGGTAAAGGGTTTCAAGGAAGGCATGCGCGAGAGCGAAGGCGCCGACGCGCCAAAGCGTGAGCTGCCGGCCGACGGCGGCGCAGTCGACGTCGAAGCCAAGGACAAGACGCAGCGCTCGAACGACTACCGCTAAAACGCGTGGCGGCCTTTTTCTCGCCGCCACCTGTTTTCCAGCTTGAATCCCGCTCGTGACCACAGCTTGTGACTAACAAGACAGCCAAGGCTGACGGAAAACTCCATTCATGCTCGATCTCGGTTTAACCAAGATGGCGCTGATCGGCGTCGTCGCGCTGGTCGTTCTCGGACCGGAGCGGCTGCCGCGTGTCGCACGCACGGCGGGCGCGCTGTTCGGGCGCGCGCAGCGTTATATCAACGACGTCAAGGCGGAAGTCACGCGCGAGATCGAACTCGACGAGTTGCGCCGCATGAAGACCGAGTTCGAGGAGGCGGCGCAGAACGTCGAAAAGAACGTTCAGGACAACCTGCGCAAGCATGAAACCGAGTTGAACGACGCCTGGAACGCGGGCACGTCGGTGTCGCCGAGCATCGCGGGCGGCGCGGATCCTGCGAGCCTGGAAGGCGCCGCAGCCAACGTGATGGACGGCGCCGCAACGCAATCGGGATGGCGCTCCGGCAACGCGGGCGCGAGCGGTGCGAAGCGCAAGAACTGGCGCGTGAAGCAGAGCGCCGCGCCTGTCTGGTACAAACGCGCCACGCTGCGCCGTACGCGAGTGCAATCCGGCGCTGCGCGCGTGGCACAGCACACGCCGGCAAGCCTGCGCCGGCCCACGCGGTTCTTCTGACGCGGATTCGCATTTGCGCACGACCATTTCCAACAGAGGGCCGGTGTGAGCGACCCCCAGCAAAAACTGGACGAAGGCTCCGAAGAGACCTTCATTTCCCATCTCGTCGAACTGCGCGACCGCATTATTCGCGCGGGCCTTGCCGTGATCGTCGTGTTCATCGGGCTCGTGTACTGGGCGCCCGATATATTCCGTCTGCTTGCGCGTCCGCTCATGCAGAACCTGCCGCGCGACGGCAAGATGATCGTCACCGACGTGACCGGCTCGTTCTTCGTGCCCATGAAGGTCACGATGCTCGTGGCCTTCGTGATCGCGCTGCCGGTCGTGCTCTACCAGATCTGGGCATTCGTCGCTCCCGGCCTTTACCAGCACGAAAAGAAGCTCGTCGCGCCGCTCGTGGCGAGCAGCTACACGCTCTTCCTGTGCGGCATGGCGTTCGCGTATTTCGTGGTGTTCCCGACCATCTTCCGCGTAATGGCGCATTACAACGCGCCACTTGGCGCGGAGATGACGACCGATATCGACAATTACCTGAGTTTCGTGCTCACCATGTTCATTGCGTTCGGCGTGACCTTCGAGGTGCCGATCATCGTGGTGCTGCTCGTGCGCATGGGCGTGGTCACCGTGAAGAAGCTTAAGCAGGTCCGGCCCTACGTGATCGTTGGCGCGTTCATCGTCGCGGCCGTCGTGACGCCGCCGGACGTGTTCTCGCAGCTCATTCTCGCGTTGCCGCTCATCGTGCTGTACGAGCTGGGCATCATCGCGGCGCGTATCTTCATTGGCACCGGCGAGAAGAAACCCGCGGACGAGAGTCAGCCGGCGAGCTAACCTCGCTGGCGCTGCGCAGAAAAACCGCAGGCAAACGAAAAGGCCGCGAACTTGAGTTCGCGGCCTTTTCGCATTCTGGATACGGGCAGGGCGCGACGCCCGGCCTGTGACGGATCAGCCCCCGTCGTCGTCGCCTTCGCCGTCTTCCTGGGCCGGCTGCTTCGGCGGCGGCGGGCGCTTGCCGATCAGCACGTCGAGATCCATGTCCTTGTTCTTGCGCACGAGGTGGATCTTCGCGTCGGTGCCCGGTTTGATCTGCGCGATCACGTTCAGAAGGCGTGTGGTGTCCGTGATGGCCTCGCCGTTCACCGAGGTCAGAACGTCGCCGGGCTTGATGCCGGCCTTGTCGGCGGGGCCGCCCTGCAGCACGCCTGCGACGATCGCGCCAGACTTCTCCTTGAGCCCAAACGAGTCGGCGATCTCGGGCGTCACGTCCTGCGGTTCTACGCCGATCCAGCCGCGCGTGACCGAACCCGAGGTGATGATGCTCTCCAGCACGCTGCGCGCCGTGGAGACGGGAATCGCGAAGCCGATGCCGAGCGAGCCGCCCGAGCGCGAGTAGATGGCCGTGTTGATGCCGAGCAGGTTGCCGTTCACGTCGACGAGCGCGCCGCCCGAGTTGCCCGGATTGATTGGCGCGTCGGTCTGAATGAAGTTTTCGAACGTGTTGATGCCGAGGTGGTTGCGGCCCAGCGCGCTGATGATGCCCATCGTGACCGTTTGTCCCACCCCGAACGGGTTGCCGATGGCGAGCACGACGTCGCCCACGCGCGTCTGGTCCATGCGGCCGAGCGTTATGGTGGGCAGGTTCGGCAGGTTGATCTTGAGCACCGCGAGATCGGTTTCCGGGTCGATGCCGATCACCTTCGCGTTGGTGGTGCGGCCGTCGGAAAGCGCGATTTCGATCTGGTCCGCGCCGTCGATCACGTGCTGGTTCGTTAGAATGTAACCGTCCGGACTGACAATGACGCCCGAACCGAGGTTGGCGGCAGGCTGCTCCTGCTGCTTGTGGTTTTTGTTGCGATCGCCGAAGAAGTAGCGAAATAGCGGGTCGTTCTGGCGGGGGTCGGGCGGCAGCGACCCATCCTTGCTCGAGAACACGTTGACGACCGCGGGCATTGCCTTCTGGGCGGCGTCCGCATAGGAGCCCTGGGTGGTGCCTCCACCGATGCCTGGCGCCACCTCCCGCAGTGCGACGATCGGTTCGGCAAGCTGCTTGCCGAACTGCCCCTGGTGCTGCAGCCACTGCGGTTTGAGCGTGGCGATGATGAACATCAACGCCAGCAGGACCGTCACCGCCTGGGCGAAGAACAGCCAAAAGCGTCTAAGCATCTGAAGATTAGAGGATTATATGGATCGGATCGAACTGGAATTGTATCTGAACAATCTTCTGGAATCCGCGCGGTTCAAGGACTACTGCCCCAATGGTTTGCAGGTCGAAGGGCGGCGTCGGGTGGAGAAGATCGCCACGGGCGTGACCGCTTCACTCGCCTTCCTGGAAGCCGCGCTCGAGTGGGGCGCCGACGCCGTGCTCGTGCACCATGGCTACTTCTGGAAGAACGAAGCGCCGCAAATCACGGGCCGCAAATACCGGCGCCTGAAGACCTTGCTCGCGAACGATATCAACCTGTTCGCGTACCACCTGCCGCTCGATAGCCATCCGGAACTGGGCAATAACGCGCAGTTGGGCGCCAGATTCGGCTGGATCGGCGAACAACGCTTCGGCGAGCAGGATCTAGGCTGGATGGCCACGCTGCCCATGCCGATCACGCTCGCGCACTTCACCGCCGAGGTCACGCAAACGCTCGGCCGCGCGCCGCTCGTGCTGGGCGACCCCGACTGGCAGCTGCGCCGCGTGGCCTGGTGCACGGGCGCCGCGCAAAGCTACTTCGACGCCGCGATCGAAGCCGGCGCCGACGTCTTCCTCACCGGCGAGATCTCTGAGCAGACCACGCACACGTCGGCGGAAAGCGGGGTGGCGTTTCTCGCGGCGGGCCACCACGCAACCGAGCGTTTCGGCGTGCAGGCGGTGGGCGCGCACCTCTCGGAAGCGTTCAACATCGAGCATCTTTTCATCGACATCGACAATCCCGTTTAAACGAACTTTTCCATGCGCATGCCGGCGTTCGCAAGGCGAAAATTGTCGTGGTGCAGCATCGTTTTATTCATCGGGCATTTACAAGCTGAAAAGAAAGTGGCCCTCTTTTCTGCGGGAAAACCCCGAGATATCAAGGACTTCCGAAGCTTTTTCGAGAACGCCCCTTGTAAATGCCAACTCCATTCGAGCAAACTAGCGTTCGGCAGCACCGCGGGTAAGCTGGCGTGACGGAAAAATCCAACTCAGAAGTGGGGCGATGTGATGCGAGACAACGAGAATGACCGCGTCGATGGCAGCCGCCGAACCTGGCTGATTGCGACGTCCGTAGCAGGTGGCATTGGAGGCGTGGCCACTGTCGTACCCTTCGTAGGTTCCTTTGCACCATCCGAAAAAGCGCGTGCCGCCGGCGCGCCCGTCGTAGCCGATATCACGAATCTGCAGCCCGGCTCGATGATGACCGTGGCCTGGCGCGGCAAGCCCGTGTGGATCCTGTACCGCACGGATCGCATGATGGCCGACGTGAAGAAGGCCGATCCCGACCTGGCCGATCCGAACTCCGAGCATCCGTTCTCGATGCCGATGCCGGAGTACTGCATGAACGAATTCCGTTCGCGCGCCGAGCATCAGAATATTCTCGTGGCGGTTGCCGTCTGCACCCATCTGGGCTGCACGCCGACGCCGCGCTTCCAGGAAGGCCCGCAGCCGAACCTGCCCGACAGCTGGCCGGGCGGCTTCCTGTGCCCGTGCCACGGCTCCACCTACGATCTCTCCGGCCGCGTGTTCAAGAACAAGCCGGCACCGCAAAACCTCGACATTCCGCGCTACATGTTCGCGTCCCCGACGCAGATCGTGATCGGCAAGGACGAAAAAGGAGAAGCGTGATGACGACGGGAACCGAAAAGGATGCGGGGGAGACGGCCGGCCTGCAGGGCTGGATCGACAAGCGCTTTCCGATGACCTCGACCTGGAAAGCGCACCTGACCGAGTATTACGCGCCGAAGAACTTCAACTTCTGGTACTTCTTCGGCTCGCTTGCGCTGCTCGTGCTGGTGAACCAGATCATCACCGGCATTTTCCTCACCATGAACTACAAGCCCGATGCGACGCTCGCGTTCGCCTCGGTCGAGTACATCATGCGCGAGGTGCCGTGGGGCTGGCTGATCCGCTACATGCACTCCACGGGCGCTTCCATGTTCTTCGTGGTCGTGTATCTGCACATGTTCCGCGGGCTGCTTTACGGCTCGTACCGCAAGCCGCGCGAACTCGTGTGGATTTTCGGCTGCGCGATTTTCCTGTGCCTGATGGCCGAGGCGTTCTTCGGCTACCTGCTGCCGTGGGGCCAGATGTCGTTCTGGGGCGCGCAGGTGATCGTGAACCTGTTCTCGGCGATCCCCTTCATCGGGCCGGATCTCTCGCTGTGGATTCGCGGCGATTACGTGGTGTCGGACGTCACGCTCAACCGCTTCTTCGCGTTCCACGTGATCGCCATTCCGCTCGTGCTGGTCGGGCTCGTGATCTGCCACATCATCGCGCTGCACGAAGTGGGCTCGAACAACCCGGATGGCATCGAGATCAAGGAGAAGAAGGACGCGAACGGCGTGCCGCTCGATGGCATTCCGTTTCATCCGTACTACTCGGTGCACGACTTCATGGGCGTGTGCATCTTCCTGATGATCTTCGCGGCGATCGTGTTCTTCGCGCCGGAAATGGGCGGCTACTTCCTCGAGGCGAATAACTTCGTGCCGGCCAACTCGCTGCAAACGCCGCCCGAAATCGCGCCGGTCTGGTACTTCACGGCGTTCTACGCGATGCTGCGCGCCACCACCGACCCGTTCAAGATCGTGCTGATGATCGTGATCGCGCTGCTCGGCCTGCTCGCGCTCGTGCGCGCCCGCGGCAAGTGGCGCGCCGGGCTGCCGGTGCTGGCGGTGCTCGTGATCCTCGCCATGTACTTCACCGAGTCGAAGTTCTGGGGTGTGGTGGTCATGGGCACGGCGGTAGTCTCGCTCTTCTTCCTGCCGTGGCTCGATCGCTCGCCGGTGAAATCGATCCGCTACCGGCCGTTCTTCCACAAGGTGTTTCTCGGCATCTTCGTGCTGGCGTTCCTGACGCTCGCGTTCCTCGGCACGAAACCGCCATCGCCGGCGGCCACGCTGATCGCCCAGATTTGCGCGCTCGTCTATTTCGCCTTCTTCCTCGGCATGCCGTTCTGGACGCCGCTTGGCACGTTCAAGCAGCCGCCCGAACGCGTGCGGTTCAAGCCCCATTAAATGACGAGCGAGGAAGATATGACGAGAAAATCTCTTTTTTCGACGCTCGCGAAGGTGAGCATACGGGCTGCCGGCGTCCGGGCCGGCTTGGCCGCGCTGGCGCTCTCATGTGTATTCGGGGTCGGATCTGTGGCGGCGCAGGAAAACTTTCCGCTCGACCGCGCTCCCGATAACGGCGAAAATCTTGCTTCGCTGCAACACGGCGCCAAATTGTTTGTAAACTATTGCCTGAATTGCCATAGTGCGAACTTGATGCGCTACAGCCGGTTGCAGGATCTCGGCATTCCGCAGAAGCAAATCGAAGATAATCTGTTGTTTACGACCGACAAGGTCGGCAACACGATGTCCATCGCGATGCGCCCGGACGACGCGAAGGCGTGGTTCGGCGTGGCGCCGCCGGACCTCTCCGTGGAAGCGCGGGCGAAAGGGCGCGACTGGCTGTACACGTACCTGCGCACCTTCTACCGCGACGACACGCGGCCGACTGGCTGGAACAACCTGGTGTTCGAAAACGTGAGCATGCCGCACGTGCTGTGGCAGTTGCAGGGCATACGCACGGCGAAGTTCGAGGACACGACTGATGAGGAAACCGGGGAAAAAGTCCGTCGCTTTGCCGGGTTCCAGCAGGTCACGCCCGGAACGCTAACGCCTGTGGATTATGATGCCGACGTGGCCGACCTGGTGGCCTACCTCGGCTGGATGGCCGAACCCGAGCAGAAAACCCGCAGGCAGCTTGGCGTGTGGGTGCTTCTGTTCCTCGGCGTCTTGAGCTTTTTCGCGTGGCGATTGAACGCCGCGTACTGGAAAGATATCAAATAGGCACGTCCTGACCGACGTGGGGCCGGTGCGACGAGATGCCGTCTGACGGTTCAGGGACCGTCAGGCGGTTTTTTCGCCCGCTGGCCTTTTGGGTTTATTGAGGAAATGTAAATCATGATGGTTCTGTACTCCGGCACTACCTGCCCGTTCTCCCAGCGCTGCCGGCTGGTGTTGTTCGAAAAGGGCATGGACTTCGAAATCCGCGACGTCGACCTGTTCAACAAACCGGAAGACATCGCCGTGATGAATCCGTACGGTCAGGTGCCGATTCTGGTCGAGCGCGACCTGATCCTGTACGAATCGAACATCATCAACGAGTACATCGACGAGCGCTTCCCGCATCCGCAGCTGATGCCGGCCGACCCCGTCCAGCGCGCCCGCGCGCGTCTGTTCCTGCTCAACTTCGAGAAGGAACTGTTCGTGCACGTGAGCACGCTCGAGAACGAGAAGGGCAAGGCCGCCGAGAAGAATCACGAGAAGGCGCGCCTCGCGATCCGCGACCGCCTCACGCAGCTCGCGCCGATCTTCCTGAAGAACAAGTACATGCTGGGCGAAGAGTTCTCGATGCTCGACGTCGCGATCGCGCCGCTGCTGTGGCGCCTCGACCACTATGGCATCGAACTGTCGAAGAACGCCGCGCCGCTCATGAAGTACGCCGAGCGCATTTTCAGCCGTCCGGCGTACATCGAAGCGCTCACGCCGTCTGAAAAGGTCATGCGTCGTTAAGTAGTATCCTGGCGGTAGCAGGTAACAGAGGCGGCGTGCACAGCGTGCGTGTGGATGCCGCCTCGTGAAAGGATTGTTGATGCAAGAGATTTCCACCAAGCCGTATCTGCTGCGCGCGCTGTACGAGTGGTGCACCGATAACGGCTTCACGCCGCATATCGCGGTGCGGGTCGACAACCGCACGCGCGTGCCGCGCCAGTTCGTGCGTGACGGCGAGATCGTGCTGAACATCAGCTTCGAGGCGACGAGCCAGCTGCAGATGGGCAACGAGATGATCGAGTTCCACGCGCGCTTCTCGGGCAAGTCGCACAAGATCGAGGTGCCGGTGTCGAACGTTCTCGCGATCTACGCGCGCGAGAACGGCCAGGGCATGGCGTTCCCGGTCGAGTCGCCGGCGGGCGACGCCGACGACGTGCTGTCCTCCGAGGACCACGAAGAAGCCGAAGCGCACGAAGTGCGCGACGAGCCTGCCGAGGAATCTGCTGCACCGCTCGCGCCCGTCGCGTCGCGCGCTGCCGACAAAGATGACGAAGGCGGCAACAAGGGCGGCAAGGGTCACCTCAAGATCGTGAAATGAAGTAGAATAGCGGGCTACGCCGGCTTAGCTCATCTGGTAGAGCAGTTGATTTGTAATCATCAGGTGGCGGGTTCGAGTCCTGCAGCCGGCACCAAATTCGAAGTAAAGCGTCAAGACAAAGGGTTACGTGAAGTTCACGTAACCCTTTGTGCTTTCTGGGCTCACTCCGCCCATTCGGGGTCGCTCGTGAACATGATCGTGAGCCAGCGGTGCGACTCGTCTCCGCCTATGGCCCGGCCAATTTCGTCGCGAATCGCGTCCCATTCGGCAATGCGCTTCGGCGGCATGTCGGGCGGCACGACAAAATACAACTCGATCTCGCGCGAACGGCCCACTTTCGCGACATAGGCGCGGTAATACTCAAAGGCGTAGCGCTCGACGAAGCGTTTCGCGACGGCATCGACATGCTGCTTGAGATCCGCGGGCGCAACGAGCAGCACGTCCAGCAGGGCCTGGCGGATTTCCGCGAGCGGAATCGGAATGATCACCGCGCATACCACCACGAGCGCCGCCGGGTCGACGTAGGGCGTGAGGTGCTCCCACGCCGTTCCCTGAATCGCATAGCCGACGCTGAACGCGATCAGCAGCGCGGCCGTGATGCCCGCGGACATGATCCACGACTTGATGTCGAGGCGCACGAAATCCGAGTGGATTCGACGGTTCGCGCGCGATTCGAACACCGCCATCGCTGCGCATGCGCTCACGGTGAGCACGGCGTAGACGAGCGCCGGGCCGAAGTGCAGTTCGTGGCCGCCGGAGAGCAGGTTCGTCACGCCGTTGATCAGCGCATAGACGGCCACGCCCACGAGCAGCGTGCTGTTCAGGCCGAGCACCATGGGTTCGAGATGCCAGAAGCCCATGGTGAAGCGCTCGCGCCATTTACGCGGCAGGTCGACGTTGACCGCGTAGGAGGTGATGAGCCGCACGACGGCGAGCGCGAGCGCGCTCATGCTCGCGTCGACGAGCGAATACACGCCGTCGAACACAATGGAAAACGAGCCGGAGATCAGGCCGAACAGGATGCCGATGAGGGCGATCACCAACGTCGTGGCGATCGATAAGGTCAGCACGCTGCTCTCCTCGGAGGGACTGAAGAATCGTAGCCGTTCCATGATGTCTGCTCTCGCGCGAGGATGAGCAAGACTAGCCGACTCGCCGTGACGCCGTCGCGCGGCTGCCCGGTCAGCTTGCTTCGTGCGCGATCGGGCCGGCGCGGCCTTCCACGAGGTCGATCTCGTGCGCCGACAAGCCAAAAGCCGCGTAGAGGCGCCGATCTATCTCGCGCGCGATGTCTTCCACTTCCGGGGCGCCGCATCCGGACTCGTGAGCGCGCAGCAACCGGGTTACGCAGTCGGCGATCTCGCCGCGCATCGAGGCGCTTCCCGGCACGGGCAACGCGTCGATCATCGCTCTCGTGAACGCCACGCCGCCGTTGTAGCTCGACGATCCGTACTTCGCGCGAATCAGGAAAATCGAGAGCGGGCAGTTGAGGAGCGCCGCCGCGAACTTGAGCAGGGGCTCGTCGTCCGAGCGCAGGATAAGCGTAGTTTTGCCGGGGATGGTGTCGCCGGCGAGATCGAGTGTCGCGTCGAGCCGCGTGAGGCCTTTCACGATCACTTTTTTCGCACGGGCTTTCGCGCCGTAGCCGTTCGAGAACGTTGAGGCGAAACGCTCGCGCTCGACCACGGGTGCGTTGTAGCGTCGCCCGAGGTAGGTCATCGGCTTGCTGCCCCAGCGCGAGACGTAGCGCCCGAGCGTGCCGGTGTTCACCACGCGGTAGTGATGGTCAGCGAGCGCATGCTCTTCGGCCTCTTCGACGAGGGGCGCGAGCCGGTAGGCGTCCGACGTCGCGCATGCGTTTTCGCAGGGCAGCAAACCGCCGAGCGTGGGGTGCGCGCGGCCGATCCGCTGCACGAACGCGGCATGTGGCGAGAGCAGCGCGTCGAGCGGCCACGGCGCCTCTAGCGTGCGTTTGTCGGTTTGCGCCAGCTCGCGAAGCGTTTCGCCCTCGATGCGCGCAGTCGCGATGGCGGGCGTGCCCGACTCGCGAAAGACCGTGATGATCGAATCTACGCGCGCCTGTTCGAACACGTCACGCCCGAGCCCGACGATGCGTTCGATCTTGTCCAGATGCCGCGCGCGCAGTGCGTTGCCGAAGGGCTTCGAGAGCCACTTGTCGGGCGTGAGATACGCCATTGCGCCACCAGGCTTGAGGAGCGCGAGGCCTAGCTCCATGAACACGATGTACAGGTCCCAGTTGCCCCTCGCGCTCGGCCAGCGCTGCGCGAGGCGCTCGCGCAGCGCGCGCTGGCCCTGGTTGATCATGCGCTCGGAATCGATATAGGGCGGATTCGCAATGACGGCGTCGAAACGCTCGAAGTGGCCTTCGTCGGTGAGTAGCTCGGCGAACTCGATGCGCCATTCGAACGCCGTGGCCTCTTCGGGCGGCGTTTGGGCCGGGATATTTGCAAGCGCGTTGCGCAACGTGTCGCGCAGTTGGGCGAATCGAGCGGCTTCGGCGCGTCTTGCGGCGCGTGTGTTGGTCGTCCGCAGTTTTGCTGCACTCGCACGATAGTTCGCGATTAGCGCTGCGTACTCGCGAATGGGCGTATCGAAGTCAAAACGGCTGAGCGTCGCGTTGCCTTGCTTGAGGTTGGTCTCGAGGTTTGGCAGCGAAGCGGTGAAGTCCGCGTGTTCGAGCAGTTCGATCCACAGCCGCAAACGCGCCATGCCGACCGAATCGGCATGGATGTCCACACCAAAGAGCGAGCGCTCTACGATGTCCCGCTTGACACGAAAGAGCGCGGCTTCGATCTTGCGGATGGCCTCGCCATCGCGCTCGTGTGTGAGCGGCTCGCCGTTCGCGTGCGTGACGCAAAGCCGGTCCGCAGTTACGTCGATGCGGCAGGCGCTAAGCGCTTCGAGGTCACACGCGTTCAGCAAGCCAAGGTGGACTTTCAGCGCGAGCAACTCGTTGAGCGCTGAAACGAGCAGATGCCCTGAGCCCACGGCGGGATCGCAGATGCGCAGCGAGTCCAGAATCGCCCGAGCTTCGTCGCGGTCGTCGATCAATTCGGATAGCTGATCGATGTTCGTGCAGTGCCAGCCGTTGGCGCGATTCAGTCGATTCAGCGCCGCATTCGTGATGGCGGGACGGGCGAGTTGCATCGCGACGCTGCCTGGCGTGTACCAGGCGCCATCGCGGTAGCCATTGAGCTTTTCGAAGACGAGCCCGAGCGAAGAGCCGTCGAGGCAACGCGCGTTCGCCGCGGCTGGCTCGTGCGCGAGCAAACCGGCGGAGAAGTCGAACGCGCCAAGAAAATCGAGCAGATACCCGAGCACGTGCCGCTCGCCGCCCGCATCGGTGAGCACGGTTGTGGCGAAAAGCGGTAGCGTGGCGCTCTCGTCGAGCGCGCCCATGCCGAGCAGGCTTGGGTCCAGGTCTTGCGGCTCGAAAAGCGAACCGTCGAAGCGGGGGAGGTGAGCGAAGCGAGCGGGGGGCGCGGCTTCATCGCCATGGAGTACGGCGTCGCACAGTGCGTCGAGATCGCTGAACGAGCGGATGTGCCGTACGTTCAGAAACGCGTACGGCGCATCGCCGCCGTGGAGCGTCAGCAGACGTGTTTCGAGTACCTTGAGAAAAACCAGGCGGCTGATCCAGGCGATGCAAAGCCGCAGCGCAAGTTCGAAGCGGTCGGCCTCCGTCCGTTCGTTCTGGCTCTCGACCTCGCACGCGGCAACACGCGCTAGCGAGAGTTCGATCAGTGCGCCACGCAATCGCGCGTCCGGCGCGAGTCGCGTCACGGTGCGCCCTGCGCCGGAAACGTTCTCCCGCAGCCCCACGATATGCAGCAGTTCGGCGTAAAACCCCTCGTCGAGCCCACCTCCGGCGCTGGCGCGGCGCGTGCGCGGTTTGCGCGCGCGGCGTGTCGGCTGGGTGGTTTCTGGCATGGTCTCGAGCGGGTGGGCGTGGCGTGGCGAGGCGCGGTCGGCGCACATTTTACTGCCGCCCGCGTGCGTTTCGTCCTATGCCGTTTGGCCGAGTCGACGCGCCCGCACGTCTGAGCGATGATCGGTGCAAAGGCGATGCGGCGGAACGTGCCGCGTCGCCGTGCTATATGATGGCGCCGCGTAAGGCGCCCCGGGGCGCCAACCGGCGGCCCGGCAACGCATCGACGAACTGGCCCTCCGCATCGACTATCCGACCTATGACCGAACACCCCACTCTCACCTGGCCCGACACCGAAGGCCCGCGCACGGTGCGCTGGCGCTCCGAGGCGGGCGTGCCGGCGCCCAAACGCGTGGTCATCGCCGACGATCGCACGACCGCGGACACCGCGTACCGCCTCGCCTGCGAAGGCACCGCCCTGCTGTGGCGCGGCGACTTTCAGAACGCGCGTCAGTTGCTGCTGGCCATGGCGCGCCGCGCGGAGCGCAAGCCTCGCAAGGCTGCGCCGCCCAAGGCGCCCGCCTCACCGCTCGAAGCGTTTCATCTGCACCGCCAGGCGCAGGCGCAGCGCGCCCGCACGCTCGCCATGGTGCTGATTCCGCTCGAAGGCGATTACGGCATCAACCTGCGCCGCGCGCCCGACGTTCGTCTTGCGTGCGAAGAGGCGTGGGGCGCGCCCGATGGCGAAGCTTCTGCGGTGTCGTTGCGTGAAATCCTCGGTCTCGTTGGTGCGCACGAATGGCGCAAGAAGGGCGTCGAGATCGCTGCGCTGAATGGCGAGCGCATTCATCCGTACTACGGCGTGTTTTCGCCGGTGCGCGGCGAATATGTCGATCTCGTCGCGCGCACGGCGCTGCCGTCGCTCGAAAAGGCCTTCGATATCGGCACGGGCACGGGCGTGCTCTCCGCCGTGCTCGCCTCGCGCGGTGTGAAGTGCGTGGTCGCCACCGATCAGGACGCGCGGGCGCTGGCGTGCGCGCGCGAGAACCTCGAGCGCCTCGGCTATGCCGCCCAGGTCGAGGTCGTCGAGGCAGACCTGTTTCCGCCGGGGCGCGCGCCGCTCGTCGTCTGCAATCCGCCGTGGGTGCCGGCGCGTCCCGCGTCGCCCATCGAATACGCCGTGTTCGATCCGGAGAGCCGCATGCTGCGCGGTTTTCTCGGCGGTCTCAAGGACCATCTCGAGCCGGGCGGCGAGGGCTGGTTGATCCTGTCCGATTTCGCGGAACATCTCGGGCTGCGCACGCGCGAATCGCTCGTCGAGATGATCGTGGAGGCTGGACTCGAAGTGGTGGGCCGGGAGGACATTCGTCCGCGGCACCCGAAAGCCTCGGATCCGAGCGATCCGCTGTATCGTGCGCGCGTGGCCGAGCTGACTTCGCTGTGGCGCCTCAAGGTGCGCGCGCAGTGAGCCGGCGGCGGGCAAAATCGTTGGCAAAAAAGAAGAGTACGGGCCGCTAACGGCCCGTATGGGAGTCGAGCATCGGCGTCGGCGGCGTTAGGCCGCCGCGCCGGATTGACGTCAGGTTCACATCGGCTTCACCCGGGATAGGCCTCGTCGACCTTGAGGCCTGCCAGCTTGAAAATCACGCGCAGCGTTTGCGGCTTGATATCGCGGCGCGACGCCAACGCCGACATCACGAAATCGAGCACCTTCGCGTACTTCAGCAGGATCAGGCAGGTTTCGAGATCCGATGGGCCGTCGCGCATGCTTTCCGCAACGCGCAGCATCTCCACCGAGATGTCGCGCGCCATTTCCAGTTCCAGTTGCTGCTTTTCCGTCCAGTCGGGAACCGTGATGAGTTTCGTAAGCAGTTCCTGGAATTTTTGCTCTGCGTTTCCGTCAGGTATCGTATTCATTGCATGCCCCATGCAAGGCCATACAGCGTCGTGCGCTCTTCGCGCAGCGAGGACTGCGCCAGCCTGATTCATCGCAACCGGCACTCCCGGAGCGACCTCCCAATGCGCGCCTGTCGATTCGTTGCCGGCTGGTCGCGCTACGTTTTGGTCCTTTTTTGGGCATCGGGGACGAAAATCCTCGTGTCTCTTCTACTCAACCCCTCCCTCCTGTCCGCACGTGGGTCAGCGTGCCTGGACGCTATTACGACACTCGCTGCTCTTATGGGTTCGGCAGCCTTGACTAGCTTTTTTCGTAAAATGACAGGAATACCGCAACCCTTCTGTCGCCTGTCGCACGTTTCGCGACATGCCACGCCTTTCCTGTGACCACGCCGATGTCCAGCAAGACCTACGAAGTCCGTCCGAACCAGTCTGTCGAACTCCTCAAGGAGCTCCACATCCTGACGCGCGACGGGAAAATGAACCAGGACAGCCGCCGCAAGCTGAAGCAGGTCTATCACCTGTTCCAGTTCATCGAGCCGCTGCTCAAGGATCTCAAGCAGGATGGCCGCGACGTGACCCTCGTCGATCACGGTGCGGGCAAGTCCTATCTGGGCTTTATTCTCTACGACCTGTTCTTCAAGGATCAGCGCGACAGGTCACACATTTATGGAATCGAAACGCGCGACGAACTCGTGCAGCATTCGCAGGAGCTGGCCAAACGGCTGGGCTTCGGCGGCATGTCGTTCCTGAACCTTTCGGTAGCCGACTCGATTACGTCGCCGCAACTGCCTGACACCATCGACATTGTCACAGCGCTGCACGCCTGCGATACGGCCACCGACGACGCCCTGCGCTTCGCACTGAAGAAGCGTGCGCGCTACATCGTGGTCGTGCCGTGCTGCCAGGCCGAGGTGGCGGGCGTGCTGCGCCGCAATAAGGGCAAGTCGCTCGGGCAGGCGCTCACGGAGATCTGGCGTCATCCGCTGCATACGCGCGAATTCGGGAGCCAGATCACCAACGTGCTGCGCTGCCTGCAGCTCGAGGCGCACGGCTATCAGGTGAGCGTGACGGAACTGGTGGGCTGGGAGCACTCGATGAAGAACGAACTCATCATCGCCCAGTACAAGGATTTGCCGCGGCGCCGTCCGGCGCAGCGGCTGAACGAGATTCTCGATACCTTTGGGCTCGCGGACCTGCGCGAGCGCTTTTTCGCCGACGAAGGCGAGGCGGCCCCGGAGGCGGCAACCGAGGGTTGAGCGTGTGGGCGGCGCGGCGTCAGTCGCGCTTGTTCATCCAGTCTTGCCAACCGTCGAAGCCGAGCTTGCGCAGCGTTTCCTGGTTGCGTTCGTAGATGTCGGCGGCGTCGGGGAATGCCTCGACCGCGCGCTCGATGCTCGCCTCCCGCAGCAAATGCAGGATCGGATACGGCGCGCGGTTCGTGTAGTTCTCGATGTCGTCGGGCTCGGTGCCCTCGAACTGGAATTGCGGGTGAAAGCTTGCGACCTGCAGCGTGCCTTCCAGTCGCAACTGTTGCACGAGGCGCTCGGCGAACCAGGTTGCGTCGTTGAAATCGGCGAAGTCGGCGAGCGCACGGGGCAGGATCAGCAGTGTCGTGTCGATCTCCGCGGCGTCGGCTTGGGCGAGTGTTTGCAGCTCGCGCTCGAGATCGATGAGGACACCTTCGAGATCGGTCGCCTCGCTAATCACGTAGCGAATCTGGTTTTTCACGTACACGCTCTTCGCGAACGGGCAGAGATTCAAGCCAATCACAGCGCGCGTGAGCCAGTGGCGGGTCGCTTCGAGAATGGCGGCGTGGTCGGGGGACAGGGCAGCGGGTTCGTTCATCGTGTCATTTTACGGGCGGCTAGCGCTGTGGACATGCCGCTTCGATCAACAGCTTTGCCATGCGCGGCGCCGCGAGAATCGGGCCGCAGCCGGGGCCGTAAGTCTGGCTTGCGGCGTAGATGCCTTCGACGAGCAGCGCGAGTTCCTCCGCAAGCGCGGCCGGATCGCTAGCGCCAGCTTCCTGCGCAAGCGTGGTGAGCCGCGCCATGAGCTTCGTCTTGTTGTTGTCGACGCTGCGCCGCGCGGGATGCGTGGCCTCGGGGAATTCGGTCGCAACGTTCACGAACGGGCAACCGCGATAGCCCGGCGCCGAGGCGCGGCGCGTGAGGTCCTCGAAATACTGCATCAACTGCTTCGCCGGCTCGCCCGGATGCTTCGCGAGACTGGCGTCGAAGCGCTCGAAAAAGCGCACATCGCAGCGCTGCAGGTAGGCGACGACGAGATCGTCCTTCGACGAAAACTGCCGGTACAAGCTCATCTTGTTGACGCCGGCGCGCTCGACCACAGCCTCGATGCCGACCGCGCGCACGCCCTCGCGGTAGAACAGCTCGTCGGCGGCGCGCAGCAGGTGCTCGTGGGCGCGCGCCCCGGTCGTTTGCGCGCGGGGGCGGGGCTTGCGCGCAGAGGCGGTTGACGTTTCGGCGTGGCCTTCGTGTTTCATGAGGGCATCTCGCGATCAGGGTGATTGCTTGACATGTTACCGAGCGGTAACTACTATCGCAACACACTTGTGACCGATCGGTAACAATCGAACGATGGCGAATCGTCGCAGCTAGCGGTCATACCAACGAAAACATAGGCATGTCGAAACCCGGCGCGCCGTGACAGGAGCACCAATGAACTGGGCAGCGAAGCGAATAGGTGGGCGTTTCCACTACGGATGGCTCGTCGTGGCAGTGGTGTTTCTGGTGCTGCTGGCGGCGGCCGGCACGCGTGCAACGCCCAGCGTGATGATGGTGCCGCTCGAGCATCAATTCGGCTGGAGCCGGGCGACGATCTCGCTCGCCATCTCGGTGAACATCGCGCTCTATGGCCTCATGGGCCCATTTGCGGCGGCGGCCATGCAGCGTTTCGGCGTGCGTCCCACGCTGCTCGCGGCGCTCGGCACGATGGCGGCGGGCGTGGCGCTTTCCGCGCTGATGACGCATCCGTGGCAGATGATCCTGATCTGGGGCGTGATGGTGGGCGGCGCCACCGGCGTAGCGGCGCTTTCGCTTTCGGCCACGGTCGTCACGCGCTGGTTCCACTCGCACCGCGGGCTTGCCATGGGCATCCTCACGGCGAGCTCGGCCACGGGCCAACTCGTGTTCCTGCCGCTCCTCGCGGCGATCGTGGAGAAGCACGGCTGGCAGTCGGTGGTGCTCGTGGTTGCCGTGGCCGCCGCCGCGGTGCTGCCGCTCGTGCTGTTCCTGCTGCCCGAGCGGCCCGCGAGCGTGAATCTGCGTCCGTTCGGCGAGGACGAGAGCACCCCCGTCGCGCCGCCGGCGCCGCATCAAAATCCGCTGAAGATCGCGTTCGACGCGCTCTTTTCGGCGAGCCGCACGCGCGACTTCTGGCTGCTCTTCTTCAGCTTCTTCATTTGCGGCGCGAGCACGAACGGCTATGTGGGCACGCACCTCATCGCCATGTGCGGCGACTATGGCATGACCGAAGTGCAGGGCGCCTCGCTGCTCGCCACGATGGGCATTTTCGACCTGTTCGGCACGACGCTCTCGGGCTGGCTCTCGGACCGCTTCAACAGCCGCGTGCTGCTGTTCTGGTACTACGGGCTGCGCGGACTTTCGTTGATCTATCTGCCGCATGCCTTCGGCATCGACTTCTTCGGGCTGCCGATTTTCGCTGTGTTCTACGGCCTCGACTGGATCGCGACGGTGCCGCCTACGGTGCGCCTTGCCACCGACGTTTTCGGCAAGGAGCGCGCGCCGATCGTGTTCGGCTGGGTCGTGGCGGGTCATCAGCTAGGCGCGGCATTCGCGGCGTTCGGCGCGGGCCTGTTGCGCGCGAGTCTCGGCACCTACACGGTGGCGTCGATGATTTCGGGGGGGCTGTGTCTCGTCGCGTCGTTCCTCGTGCTGCGCATCAACCGCGGGCCGCGCGCCGTGGGCGTGCAAACGGCCTGACGAGGCGCACGCGCACCGCGACTTGAACGCGCCGGTTCGCACTTCGACGTATTCCAACGGGCGACGCATGAGCGTCGCCCGTTGCGTTTGAGCGTATTTCACGCGCTGCGGTTATTCTAGTGACCCCCGGGCAAGCCGCCCGCCACCCCAAGGACACACAAGGCATGACGAAGCACAAACCCGCACCGACAGCCGTGCCCATTCACGAACTCATCGCCGGCCGCTGGAGCCCGCGCGCCTATTCGAGCGAGCCGGTGAGCCGCGAGGCGCTGCACGCGGTGATCGAGGCGGCGCGCTGGGCGCCCTCGGGCTACAACCTGCAGCCGTGGCGCTTTATCGTGTTCGACCGTAGCGCCGACGAAATCGCGTTCAAGCGCGCGTTCTCGACGCTCGTGCCGTTCAACCAGCAGTGGAACGCGCCGGCGCCGGTGCTGATCGCCGTGACGGCGCAGACGCTCAACGCGAAGGGGGAAGTGAACCGCACGGCGCAATACGACGCAGGCGCGGCGGCGATGTCGCTCGTGCTCCAGGCGCACGCGCTGGGCCTCGCCGCGCACCAGATGAGCGGTTTCGACGTGCAGGCGTTCCGCAAGGAATTTGCGCTGCCGAACGACGTGGAGCCGCTGTCGATCATCTCGATCGGCCACTACGGCGAAGCCGAGAAGCTGGAACCGGTGCTGCGCGATCGCGAGAAGGCGGAGCGCACGCGTTCGGCGGTGGGCGAGATCGCCTACGAAAACGGCTGGAAGCACCCCTTCAAGGGCTGAGCCGGACATAGCCCAACGCCCATGCGGGCAGCGGGTTATCGAACCGAGCAAAAACGCGCGGCGCGGGCCGCGCGTTTTTTACTTCCCGGGGCCGCATCATGGGCCTGCGGTTGCCGCGCGCCGCGCTTTCGTGCTACAAAGCCGATCCCCCCGACCTTTCCTCTCTTGCGCGCGCATTCGCTGCGGCGCGCTCTTGCCATGACCAGCTTCTGCGCGATTGACTTCGGAACTTCCAATTCGGCGGTGGCGCTCCCGGCAGCGGCCGACGGCGCGATGCGCCTCGCGCCGGTGGAAGGCGCGCACACCACCTTGCCCACGGCGGTGTTCTTCAACGTCGACGAACACACGCGCGAATTCGGGCGTGCGGCGCTTGCCTCCTATATCGACGGCTTCGACGGCCGGCTGATGCGCTCGATGAAGAGCATCCTCGGCTCGCCGCTCGCCGAGAGCACGACCGACCTCGGCGACGGCAGCGCGATTCCCTATACCGAGATCATCACGATCTTCCTGGAGCACCTGAAGCGCAGCGCCGAGCGTTGCTCGGGTGCGCCCATCACGCGTGCTGTGCTGGGTCGCCCCGTCTTCTTCGTCGACGAAGACCCGCGCGCCGACCGGCTCGCCCAGGACCAGCTCGAAGCGGCGGCGCGCCGCGTGGGCTTTCGGGAAATTGAGTTCCAGTACGAGCCGATCGCGGCGGCGTTCGACTACGAGTCGCGCCTCGCGCAAGAAGGACTTGTGCTCGTGGCCGACATTGGCGGGGGTACGTCGGACTTCTCGCTCGTGCGTGTGGGGCCGGATCGTATGTCGCGCCTCGAGCGCAAGGACGACGTGCTCGCCCACCACGGCGTGCACGTGGCGGGCACCGACTTCGACCGCCGCGTCGAACTCGCGACCATCCTGCGCGAACTGGGCTATCAGTCGCTTGACCCCGAAGGCCGCGAAGTGCCGAACCGCATCTATTTCGATCTGGCGACCTGGCACCTCATCAACACGATCTATACGCCCAAGCGCGCAACCGAGCTGAAGCTCATGCGCCATCTGTACCCGAACACGCGTCAACACGACCGGCTGATGCGCGTGGTCGACGAGCGGCTGGGGCACGCGCTCACGGCGCGCGCCGAGGAGGCGAAGATCGGTGTTTCCGCGGGCGGGGAGACGATGATCGACCTCGAGGCGGTCGAGACAGATCTGCGCCTTGCGTTCGGCGACGCGCAACTCGTCGAGGCGGGCCGCGAGGAGACGCGGCGCATTGTGCAGGCCGCACGTGAAACGGTGCAGGCGGCGGGTGTGGCGCCCGGGCAGGTGAGCGCGCTTTACTTCACGGGCGGCTCCACCGGCCTCGTATTCCTGACGCAGGCGCTGGCGGAGGCGTTTCCGCAGTCGCAGGCCGTTTTCGGCGACCGTCTTGCCAGCGTGGCGACGGGCCTGGGCATTCACGCGCAGCGTCTGTTCGGCTGAATACGCGGCTGAATGCGCGGCTGAACGCGCGGGGAATCTGATCCCCGATGAAAATCCGTTCTGAAAAACGCAGGCAAGAAAAAACCCCACCTTCGAGAAGAAGCGTGGGGTTTTTCGGTAAGCTTGCTAGTCAGGAACTTCGCAGAAGCTGCGTTCAGATCCTAAATGCCTTAGCAGACCAATAAGCGCAGTACTTAGACCGGCTTGATGTTGGCAGCTTGCTTGCCCTTCGGGCCCGTGCGGACTTCGAATTGAACCTTTTGGTTCTCTTGCAGCGTCTTGAAGCCGTCAACCTTGATTTCCGAGAAGTGCGCGAACAGGTCTTCGCCGCCGCCGTCCGGAGTGATAAAGCCAAAGCCCTTAGCGTCATTGAACCACTTGACGGTACCGGTTTCCATATTACTTTCCTAAAAATGAATGAAGGCCGAAGCCCGAGAGGTGCACGAAAATCAAGGAAGGGGTATGGGACCAGCCGGAGTACCGTTGATGGGCGAACTACGAAAGACCTATTCACACTCGCCGCTTGAAATCCTGCCCGAACTTTATACGGCTAAACGCCATGAAGGTCAACTAGGTCCCCGGGAAAGTTCGTATTTTTTTGCTACAGGGTCGAAACTGACCCTTACAAACCTTGATAAGCAAATGACTTTTTTGTATTAGGCCGTCGTTTTTGGCGCCCTTCCGTGGTGCAACCGGTTAAACTACGCGCCGCGCTGAAGTTGCGCCTACAGGCGCAATCTTTCGTGTGGAGGTACGACAACCGCGGGAAACCCGCCCGCACAACAGACGGGATAAACGCGTTGTCGAGCTGCTCTTGAAACAGGAGAAGACGTGAAAAGTTCTATTCAACGGAACATCGGCCCGTTCGCGCTGATGTTCACCGGCCTCGGGTCGATTATCGGTTCGGGCTGGCTGTTCGGCGCGTGGAAGGCGGCGAAGATTGCAGGCCCGGCGGCCGTTTGCGCCTGGATCATCGGCGCCGTGGTCATTCTGGCCATCGCGCTCACCTACGCCGAACTCGGTGCGATGTTCCCGGAGTCGGGCGGTATGGTCCGTTACGCCCGCTACTCGCACGGCGCACTGGTGGGCTTCATCAGCGCGTGGGCCAACTGGATCGCCATTGTCTCGGTCATCCCGATCGAAGCCGAAGCCTCGATCCAGTACATGAGTACCTGGCCCTATGACTGGGCGCACGCGCTCTTCGTCGACGGGTCATTGACACATTCAGGGCTCGGCCTTTCGGCGATTCTCGTGATCATCTACTTCATGCTCAACTATTGGGGTGTGAAGCTGTTCGCACGTGCCAACAGCGCGATCACGATCTTCAAGTTCATCATCCCGGGTCTGACGATCATTGGCCTGATGGCTGGAAGCTTCCACCACGAGAATTTCGGCCAGACGACCACGTTCGCGCCGTATGGCTGGTCGGCGGTGTTCACGGCGGTTGCCACCAGCGGCATCGTGTTCGCGTTCAACGGCTTCCAGAGCCCGATCAACCTCGCGGGCGAAGCGCGCAACCCGGCCAAGAGCGTGCCGTTTGCGGTCATTGGCTCGATCCTCTGCGCGCTCGTGATCTACGTGCTGCTGCAGATCGCGTATATCGGCGCGGTCAATCCGGCTGACGTCGCGAAGGGCTGGAACACGTTCAACTTCAAGTCGCCGTTCGCGGAACTCGCGATCGCGCTGAACCTGAACTGGCTCGCGATCCTGCTGTATGTGGACGCGTTCGTGAGCCCGAGCGGCACCGGTACGACCTACATGGCGACGACCTCGCGCATGATCTACGCGATGGAGCGCAACAACACGATGCCGAAGATGTTCGGCAACGTGCACCCGTTCTACGGCGTGCCGCGCAACGCGATGTGGTTCAACCTGCTCGTCTCGTTCATCTTCATGTTCTTCTTCCGCGGCTGGAGCTCGCTCGCGGCAGTGATCTCGGTGGCGACGGTGATTTCGTACCTGACCGGCCCGATCAGCCTGATGGCGCTCAAGCGCGCCGCCACGGACATCGAGCGCCCGCTGAACGTGCCGTTCATGAAGGTGATCGCGCCGTTCGCGTTCGTCTGCGCTTCGATGATCCTGTACTGGGCGAAGTGGCCGCTGACCGGCGAAATCATTCTGCTGATGGTCGTCGCGCTGCCGGTGTACTTCTACTTCCAGGGCAAGCAGGGCTATGAAGGCTGGGGCCAGGATCTGAAGGCTGCATGGTGGCTGTGCGCGTACCTGCCGATCATGGCGCTCCTCTCGCTGCTCGGCAGCAAGCAGTTCGGCGGCAGCGGTCTGCTTCCCTACGGTTGGGACATGCTCGTCGTCGCGCTGATCTCGCTCGTGTTCTATTACTGGGGCGTGAATTCGGGCTACCGCTCGCCGTACCTTGCGGAACGCGAGGAGCACGACGAAGTCCTCGAAGGTATCGGCGCGCACTAAGTATCAAAGCAAGCGTCGCGCAATACAAAAAGCCCGCCTGAAGCGATTCAGGCGGGCTTTTTTGCCTTTTGAGCAAGCGCGAGCCAGTGTGGCGGCTCGCCGCGGCGTTATTGCACCGCGCTGCCGAACACGTAGTTCGTCATCGCGAGCGCGCGCTGGTAGGTGCCGAGCGACTGCACACCGAGTGTGTAGTCGTCGTCGGCTGCGCCTAGCGCCGCGAACACGGGCAGCAGATGCTCGTCGGTCGGGTGCATGAGCACGGCGTGCGGTGCACGCTGGCGGTAGTCGAGCAATGCGTCGATGTCGCGCGCGGCGAGGTGATTCTCGAACCACTGCGTGAACTCGGCCACGCGCGGATCGGCATCTTCCGGGCGCGCCGAGAAGTCCGCCTCGCGCAGGTTATGCGTGATCTGGCCCGAGCCGATCACCATCACGCCTTCGTCGCGCAGCGAGCGCAGCGCGCGGCCCAGCGCAAAGTGATGCGCGGCGTTGGCGCGTGGCTGCACCGAAAGCTGCGCGACGGGCACGTCGGCGTCGGGGAACATCAGCAGCATGGGCACCCACGCGCCATGGTCGAGGCCATGCGCTTGCTCATCGACAGGAATGCCTTGCTCGCGCAGCAGCGCCGCTGCGCGCTGCGCCATCTCGGGCGCGCCCGGCGCGGGGTACTGGATTTCGTACAGCGCGCGCGGAAAGCCGTAGAAGTCGTGGATGGTTTCAGGCTGCGAGGCGGTGCTCACCGCGGGGCGCATCGTGCCCCAATGCGCGGAAAGCATGAGCACCGACTGCGGACGCGGCAAATGCTGCGAGAGCGCGGTAAAGCCGCCAGAAGGCAGCGACGGGTCGATCGGCAGCGTAGGCGCACCGTGCGAGAGGAAAAGGGAAGGCGTGCGGGTGGTCATGATCGTGAGCTGGCCGCGCCGGGGCGGTCCAAAAGTATCGTATTGCGATCAATATAAGACCCAACCGTCGCGAATTAAACGGGGCGAAAGGGAATTGATTGTGTCGCCGATATTGATAATCGAAGCGGCGCAGAAAGATGCGGCGGGCGCTTACTCGTCGCCGCCGCGCAGCCCCGGCCAGGCGGGCGAGAGTGCGGGCCCGAGCGCGAACAGGTCGAGCACGCGCGCGACCGTGTGATCGACCATCTCGTCGATCGAAGCCGGCCGGTTGTAGAAGGCCGGCAGCGGCGGGAAGATCACGCCGCCCATTTCGGTGACTGCCGTCATGTTGCGCAGATGCGCGAGGTTGAACGGCGTTTCGCGTACGAGCAGCACGAGACGGCGGCGTTCCTTGAGCGTGACGTCGGCGGCGCGCGCAATCAGATTGTCGGAGAGGCCATGGGCGACGCTCGCGAGCGTTTTCATCGAGCAGGGCGCGACGATCATGCCGTCGGTCGCGAACGAACCCGAAGCGATGGTCGCGCCGACATCGCGTACTGAATGCACGACATCGGCTCGCGCGTGTAGGTCGTCTTTCGTGAGCTGCAGCTCGTGCTGGATGTTGAGCCAGCCCGCGGCGGAAACGAGCAGGTGCGTTTCGACGCCGCCCAGCTGCCGCAGCATGTCGAGCATGCGAACGCCGTAAATCGCGCCCGTGGCCCCCGTGATCGCGACGATCAGCCGGCGTTGCGGCAGTTGTGCGATAGCAGGCGAGGCTTGGGAGGCAGTATTCACGTCAGGCGGTCAGGCGGGAGTCGAAGCGAAGGCGAGGTGAGGTCGAGGCGAAGGCGCCTCAAGACTAGCGCCGGCGTAGCGCGCCGTGCGCTCTGGACGGCGCGGGCGCCACGCTATGCGCCCGATGCCGCCCCGTTGCCGGCAATTACGCCGCGGCGAAGAGCTGCTGCAGCTCGCCGTTCTGGTACATCTCCATCATGATGTCCGAGCCGCCGATGAACTCGCCCTTCACGTAGAGCTGCGGAATGGTCGGCCAGTTCGAGAATTCCTTGATGCCCTGGCGGACCGCGTCGTCCTCGAGCACGTTGACGGTCTTGAACTGATCGACGCCGCAGGCTTTCAGGATCTGCACCGCGCGACCGGAGAAGCCGCACATCGGGAACTGCGCGTTGCCCTTCATGAAGAGGACGACGGCGTTTTCGTCGACGATCTGCTTGATGCGTTGTTGGGTGTCCATGACTGACCTTGCGATTGAATTGATGCTGAATACGTTGGAATGCAGGATGAAATGATAGCGGATTTCGCCTGAGCGGGCCGGGCGTGGCCAGCGTTGTGCTCAGATGCGCCTGGTTACGCTCAGCCAGCCGGCAACGGAAGACGCCCGCCGCTGATGCGCTCGATCCCGGCGAGATCGCGCTCGGAGCGCACGTCCGTGAAACCGGCGCTTTCGAGCAACGCCCGCACAGCGGCCGCCTGGTCGTAGCCGTGTTCCATCCAGAGCACGCCACCCGGCGCGAGCCGGGCCGGTGCGCCCGCGACGATCGCGCGCAAGGCGGTGAGGCCGTCGGCTTCGTCGGTGAGCGCGCCGCGCGGCTCGAAGCGCAGGTCGCCTTGCTCCAGATGCGGGTCGCCGCTTGCGATATAGGGCGGATTGCTCACGATCGCCTCGAAGCGCAGCGCCGGATCGAGCGTGTCGTACCAGCTGCCCGCGACGAACGCGAGCGGGCCGCCGGGGCGCCCCACGTCGAGCAGCTTGGCGGCGTTGCGCGATGCCACGTCGAGCGCGGCCTCCGAACGGTCGACGGCCCAGACGCGCGCATCGGGCCTTGCCGAGGCGAGCGCCACCGCAATCGCGCCGCTGCCGGTGCCGAGGTCGAGCACGCGCGGCTGTGCGATGCCTTCGAGCGCCGCAAGCGCGGTTTCCACGAGCACCTCGGTATCGGGGCGCGGAATCAGCACATCGGGTGTCACGTCGAAGTCGAGGCCGTAGAACTCGCGTGCGCCCACGAGCTGCGCAATCGGCTCGCCGTGCGCGCGGCGCGCTTCGAGGTCGCGGTAGGCCGCGACGGCGCTCGTTTCAAGCGCCTCGTCGCCGCGCGTGATGAGTTCGGTGCGGCGCCACCCGAGCACGTGCATCAGCAGAATGCGCGTCTCGAGCGCGGGCAGCGGCGAGGCGCGCAGCAGCGCCTCAGCGGTAACGGCTTCGCTCATGTTTGATGCGCGCTCAATCCGCGTCGCCCAGCGACGCGAGCTGCTCGGCCTGATGCTCGGAAACGAGCGCGCCGATCAGTTCGCCGAGGTCGCCGTCCATGATTGCTTCGAGGCGATAGAGCGTGAGGTTGATACGGTGATCGGTGAGCCGCCCCTGCGGAAAGTTGTAGGTGCGGATGCGCTCCGAGCGGTCGCCCGAGCCCACGAGGCTCTTGCGCGTGGCCGCTTCCTTCGCGTGCTGCTCCTGGTACTGCTTGTCCTTGATGCGCGCGGCGAGCACCTTGAGCGCGCGATCCTTGTTCTTGTGCTGCGAGCGGTCGTCCTGGCACTCCACGACGATGCCGGTCGGAAGGTGCGTCACGCGCACGGCCGAGTCGGTCTTGTTGATGTGCTGGCCGCCCGCGCCCGAGGCGCGGAACGTGTCGATGCGCAGGTCGGCGGGATTGATCTCGACTTCGCCGATCTCGTCGGCTTCCGGCATCACCGCAACCGTGCAGGCCGACGTGTGGATGCGGCCCTGCGTTTCGGTGGCGGGCACGCGCTGTACGCGATGGCCGCCCGACTCGAACTTGAGCTTCGAATACGCCGCCTCGCCCGCAATGCGCACGATCACTTCCTTGTAGCCGCCGAGATCCGACTCGCTTGCCGACATCATCTCGATCTGCCAGCGGTTGCGCTCCGCGTAGCGCAGATACATACGCAGCAGGTCGCCCGCGAAGAGGGCCGACTCGTCGCCGCCCGTGCCCGCGCGGATTTCGAGGAACACGTTGCGGTCATCGTTGGGGTCTTTCGGCAGCAGCATCATCTGCAATTCGTGCTGGAGCTGCGCCATGCGCTCGCGTGCGGCTTTCACCTCTTCTTCGGCGAAGTCGCGCATCGAGGCGTCGGAGAGCAGGTCTTTCGCCGCGGCCTCGTCGTCTTTGGCCTGTCGCCATTGGCCGTAGTGCTCGACCACCGGCCCCAGTTCCGCGTGCTCGCGCGTGAGCTTGCGGTACTGATCGCGGTTCGAGGTCACGTCGGGGCGGCTCAACAGGTCGTTCAGCTCGGCCAGGCGTGTAGTCAGCTGGTCGAGCTTCGATTGCATGCTCGTTTTCATCGGGCGGTGCGGAGCGAACTCCGGATAGGACTGCGAGAGAGAAGAGGCGGGCGTGCGGCCCGGTTGTGCAGGGTGCGCATGGCGCGCGCCCGAGCGCGGGCGTCGCTAACGGTCGGAGGAACCGGACGAATCAGAGGAGTCGGCGGAGCGCGAGGCGCCCGTGACATCCGTTGCGCTTTGCGAGACTTCGGTTGCCTTGGCCGGCTGGCCGTGGCGATAAAAGCCGCCCATCAGCTCGATGAGCGAGTCGCGCTGATCGCCGCTCGACGTGTTGAGCGCATGCGTCGGACCGTGGATCAGCTTGTTGGTGAGCGACTGCGACAGCGCTTCGAGCACGGCGGACGGATCGTCGCCGCGCGCAAGCATCTTGCGGGCGCGTTCGAGCTCGGTGCGACGCAGCGCGTCGGCCTGCGTGTGCATGTGGCGGATGACCGGCACGATGCTGCGCGAGTCGAGCCACTGCATGAAGTTCGCCACGCGCGACTCGATGATCGTCTCGGCTTGCGCGACGGCGGCCTGGCGCGAGGCATTGCCTTCGCGCACGATCGTGCCGAGATCGTCGACGGTATAGAGGAACACGTCTTCGAGCTGGGCGACTTCAGGCTCGATGTCGCGGGGCACCGCGAGATCGACCATGAAAATGGGGCGGTGACGACGCGCCTTCACCGCGCGCTCCACGGCACCCAAACCGATGATAGGCAGCGTGGACGCCGTGCACGAGACGATGATGTCGAACTCGTGCATGCGCGTGGGCAGGTCGGAGAGCGGAATGGCGTGCCCACCGAAACGTTCGGCAACATAGCGCCCGCGCTCGGCGGTGCGGTTTGCGACGACCAGTTCGCGCGGCTGCTGCGCGGCGAAGTGCGCGGCGCACAGTTCGATCATCTCGCCCGCGCCGATGAAGAGCACGCGCTGATTGGCGATCTTGTCGAAGATGCGCTGTGCGAGGCGCACGGCGGCCGCGGCCATGGAGACCGATTGCGCGCCAATTTCGGTCGTGCTGCGCACTTCCTTCGCCACGGCGAAGGTGCGCTGGAACAACTGGTTCAAATAGGTGCCGAGCGCGCCCGCTTCGGTCGCGGTGCGCACCGCGGTCTTCATCTGGCCGACGATCTGCGTTTCGCCCAGCACCATCGAATCGAGCCCCGAAGCCACCCGGAACGCGTGACGCACCGCTTCGGACTGCGGCAGCGTGTAGACGTGCGGCGCAAGTTCCTCTTCGCGGATGCCGTGGTAATGCGAAAGCCAGCTCACGGCGGCGTCGCGCGAGCTTTGCGCGTCGGTCGCGCAATAAAGCTCGGTGCGGTTGCAGGTGGAGAGAATGGCGGCTTCCGGTGCGCTCAGCGAACGCTTGACGGACCACGCTTCCTTGAACAGGGCGAGCGCGGGCTTGATCTGTTCGAGCGGAAACGCCACGCGTTCGCGCAAGGCGACGGGCGCGGTGTGGTGATTGATTCCGATCGTTAGAAGCTGCATACCATGGGGGCGAGATTTAGGCGGATATTATAACTTTTCCTCGCTTCCGACATTCGCGTCGACAGAGTCCGACACTCCGGCAGGTGATATGGGGAGTCTTTCGAGCTGGTAGCCAAAGCCGTACAAAGTGGTCAAACGCCAGCCGTACTCGGGCCCGAGCTGCAATTTGCTGCGCAGGCGAGAGGCGTGTGTGTCGAGCGTGCGCGACCGAACGTCGCGGTTCAAATTCCACACGGTTTCGAGGATGCGCGCTCGCGAAACGGGGCGCGATGCGTTGGTGAAGAGCAGCAGCGCGAAGCGGTATTCCTTGGGCGTGAGCGTGACAGTGTGACCCCGAAACGATACTTCGTAACGCCCGGAATCGAAGAGGTAGTCCCCAAAGCCATGACGGGCGCGGTTGCGTGGCCGGCGTACGCCGGCGCGGCGCAGGAGCGCGTCGATGCGCGCGAGCATTTCAGGGCCGCGCACGGGCTTGGCGATGCAATCGTCCGCACCGGCCTGCAGGCTCGCGACGATCTCGCTTTCATGGGGCGCGAGCATCAGGGCGATGGCGGGCAGACCGGGGAGCAACCTGCGCGCCTGGGGGATGACGTCGTCAGCGCCGACGTCGCCGCACCACCATGCCGCGATCAACAGGTCGAAGGTTTCGTCTTCGAGGGTTTCGAAGAGCTGGGTGCCAAGCGGGAAGTGCTGGCATGCGTGCCCGCCCGCAATGAGCAGGCGGACGAGGGTTTCGGCCTGACCGGCGTCTGGTTCGACAAGGGCGATTCGCATACGAGAGAGTGCGGCTGGAGCGGCCCGGATGCGCTTGCCTTGCGCCATCCTGCCCCCTACACTCAACCGCTACGCGGGAAGCGCCGAGCCGACCGTTTTCCAGTTTTAAAAGAGACTAACCAAGTTGCAAATGCTAGCTCTCGTGCTTCGGCAGTCCTATCAGACTTATCCGAAAACCTATAGGACAAGTCTTTAATGGGCTGGACCGGTATTGTCATTCTTGGTCTGGTGGTGGGCTGTGCGGGATGGTGGCTCCATCCCCAGCGCCGTGCCGCACGCCACTCGCTCGCACTGGCGGTCGTGGCCGGCGTGCTCGGCGCGGCGCTCGCGAACGCGGCCGGCAGTGCAACCGGTCTTTTCTACGATGGCGAGTTGCTCCAGTGGCCGCTTTGCACGGCACTCGCGCTCGTTTTCGTGGGTGTGTGCGTGGCGCTGCGCGCGCGGCGCAGCTAGCCGCGCGCAGCCGCCTTAGGCCAAACCCAGATCTTCCGCTTCGAATTCTTCGCAGGTGAAAACATGAACGCCCGACTCCCCGAAACCTCCTCGATTCCTGAACGCATTGCCGCCCTGCGCGCCGCGATGGCGCGCGCTGGCGTGGATGCCGCGCTCGTGCCGTCCGCCGATCCGCATCTGTCCGAATACCTGCCGCGCCGCTGGCAGGGGCGCGAATGGCTCTCGGGCTTCACGGGCTCGGTAGGCACGCTCGTGGTGACGAAGGATTTTGCGGGCGTCTGGGTCGACAGCCGTTACTGGGTGCAAGCCGAGCAGCAACTGGCCGGCACCGGCATTCAGCTCATGAAGATGATGGGCGGCCAGCAGAGCGCACCGCACATCGACTGGCTCGCGCAGAACGTGAGCGCGGGCGGCGCGGTGGCCGTGGACGGCGCGGTGCTCGGCGTGGCCTCGGCGCGCGCGCTGGCCGATGCGCTCAAGGCGCGCGACGTCGCGCTGCGCACGGACCTCGATCTGCTCGACGACGTCTGGCAGGGCCGCCCGTCGCTGCCGCTCGAGCCCGTGTACGAGCACGTCGCGCCGCACGCCGACACGAGCCGCGCCGGCAAGCTCGACCAGGTGCGCCGCGCGATGCAGGAGAAGGGCGCGCAGTGGCATTTCGTCTCCACGCTCGACGACCTCGCCTGGCTCTTCAACCTGCGCGGCGCGGACGTCAACTACAACCCGGTGTTCGTCGCGCACGCGCTGATCGGCCCGGACGAGGCGACGCTTTTCGTTGCCGACGGCAAGGTGAGCGAGGCGCTCGTGCAGTCGCTCGCGAAAGACAAGGTGCGCGTCGCGCCCTATGCCGAGGCTGCCGCCGCGCTCGCGGCGCTGCCCGCGAAAGCCGCGCTGCTCGTCGATCCGCGCCGCGTGACGTTCGGCTTGCTGCAGGCGGTGGCGTCGGCGGTGAAGCTCGTGGAGTCGGTCAATCCGAGCACGTTCTTCAAATCGCGCAAGACGGCCGCCGAAGCGGATCACGTGCGCGCGACTATGGAGCAGGACGGCGCGGCGCTCGCCGAATTCTTCGCGTGGTTCGAGGCCGCGCTTGGCCGCGAGACCATCACCGAACTGACCATCGACGAAAAGCTTTCCGCCGCGCGTGCGCGCCGTGCGGGCTTCAAGTCGCTCTCGTTCGCGACGATCGCGGGCTTCAACGCGAACGGCGCGATGCCGCACTACCGCGCCACGCCCGAATCGCACAGCGTGATCGAAGGCAATGGCCTGCTGCTCATCGACTCGGGCGGCCAGTACCTCGACGGCACCACCGACATCACGCGTGTCGTGCCGGTGGGCACACCGAGCGCGGAGCAAAAGCGCGACTTCACGCTCGTGCTCAAGGGCATGATGGCGCTCTCGCGCGCGAAGTTCCCGCGCGGCATCCGCTCGCCGATGCTCGACGCCATCGCGCGCGCGCCGATCTGGGAAGCGGGTGCGGACTACGGCCACGGCACCGGCCACGGTGTGGGCTACTTCCTGAACGTGCACGAAGGTCCGCAGGTCATATCGCACTACGCGCCGGCCGAGCCCTGGACCGCGATGGAAGAGGGCATGATCACTTCGGTCGAGCCGGGCATCTACCGGCCGGGCAAGTGGGGCGTGCGCATCGAGAATCTCGTGCTGAACCAGCGCGCCGAAACGACCGAATTCGGCGACTTCCTCGACTTCGAGACGCTCACGCTTTGTCCGATCGACACGCGCTGCATTGATCTGGCGCTCTTGCGCGCGGACGAGCGTGAATGGCTCAATGCGTACCACCAGACGGTGCGTGTGCGCGTGGCGCCGCACGTGAGCGGCGATGCGCTCGCGTGGCTCGAAAAGCGCACGCAGCCGATCTGATTTCCTCTGGTAATCAATGGGTGTTCAAGCGGAGCGCAAACGCATGACGATCAAGGCAGTGGTGTTCGATTTCGGCGGGGTGCTGGTGGACTGGAGTCCCGAGCATCTCTATCGCAAGCTCATTCCCAACGACGACGAGCGCCGCTGGTTCCTCACGAACGTCTGCAAGATGGACTGGGTGATCCGCCAGGACGGCGGCGAGCCCATCGCCGTCGGCACCGAGGAACTGGTCGCGAAGTTTCCCGAGCACGAGGCGCTCATTCGGGCGTTCTACGATCGCTGGCACGAGATGGTCGCCGGGCTGCTGGAGGGCGGCGTCGCCACCTTCGAGCGCCTGGAAGCGGCGGGCGTGCCGATCTTCGGTCTCACCAACTGGTCGGCCGAGACGTTTCCGTGGGCGTGGGAGCGCTTCGGCATCCTGCGCCGCTGCCGCGATATCGTCGTGTCGGGCCGCGTGAAGCTCGTGAAGCCCGATCCGGCGATCTTCCACGAGATGTTTCGCCGTATCGACGTGCAGTTGCCTGGCGTGAAGCCCGAGGAACTCGTTTTCATCGACGACAACGCGCACAACGCCAAAGCCGCCACCGCGCTCGGCTGGCATGGCGTGCATCACACGAGCAACGCCGCCACCGACGCGAAACTGCGCGAACTCGGCCTGCCGGTCTAACCGCGCTAGCGTCCGCGCCCCTGCGCGTTATTTCGATGCAGGCGCCGGCGCCACCGGCTGCAGCAAGCTGCGCAGCGCGTCGGCGATCCCCTTCGCGGTTTGCCCGGCGCCCTTCGCCACCCCTTCTGCGCTCACGCCGAGCGCCTGTGCGAAGCCTGCGCGCAACTCCGTCATCAGGTTTTCGTTGAGCTTGAATTTCGGGTCGCGCAGGTTGCCTTCGAGCACGAAGTGCAGCGTGATCTCACCGTTGTGCGCCTTCAGTGCCGCCACGGCGGCGCGCGTCGGAATCGACAAGAAGGTGTCCACGGCGTCGCCGCTTTCCGCGAGTTGCAGGTTATGCAACGTGAGCGTGCCCGGCGCGTGCAGGTGATAGCCCCGCACGGTCGAATTCAGGTCGAGGTCGAGCGTGCCGCCCGTCACGTTAGCCTTCGCGCCAGCCTTTTTCAGCAGGTAGGGATCGATCGTGCGCACATCCATGCCGCGCAACGTCGTATGGAGTTGCGAGTCCTTGCTCGCAATCTGCATCCAGCCGTTGAACGTCATGCGTCCGGTGTGCTCCGGGCCGACGACATTGCCCGTCACCGAAACGCGCGTGGGCTCGCTCAGCGCGGGCAGATGGACATTGTCGACGCTCGCTTGCGCGCGGTTCACCGTGACGCGCCACGGCGGATTGCTCACCGAGCGATCGTAGAAGTCGAACGTGCCGTTTTCGAAGCCGATATGGTCGATGACCTTTTCCTGAGGCAGGCTGATGCCTCCCTGCGCGGCGCTCGCGTCGCTTTGCGTCATTTCTTCGCGCAGATTCGGCAGGATCTGGATCGAGCCGTTTTGCTGGCGCAGCACCGTCATCGTGAAGTCGCTCACGCTCACGTCGCGAATGTGCACGCGGTGCGAGAGCAGCGCGCGCAGGTCGGGCGTGATCGTGATTCGCGCGGCGCGCAGCGTGTCGGCGGTGGGCCAGTTGGGCGGGGGCTTCAGGCGCACGTCGGTGAGTTCGACGGACGAGAGATCGAACGCCACATTCACGCTCGCTGCCGAGCCGACGGGCGCGAGCGCGCGCTCCACGTACGCCTTTGCCTCGCGCTGCAGTGCGTAGAGCGTGCCGAGCGCCGCGAGCACGAGCAGCGCGACGACGATCGCGACGATCAGGAGAACACGGTTGCGCAGCGGCGTCGCCATACGGAATTCCTTTCGGGGGAGGACCGGAGTTCAGGCCTTGAGTGACGCGAAGTGACCCCAAGCGTAGCGGCTTTCGAGCAACCGCCATGCCGCGCGCGCCGCCAGAATGACAACGGCGGCCCGCGGGCCGCCGTTGTTTGCTATCGATCCAGCACGCTTAGCGGCTGATCGGCTTGTAGCGCAGACGCTTCGGACGCGCGGCTTCTTCGCCGAGACGCTTGATCTTGTCGGCCTCGTACTCCTGATAGTTGCCGTCGAAGAACGTGACCTGCGAGTCGCCTTCGAAAGCGAGGATGTGCGTGGCGATACGGTCGAGGAACCAGCGATCGTGCGAAATCACCATGACCGAGCCCGCGAATTCGAGCAGGGCGTCTTCGAGCGCGCGCAGCGTTTCGACGTCGAGGTCGTTCGACGGCTCGTCGAGCAGCAGAACGTTGCCGCCCGAAATGAGCGTCTTGGCCAGATGCAGGCGACCACGCTCACCGCCCGAGAGGTTGCCAACAATCTTCTGCTGATCGCCGCCCTTGAAATTGAAGCGGCCGATGTACGCGCGCGAAGGCGTTTCGTACTTGCCCACCGTCAGCACGTCCGCGCCGCCCGAGATCTCTTCGAACACGGTCTTGTTGGCGGCCAGCGCGTCGCGGCTCTGGTCGACATACGCGAGCTTGACCGTCGGGCCTTGCACGATCTCGCCCGAATCCGGCTGTTCCTTGCCCGTGAGCATGCGGAAGAGCGTCGACTTACCGGCGCCGTTCGGGCCGATGATGCCGACGATCGCGCCCGCCGGAATCTTGAAGCTCAGGTCGTCGATCAGCAGACGGTCGCCGTAAGACTTGCTGACGTTCTTGAACTCGATGACTTCGTTGCCCAGACGCTCGCCCGCCGGAATGAAGATTTCCTGCGTTTCGTTGCGCTTCTGGTAATCCGAGCTCGACAGTTCCTCGAAGCGGGCGATACGCGCCTTCGACTTCGCCTGACGGCCCTTCGGGTTCTGGCGCACCCACTCCAGTTCCTTCTTGATCGCCTTCTGGCGAGCGGATTCCGTCGCTTCTTCCTGCTTCAGGCGCTCTTCCTTCTGGTCGAGCCAGCTGGAGTAGTTGCCCTTCCAGGGAATGCCGTGGCCGCGGTCGAGTTCGAGAATCCACTCGGCGGCGTTATCGAGGAAGTAGCGGTCGTGGGTCACGGCGACCACGGTGCCCGGGAAGCGCGTGAGGAACTGCTCGAGCCACTCGACCGATTCGGCGTCGAGGTGGTTGGTCGGTTCGTCGAGCAGCAGCATGTCGGGCTTTTCGAGCAGCAGCTTGCACAGCGCCACGCGGCGCTTTTCACCGCCCGAGAGGTTGCCGATCTTCGCGTCCCAGGCCGGCAGGCGCAGGGCGTCTGCCGCGATTTCGATCTGCTGTTCCGCGCTGCCGTCGGTCGTCGCGAGAATCGCCTCGTATTTTGCCTGCTCGGCGGCGAGTGCGTCGAAGTCGGCGTCCGGCTCCGCGTAGGCCGCGTAGATTTCGTCGAGCTTCTTCTGCGCGTTGAACACGTCGCCGAGACCTTCTTCGACCGCTTCGCGCACGGTCTTTTCCGGGTCGAGCTGCGGCTCCTGCGGCAGGTAGCCGATGTTGAGGTTGGGCATCGGCGTGGCTTCGCCTTCGATGTCCTTGTCGACGCCGGCCATGATCTTGATGAGCGTGGACTTGCCCGAGCCGTTCAGGCCGAGCAGGCCGATCTTCGCGCCGGGGAAGAACGACAGCGAGATGTCCTTCAGGATCTGGCGCTTGGGCGGCACGATCTTGCCGACCCGGTTCATGGTGAAGACGTATTGGGCCATGAGAGTGTCTTTGGAAACGGGAAAAAGGGGCGGAAGTATGTCTCGAACGCGGCGTGCGCCGCGTCGGAACCGCGAATTGGGGTGACGCGAAAACCGCTATTGTACGGGGCGTGGGCGGCGGGGGAGTGACGCTTGCCTGCCGCCGCGCTCTCGCGCGCTCAGCCGTAAAAAAGCCCGCTCACGAGCGGGCTTTTTTGGCATTGCCTCGCAACTGCGCTTACACGTTGAACAGGAAGTTCATCACGTCGCCGTCGTGCACGACGTATTCCTTGCCTTCGGCGCGCATCTTGCCGGCTTCCTTCGCGCCGGTTTCGCCCTTGTACTGGATGTAGTCGTCGAACGCGATGGTCTGCGCGCGGATGAAGCCGCGCTCGAAGTCGGTGTGGATCGCGCCGGCGGCCTGCGGTGCCGTGTCGCCGACATGGATCGTCCACGCGCGCACTTCCTTCACGCCAGCCGTGAAATACGTTTGCAGGCCGAGCAGCTTGAAGCCCGCGCGGATCACGCGGTCGAGGCCGGGCTCGTTCATGCCCATGTCGGCGAGGAAGGCGATCTTGTCTTCGTCGTCGAGGTCGGCGATTTCGGCTTCGATCGCCGCGCACACGGCCACGACCGGCGCGCCCTCGGCTTCGGCGTGCTTGCGCACGGCGTCGAGGTACGGGTTGTTCTCGAAGCCGTCGTCCTTCACGTTCGCGACGTACATCGTCTTCTTCGCGGTGATGAGGCAGAACGGCTTGAGGAGCGCCTGCTCGTCTTCGTTCAGGTCGAGCCCTCGCACGGGCTTGGCCTGGTCGAGCTGCGCGCGCACTTTTTCCAGCACGGCGACGAGCTTCGCGGCTTCCTTGTCGTTACCCGACTTCGCGGCCTTCGAGTAGCGCGTAAGCGACTTTTCGACGGTAGCGAGGTCGGCGAGTGCGAGTTCGGTGTTGATGACTTCGATGTCGGAGATCGGGTCGACCTTGCCCGCCACGTGGATCACGTTTTCGTCCTCGAAGCAGCGCACGACGTGCGTGATCGCATCGGTTTCGCGGATGTTGGCGAGGAACTGGTTGCCCAGGCCTTCACCCTTGCTCGCGCCCGCGACCAGACCCGCGATGTCGACGAACTCGACCACGGCCGGCACGACGCGCTCGGGCTTGACGATTTCCGAGAGCGCCTTCAGACGCGGATCCGGCACTTCGACCACGCCGACATTCGGCTCGATCGTGCAGAACGGGTAGTTCTCGGCCGCGATGCCCGCCTTGGTCAGCGCGTTGAAAAGGGTGGACTTGCCGACGTTAGGCAAGCCGACGATGCCGCATTGGAGGCTCATGAAAATCTCTGCATGTCAGGGTGGTGACGTGCGGCTCGCCGCGCGCGAAGGGCTCGGGGCCGGGCGTCTCGCGAAAGCGGGAGCGGCGGGCGGGGCGGCGCAGGGGGCACGTCGGGGGGCGTGACGCCGGCTCGCGCGGAGTCACGAAAACCGTAATTGTAACCTCGTCCGGGTGAGGGTTAGCCGCAGGCGTCGCCGTGCCCGTGGGATGGCGTCCTGCGACGACTTGCTGCGCCGCAACATCCGTGCCCTTCCGGCCCTGTCAGACAAGCACCCGCGGCTATAATGCGCGCATGACAGCAAGCAACCAGACCTTTGATGTCGCCGTGATCGGCGGCGGGCTCGTCGGCAAGTCGGCGGCGCTCGCGCTGACCCAGGGCGGCCTGCGCGTGGCGCTGCTCGCGCAGCCGTGCGCGCCGCTGCCCGCGGGCGCCGTGTTCGACGCGCGCGTGTACGCCTTCTCGCGCAGTTCGCAGGCGCTGTTCGAGCGGCTGCGGGTCTGGCAGGCCGCCGACGCCGCGCGCCTCACGCCCGTCTACGACATGCGCGTGTTCGGCGACGCTGCGGCGGAGCTGCACTTCTCGGCGTATCAGGCGTCGGTTGCGCAACTCGCGTGGATTGCCGAGTCGTCGGTCATCGAGCGCGCGCTCGACGCCGCGCTGAACTTCCAGCCCAATCTCGCGTGGATCGACACGCGCGCCGAGACGCTGGACGTGAAATCCGACGCGGCCGTGATCGGCCTCGCCAATGGCCGCACGATCGAAGCCGACCTCGCAATCGGCGCGGATGGCGCGCATTCGTGGGTGCGCGCGCAGATCGGCTCGAAGGTCGAGCGGCGCGAATACCGCCAAACCGGCGTGGTCGCCAATTTCCGCGCGCAAAAGCCGCACGGCGAAACGGCGTACCAGTGGTTCCGCGAGGGCGAGATCGTCGCCTTGCTGCCGCTGCCGGATCAGCACGTCTCGCTCGTCTGGTCGGCACAGACCGAACACGCCGACGCGCTGCTCAAGCTCGAGCCGGAGCAGCTTGCCGCTGAAGTCGAGCGCGTTTCGCAAAGCCAGCTCGGTGAGTTCGAGTGCGTCACGGCTGCGCGCGGGTTTCCGCTTTCGCTGCAAACCGTGGATCGGCTCGTGGCGCCGCGCGTTGCCCTGGTCGGGGACGCCGCGCATCTGATTCACCCGCTTGCGGGCCAGGGCGTGAACCTCGGTTTGCGCGACGTTGCCGCGCTCGTCGACGTCGTCACGAAGAAAGAGGCGTTCCGCGATCTCGGCGACATCGTGCTGCTGCGCCGCTACGAACGCAGCCGCCGCGAGGACATCCAGAAGCTCGTCGTCGCCACCGACGGCCTGCAGCGGCTCTTCTCGTTCCCCGGCACGCTGGCGCGCGCGGTGCGCAACACGGGCATGGCGTTCGTGGGCGCGCAGCCGCTGCTCAAGCGCTGGCTCGTGGCCTCGGCGCTCGGCTAATATTCTCAGGCTTTAGCGCTCATTGACCCCTCGAGCAGGCATTTCGGTTGCTTGAGGCCCGTGCAGCTTAGAATGGCCGTATTGGCCGCGGCCGCAGCGCATGCCGCCCCGGCCACTCAACGGAAATCTGCGCGCGTCGCCCCTCTCGCGGCGCGGGCGAATCAGGAATGCATCCCATGCAAACGCGTATTCGAATTGCCGCGCTCGTGATCGCGGTAGCCACCTCGGCGCTCGGCTGCTCGGCCCAGGCCGACCAGACCACCGACAAGATCCGGTCGGCGCTGCAGACGCGCCTCGGCATCGACGCCAGCGACATCAAGGGCATCACGAAGGCGCCGATGCCGGGCCTCTACGAGATCAACCTCGGCACGCAAATCGTCTACAGCGACGCCACTGGCGACTACGTGCTCAACGGCGAACTCATCGACACCAAGGCGCACCGCAATCTCACCGAGGCGCGCCTGAACGAAATCAACAAGGTCGATTTCGCGAAGCTGCCGTTCGAAAACGCGGTCAAGGTCGTGAAGGGCGACGGCAAGCGCAAGATGGCCGTGTTCTCCGACCCGAATTGCCCGTACTGCCATCAACTCGAAAACACGCTGAAGGCCGTGGACAACGTGACGGTCTACACCTTCCTGTATCCGGTGCTCTCGCCGGATTCGACGGCGAAGGCCAAGCAGATCTGGTGCTCGTCTGACCGCGCGAAGGCGTGGGAGTCGTGGATGGTCGACCGCAAGGCGCCCACGGCTGCCGGCACGTGCGACACGGCCGCTATCGACAGCAATCTCGCGCTCGGCCAGAAGATGAACGTGACCGGCACGCCCACCGTGATCCTCGCCGACGGTACGCGCCTGCCCGGCGCGGTCAGCGCCGACCGGCTCGAACGCGGACTGAACGGCGCGCACTGACGCCTCGCCCGAACCCGCCGGCCGCTTTCGCGGCCGGTGCTTTTTTTGCCCGGCGCTTTTTGTCCGCTCTTGCGCGCCGGGCATACTGAAATTGCATTGCAGCGTCTGCTGACCGAATCTCTCACCGATCCCACCGATGAAGCCGATCCGATACACCATCGTCCCGAAGAATCCCGCCGCGCATCTGTTCGAGGTGACGCTTACCGTGGAAGACCCCGCGCCGGACGGTCAACGCTTCATGCTGCCCGTATGGATTCCGGGCAGCTACATGGTGCGCGAGTTCGCGCGCAACATCGTCACGCTGCGCGCCTTCAACGACGCAGGCCGCAAGGTGCGCGTGACGAAGACCGACAAGCACTCGTGGCAGGCCGCGCCGGTGAAGGGCGCGCTCACGCTGCGCTACGAGGTCTACGCATGGGATATGTCGGTGCGTGCGGCGCACCTCGACGACACGGTGGGTTTCTTCAACGGCACGAGCGTGTTTCTCGCGGCGCTCGGCCATGAGGACGCGCAGCACGCGGTCGATATCCAGCGTCCGGACGGTCACGCGTATCGCCACTGGCGCGTGGGCACGGCGCTCACGGAAGCGCGCGGCACGAAGCGTTACGGCTTCGGCGAGTACACCGCCGCGAATTACGACGAACTGGTCGATCATCCCGTGACGCTCGGCGAGTTCACGCTCGCGAGCTTCAAGGCGCACGGCGTGCCGCACGACATCGTGATCGCGGGCCGCGTGGTCGCGCTCGACACCGAGCGTCTCGCCGCCGACCTGAAGAAGATCTGCGAGGCGCAAATCGCGCTGTTCGAGCCGCGCACGAAGCGCGCGCCGATGGAACGCTACGTGTTCATGACGCAAGCCGTGAGCGACGGTTACGGCGGCCTCGAGCATCGCGCGTCGACGGCGCTCATCTGCAATCGCACGGATCTGCCGGTGAAGGGCAAGCCGGAGACGTCGGACGGCTATCGCACCTATCTCGGCCTGTGCAGCCACGAGTACTTCCACACCTGGAACGTGAAGCGCATCAAGCCGGCCGCATTCGTGCCGTACGACCTCACGCGTGAGGACTACACCTCGCTCTTGTGGCTATTCGAAGGCTTTACGTCCTACTACGACGACCTCATGCTCGTGCGCAGCGGGCTCATTTCCTCGGATGAATACTTCGGTCTCCTCGGCAAGACGATCGCTGGCGTGCTGCGCGGCGCGGGGCGCCTGAAGCAGAGCGTCGCGGAAAGCTCGTTCGACGCGTGGGTGAAGTACTACCGCCAGGACGAGAACGCATCGAATGCGATCGTGAGCTACTACACGAAGGGCTCGCTCGTGGCTTTGGCGTTCGATTTGTCGATTCGCGCGCAGACGAATGGCCGTAAATCGCTCGACGACGTCATGCGCCTCTTGTGGCAGCGCTATGGCCGCGACTTCTATCGCGGCAAGCCGGTGGGCGTGGGCGAGGACGACGTCGAGGCATTGATTGCCGAAGCGACCGGCGTGGAACTGGGCGTGCTCTTTAGCGACGCCGTGCGCGGTACGCGCGACCTGCCGCTCGCGACGCTGTTCGAGCCGTTCGGCGTGACGCTCGAAGGGGAGCCGGAGCGCGGCGCGAAGCCCTCGCTCGGCGCGCGGCTGCGTGGCGGCGCGGACGCAACGCTCGCGGTGGTCTACGAAGGCGGCGCGGCGCAGAAGGCGGGACTTTCTGCCGGCGACGCGCTCATCGCGCTCGACGGCCTGCGCGTGACGGGCTCGAATCTCGACGCGCTGCTCTCGCGCTACCAGCCGGGCACGAAGGTCGAGATCCACGCGTTCCGCCGCGACGAGCTTCGCGTGGCGCGTCTGACCCTCGATGCGCCTGAAGTCGCGCGCTACAAGCTCGCCGCATCCGACAAGCGCGCGCCAGCGCGCGGCTTGCGGGACCGCTGGCTGGCGGCGTAAGCCGCACGGCAGTGCCAGAAACGGCGTGGGTGCCTGGCCCCACGCCGTTTTTTCATGCCGGGGATTGTTCTATCGCTGCAACAATCCGTCATCGGCGGACTACTTTTTCGGGGGGCGGTAAAAAAACACAATGCCTTCACTCGCGCAACGTTGCGCAACTGAGACCCGAAGGAGCCACCATGACCACGATCCTGCAAATCAATTCCGCCGCCCGCTCGCAAGGCGCCCAGTCGACGCTGCTCGTCAACGAACTGACGGCCAAGCTGCAACAAGCGAATCCGGGTGCGCAAGTCGTTACGCGTAACCTGCAAGCCGATCCGCTGCCGCACCTCGACGACGCCGTGCTCGGCGCGTTCTTCACGCCGGCCGAGCAGCGCACGCCGGAGCAGCAGGCTATCGCGGCACGCAGCGAAGCGCTGATCGCAGAACTGCAGGCAGCGGACGTCATCGTGATCGGCGCGCCGATGTACAACTTCGGCGTCTCGTCGCAGCTCAAGACGTACTTCGACTGGATCGCGCGTGCCGGCATCACGTTCCGCTACACCGCGAACGGCCCGGAAGGTCTCGTGAACGGCAAGAAGGTGCATATCGTTTCGGCGCGCGGCGGCAAGTATCAAGGCACCCCGCACGACAGCCAGACGCCGTACCTGAAGTCGTTCCTCGGCTTCCTCGGCATGACCGACGTGAACTTCATCTACGCCGAAGGCCTGAACATGGGCCCGGACGCAGCCAGCGCAGCGCTCGCGGGCGCGCGTGAGGCGATCGCTGCGGCGTAAAGTCCGCGCTTGACGGCTGCTCGACGGCTGTAAAAGAAAAAACGCCACGAGAGCGATCTCGTGGCGTTTTTTCATTGTGTGTCGCTTCGCGTTGCGTCGCGAAGCTCAAGCGAGCACGAGGCCTTCCTCCGGCAAACGCCAGTTGATCGGCTGGCGGCCTTGCGCCTCCAGATACGCGTTGGCCTGCGCAAAATGCCCGCAGCCGAGAAAGCCGCGATGCGCAGAAAGCGGCGACGGATGCGGCGCTTCCAGCACGCAATGCGCACCCGAGAGCAGCGCACGCTTGTTCTGCGCGTGCGCGCCCCACAGCATGAACACGAGATGCTCGTGGCGTGCGGCGAGTTGCTGGATCAGCGTGTCGGTGCAGCGCTCCCAGCCGCGCTTCGCGTGGCTCGCGGCGCTGGCGCGCTCGACGGTGAGCACCGTGTTCAGCAGCAGCACGCCCTGGCGCGCCCAGGCGTCGAGACAGCCGTGCGCGGGCGCCTGAATGCCGAGGCTCGCCGCGATCTCCTTGAAGATGTTGCGCAGCGAAGGCGGGGGGCGCACCGAGGGCGGCACCGAGAACGCCAGGCCGTGCGCCTGCGGCGTGCCCCGATCGTCGCCGTGGTACGGGTCCTGGCCGAGGATCACGACCTTCACGTCGTCGGGCGAAGTGAGGCGCAACGCGCGGAACACGTCGGCGGGATAGACGGTCTTGCCGGCGGCGCGCTCGTCATCGACGAAGCGGCACAACGGCGCGTAGACGTCGCTCGCGATGAACGGCGCGAGCAATTCGCGCCAGGCGGCGGGCAGCGCGTCGAACTGGTCTTCGAGTCGCGTGGTGTCGATTCCGGCCTGCGGCGCGGCGGGTTCGTTGGACATGTCGGATGCGGACGTATTGGCAATCATCGCGGCGTGCGTGCGGGCGGGCGCGGGGAATTCGTCGGCGTCGAACAGCGAGAAGATCGTGATCTGACGCGGATCGACTTCGGGCAGCGGCGGCTCGTCGAGCGTGGCTTGCGCGGTGTCGGTCAGATCGTCGTCGAACAGCGACGCTTGCACCGGCATCGCGACGCGCGGGCGTTTCGTGGAGGTCATGGGCGGCAAGTGTCGCAGCAATTGCGCGGCGATTCAATCCGGCGCGAGCGCGGCGGCGCGGCATTTTGCGGCTTCGGCGCTGATGATGCAACTAACAGCGCTCTTTTTTTGGGGTGTTTGCGCGGCGCTTCGAGGTTGCGCCGCGTCGTTCTCAGCCTTCGCGCAGCTTGTACCCGCGCTGGGCCTTGCTGATGTCGTCCGGCGCGAGGCCTGGCAGCGCCTTGGCAAGTTCGGCAGCAAGCGTGTGCAATGCCGCTTCGTCGCCCGCCTTCAATTCGAGCTCGATTTCGCAGATCGGCGCGCGGCGCGTTTCGCCGTTCACGTCCGCGACGATTTCGCCCTGATCGATGGCCGCTTCCACCTGTGCGCCGTCGACGTCGAGCGTCCACAGCGTGCGCGTGAAGTCGGTGCGAAAGAGCGGGATCAGGTTCGCGGCGGCATCCGAGAGCGCCGTCGACACGCCGGCCTCATCGCACTCATGCAGCAGCCGGTCGATTTCGAGCGCTTCGCCCGCCACCGGCATTTCCCACTCGTGCCGCGCGTGCAGCCCGTTTTGCGCGACACCCACGGTCTTGAACGTCTGCAGCCAGCCTTCGGGCGCGCGGCGCAGGCGCAGCGCGCTCTTTGCGCCCGCGAGTGCGAGCGCCGGCGTGTCGAAGTAGACGTTTTCGAGCCTGATGGCACGACCGGGCATACCGGCGCGCGTCTCGAACAGACGCAGCGCCGCGTCCACCTGGCCGCGCGGCAGCGCGAGCTTGATTTCGCGTTCGATACCCATCGTGCAGCGCAATCAGAAGAACATGCGGGCGAGTTCCGCGCCCGGATGTTCGGCGCGCATGAACGCTTCGCCCACGAGGAACGTGTGCACGGAGAGCGAGCGCATCTTCTCGACATCGGCGCGCGAGAGAATGCCCGACTCGGTCACGACGATTCGGTCTTCGGGCACGTCGTCGAGCATGCCGATGGTCGTATCCAGCGTGGTTTCGAACGTGCGCAGATTGCGGTTGTTGATGCCGATGAGCGGCGTCTTCAGCGTGAGCGCGTGCTTGAGTTCTTCGCGGTCATGCACCTCGACCAGCACCGCGAGACCGAGCGAATGCGCAAGCGCCTCGAGGTCGCGCATTTCGCCGGGCGGCAGCGCGGCGGCGATCAGCAGGATCGCGTCGGCGCCCATCGCGCGTGCTTCGACGATCTGGTACGGATCGACGATGAAGTCCTTGCGCAGCACCGGCAGATTGCACGCGGCGCGCGCGGCTTCGAGGTACGCCACGCTGCCCTGGAAGAACTGCACGTCGGTGAGCACGGAAAGGCAGGCTGCGCCGCCTTCGGCGTACGAGCGCGCGATTTCGGCTGGCTGGAAGTTTTCGCGCAGCACGCCTTTCGACGGACTGGCCTTCTTCACTTCGGCGATCACGGCCGCCTGGCCGTTCTCGTGCTTCGCGCGCAAGGCGCCGACGAAATCGCGCAAGTCGCGCGTGCTGGCCTGCAGACGCAGTTCTTCGAGCGGGGCGCTCTGCTCGGCGGCGCGCACTTCTTCGCGCTTGACCGCAATGATCTTGTCGAGGATGTCACTCATGATATTCGGAGGCAAAAAACGGTGCTGGATCAGCGTTTGAACTGTTGCGTGAAGCGTACCAGTTCGTCGACTTTGGCGCGCGCGCGGCCGCTGGCGAGGGTCTCACGCGCCAGCGCGATGCCTTCGGCGATCGAGTCGGCCACGTTCGCCGAGTAGAGCGCCGTGCCCGCGTTCAACGCGACGATCTCGCGCGCGGTGCCCGCTTCGTTCGAGAGCGCGCCGAGCAGCATCGCTTTCGATTCGTCGGCGTTTTCGACCTTGAGCGAACGGTTCGAGACCATCTGCATGCCGAAGTCTTCGGGGTGGATCTCGTACTCGCGAATCTGGCCGTCCTTCAACTCGCCCACGAGCGTGGCCGCACCGAGCGACACCTCGTCCATGCCGTCCTTGCCGTACACGACGCACACGTGCTTGGCGCCCAGACGCTCCATCACGCGCACCTGAATGCCGACGAGGTCCGGGTGAAACACGCCCATCAGCTGATTCGGCGCGCCGGCCGGATTCGTGAGCGGCCCGAGGATGTTGAAGATCGTGCGCACGCCCAGCTCGCGGCGCACGGCGGCGATGTTCTTCATCGCGGGATGATGATTGGGCGCGAACATGAAGCCCATGCCCGTTTCGGCGATCGATGCGGCCACCTGATCCGGCTGCAGGTCGATGTTCACGCCGAGCGCCTCGAGTACATCCGCGCTGCCCGACTTGCTCGATACGCCACGATTGCCGTGCTTGGCGACTTTTGCACCCGCCGCGGCGACGACGAACATCGAAGCCGTGGAGATATTAAAGGTGTGCGAACCATCGCCGCCCGTGCCGACGATGTCGATGAAGTTCGAGTTGTCCTTCACCTCGACGTGATTCGCGAACTCGCGCATCACGGTCGCGGCGGCGGTGATCTCGCCGATCGTTTCCTTCTTCACGCGCAGGCCGGTGATGATGGCGGCCGAAAGCACGGGCGAAAGCTCGCCGCGCATGATGAGGCGCATGAGATGGAGCATCTCGTCGTGAAAAATCTCGCGATGCTCGATCGTGCGTTGGAGCGCTTCCTGCGGGGTAATCATGTGGGTGGCCTCCGGGTTAGGCGCTCTTGGTTTGCTTCAGGAAGTTCTCGAACAGCGCGTGGCCGTGCTCCGAGAGAATCGACTCCGGATGGAACTGCACGCCTTCCACTGCAAGTTCGCGGTGACGCACGCCCATGATTTCGCCGTCGTCGGTCCACGCCGACACTTCCAGGCAGTCGGGCAGCGATTCGCGCTCGATGGCGAGCGAGTGGTAGCGCGTGACGTTGAAGTGCTTCGGCAGGTCGGCGAACACGCCTTTGCAGTCGGTTTCGATCTGGCTCACCTTGCCGTGCATGATGGTCTTCGCGCGCACGACGCGGCCGCCGAACGCCTCGCCAATCGCCTGATGACCGAGGCACACGCCGAGAATCGGCGTCTTGCCCGCGAATTCGCGCAGCACGTCGAGCGTGATGCCCGCGTGCTGCGGGTTGCTCGGTCCCGGCGAGAGGCAGATGCGCGCAGGATTGAGCTTCGCGATTTCGTCGATGGTGATTTCGTCGTTACGGTACGTATGAACGTCTTCGCCAAGCTCGCCGAAGTACTGGACGATGTTGTAGGTAAACGAATCGTAGTTGTCGATCATGAGCAACATGGTCTTTTCTCCGCTCAGAAGTCGCTGTCGAGGCCGTCCTGCACCTGCTCGGCGGCGCGCAGCACGGCGCGCGCCTTGTTCTCGGTTTCCTGCCATTCGGACTCGGGCACCGAATCCGCAACCACGCCCGCGGCGGCCTGCACATACAGATTGCCGTTGTGGATGAGGCCGGTGCGGATCGCGATGGCGAGGTCCATTTCGCCGTTGAACGAGAGATAGCCCACGGCACCACCGTACAGGCCGCGCTTCACGGGTTCGAGTTCGTCGATCAGTTCCATCGCGCGCACCTTCGGCGCACCCGAGAGCGTGCCGGCCGGGAAGGTGGCGCGCAGCACGTCGAAGTTGTTCATGCCGGGCTTGAGCTTGCCCTCCACCGAACTCACGATGTGCTGCACGTGCGAGTACTTTTCGATGATCATCTTGTCGGTCACGCTCACCGAGCCGATTTCGGCGATGCGGCCCACGTCGTTGCGCGCGAGGTCGATCAGCATGACGTGCTCGGCGATTTCCTTCGGGTCATTGAGCAATTCGGTCGCGAGTTCGGCGTCGCGCTCGGGCGTGTTGCCGCGCGGGCGAGTGCCGGCGAGCGGCCGGATCGTCACGATGCGGTCCTCGCCGCGCTTTTCCTGGCGCACGAGAATTTCCGGCGACGCGCCCACCACGTGGAATTCGCCGAAGTTGTAGTAGTACATGTACGGCGACGGGTTCAGCGAACGCAGCGCGCGGTAGAGCGAAAGCGGATTGTCGCGATACGGCTTCGTGAGGCGCTGGCCCACCTGAACCTGCATCAGTTCGCCCGCCGCGATGTATTCCTTCGCCTTGCGCACGGCGGCGAGGTAGTCGTCCTTCTTGAATTCGCGGAACGTTTCGGTGCGCACGCTCGCGCTCGTCACCGGCGGCTGCACCGTGGTGCGCAGGCGCTGCTTGAGTTCGCGCAGGCGATGCTTGGCCTTGGTGTAGGCCTCGGGCGTTTGCGGGTCGGCGTAGACGATCAGGTAGAGCTTGCCCGCGAGATTGTCGATCACGGCGACTTCTTCGGTCAGCAGCAACTGGATGTCGGGCAGGCCGAGGTCGTCGGTCGGGCAGGTGTCGGCGAGCTTTTTCTCGATGTAGCGCACCGCGTCGTAGCCGAAGTAGCCCGCGAGGCCGCCGCAGAAGCGCGGCAAGCCCGGGCGCTGCGCGACCTTGAAGCGCGCCTGGTACTTCGCGATGAATTCGAGCGGATCTTCGTGATGCGTCTCGATCACCTGGCCGTCGCGCACGACTTCCGAAACGCCGTTGCGCGTACGGATCAGCGAGCGCGCGGGCAGGCCGATGAACGAGTAGCGCCCAAAGCGCTCGCCGCCCACCACGGACTCCAGCAGGAAAGAATTGGCGCCGCCGCGCTCGGGCTGCGCGAGCTTGAGGTACAGCGAAAGCGGCGTTTCGAGATCGGCGAGCGCTTCGGCGATCAGCGGGATGCGGTTGTAGCCCTCGTTGGCGAGGGACTGAAATTCGAGTTCGGTCATGTTCCGATCCTGTTCGTGCTGCCGGTCGCGGCGGGTGCGGGCCCAGTGCGGCTCAAAACGGGGCGCGCGGTGAGCGCGAGGCGTTTGTTTTTGAGTGCTAGATGGCCGCTGGCGCTCGCTCGTGCTGCCCGATAAGCGCATTAAAGCGCCTGCCGGGCCGGCGTGCAGTACATCGACGGAAGGTGAGGCGTAGCCGCTCGCGCCTCGCGCACTTCGCCACGAACGGCGAAACAATACGCAAGGACCACGAAAGCCAACGGCGAGACCAGCCGACGGGTTACTGCAACAGTTTAGAGTCGAGACACGCGCGAGTGCGCAGCGAAGTAAAAAACGGTGCTGAAGACGAACGAATACGCAACTTCAGCGAACCTCGGGTGAGGTTAGCGCGACCAGCGACGCCAGGGCCAGGCTCCCCGGTCGATCGTGCTCAGACTCCGTTTTTTATTCAGAAACATGAGGATAGTTGACGTTCAGTTGAGAACTTAAGTCAGATCATTGTGCGCTGCGACCGCCTTGGCGGCGTCGAGCAGCGAGGCAACTATACCATCCGATTCAATTTTTTGTACAGGTTGGCCGTGGTTGTAGCCGTAGGGCACCGTGAGCGTGGCCATACCGGCCGCGCGGCCAGCAATCGCATCGTTCTCCGAATCGCCGATCGCCACCGCCGCTGCGGGCGCAACGCCCAGGCGCTCGCACGCGGTGAGCATCGGCAGCGGGTCCGGCTTCTTCTTCGCCAGGCTGTCGCCGCCGATCACCACTTCGAAGTACGCCGCGAGGCCGTATTGCTGCAAAAGCTCAACGGCGAAGCGGTGCGGCTTGTTGGTCACGCACGCGAGCTTGATGCCCTGGTCGCGCAGCGCAGCGAGGCCCGCAACGACTTCCGGGTACAGATGCGTATGGCGGCCGTTGATCTTCGCGTACTCGTCCTGGTAGAGCGCGAGCGCTTCGTCGAAGCGTGCCTCCACGTTGTCGGCCGCAAAGCGCGGCGCAAGCACGCTGCGGATCAGGTGCTCCGAGCCCTTGCCCACGTAGCCCATCACTTCCTCGCGCGTGGTTTCCTCGGCGTCGAGCTGCGCGAGCATGCCGTTCAGGCCGGCGGCGAAGTCGTCGGCGGTGTCGACCATCGTGCCGTCCAGGTCGATCAGCGCCGCTTCGATGCGCGGCGCGGTGAATCGGACAGGGGCGTTCATTTCGCGGTTGCGGCGTTGGCAACGCTTGCGAGCTGCGCGCGCATCTGATCGATCACGGCCTTGTAGTCCGGCTTGCCGAAGATCGCCGAGCCCGCCACGAAGGTGTCTGCGCCTGCCGCCGCGATTTCGGCGATGTTGTCCACCTTCACGCCGCCGTCCACTTCGAGGTGGATTTCGCGGCCCGTGCGCGCCGTGTAGGCGTCGATCTTCGCGCGGGCCTCACGCAGCTTGTTGAGCGCCTCCGGAATGAACGACTGGCCGCCGAAGCCAGGATTCACCGACATGATGAGCACGAGGTCGACCTTGTCCATCACGTGGTCGAGATAGTTCAGCGGCGTGGCCGGGTTGAACACGAGGCCCGCCTTGCAGCCGTGGTCGCGGATCAGCGAGAGCGTGCGGTCGATATGGTCCGAGCCTTCCGGGTGGAAGCTGATGAGGTTCGCGCCGGCCTTGGCGAAGTCGGGCACGATGCGATCGACCGGGCGCACCATCAGATGCACGTCGATAGGTACGTTCACGTGCGGGCGAATCGCCTCGCACACCAGCGGGCCGATAGTGAGGTTCGGCACGTAATGGTTGTCCATCACGTCGAAGTGGATCCAGTCGGCGCCGGCGGCGACGACATTGCGGACTTCCTCGCCAAGACGCGCGAAGTCGGCGGAGAGAATGCTGGGGGCGATGCGGAATTGCGTCATGGCGGCCATCGAAAAACTGTCGGAAAAACCGTATTTTACCGTCAGTAGGAGAGCCGTTCGCGGCGGCCGCCACGGGCTGCGCCGGGTTGCGGGTGCCCGTTGCATCAAGCAGAATGCCAAACCATGTGCCGCGCCTCGCGGCGCGCTCGCGAGCGCCTTGCTGCGCGGGCGTCTCAGTCAACGCACTCAGCCGCACCCGGGCGAATGGAACAAGGATGAGCCAGTACGAATTCAGCGTGACGTCGCAGGTGCGCTACCTGCCCGAAGAATCGGACCCGGAGCGCCGGCAATATGCCTTCGCGTACACGCTGACCATTCGCAATACCGGTCAGGTGAGCGCCCAGCTCATTGCACGCCACTGGGTGATCACCGACAGCGAAAATCAGGTGCAGGAAGTGAAGGGGCTCGGCGTGGTCGGCCATCAGCCGCTCTTGAAACCGGGCGAGCAGTTCGAGTACACGAGCTGGGCCGTGATCGCGACCCCGGTGGGCACCATGCGCGGCGAGTACTTCTGTGTGGCCGAGGACGCCGAGCGTTTCGAGGCGCCCGTGCCCGAGTTCGTGTTGCGCATGCCGCGCACGCTGCATTGAACCGCGGCGCGAATTCGGGGTCTGCTAGTCCTGACGCCGGTCGTCGCGCGAGGCTTGTTTCTTCCTGCCCGACGCGGTCCACACAACGATGAAAATCAGCAGGAACAGCGCAAGGAGCGCTTCCAGACCAAACATGAGCATCGGGTATTCGTCGAGCAGTTCTGACATGGCGGCATCCATCGAGAGCCAGTATTGTAGGCGTGATTTTGACGTCGATTCAGGTCGTAATGACCCGGTGATGCCGGGATTCACAAAGGCGGAATATCGCGCGGGGTCAGCGCTTCGGCGCGGGTTGGTCCGATTGGGTGGCCGGTTAGGCGGCTGGTTGGGTGCCGTTTCGCTGGCGGCCTTGCTTGCCGCATGCGGTGGCCCGAGCTACGTGCGTAACGCCCCGCCCAAGGGTGCGCCCACGCTGCCGTCACAACTCGCCGCGCAGCGTCTCACGGCGGTCGCGTGGCAGCAGGTGCCGGGCTGGCAGGACGACTCGCTGATCGGCGTGACCGCGGCGCTGCGCGCGAACTGCACGCGCCTCGCGCGCGATCCCCGCTGGCAGCGCGCGTGCTCGGCCGCCTCGCAACTCGACGACCTCGATGCATCGAGCGCTCGGGCATTCTTCGAAACGTATTTCACCCCCTATCAGTTCGCCAACACCGACGGCACGCTCGACGGCCTCGTGACCGGCTACTACGAGCCGCTGCTGCATGGTTCGCGCACGCGTCACGGCATCTACCAGACCGCGCTGTATCGCTGGCCGTCCGCCTATCGTCCGGGCGCCGCGATGCCGGCGCGCGCGCAACTCGAACGCTCGGGCGTGCTCAACGGCAACGAGCTCGTGTGGGTCGACGACCCGATCGAAGCGTTCTTCCTGCAGGTGCAGGGCTCGGGGCGCGTCGTGATGGAAGACGGCAGCGTGATGCGCGTGGGTTTTGGCGGCACCAACAACCAGCCGTACAAGTCGATTGGGCGCTGGCTGCTCGACCGCGGTGAACTCACGCCCGCGCAGGCGACCATGCAGGGCATCAAGGCGTGGGCGCGCGCGAACCCCACGCGCGTGGACGCGCTCCTCGACACCAATCCGCGCTTCGTGTTTTTCCGCGAAATGGGCGGCTCCGAGGGCGACGCGCAGGGTGGGTCGGATGGCCCGATCGGTGCGCTCGGCGTGCCGCTCACGCCGGAACGCTCGATTGCCGTCGATCCGTCTTCGATTCCGCTTGGCACGCCGGTGTTTCTGCAGACCACGCGGCCACTCACGAACACGCCGCTCAACCGGCTCGTGTTCGCGCAAGATACGGGCTCGGCAATCAAGGGCGGCGTGCGCGCCGACTACTTCTGGGGTCTTGGCGACGACGCCGGCGATCTGGCCGGCAAGATGAAGCAGGGCGGCCGAATGTGGCTACTGTTCCCGAACTCGTGAGTGCCGCAGCGTTTTCAGCGCGCACGTAGCGTGAAGCGAAAAAGCCGGCGGCAGCCGGCTTTTTCTTTTGCTACGCGTTGCGAACCGCGCTCACTTCGGCCGCTTGTCGATCACGCGCTTCGCCTTGCCGACCGAACGCTCGATGCCGTTCACCTCCAGCACGTTCACCTTGCACGTCACGCCGATCAGCGCCTTGATGTCGTAAGCGAGCGCCTTGCTTGCCGCGTCGAGCGCGCCGTAATCGGGCGCGGTTTCCGGACATGGTTCGCAGTTGAGCGCCATCACGTCCATCGGGCCTTCCTTCGTCAGGACGATCTGATAGTGCGGCGCGAGCGCCGGCTGCTTGAGCAGCAGTTCCTCGATCTGCGTGGGGAACACGTTCACGCCGCGGATGATCAGCATGTCGTCCGAGCGGCCCGTGATCTTCTCCATGCGGCGCATGGTGCGCGCCGTACCCGGCAACAGACGTGTGAGGTCGCGCGTGCGGTAACGGATGATAGGCAGCGCTTCCTTGGTGAGCGAGGTGAAGACGAGTTCGCCGAATTCGCCGTCAGGCAGCACTTCGCCCGTTTCCGGGTTGATGATCTCGGGATAGAAGTGGTCTTCCCAGATCGTCGGACCGTCCTTGGTTTCCGCACATTCCGAGGCAACGCCCGGGCCCATCACTTCCGAAAGACCGTAGATGTCGACCGCCGTGATGCCCATGCGTTCTTCGATCGCCCGGCGCATGTCGTTGGTCCACGGCTCCGCGCCGAAGATGCCGATGCGCAGCGAACTGGTGCGCGGATCGATGCCCTGGCGCTCCATTTCGTCGGCGATCGCGAGCATATAGCTCGGCGTGACCATGATGATGTCGGGACGGAAGTCCTGGATCAGCTGAACTTGCTTCTCGGTCTGACCGCCACCGAACGGAATGACCGTGAGGCCCGCGCGTTCGGCACCGTAGTGCGCGCCAAGGCCACCCGTAAAGAGTCCGTAGCCGTAGCTGATGTGTACCTTATCGCCGCGCCGTGCGCCCGCTGCGCGCACCGAACGCGCGACGAGATTCGCCCAGGTGTCGATGTCGCGCGCCGTGTAGGCAACCACGGTCGGCTTGCCCGTCGTACCCGAGGACGCATGGATACGCGAAATCTGGTCTTGCGGCACGGCGAACATGCCGAAGGGGTAGTTATCGCGCAAATCCTTCTTCGTGGTGAACGGGAAGCGCGCGAGATCGGCGAGCGACTGCACCTGCGACGGATGCACGCCTGCTTCGTCGAATTTGCGGCGATAGACCGGCGAATTCTCGTAAGCATGGTTCAGGGACCATTTCAGGCGCTCGAGCTGCAGGGCAGCAAGCTCGTCGCGGCTCGCCTTTTCGATGGATTCGAGCGGCAGCGTGGTACTCATGGGTGTCTCCTGGATCTTAAGAACTTTACTCGTGACGCGTAGGGAATCGAGAAGGGGAAACCCGCTTCACGTTGCGACTGGAATGACATTGCCGCGAATCTGCGCGGACTTGCCTCGGAAAAGCGCGACGGTTTCGCCTGCCCGGTTCGTCACGCGGATGTCGTAGACCCCGTTGCGTCCCGATAGCACCTGTTCGACGGCTTCGGCGGTCAACACCTCGTCGCGCAGGACGGGACGCAGGAACTCGATCGAGCAGCCGGCCGCTACGGTGTTGATGTTGTATGAATTGCAAGCGAAGGCGAACGCCGAATCCGCGAGCGAGAAAATCATCCCGCCGTGGCAGGTCTGATGGCCGTTCAGGAACTCGGGCCGCACGGCCATGCGCAGGCGCGCGTAACCGGCGCGCACTTCGAGGAGTTCCATGCCGAGCGCGCGGGTGCAGCCGTCGGATTCGTACATCGCTAGCGCGGCCGCGCGGGCGAGTTCGTCGGGCGACATGTCGTGCTCAGGCCGTTGCGAGACTTGCGTGGACATCTCAGCGGCCCTCGAAATGCGGTGCGCGTTTTTCGATGAAGGCCTGGACGCCTTCCGCGTAGTCGTACGACGCGCCGAGTTCGCGCTGCAGATCGCGTTCGAGATCGAGTTGCTGGTCGAGCGTGTTCGTGGCCGATGCGCGCAGCGCTTCGCGCGTGGCGACGATGGCGCGCGTAGGTTGCTGCGCGAGGCGTGCGGCGAGCGCGCCGGCCGTTTGCGCGAGTTCCGCATCGTCGGTCACTTGCCAGACGAGGCCCCAGCTCTCCGCCTTTTCCGCGCCGAGTTTTTCGCCGGTCATGGCGAGCCCGAGTGCGCGTGCCATGCCCACGCGCTTGGGCAGGAACCACGTGCCGCCGGAATCGGGCACGAGGCCGATCTTCACGAACGCCTGGATGAAGCTGGCAGAGCGTGCGGCGAGCACGAGGTCGCAGGCGAGGGCGAGATTTGCGCCAGCGCCGGCGGCGGTGCCGTTGACAGCGGCGATCACGGGCATCGGCAGCGCTTGCAGCCGCTTGATCAGCGGATTGAAATGCTCGTCGATGAGGTCGCCCAGGTCGGTCATCGCTCCCGGTGTGAAGTCGAGATCGGCGAGATCCTGGCCCGCGCAGAAGCCGCGGCCCGCGCCTGTCAGCACAAGGGCGCGCGCGCCGGCTGCGACGACTTCGTCGAGTGCTGCGGCAAGCTCTGCGTGCATGACACGCGTGAAGCTGTTGAGCTTGTCCGGACGGTTGAGCGTGATGGTGGCCACGCGGGTGGATGCGTCGATTTCGACGCGGATCGCATCGTAGGGCATCGGTTGTCTCCTGTCGGCGGGGCCTGACGCTTAAGCGCCGAGTCCCGCTCAATGCAAAGCAGTTTGCCGCCTGAGACCGCCGAATGCATCGCCCGGCGGCCGGTCGATACTGCGCGTGTTACGCCTCGATGCGTTCGATCGCGAGGGCAATGCCCTGGCCGACGCCGATGCACATCGTGCAAAGCGCGAAACGTCCATTCGTGCGCTCCAGCTGATGGAGCGCCGTTGTAACGAGCCGTGCGCCCGAGGCGCCGAGCGGGTGGCCCAGTGCAATCGCGCCCCCATTCGGGTTCACGCGCGGATCGTCGTCGGCAATGCCGAGTGCGCGCAGCACGGCGAGACCTTGCGAGGCGAATGCTTCATTGAGCTCGATCACATCGAACTGGTCCAGCGTCATGCCGAGTTGCTTGAGCAGCTTTTGCGTAGCGGGCGCGGGGCCGATGCCCATGATGCGCGGCGCGACGCCAGCGGTCGCCATGCCAAGTACGCGCGCGCGGCGACGCAGGCCATATTGCTTTGCGGCTTCCTCATTGGCGAGCAGCAGGGCGCAGGCGCCGTCGTTGACGCCCGAGGCGTTGCCCGCCGTGACGGTGCCGTCCGGCTTCACGACGCCCTTGAGTTTGGCGAGCGATTCGAGCGAAGTCTCGCGCGGGTGTTCGTCGAGCGTCACGCGAACTGGGTCACCCTTCTTTTGCGCAATCTCGACCGCTACGATTTCCTGCGCGAGCGTGCCGTCCTTCTGCGCGCGCGCTGCTTTTTGCTGGCTGCGCAGCGCGAACGCGTCCTGATCGGCGCGATTGATCTTGAATTCCTCGGCGACGTTTTCCGCTGTTTCCGGCATTGAATCGACACCGTACTGTTGCTTCATCAGCTTGTTGACGAAGCGCCAGCCAATGGTCGTGTCATAGATGGCCGCTTCACGCGAGAACGCCGAAGCAGCCTTGCCCATGACGAACGGCGCGCGCGTCATGCTTTCCACGCCGCCCGCGATCATGAGGCGCGCTTCGCCCGCCTTGATCGCGCGTGCGGCACTGCCCACGGCGTCGAGGCCCGAGCCGCACAGGCGGTTGAGCGTGCCGCCCGGAGCGTCGGTGGGCAGGCCCGCGAGCAGCGCGGCCATGCGCGCGACGTTGCGATTGTCCTCGCCGGCCTGGTTGGCGCAGCCGTAGAGCACGTCGTCGAGCGCGTTCCAGTCCACGCCGGGATTGCGCTCCACGAGTGCGCGGATGGGCACGGCGGCGAGGTCGTCCGCGCGCACGTCTTTGAGGGCGCCGCCGTAGCGGCCGAACGGGGTGCGAATCGCGTCGCAGATATAGGCTTCGGTCATCTCGGGTTCCTGGGGCGCGAGCGCAGAAGTGCACTCACGCCTTGCATGCTAGAGGGATGGGCAAGCGGGCGCTATTCGGCCGAACGGCATAGACCGTTCAGCTGGCTACCGCGGGGGCCGCTTTCGGTTCAACATGAACGCGGCTCTGAACCACACGGAAGCGGTTCGCCACGAAGGCGGCGTCGGCGAGTGCGGCGTTCGCCGCGGGGTTCGCGCCGGTGCCGTGGAAGTCCGAGAACGCAGCCGACTGGTTCACGAACACGCCGCCCGTCAGGTTGATCGAGAGCGCCACGCCGCCGGTGATGGCGGCTTCGTGAGCCGCTTCGATCACCGCGTCGTCCGTGCTGTAGACGGAGAGCGTGAGCGCGCCGTGGTCGCGAGCGGTCTCGCCGGCCAGCTTGAGCGACTGGGCGGTCGAATCCGTGGCGATCACGAACGAGATCGGGCCGAACCACTCGCGTGTGAACTGCGCGGCGTCGCGGGCTGCGTCGAGCGAAAGCACGAGCGGCGTGCGTACACGAGCGCCGGTGAACTGCGGGTGTTCCAGCGTTTGGCTGTCGGCGAGCACGGTGCCGAGCTTGCGGGCCTCGTCGATGCGAGCGGTCACACCTTCATTCTGGATCGCGCCGAGCACTTCGACGGCGCGCGCCGGGTCGGACACGAACTTCTGCACGGCGCCGGCAATTGCCTGAGCGACGGCCTCGAAGCTCACCTGGCCTTCAGCAGTGCGGATGCCGTCACGCGGCACATAGATGTTCTGCGGAGCCGTGCACATCTGGCCCGAGTAAAGCGAGAGCGAGAAGGCAATGTTGCGGGCGGCGGCCTTCAGGTCGTCCACGGAGTCGATCACGATCTGGTTCACGCCGGCCTTTTCTGTGTAGACCTGCGCCTGGTGCGCATTGCGCTCGAGCCAGTCGCCGTTTTGCGTGCTGCCCGTGAAGTCGATCAGCTTGATCTCGGGGCGCAGCGCGAGCGCTTGCACGAGCGCGCCGTCGTTGGGATCGGTGGCGAGCAGGGTCACGATGTTCGGATCGAAGCCGGCTTCACGCAGGACGTCACGCGCAATGCGCACGGTGATCGCGAGCGGCAGGATCGCGCCCGGGTGCGGCTTGACGATAACGGTGTTGCCGGTCGCGAGATCGGCAAAGAGGCCGGGGTAGCCGTTCCAGGTCGGAAACGTGCAGCAGCCAAGCACGAGGCCGGTGCCACGCGGCACGATGGTGAAGCGCTTTTGCATCGCGAGCGGCGGGTTCTTGCCCTGCGGCTTTTCCCAGTGCGCGTCGGCGGGAATGCGGCGCAACTGGTCGTATGCGTAAGCGACGGCTTCGAGCGCCCGGTCCTGAGCGTGCGGGCCGCCGGCCTGGAACGCCATCATGAACGCCTGGCCGGTCGTGTGCATCACGCTGAAGGCGATCTCGAAGCTTGCGCGATTAAGGCGCTCGAGAATTTCGAGGCTCACGCCAGCCCATGCTTGCGGGCCCGCTGCACGCCAGTTGCGCTGGGCGTTCTGGGCGGCTTCGATCAACTGATCAGGCGTCGATTTCGGATAGCGCGCGCCGAGCGCGAAACCGAACGGCGAGGCCTCGCTGCCGACAGTTTCGCCGGTCGACGGCTGGTCGAGTACGAAGGCGCGATTCAGGTGGGCCTTGAACGCGGCTTCGCCATCTGCGCTAGCGGTTTCCCCGTACACTTTGGGGCTAGGCATTTCGGCGAACGGGCTCCAGTAGCCACGGGTCTCAATGGCGGCAAGCGCTTTTTGAAGCGCGCCCTCATGCTTGGCGAACAGCGAATGTGTCATGGCTCAACGTTGGTAGAGAGGGTGGACAGGGCCCGCATCAATTAATTGACCGACCGGTTGGTTGGGCAATGTTAGCATTAGTCAAAGTTCGGCGTAAAAAATTTTTTTGGGGACTTTCTTTAGATGAAAGGAGGAGCTATGGGGTACGAAAACATCCTGGTCGAGACGCGCGGCAAGGTCGGTCTGGTCACGCTGAACCGGCCAAAGGCGCTCAATGCGCTTAACGATGCGCTCATGGACGAACTGGGCGCAGCGCTCAAGGCGTTCGACGCCGATGAGGGCGTGGGTGCGATCGTCATCACGGGTAGCGAAAAGGCGTTTGCGGCCGGCGCGGACATCGGGATGATGGCGACCTACACCTTCATGGATGTGTACAAAGGCGACTACATCACGCGCAACTGGGAGACGATCCGCTCGATTCGCAAGCCGATCATTGCGGCGGTTGCCGGCTTCGCGCTAGGTGGCGGCTGTGAGCTGGCCATGATGTGCGACATGATCTTCGCCGCCGATACGGCGAAGTTCGGTCAGCCCGAGATCAAGTTGGGCGTGATTCCTGGGGCGGGTGGTACGCAGCGTCTGCCGCGCGCGGTATCGAAAGCCAAGGCAATGGATCTGTGCCTGACCGCGCGGATGATGGGGGCGGAAGAGGCGGAGCGTGCCGGGCTTGTATCTCGAGTCATTCCGGCTGCGGATTTGCTGAATGAAACGCTCGCGGCCGCGGCGACCATCTGCGAATTCTCCCTGCCCGCCGTCATGATGGCGAAGGAGTCGGTCAACCGCGCCTACGAAACCACGCTCGCAGAGGGCGTGCATTTCGAGCGTCGCCTGTTTCATTCGCTCTTCGCAACGGAAGATCAAAAAGAAGGGATGGCGGCCTTCGTCGAAAAGCGCAAGCCCGCGTTCAAGAACAAGTAACGACGCGGCGGGATTCGACCGCTGCGAGCGGCGGTCGGAATTATTTTCCGCCA
>NZ_CAJMZA010000027.1:0-101780 GCF_905220195.1 Paraburkholderia sp. J8-2
ATGCGCCACGAGTACCTTCCCGTGATCTTCATGACGGCGTTGACCGAAAGTGAGCGCGCGCATTGACGCGCACGTGCGGCGCTCGCGCGCGCAACTCTATGCGCACGCCGCGCTGTCGCTCGATACACGCGCAGCGCTGATCGTGGGCGCCGATGGCGCGATCCGCTGGCAAAGTCCGCAGGCCGCGCGCCAGATCGCGGCCTACTCCGAGGTCGATGCCAATCACGCGGATGAGGCAACGCAAGCCGGCGCGCGCCTGACATTGCCGCCGCAGTTGCACGCCTGGTTCGAGGAGTGGCTTGCGCGCGGATGCCCACCCGACGCCGTTCACGAGTTCGCAACGGGGCACGTTCGCCGCTCGGCGAGCGCGACGCCCGCGCCCGAGCCGGGCGAATGGATCATCATCCTCAAGGAACTAGACGATACGGTACAGCGCAATGCGCTCGGTTCGCGCTTCGGCCTGACTTCGCGCGAGGCCGAAGTCCTGCTCCGGGTTTCACGCGGCAAAACGAATCGCGACATCGGCGACATTCTGGGTATGGCGCCACGCACGGTCAACAAGCATCTGGAACATCTGTTCCGCAAGCTGCATGTCGAAACGCGTGCCGCCGCCGCCGCGCTAACGATAAAAGCGCTGGATCGGACCTGAGTGCAGTTAAACATCGGCGGATGAGTAAGTGCTTCGAGGCGAGCCCGCCGCCTCGATGAGATCCGCGCACCCCGTCCCTGGCAAAATAGCGGCTCGGCACAAGTGACAGTCGGCACGGAAAACCGGCTCCTGGACGCCATACGGCATTTGTTTAGGTTCTATGTCCGCGAACTTCAATATCCATGAACCCGCGTCGTCGCGGTTAGAGGTCGGATATTGCTAACCTTGAGCGAGACACGTCGTTTCTGAGCGTAATTATTGGAAAGCACGCTTACCGTGCGTGCGGTCCAGGCAAACCTGCCTGGGGCGACAAACGAAAGTCATCGAGTCGCGCACCTGAAAGTGCGGCTAGCGAGGCTGTGAATTCAGCGTTTCGCTTGCCGCTCTCGTAAGCTGGCATCGAGCAGCCATCGAAGCGAGCACGCGTCAACACAGATGAATTGATTTTGACGCGTTAAAGTTGCCGTAATCTTTAGCCGTTACGCTAGAGTCAGGTGCGCTTCGAAGTGAGCCGCCTGCTCTCAGGCGCGTCGTTTTTCCGGTCATGAATATGGCGTATTTTCTAGTGTCGTTTCGGCGTGTCCGATGAAACACAATTTGCTTATTCGCTTGCTCGGACGCTTACGCGTTGGGCGCAAGCTGCTGCTGATCTATCTGCTCGATCTGAGTGCGGTGGTATATATCAGCGGCATCCTGATTCATGAAAAATATATTTCGATCGACTTCTCGCAGAAAGAGATCATCGGCAATGCATATCTCGGCACCCTGCAAGACGTGCTGATTGACGTCGCCAAAAGCGGCGCAGACGGTCGCGTCGACACGCAACAGGTCGGCCGCCTGACGTCCGCACTCGCGAGCGCCGAAGCGCAATATGGCGCGAACCTCGAGAGCGGCGACTTGAACGGACGCACACGCAGCGCGCTCGGGGCGCTGGCGGCCGCCGCACGCGCAGAGCATCCGCCCCCTCCCGAGGTCGTGCGGGCGGCGCTCAACGCTTGTCGCGAACTCATCACGCGTGTGGGCAATCAGTCCAACCTGATCCTCGACCCCGATCTGGACAGCTATTACTCGATGTCGCTGTCGATCCTGCGCTATCCAGCGCTGCTCGACGCCGCGAACGGCATAGGCCAACGTTTGCGCGAGGGCAGCGTTGGCGCCGACAGTGCGCCCGCACGGCGCGATCTGAGTACAAGCTATCTCGTTCTCGAAGGCCAACTCGACGCCGTCGCGCAGGGCTTGCGCTCCGATTTTTCCGAAGCGGCCGCCGCAAACAAGGATGTGAAGCTCGCGCTCGCCGCTCCGGTCGCGAATCTGCTCGACGCGCTCGAAGCGTATCGCGAGGCGGCACGCACGGTGGTCGCACAGTCCGGCGGCAACGCCGCGAGCCGCGCGGCAGCGCAGGCCGCGCACGAGATGCTCGTCGCGCGCGTGGGCGAGGCATGGCACGCCACGGAGGTCGAGCTCGACACACTGCTGCATGCGCGCGTACGCGGCCTCTTCTCCCGCATGTGGCTCCATCTGGGCACAGCGCTCTTTCTGCTGTGCGGGATTCTTTCGATGGTCTACCTCGTCGCGCAGCAGATCTCGCGGCCGCTGCGCGAGCTCGCGCGCGTGATGGACACCGTGCGCCGCACAGGCGACCATGGCGTGCGCGCTACATGGCGTAGTCAGGACGAGATCGGCCAGCTCGTGCTCGGCTTCAACGACATGCTCGTGCAGCTCGATCGCGAGCGCGACGTGCAAAAGGAACTCGCGGCCACGGCCCGCGCTTCACAGGCGCAGCATGCACTCGTCGAAGCGACACCCGTGCCGATGATGGTCACGGCGGTGCCGGGTCATGAGGTGCTGCATGCGAATCGCCCTGCCCTATATTGGCTCAACGGCTGCACGTCCGACCCGTGGGCGCTGGGCCTCGATTCCGCAGTGCGCGCGCGCTTTTTCCAACAGCTCTCCGATCGCGACGCTGTGGACGAGTTCGAAGTGCGCTGGATGGGCAGCGAAGAACCCACGTGGGCCATGCTTTCGGCGCGGCACCTCACGTTTCAGGGCCGCGATGCCGTGTTGACCTCCTTCACGCCGATCAACCAGATCAAGCTCATGGAGCAGCGGCTCGAACTATGGGCGAAGGTGTTCGAGGCTTCGTCGGAGGCGATCCTGATTCTCGACGGGAACCGGCGCCTGCTCACCGCGAATTCTTCGTTCTATCGCGCCACGGGCTACCGCGCCGAAGACGTGTGCGGCACGCTGCCCGATTTCGTGCTCGCGTCGCCGAACGGCGAACCGGTGATGCCGCAACTCACCGCGCTCGTCGACATTTCGAGCGTCTGGAACGGCGAAGCCGTGGTGCGCCGGCGCGCGGGCGGCGATTATCCCGCGTGGCTCATGATTAGCGCCGTGCGCGACAAGCGCGCGAGCGTTTCGCACTATATCTGCACGCTCATCGACATCACCGACCGCAAGAAGAGCGAGGCGCGAATCCAGTTTCTCGCTGAACACGACGTGCTCACAGAGCTGCCCAATCGCGCGCTCTTCACGAAGCGCGTTGGCGCAGCCATTGACCACGCGCGCCAGACAAGCGGCCGCGTTGCCGTGCTCTTCATCGACCTCGATCGCTTCAAGGACATCAACGATACGCTCGGCCACCACGCGGGCGACGGGCTCTTGCGCTCGGTCGCGCGGCGTCTGCTGCAATCGGTACGGGCCGGCGACATCGTGAGCCGGCTCGGCGGCGATGAGTTCACAGTGCTGCTCTCGGGCGCGGGCGGCAGCGCGGACGTGGCGCGGCTCATCGAAGAGCGCCTGCTGCCGCTCATGCGCGAACCCCATTCGATTGGCGGCATGACCTTGCAGGTTGCGTGCAGCATCGGCATCGCCATGTTTCCCGACGACGGCGCGACGATAGAAGTACTAATGCAAAACGCCGACGCGGCCATGTACCGTGCGAAGTCGAGCGGCCGCAATCTCGTGAAATTCTTCTCACCGGACATGGCCGAAAGCACGCGTCATCGCCTCGAACTGGAAACGCACTTGCGCACGGCCGTCGAGCGCAATGAGTTGTGGCTTGCGTATCAGCCCAGCGTGAATGCGTCGACAGGGGATCTGATAAGCGTCGAGGCCTTGTTGCGTTGGCAACATCCCGATCTTGGCCTCGTCCAGCCGTCGGAATTCATTCCCATCGCGGAGGAAACACGGCTGATCCTGCCAATCGGTGCATGGGTGATCGAGGAAGCGTGCCGCCAGATCGCGCGCTGGCGCGAAGCCGGTTTGCCCGACATGCGGGTCTCGATCAATCTCTCGGCCATCCAGATGCGCGACGATGAACGGCTCGTCAACCACCTGCGCGATACCCTTGCGGCACATGGCGTGGAACCGGACCGGCTCGAGCTCGAAATCACGGAGACCGTGCTGATGGAAAGCGTCGGTCACTACCTCGACGCAATCAAGAAGATCCGCGCGCTGGGCGTCAAGCTGTCGCTCGACGATTTCGGCACGGGCTACTCGAGTCTTAGCTATCTGCACCGCTACCCGCTCGACCGGCTCAAGATCGATCGCGCGTTCGTGCATGGGCGGCTAAACGAGGCTTCTGATCTCGCCGTGATTCGCGCGATCGTCGAACTCGGCCATGAGCTCGGCATGCGCGTGGTGGCGGAAGGCGTCGAGCACGAACACGAAGCCAACGCTTTGCGCCGCATCGGCTGCGATGAATTGCAGGGCTTCCTCTACGCGAAGCCAATGCCGCATGAAGCGCTCACGCTGTGGCTGCGTTCGCGTGATGCGGCATTGGTGTGAGTCCCGCGTAACAATCAGAACATCTGCCGCATGCCGCACTGCTGACGATCCGTGTCACGATCAGGTATATCGGTCGCCTGCCTTGGCCGCCTTCACAAACTCGTCCGCTTCGCCCTGACATGAACGCCGTGCGGTCGTCGATCACGTCGATGCGTTTGGCCTTCGTCGTCATGACGCCATAGGCGCCCGCCGTGCCCGCGTTTGCGACCCGCACGCCCGCGCGCGGGTCGGACTGCTCATCTTAGGCGACGAGTTCGGACGACGCAGGCAGGCCATTGATCTTTACGCCTTGGGCCTTCTCGCATTTCTTCACGCCGCGCCTCGTGCGGGCCGGATGGCAAACCGTGCGTCCAGCGGCCGCGCGCGCCGCGTCGATTTCGCTCGGGTCTGGAAAGGTGCGTTACGGAAACGGCACTTAGTCGCAAATTTTCGATGTTTGAAACTCCCCTCCTGCAATGCAACACGCTTATCCGCTTCCGGTTCGACCGGCCGGGCGCGTAAGCGGAACGGGGGCGGCGAACGCCGCGAATTCGTATCGACGGGAGAACGGAATTGAACGCAAAACTGGGGGGATGCCTGATCGTGACACTGATAGGCAGCAGTGCGGCCTACGCGCAGAATAGCGTCACGCTCTATGGGAAGATCGAAGACGGGCTCAACTTCACGAGCAACGCGCGGGCCAACACGGCGTGGCAACTGGAGAGCGGCTACGACTATGGGAGCCGCTGGGGCTTGAAAGGCACGGAAGATCTCGGCGGTGGCGTGCGTGCGCAGTTTCAGCTCGAGAATGGCTTCGACGTGAACACGGGCCACAATGGGCAGGGTGGCCGCCAGTTCGGCCGCCAAGCCTGGGTCGGCCTTTCATCCGATCGATTCGGCACGCTCACGCTGGGCCGCCAGTACGATCCGAGCGTGGACATGTTCTCGCCAATGACGGCCAACGGCAACTGGACCGGCTACATCTTCGCGCACCCGTACGACAACGACAACACCGACTACTCGTTCCGGGTAAACAACTCAGTCAAGTACGTGTCGCCCACGTATCGCGGGTTTACGGGCGAAGCGATGTATGGTTTCAGCAACGAGGCTGGCGGATTTTCGGATAACCGACTCTATGGCTTCGCCGCGCAATACGTCAACGGCGGCCTTTCGCTCGGCGCTTCTTACCTGAAAATGAACAATGCTTCCAGCGCAACGACCGCGGACGCCAATTCGTCGGGCGCCGTCACGAGCGACAACACATTCAACGCGAAATCGCAGCAGAATATCGGGGTGGGCGTGAACTACACGTTCTCCAACTGGCTGCTCGGCTTCGCGTATTCACACGTGGACGTCTACGATCCGACCGCCAACGCCTACTTCACCTCCGATGGTGGCAACACGCAGCCGGCCGGCGGCGTATGGCACGCGTGGAAGTTCGACAACTTCGAAGTCAGCGCGCTGTACCACTTCACGCACTCGCTCTACCTGGGCGGCGCTTACACGTATACGCAGGCTCACTTGACCGCGAGCACCGGTAGCTACAATCCGAAGTGGCATCAACTGAGCCTGAAGCTCAATTACGATATTTCAGCGCGCACATCCATTTATCTCGAAGGCGCGTACCAGCGAGCCGTGTCCGCGAACACGGGCACGCAATTCGACTATGCGAACATTCCCGGCTCGGCGGACGTCTCTTCGGGGCAAAACCAGATGATGTATCGCATCGCGCTGATTCACGGGTTCTAGCGCGCGCCACCCCTTCTTCTCGCGCGGTCCTTTACACGGGGGCCGTGCGAGCCAAATTGCTCGCATCCCTTTCGATCTGGTAAAAGCCTGGTTCCCACTTGCATGTCGGGCCGATAGGCTGCGTACTTTGCATCGCGCACGCAGTTCATCGCGAAGAAGGGGGTGCTGAAGTCGCCCGAGCAACTGAACGGCCTGCGAATCGGTGCGGATAAAGGCACGACCAACGAACAGTGGACCGCCCGCGAGCGTCGTGCGCCAGCTCGCGGGACGTTCTCATCGCCCACGCACGGGCGACCGAACCCGGAAGCCCGCTTCATGATGCAACTGAGGCCTCCGCGCGGCCGCGGACCCCGCCGCCGTGTGCCGGGCCGAAACGCGAGCTAGCGCCGTTAGTTTGCGGGAGCACGGTAGCCTGCGGATGCCAGGCGGGTGACCGCAAAGTTACAGATGAAACATGTCATCACCGGCTTGTGCATACGCGTCAAGCAAGATATGGCGATATCCATATCGCAAATCGATCGATACCCCTCGCACCGCTTGCCCTCGCCTGTCACCGGCTTTGTTGAGCGATCTGGAACACTCCATTCCACTCGCTGTGATTTTTTCGCCACCGCTCCCAATTAACTATACCGACTCGCATACGCATGGCAGCGCGAAACGCTTCGATGCATTTATAAGCATTACTTAAAATAAGGGGAATGTATATGTCGGTTCGGAAAATAGAACTCGAAGTTGGTCTCGCCAGCGTCGCGATCGCGTTCGCGAGTCCCGCGAGCCACGCCCAGTCCATCCGCCTGTCCGGGTCCGTCGATGCCGGTATCGCGTATGTGAGCGACGCGGGCAACACGAACGGCCATCAAAGCGCCTGGCAGGCGAAAAACGGCGACATCAACATCAGCCGCTGGGCCTTGTCCGGCAACGAGCCGCTCAGCAGCGATCTCAGCGCGATCTTCACGCTCACCAACGGCTTTTCCGTGATGAACGGCAACGCGGCGCAGCAAGGCCGCCTGTTCGGCTTCCAGGCATGGATGGGGCTTTCGTCTCAGCGCGCGGGCACGCTCACGATGGGACGCCAGTTCGACGAGGTCGTGCAGTTCGTTGAACCGTTCTCGCTCGGTGGAACGTCGTATGGCGGCGCGGGCTTCGCACACGTCTACGACAACGACAATCTCGACAACTACACCCGCATCAATAATTCAGTCAAATACGTCACGCCGGTGCTGGGCAATCTGAAGCTCGGCGCGCTGTACGGCTTCTCGAACGCGGCGGGCGGCTTCGCGAACAACCGCGCGTACAGCTTCGGTTTCTCGTATCAGTACGGCAACCTTGATACCGGCGCGGGCTACGTGCAATTGGACCGCGCCTCGAACCTCTCCACGGCCAATACCGATGGCGCCGTGCCCGCAGGCGCACCCTTCAATGCCGAGCGGCAACGCACCTGGGCCGCAGGCGGCCTTTACCATTTCGGCTCCGGCGCTGCAGGCCTCATTTTCAGCGAAACGCGCCTGGACAACGCCACCTCGATCAACAATGTGGCCGACACCGCCATCAGCCTGCCGGGTGACGACGTGCGCTTCGACAACGTCGAAGTCAATGTCCGCTACTACGTGACGCCGGACTGGAACCTCTCCGCGGGCTACACGTTCACGCTAGGCCGCTTCGCCACGCCAACCGGCGCGCGCTATCCGAAATGGCACCAGGCGGGCCTCGTGTCTACGTATTTCTTCTCGCCGCGCACCGACGTCTATGTCGAGACGATCTATCAACGCGCGAACCAGCTGGAGGGCACGGGCATTCAAGGTGCGCAGATCTCGAACTTCTCCCGTGCGTCAGGCGCGAACCAGCTCGTTGCGGCCGTGGGACTGCGGCATCGCTTCTAGCGGCGCGGGGGCACCGTGGTGCGCATTCACGACATGTCTGCCGACGCTTCATGCGCCTCAATCACCGGCGTATGCGCGAGTTGTTCGCGCGTCAGTTTTTCCAGCAGCGCCATGTCGCGCGCGATCACCTGGGGCAGATGGGCGCGCAAAAACTCCACCCAGGTCTTCGTCTTCGCATCGACGAACTTGCGCGACGGATACAGTGCATATACGTTGACCTTCTGGAGAATGTGTTGCGGCAGCACGCGCACGAGCGTGCCGTTGCGCAGGCCGTCAATCGCCGCATAAACGGGCAGCATGCCGATGCCCATGCCCTCGCGAATCGCTACCGCGAGCGATTCCGCGATATTCACCTGCACCGGGCCGTCCACGTGCATTTCCACGCTGCCCTCCGGGCCTTCGAGCGCCCATTCGTGCACAGGCGAGGTCGGCGTCTTGAGGATCAGGCAGTCGTGATGCGCGAGATCGGCGGGTGTGCGAGGCGCGCCGTGGGTACGCACATACCCCGGTGACGCGCACAGGATGCTGCACGACGATCCCAACTGATGCGAAACGAGATCGGAATCTGGCAGTGAGGTGGCCGTGACGACCGACACGTCGCTGCTGCCCTCGAACAGGTCGGCCATGCGCTGCGAGAGCGTCAGCTCGATCGTCACCTCGGGATGTAATGCGCGATACTTCGAGATCGCGGGCAACACGTACTGTTGCCCGATGCTCGCGAAGCTATGCAAGCGCAACGCGCCCGCAGGGCGCTCATGCGCGCCGCTGGCTTCCTCCTCGGCGCTGCCAAGATCCGCAAGAATCTGCTTGCAGCGCTTCAAATAGAGCTCGCCGGCGGGAGTGAGTGCGAGGCGGCGCGTGGAGCGGTTGAGCAAGCGCGTGCGCAGATGCGCCTCGAGTTCAGAGAGCGCGCGTGACATGCCGCCCGTGGTTGAATCGAGCGAGTAGGCCGCGGCGGTGAAACTGCCCGCCTCGACGATGCGGACGAACACCCGCATGTTTTGTAACGTATCCATCGTGCAAGATCAGGCAAAGTCAGGCAGACACGGTAGGCGGTTGCGAAGGCGCGCGCACAGCCTGATCGGCTCGCATACTGCCCCGCTCGCGATAACGCGCGTGCCATGCGAGCGCCTCCTCGATCAGATGAGGCGTGTGTCCGCCGCGCGTGCCCGCCTTCGTCACATAATCACGCAGCGCGTCCCGGTATGACGGGTCCACGCAATGCGCGATGATCCGCTGCGCGCGCTCACGCGGCGCGAGACCGCGCAGGTCGGCCAGCCCGTGCTCGGTTACGATGACGTCCACATCCTGGCCAGTATGATCGACGTGCGACACCATCGGGACGATGCTCGAAATGTCGCCCGCCTTAGCAAGCGACTTCGTCACGAACACGGAAAGATACGCATTGCGCGCGAAGTCGCCCGAGCCGCCGATGCCGTTCATCATGTGCGTGCCGCCCACGTGTGTCGAGTTCACGTTACCATAGATGTCGCATTCGAGTGCGGTGTTCACCGCGATAACGCCCAGCCGGCGAATGACCTCGGGATGGTTGCTGACCTCTTGCGGCCGCAACAGCACGCGTGAGCGGTAGCGCTCCAGTCCCTCGAAAAAGCGCTTCTGATATTCGCTCGAGAGCATAATCGCGGAGGCACACGCAAAATCGACACAGCCCGTGTCGAGCAGCTCGATCGCGCCGTCCTGAAGCACCTCCGAATACATGCGCAAACCGCGAAAACCCGAATCGACGAGCCCATGTAGCACAGCATTGGCGATGGAGCCCACGCCGGCCTGAAGCGGCCGCAACGAGGGGCCAAGCCGGCCCGCACGTACCTCGTGTGCGAGAAAGCCGCTCAGGTGCCCGGCGATCTGCGTGGTGTCCGAATCCGGCGGCAGGACCTGGTTGGGGCTGTCACTCCTGCGCGTGACGACGATCGCCGCAATCTTTTGCGGGTCCAACGGAATATACGGAAGGCCGATGCGCTGCGCCGCGCCGGTCAGTGCAAGCGGCTCGCGGTCTGGACGGGCGCGCGGCAGATAAACGTCGTGCAACCCTTCGAGCCCGAGCGGCATGTCCAGATTGATCTCGACGATCACCTGCTTCGCAAGCGCCGCGAACACGGCCGAATTGCCGACCGACATCGTTGGTACGATACCGGCCTCGCCCACCGCCACCGCTTCGATGACGGCCACGTCGACCGGGCCGAGGTGGCCGTCGCGCAACTGCTCCGCCATTTCGGAAAGGTGAAGGTCGACGAACATCGCCTCGCCCGCGTTGATCTGCTTGCGCAGGGTGCGGTCCGACTGAAACGGCATGCGCCGCGCGATCACACCCGCTTCGGCAAGCACGCCGTCCACTTCGTGACCCACCGACGCGCCCGTCATCAGCGTAATCCGTAAAGAGTGCTTGTGACTGCGCTCGGCCAGCGCCAGTGGAACCACCTTGCAGTCCCCGGCGGCGCCAAACCCGCTCATGCCGACGGTCATGCCGTCATGAATCAGCGACGCGGCCTCCTCCGCCGAAACGATCCTGTCGCGCAGTTGCGCCAGACGAATCCGCTCCTCAAGCACTTCTGTCTCCTTTGGTATGCAACTGTCTGTCGGTTTGCCGCCCGTCCGTACGATGAATGACGCCTATCCGACTCCCGATGTCATCAAGTTTAATGAAGATTGTTCGATGCATAACGTGATTTAATGTCATGAAATGCAGTCGTTTTTTTCATGCCTTACGCCGTCTCTCTTTCTCCTTCAGACGATGCCCATCGATGTCCGCGCGCTGCGCTACTTTGCCGAAACCGTTCAACTGGGCAGCTTCACGCAGGCCGCGGCCGCCGTCTTTGTCACCCAGTCGACAATCAGCAAGATGGTGCGGCAGCTGGAGGATGAAATCGGGCACCCGCTCTTGATCCGCAACGGCCGCCAGGTACAGCTCACGGACGTCGGCCGCGTGGTCTACGAGCGTGGCTTGCAGGCGCTTTCGGTAATACGCGAACTGCAAACGGAAGTCGCCGACGTCGCGCTGCTCGGCCAGGGACAGCTCACCGTGGGCATGCCGCCTATGGGCAACCTGTTCTTCCCGGCCGCGGTCCGTGCCTTTCAGCAGCGTTACCCGAAGCTCGAACTTCGGCTCGCCGAACATGGCGGGCAATTGCTCGAACAGAAAGTCATCGACGGCGAACTGGAAGTCGGCGCAACCGTGCTGTTGCCCGGAGCCAGCCAGGAGAAGCTGGCGACCCGCGTAATCGCGCGCTACACGATCTGGGCCGTGGGTCCGCGCGAGGCGCCATGGGCGGGACGGCGCACCGTGAAGCTTGCCGCGCTCAAGGGTCAACCGCTGATACTGCTGGACGACGCATTCGCCCTGACCCGACGCCTTCGTGCGGCATTTCAGGAAGCCGGCATCGAGCCTCACGTCGTGGCCAGGAGCGGACACTGGGACTTTCTTGCGGCGATGGCGGCGGCGGGGCTCGGCACCACGTTCCTGCCCGAACCGTTTCTCGCGCATCTCGACGTCAGCAATCTCGCGCTCGCACGCGTGACGGAGCCCGCGCTCGACTGGACGCTCACGCACATCTGGTCGCCGGATCGCTACATGTCACACGCCGCGCGCGCCTGGCTGGCCTTGTGCGGCGAGGTGCTGGGCAAGCAGGCGCGCGTGGGCGTTCTCTAGAAACTATGGAAGGGCGGCGGAAGAAAACCTCCTGGAGTAAAACGGAGGTTCCAACACCCTGTTTTTCCGCGCACGTGAATGCGCGGAATGCGACTCGCAAAGCCCTTCACGATCAACATACCGAATCAAGTTTTCGGCATGCTGATGTTCTCAATGCGCGAATCACGAATTCCTGACCAGTGCACTATTCGGCGCCCCGGGGATAACGGTCGTCTCTCCGCTTATCAAGTAATCGAGAAGGTGCGCGCATGCGGACTCATACACATGCGCCGGGACCAACTGAAGCTGCCAATCGTGCACGGTCAGCACGATCTTTAGCGCGTCGATATCGGCTTCGGCAAGCAGCCATGAGCCGTCCTCTTCGGCACGAAGGCTGCAATGGTACAGCGCGGATTCCGCGTCCTGAAACACGTCCAGATCACAGCCCTGCTCGATGGTGTCGCGCAAGAGGTAGCTCAGATAGACAGTGCGAAAGAGCAACGTGACATGGAAGCTCGCACCGTAGCGGCTGCGCTGCGCCTCGAGCGCCAGATGATTTTGCAGAGAGGTCGCGCGAACCATCGAGGAAGCGAGAGACAAGAGCTTGTTGTTGGGCACGTGCTTGCAACCTGTTTTCCTGAATTTTTGGCGGCCCATGAATGCGTATCCTGATGGCTCACTGAACGGCCGGAGCGAATCGCTCGCGGCGTAGGGTGTGATGTCTCGGCAAAGTTGGCGAGGCCGCTATTGCGCAACGAGACATCCGGGGAGTGACGTGGATGGCGTCTGCTACGAGGGAATAAGTGCCTGCCACGCTCCTCCATGTGAGCCGCAGGCTCTGCGGGTTGGGTAGACAACACGGGCACTCACGCAGTAATCCCAGCGCGCTGGGGGTCACCGAATCCTGGTTCGGCCCCCGCGGGGCGCCATCCCGCTTACAGTAAAAGCTCTCGCACTCCTCGCATGCCTCGCGAAGCGGCCGACGCCGTGGCCAGGGCGGAGCGTCTTCCTAACGCCCGCAGCGCTCGATCTCAGCCACCGAAAGATATATTGCAGAAGCTGACCGGACCGACGCATTCGCTCTTCTTTTCGGGCTTCGCACTCTCGCTTCGGCCAGAGGCTTGCGCTGCCTGCGGGGCGGCGGATTGCACGACTTGTTGGGTCGCGCCCGCTGCCGGTGCCTCGCTCTACGCATTCGCAGCGGCCGCGGCAAACAGCGGACAGGCAACAACAGCGATCTTCACGGACTTCATTTTCATCTCCAGTGCTAACAGGTACAGCGTAAGCAGTGATGTGACTATATGATCTGGAGTCGAAATGATTAAGGACGCCGCGTGGATGGTATCTTTGCAGACCGCGGCAAGATCACGCCGCGCTTCAAGCGGTTCGTGTGCGCGCCGGACGGTGAAACGATACCTGACGCGCAATCGCGCCGAGCGGCGTGTCGCGGTCGATGAGCGCGCTGCGGATGAAATGCAGGTGACTCAGGAGCCGCTGCACGTCGTGGCGGCGTTCGCGGTCGTGGCGAACCGCGGGAAGCGCTTGCTGGGCGATCCAGGTGGCCGCACCCACCGCCATCAGTGCGCGTTCCAGCTGCCTCGCGCCGGGATGCTCGAAAAGCCGTGCGATATCGCTTTTCACCTGCTCGAGGCTCGCGGTCCAACGGCTATCGGCTGCGCCTAACCACGCGGCGGTTTGCGCCTCGTGGCGCAGGTCGATGACGGCGTGGCCCACTTCCAGCGTGATCAGCATCCAGCGTAGCGCGCGCCGGTGCGCCTGCGCGCGTCCGTTGAGAATAAGCCGCAACTGGTGCATCAGATCGTGCGTGCCCGACTGAAACCGCTGATTGAGGCCATCCAGCTCGCCGTGGCACGCAAGCACGACCTGAGCGCGCAACGCCACTCGCATGCGCTCGACGAGCCAGGTCATGTGAGGCGGAAACACAACTGCGAACGCGAGCCCGGCCACAATCATCGCCGCGACGACCGCGATGCCGTTGTTGATCAGCAGATCCGGCGCATAGACGATGACGTTGTCGGGGCCCGCGAGCAGGCACAGGAACACGGAAAAGCCCACCCCGAAACCCGCGATACGCGCGCGCGTCGCGAGGAACGCACCGAGCGCGAAGAACGGCACGAGCACGGCGCAAAGCAGCGGAAAGCCGTCGATGTTCGGATACGCGTAGCACATCAGCAGATAGCCCACCACGGCCGCGCAGCCCGCGCCCGCGGCCATCTGGAAGGCCATGCGTGTGGCGCGCGGCGCGGACGAAGTGAGCGCACAGGTCAGCGCGCCAGCGATCATTGCAAGGCCACCGCTCGGCCAGTCGGTATCCACCCAGAACCAGCCGAGCGCGGCAACCACCACGGCCGTACGCATGAAGGTGAACGCCACCACGTACCAGCTCGTGCGCGGCACATAGCGCGTGATGCGCCGCTCCGTGGGCAGGCCCGCCTGTTTGAGCGACGCCCACGTGTGGCTATAGCGAACGATCTCAGCCGTGAAGCGGTAGATCAGTTCGGCCGACGTATCGAACTCCTGCAACGCAGCTGGCGCGGCGGCTTCCAGCGGCCGGCGCGTCTCGCGCACGTGGCGCGGCAGCGTGCGCATGAACGTCTCCAGCCCTTGCGCGATGCGCAGCGCGTACGCGATCCGCTTCGCCCTGGCGCCGGCGCTGCGCGAGCAGCGCGGCAAGCTCGCTGAAATACGGCGCGAGCGGCGCGATGGCTTCCTCGCTCCAGCGCAGGCGCTTTTTCAGTTGCCGCAACGCGTGCAGACGCGCGCACACGTCCATGAACTCGCCGTTCAGGCGCGCAAGCAACTGGCTGCGCGCGCGCATGATCGGGTCTTCGAAAAACGAGAAAGCGCGCGTGGCCTCGAAACCCACGATCTCATCGACGAGCTTCGCGAACCGCCCTTCGAACGCGCCACTGTGGAGCCCGCTCGACAAGACGAGCGCCGCGAACGACGTGAAGTCCAGATACCGTGCGCGCAGCGTGCTCTCCAGCAACGAGACCGTCTGCCTTGGCAGGATGACGGCGCTGACCACGCCCGAGCACAGAATCCCCACGGCCACTTCGGCACCGCGCCCGAGCGCGGCAAGAAAAAGGCCGTTGGGCTGCATCACGAGCGGAATACCGATCAGCGCGGCGGTATAGCCCGCCAGCACGAAGGCGTACCAGCGATAATGCCGGTTGCGCATGGCCGCCGCCGTGCAGGCGGCAACCCAGGCCGTGATGCCCATGATGTATAGCTCGGGCTGCTGGACAAACACCGCGCCCAGCACCACCGCTGCGATCATGCCCGCCGCGGTGCCCACGATGCGATACACGCTCTTCGCGAAGACCATGCCAGACAACGGCTGCATCAGCACGAATACCGTCGTCATCGCGATACGCGGCTGCGGCATATCGAGCAGCATGGCAATGCCCATCGCGGCCAACGCGGCCGTGACAGTCTTGAGCAGGTGGAGCCAAATCGTGCCATGACTGGTCTGCCAGTCGCGCACGCCGAGCCGCAACGCGCGCCAGATAACTCGGGCGCGATGAGGCAGGTTTGGCGCTCGATTGACGGCTCGCACGCGAATCATGGAAAAAGCACGGCACCCGATTGGTTGTGAAAAGCGCCGTTGCGCACGGCGGACCCGGGCGCCGATTGTAGGAGGCTCAATCGCGCAAATTAATGGGACACGAAAAAAACGTCCGTTCCAGATCGCTCAACAATGGCCCATAGCAACCAGCGACAATATCGCCTTTACAGCGAACCAAAATATTCACAAGGAAGTCTGGCAGGTCTGATGGATACCCTACAAAACATGCGGGTGCTGGTCCGCGTCGTCGAAGCCGGCAGTTTCACGGCTGCGGCCCAGTCGCTCAATTTACCCACAAGCTCCATGTCACGCGCGGTCTCGGAACTGGAAGCCCGTATTCGCACCCGTCTGCTCAACCGCTCAACGCGCAGACTCGCGCTCACGCCCGCCGGCGAGGTTTATCTGACGCGCTGCAAGCAGATACTCGCTGACGTCGCACGCGCGGAAGACGAAGCCTGCGGTGCACACGAACGCCCCGCAGGCGCGCTGCGCATGCACAGCTTTGCGAGCATCGGGCAGCAGTACATCCTGCCCGCCATCTCGCGCTATCGCATGATGCATCCCGAAGTGACGGTCGAACTTACCCTTTCGCAGTCGCTGCCCGATCTGTTCGAGGGCAGCAGCGACGTGTCGGTCATCACCGCGGCGTCGCTGCCGAATTCCGATCTCATCTCCCATCAACTGGGCAGCTCGTGCAGCATCCTGTGCGCGTCGCCGGAATACGTATGCAAGCACGGCGCGCCGCGCACACCGGCGGATCTCGCGCGTCACGGCTGCCTGATACTCAGGACCCCAGGCGTGCCCGCTCACGAATGGACGCTCGAAGGCCCCGAAGGCAGCGTCAAGATGCATGTGAGCGGGCCGGTTCAGGTGAACATTGCGGAGTCGCTCGCGGTGGCGATACGTGAGGGCCTGGGCGTTGGCATGCTGCCGGTGTATACGGCAATAGAGGGCTTGCGCGATGGCACGCTCGTGCGCGTACTGCCGCGGCATGTCCTCCAGAAGAACCGCATTCATGCGCTCTATCCGTCGCGCAAGTTCGTGGATGCGAAAACGAAAACGTGGTTGGAATTCCTGCGCGTACATCTTTCGCAAGTCATCTCCCGCGACATGACCTCGCTCGAAGAACTCACGCAGCAACAACTCGCCGGCGCCGCCGCCGTGGCGTCGCCGATTTAGCCGTCACCCTTTCAGTTCGTCATGCGAACCGGTCAATGCGAAAACTTCCGGCGGCACGGCGAAAGCACCGGAAGCTCGAACGCGTAGGCGACGCCATGGCCCGATGCCCCATGCCGGGACAAAACATGCGCGTGGTCGAGGCGTTTGAGGATCTCGTTCGACCCGGCGCAACGATCGGCATGATGTCCCCGGGGCAACGCAGCATAACGAACAATGTGAACCGGAATTACGAGGTGTATAGAGGCAGCAAGGCCGCCACTATACATGTTCATGCGCAGCCTCGCGGCGCGCCACGCTGGCGAGCGCGAACCCTGCTGCTCATGGCGCCCGGCTGGGTGCGAACCGACATGGGCGGCCCGCAAGCGAAGCTCGGCATCGAGCATAGCATTCCGAACCTGGTGAATACGGTCGACCCTCACGCGGGCCGCGCCGGCTTGCACTACGTCGACTATCTCGGGCGAACCGTTCCGTGGCGATCCGCGTGACACGCGAACGTGCGAAAGCTTGGTGGCGCCGATCCTTCCGCCAGCCACAAAAGTGCCTTTGGAAATTAGGGGTTAACCCGCACGTCATACGACTTCTACACTTCTGGTCATGGATCGCAGTAAATGCCGCTCCCAATACCAACCAAACTGGAGGTCGTAATCATGAAGTCGCTTATTCAGGCTATTGCCGTAGCCGCTGCCTTTATCGTCCCGGTTGCTTCGTTCGCCCAGTCGAACGCACCGGTGACCCGCGCCCAGGTGCGCGCCGAACTCATCCAGCTCGAAAACGCCGGCTATCGTCCCGGTGACGGTGACAATGCGCACTATCCGGACGCGATCCAGGCCGCCGAAGCCAAGGTCGCGGCGCAAAACGGCGCGGTCGGCGGCGCTCCGGCGGGTTCGTCGGCATCGGGTGCGGCGGCCGTTGTGCGCCCCTCGGATGACGGCACTAAGCCGGTCTACTTCGGCCAGTAATTGCCGCGCGGCCAGCGAGTCGCGGGTAAGCCGGGAGCCGGGTTGAGCGCGCGTGAAGCGCCGGTTCCTGGCGGAACCTCCGGCCGAAGCGCGCGCCCCGCGCTCCGGTCTTTCCAGACCGCGACGGTCTGTGTCTTTTTCACAGCCGTGCCGTTCGCCCCGCACCGCTTGACGCGATCCGCGTGAGTGGCGCTCAGTGCGCGGAGCTTGTCAACGGCTTGCGCACGCCATCGCTGGATTTGTCGCTATAAGGCTTTGGAGAAAAAAGCGCCTCTAAAAAATAGGCATCCTTATTTATCGTGGAAACAGGCACATGCTGGTTTGTGCGCCGACGCCTTGAGTGCGAGAGTCGTGTTCGTGCGGGCCTTCTTGCGTTCACAGAAACGCGTGGCCTCGGTGCAAAACCATAGCCCAGAATTCGCTGCCTCGATAAAGGCCGAGGACAGCTACCTGCTGCAGCTCCTGGTGTTGCCTTCACCCCTTTCTTGCCATTGCTCATGCGTTGGCTCGCCATACAGCGCGCGTAAGACGCGAAATTGCCCGCGCTGGGGACGCGCTCGGCGAAACCGGTCTCGTCCGTCCCGCATCACCGGGCAGGTTACGCCAGGAGCGCTTACAAGCACTCGCCCCCCTGCTTTCGCACCAGATTGCCATCACGGCATTAGAGGCGATACTCGAACTCGATCCGCTCCTGAACATCGGCTTGTTGTGCAAACTATGTCATGTGCTGCGCTCATTCCACAGCCATGCCATCACTGTCTCGAAGCAACATGCAAGTGCGCGGCTCGCGGGCTTCCCCTTCTGTGGGGCAAGGACGTGAGCGCGCAATCCGGTGGCGGTGCGGGCGAATTCACGCTTCGGATGGGCCGTCCCGACATGGCCGACTGTCCCGTATTGACCATCGAAACGGTGACCCGCGCGCTCAGCGCGTTGGAAGCGGAAGGCGCGATTCTGCGCAGGGTCCGCGCGCGATCGAACTCATCAACGGGGGCAAGCTGCGCGAGGCGGCGGGACTGGTTTAACACGGCGGCTGGCGATCAACCGCACACCGAACTGTCGACCATGCCTGTTGCGCCCCGCGCTGGCCATTCGCACGCCATGAAATCGACGGGCAGCGTATATTCATGGCGCGAATGTCATGGGGCACATTCAACATGCTACGCAGGGTAGTTGATGAATAAAAAGCTTGGCTGGACGCTCGCGGCAATCGCGATCGTTGCGGTGATTGGAGCGGCAGTCGGCTGGCAGCGCAATCAGGGGCGGGGTCTGCCGGATAACGTTGCGCACGCAAACGGTCGGCTCGAACTCGCGCGCGTCGATGTGGCGGTGAAGTACGGCGGCCGTATCGTCGATCTGCCGGTGCACGAGGGCGACGTGCTCGCGGCGGGCGATGTCGTCGCCAGGGAGGATAGCGCCGAATTGCGCGCCCAGCTCGCGGCGGCGAAGGCCGCCCGCGAACGTGCAGCTGGCGCAGCCATGCGCGCCGCCGCCCAACTCGACGCAAGCGGCGCGCAAGTGCGCCTCGCGCAACTCGAGGCCGCGCAGGCCGTGAAACTGTTCGAAGCTGCGCAGATTTCGGCGGTCGAGCGCGATCGCCGACGTCTCGCGCTGGAAGGCGCGCAGGCGGGCGAAAGCGCCGCGCGCGCAGCGCGCGCCGAAGCAGGGTCCGCCATCGCGGAAGCCGAGGCCCAGATCGCGCGGCTCCAAGTCGTGCTCGACGACACGACGGTGCGGGCGCCGCTCGCGGGCCGCGTCGAATATCGCGTGGTCGAGGCCGGCACCGTCCTCCCGGCCGGTGGCCGCGTGGTGTCGATGCTCAACCCCGACGACATCTACTTCACGATTTTTCTGCCTGGTCCGCAGGCGGGCAAGCTCGCCATCGGCGCGGACGCCCGCATCGTACTCGACGCGTACCCCGGCGAGCCCATCGCGGCACGCATCGGCTATGTATCAGACGATGCACAGTTCACGCCCAAGTATGTCGAAACCGATAGTGAGCGAGCAAAGCTGATGTACCGCGTAAAACTCCAGTTGCCGCTAGACGTCGCGCGCAAGCTCGCTTCACGCCTGAAAGGCGGCATGACCGGCGAAGGCTACGTGCGCGTCGATCCGTCGCGCCCCTGGCCCGAAGTGCTCGCGGTGCGCGGGAGCTAGGCAATGGCGCTTGCGGGCGAAGCTAAGGGACTTCATAAGGATCGCGAATCGATCCGCATCACCGGCGTCTCGCACCAGTACGGTGCGAAGCAGGCGCTCGACGGCGTGTCGCTGGTCTTGCACGCGCGCACGACGATCGGCCTGATCGGCCCGGACGGCGTAGGCAAATCCACGCTGCTTGGCCTCATCGCCGGGGTCAAGCGCGTGCAGCACGGCGAGGTCATCGTGCTCGACGCGGACCTGTGCGTGCGCGACGCGCGAGAGCGCGTGCTGCCGCGCATTGCGTTCATGCCGCAAGGGCTGGGGCGCAATCTCTACCCAACGTTGTCGGTTTACGAAAACATCGACTTCTTTGCCCGACTGTTCGGACTCGCCGACGCCGAGCGCGCACAACGCATTGCCCGTCTGCTCGACGCGACGGGCCTCGCACCGTTCCCCGACCGGCCCGCTGGCAAGTTGTCGGGCGGCATGAAGCAGAAGCTGGGCTTGTGCTGCGCGCTCGTGCACAACCCCGACCTGCTGATACTCGACGAGCCGACCACGGGCGTCGACCCGCTGTCGCGCCGGCAGTTCTGGACGCTCGTCGACGACCTGCGGCGCGAGCACGAGGGCATGAGCGTCATCGTGGCGACGGCCTATATGGAGGAGGCCCAGCGTTTCGAACATCTGGTCGCGATGGACGACGGCCGTGTGCTGGTGAGCGACAGCACGGAAGCGGTGCTGCGCCGCGCGGGCACGCCGAACCTCGAAGCCGCCTATATCGCGCTACTGCCGGAGCACAAGCGCGGGGACGCGGGCAAACTGGTCATTGCGCCGCGTGAGCCGGTCGCGGGGCCGCCCGCGATCGAGGCCGTCGGGCTCACGCGGCGCTTCGGCTCTTTCGTAGCCGTCGATCATGTGAGCTTTCGCATCGAGCGCGCCGAAATTTTCGGCTTTCTCGGCTCGAACGGTTGCGGCAAGACGACCACGATGAAAATGCTGACCGGCTTGCTGGACGCGACCGAGGGCACAGCCACGCTGCTCGGCAAGCCGATCAAGGCGACCGACATGAGCACCCGCATGAGAGTGGGCTACATGTCCCAGTCGTTCTCGCTGTACGAGGAGCTAAGCGTACGCCGGAACCTCGAACTGCACGCAAAGCTTTACCGCATGGAGGGCGAGCGTGCGAGGCGCGCCGTCGCGCGCTCGCTAGAGGACTTCGAACTCGCGCCGTATGCCGACGAGCGCCCGGCGGGTCTCTCGCTCGGCATCCGCCAGCGGCTGCAACTGGCCGCAGCCTGCCTGCACGGGCCAGAAGTGCTGATTCTCGACGAGCCCACTTCGGGCGTCGATCCCGGCGCGCGCGACATGTTCTGGCGGCATCTCGCCAGGCTTTCGCGCGAAGCGCACGTGACCATTTTCATCTCCACGCACTTCATGAACGAAGCCGCGCGCTGCGACCGCATCTCGTTCATGCATCGCGGGCGCGTGCTCGCGTTCGGCACGCCCGAGGCGCTGCGCGCGGCGCGCAACGCGGCGACCCTGGAAGACGCGTTCGTCGCCTGGCTCGAAGACGCGCAGCGCGACGAGGCGCAATCCTCTGGCGTGGCGAAGGCCGCCTCCACGTCCGGCCCGATCACCGATGCAAGCGGAGCGCCCCACCGCCCGCGCGGCGCCGCTGCGACGACAGGCGCGATGGCCGGTGCGCTTGCGGCCGTGCCGCCGCTCGCGCGCACCTGGGCGTTCGCGCGCCGCGAAACGCTCGAACTCGCACGCGACCGTCTGCGGCTCGCGTTCGCGTTGCTCGGCCCAGTCGTCCTGTTGCTGGCCGCCGCATGGAGCGTCTCGTTCGACGTCGACAACGTGCGCTTCGCTACGCTCGACCGCGACCGCACCGTGGCCAGCCGCGAATTGATCGAGCAGTTCGCGGGCTCGCACTATTTCGTCCCGTCCGGCGAGGCGCATAGCGACGACGATGCGGGACGCCTCCTGCGCGCCGCCGACGCGCAGCTCGTCGTGGAGATTCCACCGGGCTTCGGTCGCGACCTGTTGGCCGGCCGCCGTCCCGAGCTAGCCTTCTATGTGGACGGATCGAGCCCCTTCCCTGGCGCGACGATCGACACCTACGTCAACGCTGTGCTGCTGCGTTACGTAAGCATGCAGATGGCGCGCGCGCCAGTCGCGCAGCCCACGCTGCCCATGAGTGTCGAAACACGTTTCGTCTACAACGAGACGTTCCGCAGCATCTACGCCATTACACCGGGCATCATCATGCTCGCGCTGATCCTGATTCCCACCATGCTGACCGCGCTCGGCGTCGTGCGCGAAAAGGAAATGGGTTCGATCACGAACCTCTACGCGTCGCCCGCGAGCGTGGGCGAATATCTGCTCGGCAAGCAAATGCCGTATGTGGCGCTCGCGATGCTGAGCTATCTGCTGCTCGTCGTTCTGACCGTGACCGTGCTGCGCGTGCCACTCAAGGGCTCGTTCATCGCGCTATCGTTCGGCGCGCTGCTTTTCGTTCTGGCGGCCACGGGTCTGGGCTTGCTCGTTTCGACGTTCGTTCGCTCGCAGGTCGCGGCGATCTTCGGCACGGCTATTCTCTGCCTGATTCCGTCCGTGAACTTCTCGGGGCTGCTTTACCCGGTTTCGACACTCACCGGCACGGGCTACTGGGCCGGCGTCGGCTTTCCCTCTTCGTGGTTCCAGCTCGTGAGCCTTGGCAGCTTCACGAAAGGGCTCGGCGCGGCGAGTTTTGGCACGATGTACGCCGCGCTGGCAGGCTTCGCGCTCGCCTATCTGTTCGGCGCGTGGTGCCTGCTGCCGAAGCAGGAGACGTAGGCGATGCTGCAATGGTTCAGAAACGTTGCTCGGCTCGCGCACAAGGAAATCTTCAGCCTGTTCGGCGACGCCACGCTCATGGCGCTGATCGTGTTCGCCTTCACGTTTGCCGTGTACTCCGTCGCGAAAGGCATCAAGGCCGAAGTCTCGAATGCGTCGGTCGCCATCGTCGACGCCGACCATTCGGAGCTTTCGCGGCAACTGCGCGCGGCGATCCAGCCGCCCTATTTCAAGCCGCCCGTCGATGTCGACCGGCGCGACATCGATGCGGCGCTTGATCGCGGCACGTACATCTTCGCGATCGAAATTCCGCCGCGCTTCGAGGCCGATGTGCTCGCGGGCCGTGCGCCGAGCGTACAGGTGCTCGTCGATGCGACGGCGATGACCCAGGCAGGACTCGGCACCGCGTACCTCCAGCAGATTTTCGTCGCCGAAACGCTCGCGTTCATGCACGCGCGCGACGCGCAGGCGCAATTGCCGGCGCGCGCTGTTGTGCACGTGCTGTTCAACCCGAACACCGAATCGTACTGGTTCACCTCGAGCATGCAGATCGTCGTGAACATCACGGTGCTCTCGATCATTCTCGTGGGCGCGGCCGTGATCCGAGAGCGTGAGCACGGTACGATCGAGCACCTGCTTGTGATGCCCGTGCGCGCGAGCGAAATCGCCGTGGCGAAGATTCTCGCGAACGGGCTGGTCATTTTTGTCGTGTCGCTGCTTTCGCTCGTGGCCGTCGTCAATCTGTGGCTGCGCGTGCCGCTACAGGGCTCACTTGGGCTTTTCGCGCTCAGCACCGCGCTGTACCTCTTTTCCGTGACGGCGCTCGGAATGTGGCTCGCGACGCTCGCGCCCGCCATGCCGCAGTTCGGCCTGCTCGCGGTGCCGACCTATGCGGTCGCGTATCTGCTGTCGGGCGCGGCCACGCCGGTGCAAAGCATGCCGGTCGCGATGCAGCCATTCGTGAAGCTGCTGCCGACCACCCAGTTCGTGTCATTGACCCAGGCCATCCTGTTTCGCGGCGCGGATCTCGACCTCGTCTGGCCGCAGCTCGCGGGCGTGAGCGCCGCGGGCGCCCTCTTTCTGCTGCTCGCGCTCGCGCGCTTTCGCTCCATGCTCGCGCAACAAGGTTGAACCGCGATGATCCGTCCACGCTATCCCTCGCCCCATTCCTCGACGCTGCGCGTTTGCGCACTGTGCCTCGCGGCCGCGCTTGCGGGTTGCACCTCACTCATCAAAGTGGACGTGCCGCCGCAGCGCGACGTCCCCTCCGCGTTCTCTCAAGTGCCTTCGCCGCGCGACGCTTCCCCCGATCTCGCGAACTGGTGGCGGACATGGCAAGACCCCGAGTTGACCGGCTACGTCGAAGCCGCCTTGCGCGCGAACGATGACCTGCGAATTGCGCAGGCTCGCGTGCGCGAGGCGCGCGCGATCGCAGCGATGGCCGACTCGGCCCGCTACCCGTCGCTTTCCGCGCAGGCCGGCGCCGCGCACGGGTTCGGCAGCCTGAGCACCCCATCCACTCTTGCCCCTGACGATACGCCGGACGTCGATGCCTGGGCAGGCGGCGCGACCGCGATCTGGGAAGTCGATCTGTTCGGACGCCGCGCGAGCGACGCCGAGGCCGCCTCCGCGATGGCCGACGCGTCGGCGGAGCAGCTGCGCGGCACACGCATCGCGATCGCCGGGGAAGTCGCGCAAAACTACCTGACGGCGCGCGGGCTGCAAAGGCGGCTCGCAGTGCTCGATCGCAGCCTCGATGCGCTGCACGCATTGCGCCGCTATGCCGACGCCCGTTTCACGGCAGGTCAGGCGACGCGCTACGACCTTGGCCGCGTCGACGACCAGATCGCCCGGCAGGAGGCGCAGCGACCGCTCCTCGTGAGCGAGATCGCCGTGCGCGAACGGCGTCTTGCGGTACTCACGGGCCGCACCGCACAAGACGCCACGCCGCTCGGCCCGCCTCTCGCGCTGGAAATCCCGGCCGTGCCCTCGGGGGAGATACCCTCATCCGTTCTCGAACGCCGTCCCGACGTGAGGGCGAGCGCCGCGCTCGTGCGCGCGCAGGCAGCGCGGCTCGGCAGCGCGAAGGCCGATCTTTTTCCGCGCTTCTACCTCACCTTTATCGGCCTGGACGGCCATGTCCATCTCGACGGATTTCCGGGCTTGTCCGCCGCGGGGGGACTCATCGGCGTCGGCGCGGACCTGCCGATCTTCAACGCGGGGCGCCTGCGCGCCAACGTTAGCGCGAACGACGCGCGCTTGCAGGCGGCGCTCGCCCAACATGACAAAACACTGCTCCAGGCGCTCGAAGAAGTGGACGACGCGTATGGGCTGCGCCACGGCTTCGATGCGCGTAGTGCGCGGCTGGGCGCGTCGTTTGACCTCGCCCGGCGCAATGTGCAAAGCGCGCGGGAGTTGTATGAGGGCGGGCAACGCACTCTCCAGGACGTGCTGGATGCGCGCATCGACGCGCTGCAGCGCGAGGACGCGCTGGCGCAGGCGCAAACAGATGCTGCGCTGGCGACGGTGAAGCTGTATCTCGCACTGGGTGGCGGCTGGGCGCGAGACGACGACCCAACAGCGGCGGTGGCCAACTAATTGACACTTAGGAGCAGAGAATTCCTCATCCAGCAGCCGCTATAAGCGCCGGCGAGCAACCTCACATTGGAGCTTGAGCGGGACAGCAGCAAAGCATTGAACTTATTCAGTCCTTGACGACGAGAAATATAGAAACTGCGTCCTCCAGTTTCCCCGCCTGCTCCTTCAGCGAAAGGGCGGCCGCTGATGCCTGCTCGACGAGCGCAGCATTTTGCTGAGTGACATGATCCATTTCCGAGACGGCTTGATTGACTTGTTCAATGTCCTTGGATTGCGCTTCCGATGCGGTGGTGATCTCGTTCATCAAGGTGCTAGCTTTCCTGACAGAGTCCAGTATTGCTTTCATCGTATCAATCGCGCTATCGGCTTGCGTCGCACCCGCTTCAACGCGTTGTAGCGAGTCGGTGATGAGATCCTTGATCTCCCTGGACGCTGTCGCGCTCCGTTGCGCAAGCGAGCGCACTTCGCTGGCGACTACAGCAAAGCCTCGTCCCTGTTCGCCTGCCCGGGCAGCTTCGACGGCTGCATTTAGTGACAGGATATTGGTTTGAAATGCAATACCTTCGATGGCACCAATGATTTCAGCGATCTTTCCCGACGAATCGGAGAGGCCTCGCATCGTTTGCACGACTTCCTGCGTCGCCTGATTGCCCCGCTCGGTGAGTTGCGCCGTGCTCCTCACCACTTCGTTCGCCTGCTTCGCATTGTCAGCATTCTGGCGCACGGTCGAAGTCAGTTCATTCATCGACGCGGCCGTTTGCTCAAGCGACGCTGCCTGCTCTTCCGTCCGTTGCGACAGATCCAGGTTGCCCGCTGAAATTTCCTGAGCCGCGGTTGTGATCGACCGCGATCCTTCCCGCACCGCTCCGATTGTCTGAACGAGCTTGCTTTGCATCGCGTCGAGACCTGACATCAACTGCCCCATCTCATCGCTCGAATGGACTTCAACGTCCGTCGTCAGGTCTCCATCTGCAATCGCCTTGAAATGGTCCAGCGCCCTCGCAAGCGGAAAACCGATCGCCCGTTGCAGCGACCACCATGCGAAAGCGGCTGCGGCCAGAGCAATCGCAATGCCGATGATCGCTATTCCAACAAACCAGTGAAATCGCGCTTGTGCAGTATCGAACATCACACGTGCGGTCGTGACCTGGATCTCACCGAGTGCATCCATACCGTCGGACACGTCGATAAACAACGAAGGCGGAAGGTTCTTCCATACTTCGGGAATCTTCGTGGCGTCATGGGTTGCAATTGCGCTGAACATGAGGTCAAGCCCACCTTCGACGAGTGCGTCGTATTTGTTGTTGACGTCCGCCGCGCGCTGCGCCTCTTCGGGCCCCGAAAAAGGTAGCTTGCGGTAGGCGTCCCATGCCTTCTTCGAAGTACTGAGTAAATCACGGGCCGTCTGGGTTTCCTGCTCGACTTCCGGACTGGCTGGATCGAGCGCAATGCGATACAGCCAAAGACGCGCCCTGGAGAGCGCGACATTCGACTGCCCCAACGCTTCTGAAGATGCCAGACGGCTCGCGTATAGCTGCTTTACATCCCCATTGCTCATCAGAATGCCTACGACTCCCATGAGTCCGCCGATAACTAACAGTGCGGCAAGGAAGCCCATCGCCAACGCGAGGCGGGCGCGAATGCTAACATTTTTTGTCATAGTGACGGTAGTTGGGACAGTTCATCTGTTTGATCTCTGATGTGTGCAGTCAGGCCCGATCAACGCGGCGATGAGATGCAAAGATCACTGGTATTACTAACGTCCAAAATCGCAATTGCATTAGCAGGGAATCCGGAAGAGACATTCTCCACGCGCGAGCTTGCAGGTATTCCTGCACGGTGATATAAAACGGCGCGGAGCGCAAAGGCACGAACAGCACCTTCAATGAATGAGGGCGAGCTTATCGCCGCCCGACTCGAACAGTGCATAGGGATGCTTGTCTCCCATGACCTAACGCCCGCAGGTCTCGTCGATATCAAGCGTGTTCGGAAGCCACTCTCCAAACCCCGCGCCCATCCTCGGCGCTACGTTTGCCCAATGTGCCAACGCAAGGTGGCGAAAACCGGGCAGCACGTGGCACATGGATGAGATGTTCGTGACGCTGCGCGCCGGACCGTATCTGTTATGGCGTGCGGTCGACGAACACAGATGGGAACTCGACGTGCTGGTGCAAAAGCGGCGCGACAAGGCTGCGGCAAAGCGCTTCTTCCGCAGGGTACTTCGCTCAAACCCGGTGCCGGCCAGGATCATTACCGACCGGCTACGCAGCTATCCGGGCTACGGCCGATATTCCCGAGCTCGCTCATGTGAAGCACGTTTTTGTCGAGACTGCCGCACGGGTGAACAACCGTGCCGAAAGCAGCCACCAGCCGACCCGCAAGCGCAAAACCCTGATGTGCGGTTTTCGCGAGCCGCGTCGCAGGCAGGCGATTCTCTTATGCTTCGGTCCGATCCGTTGGCAAGATCTCAGATGCGTGCCGAATGTCATCGCGCCTTACTCAAGGAGCGATTCGCCACATGGCATAGTTGGACTGAATTTTCCGCAGTTGAGAACGATATCGGATAAGGATAACTACTCTTACGCCACACATAGCCTACGTCCACCAACTTGACAAAGCCGATCACAGGGTCCGTGGATATGCTCGGGCGCGCCTATAACGTTGACGCTGCGATTGGGCGGTGCAAGATATTCCGATTCCTGTGCATCCTGTCGCGTGCTGCAGTGGCGCCCCTGCATCTGTGGCACGCCTGTTCATACCCGCTTCGCGTCGATCGAAATACGGGCACCCTATCTCGCAGTTTGCCGCTGTGCCTGCGCCTGACTGGCGTCTTGCGTCGCGGATGCGGTATCGGTGCGCGACGGATCGACGTAGTCCGGCAATGCCTTGCCGTCGTCAAGCGCATTGGCGCGACTCTGCAGATAACCGTCCCGCACGAAACTGTACTTGTCCAGCGCGGCCAGTTCCAGCAAATCGGTTGCACCGAGCATGCGCGAACGCATGCTCATCACATTGACCCCAAAGAGCGGCGTGCTTGCCGCAAGCGGAAAATAAGTCATCGGGCTCATGGCGCTCGAAACGAGTAATCCGCCTGCGTCCCGCACGGAGCTCGGACCAAAGAGCGGCAAAACAAGGTAGGGACCGGATGGCACACCGTAGTGACCGAGAGTGAGGCCGAAATCCTCGTGATGCTTTGGCAGCCCCGCGGCCGTCGCCCAGTCGAGCAGGCCGCCGAGTCCAAATGTCGAGTTGAACGCGAAGCGCACCAAATCTTCCGTTGCCGCCGTGATTTTCAACTGCAAGAGATCATTGGCGAAATTGCCGACGTCGCCGAGATTCGAAAACACATTACTGACCGCCGTTTGCAGCGGTTGCGGCATTACATCTGCGTATGCCGTCGCAACGGGTTTCGCCACCGTGCGGTCAAGCCCCTCGTTGAACGAAAACATCGCGCGATTCATCGGCTCCAGCGGATCATTCGCCGCGGCCATCTACGGCGGCACAGGCGCTCAACGCAATTACCGCTGCGAGGCCCACTGCTCGCACGGCCAGGCGCGTCGTGTACTTTGACTGCATAAACTTCGATTACCTGAAGCGATTCAGGCCGGTGAGACAAACGCCCGTGCCATTCGCTTCGTTTTATATGGAATTGCAAACGCCAGCACCAGAATTCGACCTTGGGTAAAGAAGCACCAGGAAAGGCGACAGACGTTGCCGCTAACGGATACTCGCCGTGGCGCCGTCCACCACGACGGCCAGGACGACTTCCTCGAAATTCGCGCAACGTCGCCCTCTCGTAGAAGGCCGATACACGATGCCCCCCCGCCTGACACGCAGACCGCTCAAAACACAGCGGGTCGAGCGCCGCGTCACGCCCTTCATCCAGGGCTGCTCAGCGTAATGTCCGAGGGTGGCATCGCGCCAGCAGACCAGAATCGCGCGATCAGAAACACGCTCGACGAGCGTGAATCTTGTGCAATCCACTGCACGGCCACCGGTACGTGTTGGCGCGCTTCCCTTCCTCGGCACCCAGGCGCGGTTCTGCGCGAGCGAGTCGCCCGACGAACTGATTTGCCCGAGCAGCGCCACCGTGCGCTCCCAGACAGGGTATGTATCCGAGTTGCTCAACTTGTCTCTCCGAGCCGGCAAAAAACCGCTGCCTGGAAGCACATCGCCGCAAATACGCCCGGCGGTCAGCTCCCGAAGTAAATATTGCAGAACGACACCGGGCCAACGCATTCATCCGTCTTGTCTTTGGACTTGTTGTGCTCGACGCGGCCGAATCCCTGATTTGCCGATGCATTCTGATTCGTCACGGTATTTTCGCTTGCCGCCGACGGCTGAGCATGATTTTCCTGTGCATAGGCGGTCACTGTGCAAAGCGACATTGCCACCACGAGACAGTGCAGAACTTTCACGACATCTCTCCTTACTCGCGGCCTCACAGTGCCGCGACACCGCAAACTATAGTTTGCCGATCCGCACCGATTAAGCGCTGCCGAAGCAAGGGTCCGTTCCACGCACGCAGCTGGTGCGCTACGCGAATCATGTCGTTCTTCTGCAGTCGATTCGTCTGTGACGATTAACGAGCCGCCCGAACAATCACCAAACGAAATTATCCGTGCATCGACGGTTGGCTATCGATTGAGTCGCAAATCCTGTTCAGAAAAGCATTTCGAAAGGAATGCCGTTTATTGGCTGACAACCCGCAAAGGTCCATTTCCACACCGCGACTATATGTAGCAGGGACGAAGTCGTAGCATCGCATCTGGCTTGACAGAGTCAAACCGGCTATCGGTTTGATACACCATTTTCACCGATTATCACTGAATGCCTGGTCGTGGCCGTCGTTTCCGGAGTTGAGAAACATGGGTTCGGCGGAATTCAGCAATGTGACGCTTCAGTGGATGACAACAACGGTGTGGCATTTGAAGAAACTATCTTGCAGATAAGCGGCGGCGAATGACGACCCAGGAAAATGCAAAACGAGAAGCGCTATCGGGGCGGGCGAATGCCTTGCTCTCCCGTGGCGAATCCGCAGACGACTTCGAAAAGGTCGACGTCCTCTTCATAGGCGGCGGCATCATGAGTGCGACACTTGGCGTTCTGCTCCATGAACTCGAGCCCGGATGGTCGATGACGATGGTGGAGCGGCTCGGCGAGGTCGCCGCGGAGAGTTCAAATGGCTGGAATAACGCAGGAACCGGACATGCCGCCCTGGCGGAACTCAACTATACGCCGCAAAGTTCTTCCGGCTCTATTGATATCGCCAAAGCCGTGCGGATCAACGAGGATTTTCAGATCTCGCGACAGTTCTGGGCGTGGGGTGTGAACCGGGGAATATTGAAGCAGCCACGATCGTTCATCAACGCGACGCCGCATATGAGTTTCGTCTGGGGTGACGAGAATGTTCGCTTCCTGAAAGCTCGTCATCAGGCGCTACGAAACAATTCGCTTTTCCAGAGCATGCAATACTCGGAATCGCACGGGGAAATTGCCGAATGGGTTCCCCTCATGATGGAGGGCCGCGACACGCGCCAGAAGGTCGCCGCGACGTGGTCTTCGATGGGCACCGACGTGAACTTCGGCGAAATCACGCACCAGTTCGTACGCTATCTTGAGAGCCAGTCAAATTTCAACCTTCGCCTGAATAGCGATGTTCAGCAGATCGCACGCAACGAAGATGGCTCGTGGCATGTGACGTTGCGCGATACAAGCTCTCACGGCCGCACCCGGCGCATTGATGCGAGCTTCGTATTCGTCGGCGCCGGCGGCGGGTCCCTGCCGCTCCTGCAGGCATCGGGCATTCCCGAGGAGCCCTTTGCATGAAGTTCAGACCGGACTGACACAGCGTACGATGGTGGGTAGCCGTTTGACATTCGGCCCGCATAGTGTCCAATTCATACCGCCCTCCAGATGACCGCGCTATCTCTGAGTCCCTGGGGGGTCGTCGGGGGCGTCCGGTTCGGTGGGTGGCGTTACATCTTGATCGTGTGCGGGTGGCACACTGCGCACGGCGTCGCGCAGCTGGTTGCTCTCCTGCGCGTCACGCTCGCGCTGCAGCACGCGCCGCTCCTCCGCTTCCGCATCAAGCTCGGCCAACCGAATCATGCGCAGGTGCTCGGTCTCGGGTTGCTCGAACGCGATATGCATGCGCAGGTCTGCGGCCACATGCGCCGCGGCCGCCTGAAAGTCTTCCGGGCCCGACAACGACAGCGTGGCACCGAACTTTTGCTGGGCAAATCGCAGTGCGATCTCGATGGCGTCGCGCTCGCTGTTCCACAGCCGCAATGTGCGGCCTTCATCGACGAGAAGCACCGCCCCGTCCTTAAGGTAATCAACCTCTCCGCTAGCCCGCACCTCATATGTGATCGAAGGACCGCGCCAGAAAATCTCGTTTTGTTGCTGCGGCATCTCTGGCCCACACGAGGCGGGTGCGAGCGCCATGGTACGGTCCCCATCGGTGCACTGCGGCTGGAGGCGTAGCTGCTGCATGCGTCGCAACTCGCGTAGCGCCCGATCGTCCCCGGTCTGCGCACGCTCTTGCAGGAAGTCGCGGTAATGCTCGCTGATAGGCCGCCGCGCCGCGCCCTTAAGCGCAGCGCGTTCCCTGCGGATGTGATCGCGCAACGCCGCCTCGGCCTGAAGACGCGCCACGCGGGCGGCCGACAGTTGCTCGCGTCGCTCGGTGAAGGAAAGGTCAGCGCGATCGGCGAATGTGCTCCGCACCTTGTCGAACCCTTCCCTGATCGCGCTCCGCCGCTTTTCTTCGTGTTGCATCTGTTGATCCCACGCCCGGCGCAGTCCGTCACGGTACGCCGCACGCCAATGCAGGAATTCGCCCCATAGGTCGCGTTCGGGCGCGCGACGCGGTACATATTCGGAGCGATGGCCCGTCTGCGCACGGTACATCTCGCGCAGCAGTTGTGCCGCCTCGTCCCATGGCAAGCCCATCTCTTTCGTGAGGAAGTCCGATACGTTGAGGTTTCGCGAGCCGGCCCGGATCCGGTCACCGCCATCCGCGCCCTTTCCGATGCCGTACTTTTCGACGATCAGGCCATGCGAGTGCGCGAGCGCTGCAAGCAACCGCGTCCCATCGAGTGTGACGCGGATCTGGGCGAACTCGTCGCGATCACACGCACGGCGTGCGGCGCGCGATTCCACGTGGTCGCGCGCGAGCTGATCACGCAGGGTATCTGCTTCGCGCCCGGTGGCGATGCGGGCCCGCGCGTTGAATGCCGGGTCAGCAACGTCGCTGGCAGGCAGTGTCTCAGCGAAGGGCAGAGAGCGGATCGCATCGAGCGACTGGATATCCGCGAGGCTGCGAATCGATTCGCGCGCACTGAATCCCTCCGGTAGCGATCCGCCCCCCAGTGCCGGATTCATGCCGAAAGGCTCTCGCGAACCGAACGGGCCACCAGCGCGAATAAACTTGTCCGCGGCAGACGCGGCAAGGCGGCCCCGCGCTGCGTCATCGGCCGTATCCCACGCCGCGTACATCCGGGCAGCGATCGCGTCGAGCACCGGCACGCGGTCGCCCGATGCGTCTGACCAGAGCACGCCCGCCCGCAGTGCCGGAAAATCCATGCCTGCGTCGAAATCGTACCCGGCGCCATCGCGCCATCGCGCGTCAGGCGCTAGCTGCTCTCTTCCCGCTCGCTCGCGATCGCCAGTCCATCGCAATGCGTCAATTCGGTCGGCCTGCTGGTTTCCCAGCTCCAGTAGTGCATCAGGCGGCAAAAGCATTTGACGTCGCGCGGCGTCGCCATCCACACTGCGGCCGGACACACCTCGCACACGGTGTGGGGATTGGGTCGGCGCACCGGGTCGATTGAAGCGAGCGTCAAAGTCGTGATCTGCTCCGCGTCGCCAGCGCCTTGGGGATTCGTGGTCCGAGCCTTCTTGCTGCTGCCATTGCCGCCGCCACTTTGGCTCGCGCTGTCCTTGCGGCTCTGTCCACCACTGCCCTCGCCCATCCCATGAGTCTCGCCGGTCCGGGGATCCACGTCCATTGTCGTTTCGTCGTTCTCCGCCATCGTGTCCTCCTGCTGAGTCATAGAACCGCTGCTCGCGGTGTTCCAGAATGCGCCGCTGTTCTGTCGGCGACGCGGCCTGCCACGTCCTGTAGAAGCTGCTCCCGCTATTCAGGTACTTCATCTCCCGCGCGCGAGTGTCCTGCCACTGCGCGAGGGCATCGAGATACGCCTGGGGCGTGGCGCGCGACGAGCCCGGCTGGACGTACTCCGCGTGAACATCCTGTTCAAGCGCCGCGCACTTGCCATCTGCATCGAGCTCGATGAACTCGCGCGAGAACACGAACTCCTTCAGGTTGGTGCCCTTGTCGGCGCCGGGTGGCTTGACGTTCTCGTAGGCGTCGTCGCGCCCGGCGTTACGTGTGCGTGTCTCACCGAAGGTAGCGAGCAGCGTAAGGAAGTCCTCGTAGCGCGTGACGTTGCCCGCGACCACCGCCTCAAGGATCCGGGCCTTCAGTTCGCGATTCAGTGGACGGAAAATGTCACCCTTGTACCGGCTGATCATCTCCGACGCGTCGGTGAACCGTACGCGACGGTTGTCCTTCGGACTCGCCAGCCCGTATTGCGCGTTCATGTGCTCCTGAAACGCCTCGAGGAACCTGTGGTTCCTGTCGACCTTGCCGAACGGCTCCAGTCTCCGGCCGGTCAGCAGGTTCACCTCCGGGATAACAACATGCACGTGAACCTTGCGCTCGACGAACTCGCCGCTGCGGCGATTCGCGTAGCTCTTGATCCGTGGTACGTGGGCTTCCGCGTAGAAGTTGTACTCATCAGGCCGGTAAGCAGCGAACGCAAACGCTTCAAATTCCCTCACGATTTGCTCGAGCACGTTGCGCGGGACGTCGTCCTCCTTGAACGACAGCGTGACGTGAAGGTAGCGCTCTGCTCCAGTATCCATCGACCGGATGATGTCGTTTGTCAGTGCAAGGTCGCCAGCCAGGATCACGCGTTCGTCCATTTCGTCGCGCCCTACCTCCCGATCCTGCTTCTGGCCTTTCTCCAGATATTCCTTGATCCCATCGTGATAGCCACGTACCCGGATCAGCATCGTTCAGCGCTCCCGTTCTATGAACCGCTGCTCGCGATGTTGGACACGACGCAAGCCTGCATGACACCAAGGATGGCAAAGTGCCAATCCTTGCTACGCATATCCCACTGCGGCTAATCCACCTTCACCAGCGTGCTTTTCAGATATCGCGAGATCATCTGCAGTTGCGTGAGCAACTGCTCGTAGGTCGCTTCGGACAGCGTGCCCCGTACGTGCTCCGAGTTGGCCCAATACGCAACCTGGTTCAGGGTCCTGCTGGTCTTGTTAAAGATGTACAGCAACCGCTTGCGGTCCGTACTGACCGCAGGTCGCGCGATCACGCGCGTACGATTAGTCAACACTGCCTGCCGGAAAAACTCGGATTGCGTAAGGCCCGACGCCGCCACCTTCGCAAGCCAGACTTCCCGGTCCGCCTCCGGGAGCCTGAATGCGATCGGCTTGCCAAGTCCCACCCCATCCTTAGCTTTCCTCCGCGGCATGGCCTAGCGTCCTGCAGGATGGGCCCAAACCACCGCCCGCGCTGGCTTGTCATACCGGATAGCATTGCTTGCCCGTGCGCGGGCGAGGTGTCTGGTCCCCCACCACAGCACCTCGTCCTCTCGTGACGCAGGCATTGCCAGCTCGCCTGCCATCCCTCGCGAAGCTCCCCTCCATGGCAGGTATCGCTGCTGCCTGCTGGGCTCATCGATGCGTGGCGGTGGTACAAGCTGGACCGATTTGGAGTGCGGAATCATTGCCGCGCCTCCTGATCCGTTGATGTCCGTCGTACTCCAGCGAGATGGAGAATCTTTGCGCCGACGTGACGAAAGAACGCGTCGTCGCGCTGAGCCTGCCCGCTGTCGTCTGCGACATGGTGCTCGATGAGAATCCCCCGTCGTTTCATGATTGCGTGTGTACGAGACTTGCGCTCAAGGTAATCCGGTTCATCTGCGCCCATTGTCTCGACGACGATGCGATGCAGACGTGTTGCCATGTAACCGGCCGCGAGCGTGCGGAACGTCAGCTCGAAGTCTGGGCGGCACCAGAGGCTCGAACCGTCAGGCTGGCGCACCTCCCGGTCAAAGAGCGGCTTGCAAAGCGTCACATCGACACCACGCTTCCTGACCCACTCCATCACGGCAAACAGCGATTCGAGCGTCACACGCTCGTAGTGGCTGTCCAACGGAACCGGATGCGCCGCGGAATATGCGTGCTGGACGTACCCCTCGCGAAATCGGGCATACCCATTCCGGTCGCGGTCAACGACGGCAAGCACCCAGTATGGCGGCCGCTTCAGGGCGTGATCGCGGCCGCCGGCACGGATGAACTTTATCGGTCGGACGAGGCGTTCGCCCATCGCTGTGTACTTGATTGCGGCACCGTCGCGAACATCATCAGCGACAAACAGGAGCAGCGCGCTGCGAACCTTCTTTCCTGGCCAGGGCAGCCCATCGATGAAAGCCATTTTTTCGGCAGGGCTGATCCACGGTTTGAAGTACAGGACCTGCCCCAGGGTCAACTCCGGACTCAATGCCTCGGCGCCCGCCCAGTTTTCAAGGCGCTCCCACGAACGGGTCCTATCCTTCAGCAGGTCAGCATGGACGATAGCAAATCCCGCGTCCTCGAGCAGCGTATGCATGATGCGCCCAAGGCGCGGCAGACGCCTGCCAGTTTCACCACCCACGGGCGGCTCGCCGGGGCCGCCCGACGGCGCGACGCTCTCACGGAGATCGTCGAGATAGTCGAGCGCATCACCGACTGGCCTGAATGGATGATGCTTGCCGGGGACCGCCAGCGCACTACCGAGTTCGGCTTCCGGTTCCGGACCCTGCCGGAACGAGGTCAGTGCACAGCGATGTCCGCCGTACTGGTGCATGCGCACGAAATGGCGCGCGCCCTCATCGCGCACACGGGCGGTGAGCCGCGGCTGATTCTGCGAACCCGGCCAGCAGTCGCATTCGAGCCACTGCCGGACGCGCCGTCCGTCGTGCATCGCTTCGAGCACGGCCGTCACGAGTCCAACGTCGCCAGGCTGAACTTGCTGTCCCTCTCCACAGAAGCGGCGCACCGCGGCGGCTTCTTCCGGGGTGAGCGGCCGCTCGATGCGGTCGGGGCGATCCCTGTCGATCAGGCGCATGGCGGGTTCTCCTCATCGCTGGTGATACGTAAGCGTGGCAAAGCGGCACGGCATAGGCGGCGCGCGATTCAAGGTCCTTTTTCGACGGCGCCATACCTCGAATTGACCGAGCCCCTCAAGTCGCTTCCGACCGACTCGCACTCGTTCAGATAGTCGCCGCGTGCATTCGTGGTTCCACCTGGATCGAAATGCCCGTGATGGAATCGCACGATGGAAAAGTACGTCGCTTCGTATTCGTCGCACGTTTTGCCACCGCTGCCACCGCCCATCACACCGGCAAGACAGAGCACCACCCCGCACGCGTCCACGTTATCGTTCGCGCGCGCCAGCGGCGTCGCGAGTGCGCATATGAGGACCGCACGGCAAAGTGCGCCCGCAACTGATCGTCGTTTCATTGCGTCGCCCCCTATCGTCCGAACAGATGCAGGCCGGCCAGAATGGTCGGTAGTGCCACAGACAGCGCCGCTGCGATGATTGCCGCAACCAGCACCCAGCTCGCGAGCTCCCCGCGACTGACGAAACCGCCACGACGTCGTTCGTGCCGGAGTAGTTCGCGCAGGAGCTCACGACTACGGCCGTTCGCTTCGTCGTATTGGCGCAGCGACAGTTCGGCGAGCAGCTGATCGCGTGCCTCACCGAAACTGGCGGCCTTCTCCAGCACGTCCAGGCTCGCTTCGGAGAACTGCTTCAAAAACTGCTCGTGGCGCGCGGTGAGCCGTAGCATCAGGAGCTCACCATCGTCCTTAAACTGTTTGCGATACGCCTCGACCAGCTCGCCGAGCTCCTTCACCTCGCGGCGCACATTCGTTACCTCACCTAGCGCGGCAGCAATCAGCTCCTCGCGGATCGCGTCGTCCTTTGCGCCCATGTCAGCTCACCAGTTCCGCGAACACCACGTCGAGTTCAGATGTGACCCGGCGTGCGAGCCGCTTCAGTGCCACCATGCGCCGGATATGCGCGCGTTGCTCCTCGGGCATGCCGGAGTCGATTGCCTCGGCGTTCATGGCGAGGTAGTCCGCAGGATCGTTCCGGATATCGGCAATGGTCTTGCCGATCCCCTTGATCTTTTCGAAGATGGGATTCTCGTAGATCACGGCATTGGGGTTAAGGGCACACCAGCCGTCGCGCCCGACTGCCTCGAAAAGCCTCGAAAATGCGCTCGTGAGATCCTGCTTCGGGTCGACCATGTTGAAAACAACCCGGATTTTCTCGCGCGGGACGCCAACTTGCTGGAGCGTCTGAAGGGTTGAAATGGTGTCGACCTGCTGCTTGGCCCCGGCCACAGTTGGCACGACGAAGCGGTCGTAGTCCTGGTGCGAACCGTCATAGCGGTTCATCAGCGTAATGAAGTCTTCGACGTTCGACGCGCCGACGTCGACAACGGCACGGCTCACGCTCATCAGCCGGTCCTGCACCTCGTCAAACTGGCTGCCGCGCAGGGCGGCCGTGTCGGTGCCGTCGGAATTGATCGATTCGATAGAAATCACCACCGCTCCTTCCAGGCGAGGTGCCAGCACATGACGCGTGACGGTCGTCTTGCCGACGTTGCCTGAGTGATTTAACACTGCGATTTTCATGCTTCGCTGCTCCGGAGAAGAATTGGCAGGAGTGGCCGTCGTCTGCACGGGGCCAGCGTCCGGCTTCACGTAACGATCAGGGTTCAAGTTCGAACGGCGGCGCGTCATGTCCGGCCTCCAGCGAGGGTTGCTCCGACGCGCTTTCCGTAGCGGCGCTCCCCGCGTGCTGCCGGCCGGGCTCCTGCGTCGCACGCTCGCGCTCGATCTGCTCGCGCACCGCCTCGATCGTCGCGTCACTGACCTGTGGCATCGGAACCTCGAGCGGACGGTTAGTTGCGCGCGCCTCGGCCACGGCGCTTTCGAACTCCCCTCGCAGTTGCTCCTTCTGCTGCTCGGGCAATCCTTTGATTTCGTCTTCCAGCACCTCGCGCGCAGCCTGCTCCTTGATGCGCTCGCGCGCCGCTTCGAGTGTGGCCTGTTGCTCCTTCGTGTAGCGCCAATTGCCATTCAGGAAGCGCTCACGCGCCTCGTTAATGCGGCGCTGTTCGTTGACTTCCCGGCGCACACTCGCCATCTGTTGACGCTGCTCGCGCGTTGGCAAGCCTGCCACATCGGGTGACGACACCAGCCACTCATTGCGCCGGCTCGTCACGGGCTTCGGATCGATTTCCCGCCCCTTACCGTCGAACTGCCGCTGCAGGGCGGTGACTTGCCGGGTGCTACCTTTTTCAAGCTCGACGCGCTGCCCGATCTGGACACCGCTGTCCGCAATCGCCCGTTCGAGGTCGAGGCCCCAAACGGTGCGCTCTCCTGCCTGTGTGCGGACGGTCGCGTAGTAACTGTCCTTGTGCTTTGGATCGTGATTGAAAGGCGACGGCCCGTGCGCGAGTAGCTCACCCGCCGTGACTCCCGGCGGAGTCGTGGTCTGGAGCGTGGCTTGTGCCTGCTGTCGCGCGTCGCTCTGTGCTAGGCCACCGGTGGCGCCGGCGCCAGATCGAACCGGCGTGGGTGCGGGACTCTCCGGCCCAGGAAAGCCGTTACCCTTATTTGGGCGAGGTGCCTCACCTGCTGTGCGCGGCGCGCCCTTCCGCGCCCCCCTGTTTTCGCCCGACGCAACGGGTTGTTCGGGGCTTTTCGCATCGGCCTCTGATTCAATCGTATTCGTGCGTGCCGGTTCGCCAGCTGTCGACCGTTCGCCGGCAGCAATACGCATCGCCTCACGCGCGGCAGCTAGTGTCGCCCGATCCTGAGCCTTAGGCCGGAAGCCGCGCGAGGGCACGCCGGCCAGTTCGGCGGCGATCCACGCTTGACGGCGAAACTCGTCGCTGCCCTTCAGTTGGAGCTCGCTCCAGTACTTCGCCTGAGCCACCGCAACCATGTGCTGGATCACATCGCGATCTTCGCTCGCCGTGGCCAGCGAACGGCCCTTGTCCTCGAAATGCACGGTCTCGCTCTTGCGATCGAGATACTTGCCCTCGAATGCCACATACTGATCGCGAACCGACTTCGGGACCTCGTAGCCGGTCTTCTCGATGATCGGCTTCGGCTGGATGGCGTTGTCGGTCTCCTTCGCGGCAAGCGTCCTCCCAATGCCGGCGGCCGGGGTGACAGCGTTATTGACCGGCGGGCTATCCTTGAGCAAAGCTTCAACCTCCTTCCGGTCGGTTCCGCGTATTTTCTTCATCCGCTTCTGCGTTGCTTCGTCGAGCGACGCTTCAGTTGCCTTCGACGCGGTACGTACATCGGGTTCATTTGCCGGTAACGTCTGGCGCGCTCGGATAGCCGACGCGTCGTCGGAATTGGCGGCGTCGCGCTCGTGGAACCCTAGCTGGTCCTCCGGGAATTCAATCTCGTTCATAGCCTGGCTCCTTCAGATACGGGGAAAGGCGCGGCCGCGGGCTTGTCACCCGAGGTCGCATCAGGTAGCACCTCGCTCAGGTAGGGCATCAGCTTGAAAAGCGAAGCGCGAATGCTGGTACGGTTGGCAAAGTGGACAGCTTTCAGCACATCGATTTCGTGCTCGCGCACTTCGCGCACCAGTGTGGACGACGCTGCCATCTCGGCCGCCTGGGCACGGCGCACGTCGTTCTGTCGATGCCACCACTGCTCAACGTCGATCTGCGGCACCGGCGCGCAGAGTTCCCGTTCCACGAAGGCCGCGTGTTTCATCTGAGCTTCGTCCGGAAACTTCGGCGCAAATCCAAAGAATTCGCGCCGGCGATTGGCTTTTTGAAGGCCCGCCATGACGCCCTGCAGATACGGGCTTTGCTGCACAAGGCGATCCACCATCTCGGCGTCTTCGTAGTAGTACGCCTTGTCGCACAAGATCGGATTGCACCCTTCGATGGTGATGATCTGCCTGCGTCTGGGCAGGCCACGCAATTCCTGAGGCAGCATCAGCGGGCGCGCGTGTTCGGTCTCGTTCGTGTTTGTGGACGAACTGCGACCTCGGCTGCGCCCGCGCGAACGCGCGAGATAGGTGAACGTTCCCAGCATCTTCGAATACTCTTCGGAATCCTCTCGTGTCCGGGGCGCAAAAATATTGCGCATCTTGCAGTTCACAGCGAGCGTCTGCGCGCCATGCCTGCCGTACAGCTTCGGGTCCTCGAGCTGGGACATGCTGTGGAAAATCAGCATCAGGCGAAGGTTGTAGCCCGCAATGAAGGCATTGGCGGTGTCGATGATGTCGATTTTTCCGGGGGCCGTAAATTCGTCCATCATCAGCGCGCACTGATATTGAAGTTCAGGGTTCTCGGCGGGTTGCTCGCGCGTATTCAGATCTATCAACTGTGAGTAGAAGAGGTTCATGAGCAGCGCGCCGGCCTTGAGTTCGTTCGGCCTGATCGACACGTAAATCGACATGGGCTTCCGGCGCACACTTGCGAGATTGAAGTCACACCGCGACGTTGCTGCGTCTACGATTGGATTGATGAAGACATTCAGCGGCGCGGTCATTGTGGACACGATGTTCCCAAACGCCTCCTTCGACTGGGACAGGAACCGGTTCAGACAGTCCAGGCATTCGAAGCTAAGCGCGGGCAGCGCAACCGCAGCATTCGTACGCGTGCTGACGATCGACGAAATATGCTCGCGGATCGAGCGCCCCTTTCCGGAGGCCTGCCGCAGCACCTCACCAAACGTGCAGAGCAACGACGGCGTCTCGAGCAGATACAGCACGATCCCGATAAAGAGATTGCGTGCGTTGTCGTTCCAGTATTTCAGCCGTGGATCGACGTTCGACGGATAGAGATGTTCGCCGATGGCCATCACATCACCTACACGCGTATAGGCTGACCGGTGTTCAATGTATGTGAATGGGTTATACGCGTGCGTGCGGCCGTCTTCGGCAAACGGTGCCCACAGCCACGTTTCCTGCCCGCACTGGCGCCGATAGCCGGAGGTGTACAGGAAATTTTCGCCCTTAATATCCTCCACCACAACCGAATGCGGATACGTAAGAAGATTCGGGATGACCATGGATACGCCCTTGTCGGCGCGCGTGCCGGCGGCAAGCATCAGGAAGTCCTGGCCGTGGTACTTCAGGTATTCGCCCTTGTACTTGCCGACGATAAACGGGGGGTACACTTGGCTCATGGCTCGCGACCCCGCCGATCCAGCAGGCCGGCTTTCTCGATATCGCGCCTCGAAGCGAAGCGGGCTTCGCCAAACTGGGCGACGCGTCCGCGGCTCTTAACCAGCGCCATCGTGATCACCGCCACCGGCAGGCCGCCGATCGCTACCGAGAGCAGCGTGCAGACCTTCAGCACACGCCGAACCGCGGGCACATCGCCGTACCCCAGCCAGTAATCGTGAAGCGTGAATACGCCTGCCGTTTCAGGCGGCAGCTTTTGTATGCGCGCGAAGAGCGCGCCACCGATGTACTGGCCCAAGGCCACCGCACCGGCCACGATGACCAGCAATATGACGCAGGGGACAACGATCCTGAGATATCTAGGCATGGCTTCCCTCAATTCTTGGTCACGACGATGCAACCGTCGTCAATGCGGAGCCTCACGTGTATCGCGATCCCCGTCTCCTTCCCTACTCCGTTTCATGTAGCACGAGGCGCCGGTGCGGTTGCATTGCAGTCGCGCACGTCATCGAACCGTCCATGGCACGCAGGCCCGTTCGATGACCCGCACCGGGTCGTCGGCTCCCAAAGCAGATAGCGCCATTCCTCGCAAAGGGCGTATCGTGCTATCGCCCAGCCTGTCTGATGCATGAGGGCAAATTCGCCATCCGGTCGCCATTTGCACACGACGCAATCTGCAACAGCGTTCGCCGATTCCTTCACCACGGCAAAGCTCACGAGATACCGCCCAGCAGTTGCCATTTGCCGATCGGGTCGTACCAGATTTCCGCAAGCCGTTTGTTGCGCATGAAGAGCACCAGATCGATCGTCGAACGCACCTGGCCCATAATGAAACGCCAATCGAGTGTCTGGCCCACCGCGCTCTGCTTGACGAGCGTGGCGATGCGCGAGTGGGCCGAACGGGCGTCGTTGCAATGCACAGTTGTAATGCCACCAGGCGTACCGGTGTTCAGCAGCGTGATGTAATCCCACGCTTCATCGCCTCGTAGCTCGGCGAGGAACACACGATCGAACTTCATACGCAGTGTGGAGCGCACGAGATCCTTCGCGGGTAGCGTGTCGCTGAAAAATAGATGGACGTGATTCGAATGGTTTGGCAGTGAGAGCTCCGGCGTATCTTCAATCGTGCCGATTCGCTCACACGACGGTACGAGGTCAGAGAGGCCTTTATTCAATGTCGTCTTACCGGAGCCGGTGCCACCAGCGAGCGCGATGTTCAGCCGGTTGGCGACGGCTAGCTCGAGCATACGTACGACGTCGCACTGGCTCCTCGCCCTCAGCATTTCAAGCTCAAACGGCTGAAGCAGATCGTGGTGCGCGCTATCACGCCGCGGCGACACATCTCGATAGCCACTGAACCAGCCGTTCTCCTCGTACTCGTAGACCGTATACCGAACATTCGACGGAATGCGGATCGTAATCGAAATGGTGTCCTGCTCACAGGCGGGCGACATCAGCACGTGTCCACGCTCACCATCGGGCAACACCACAGGATGAATAGGCTGATTCGTGGAGAACTTGCCTCCTTTCATCACGGTGAGCGCATTCGCAAGCTTAAAACAAGCATCGAACGTGCAGGCAGGCGCATAGTGCCGCCTCCAGCCGTCCGATCCCTCCGTCCAGATCTCGCCCGGCCGATTGATCGCCACTTCAGTCAGTGAGCCGTCGAAGAAGTTCGATATGCCCATCTGTTTCAGGAAGTTCCGGGCGATGGTCCCCTTCTCGATCACGTCGATAATCGCAGAGTCATTCACCAGCAATCCTCCCCAATTCACAATCAAACTGTTCGACGTTCGACAACGTGACCCACTCGGTGCGCTGGATGCCTCACAGCGGTAAATCCTCCGGAAATTGAACCTGCCTCCTCATCGACAAGAGCCAGGCCTCTGTTCATTGCTGGCCTGTATTGCCAACCTCGTTGCCGTCCAGGCCGACGTTTTCATACACACTTCTCAGATCGATATCCCGGGCCACAAAAATGTTGATCAGTGAGCCCTGATTCGAATACGCGGTCGGCGGAATGTTGATCGTGGAACGCAACGTTTCGGCCGCCACTTCCTGTGTCGCGTTCGAACTGTTCGTGAAGGTGATCGTCTGGCCCGCGCCTGTCGCCTTGTTGGCAAGCGCCTGGCCGAAATCGCCGATCAGGCTCACCATGAGCGCCCCCTTGTAACGTAGCCAGAAGTGCTCGTCGACGTAGGCGGGGATACCTGCGGCGCCAAGCGTGTCGGTTGCCGGTGAGTGGAGCGGGATATGCACGTCGCCGTCGTCAATCTCGTCCCAGATCGCACCGATTACGGCCTGCCCCTGCATCACGGCATCACGCGTTTCACCCTTGGCAATCGCCCCCTTGCGCACCAGCAGCGTCGTGCCGTCGTCGGACCAGACATCCTGAGCTATCGGGCAACCGATCAGACCGGGCCGGTCGGTCCGGATTGCCGTCGCCTGCCCACAGCGGATCATCGTGTTTCGGCTGAGCAGGTAGTGACGGTTGGACCGGAACGAGGCCTGCATTGGTTGCAGCTTCGACGGCTGGAGAGATCTCTCCAGTGCGCTGCTGTTAGAGCTTCCGGTTTCCGCACGCGGCGCGCCGTTCACGCCCGCCTCGCCGCGCAAGGCCGACTGGCCCATCGGGCGCACCATGCCCGCGAGGCCCTCCTTGTCACCACCAGCATTTTCAGTGCTCGCTTGGCCGTTGCGCCCGAACGCATCCATTGATCCGCCGCCGGGAGCGTCACCCGTCCCACCGACGCCCCGCTCGTTCCCAAGCGCAAGCACACCACCCGACAGACGCCGTTCGGCCGGCGTCAGCGGCCGCGCTTGATTGCTAACCACTTGCCCCATCCCGGCTTGTGACGCTGCGGCCGAGGGCTGTGTGAGCCTGGCGCGTGCTTCGGATGCGGCGAGCGCTGCGGCAGCTGCGTCCGAAGCCGCCTTGGCCTGCGCTGCCTCGTCGCGCTTGATGCGATCCTTCTGCGACTCGATATCTGTACCGGTGTCGCTACTGCCCGAATCTTTCGGCTTTCTAAGATCTGCCGCCTTTGATTCCTCATGTTGCTGGAACACACGCTGCAGGTAGATCGTCAGCGCCGAAGCGCCGAGCGCGATCATGGCAAGCGCGACTAGCGCGATCCGCATCTTGCCGGTTCGCGTCTTGCGCCGCGCCGGAAGCTCAAGCGAAGGCTGCGGCCCGACATCGGGAGATGACCCATTTGCGATTTCGTTGCGCTCTTTCATCTGTATATGCGCAGAGCTCAGCTGCCCGGATTCGGAGTGGGGGTAGACGTTTCATGCCGGCGCGTGAGCCGCGCCGTTCCCGGCAGGGACGAGCCCGAAGCGTCATAGCGCCCGTCTGGCGAATAACCGTCATTACGGATACCAAGCACCGACTGCCCGTACCGAATGACGAACGCTTTCGAAACCTCGTGGACGACGACGGTATCGCCTTCCATGTGGTAGTTTGCAGTCGCCTCACTGTCGTCAGGCAGCTTCGTAAAGATCGTCGGGAGATCGCGCGTGGTCGAATACTTGAAATACGTAAAGCGCCCGTCGTCCCACAGCAGTGTCGGCGCAAGCACCCGATCGCCGCGCATCATGTACTGCATGTTCGACGCATTAGCGGTCGAGACCGCCTGCACCGATGGCGGCACGCCCGGACTACCCGCCGCCTGCAAACTCGCCGTCGGCGCTGTCCCGGGGATCGGCCCGTGTGAAGCAGCGCCGAGCGTCGCTGTGACCTCCTGCTCCCGGCGCAGTTGCGCGGCGCTCGCCTTCGCGCGCGTATCGGGATAGTTGAAGCGCAATATCCATGTGGCCGGCTGGACCGCCGTCGCGTCGGCCAGCGATATCGCGTAGACACGACGGTTCGTCACGATGAGGAAGTTGGTCTGCGGCTGCAGGGCCTGAGGCTTCAGTAGCGCACCGCTATCGTTCATGCCGAGTGACCACGCCCTCCTGTCGCCCATTCCGGCGCCATTGTCGATCACATGTTCACCGGGCTCGAACTGGATGAATACGGCAGTTCCCGCAGCAGTCGCGACGCGATAAGACTGGTTAGGATCATAGGTCGCGCACTGAACATGCGGATCGCCGCCGCAGCTATGCGGTGTTTCGACGGCGAACGCCGCGGTGCCCGCCGCAAGCGCGGTCGCGAGCGCCAGAGCGGGACAGGCGGGAAACACGCGCACCGTCATGCGGCACCTCCGCTCGACGAGATCGCGGAAGCGGCCGGCGCTGCGCGGCCGCCTGGCGAGGCATCGGCAGGCGCGCGCGTCCAGTCCCGTGAAACTTCATAGCTCGCGCAGCGAAATCCGTCCGGGTCGATATCCTGTTCGTCAGTCCTCTCGGGAACGTTCACACGAGTAAAGGCCACGGTCGCGATCCAGAACGTCGGATCGGGACGCTGTGCCGCCGGGTTCAGGGGGATCAGTTGCCTGGAAAAGAAGACCTGCGCGGTCGACCCAACAAACGTAATCGAGCCGACACTGGCAATGACCCGCGCCTGGTCCTTCAGCATCTTGAGGGGACCGCCACTTCCCCGCATGAAGGTGTCGTAAATTTGTTTCTCGCGATCGTCACTCATCACCATCACGGCCTTGTGAGTGTCCTCGATCGTTTCCCAGTCGTAGCTCTCGCGCAGCACAACATAGGTGTGGAGGTCATGGCGGTCAGTCTTTTGCGTAAAGGTCACATGGCCGTTCGCCGTCGTCGGCAGGACGTCCACAGTGCCCGTCGTATCGTTCACCCGTAGTACAGCGGGCGGATTTGGCCTATTTAGTATTCCTAATGTTCCCATGCCAAAAACGGCAGCAAGAGCGACGCCACCCGAGAGCACCGACCTGCGGTCGGCAATCCGCGCCTTTTCTTGCGCGGCCTGCACCTTCGAGCGCTCGAACGTGAGCGCCTGTTTCAGGTACCATCCCACCACATCGTTGCCAGCTATATCGAGCGTCTCGTGCTCTGCCGGAGCAACGAATGATGCAGTCTCCGCCTTGCGCCCGCGCGCCGGCATCGCTGCGGCAATCCACCGCCTGATCAAGGCTGACATCCCACCCTCACTTCTGTTGTGTCCGGCTCACCTGCGCCGTGATCGGGTTGACGGGTACCCACTGGCCTGTGGGCTCCGGCGGCTTCGGGGGTGAACTGCAGCCCGAGAAGATCGCCACCACCAGGACGACGGCTATCGCCTCCACCTTTCTCGCGATATAGGTATGTCTTGCTTTCACCTGGCCCTCACTCTCTCTCGGGTGTTCAAAAGAACAGCTTGATCGATACGATCGTACCGATCGTTGCTACCACGGCGGCGATCAACCACCACCGCGCCATCAGTAGAAGGAATCGGGCCATTGCTTACCCCGCTTCGCGCAGACTGCCTCCGGTCGCCGCCTTGCCAGCACCACCAAGCTTTCCGAGTTCGGTCGCGAGCCTGGCGACAGTCCCGAGCTTGCCCACCATGGTGGAAATTCCGACCCCGCCGGCGAGAGACGAGGCGAGGCCAGGCAGATTCAGTGAAATGATCCAGAACGACAACCCCATGACGTCGAGCTCAATAACCTGCGCGAGAGACGGAGAGCCATCGAGGGGCACAATACCCATCGCAAAATTGACCTGCAGTGCACATGCGGCCGCGAAAAGCGCGACCAGCAAAACGTAGTTCATGCACTGCCCCACCCAGTTCCAGAAAAACTGCCGCACCGGCGGGAAGAGCGCGGCCGAAATGAACAATGGCCCGAGGGCGAGCAAAAGGCCGAGCGCGAATTTCGCGAGAATGATGTAGGCAATCGCAATCGCCATGAAGGCAGCGCCGAGAATGATCATCAGCGCGATCGTCCAGATTGCGGCAATGATCTTGAGACCAGACGCCTGCAGGTAAATGGCCTGTGCGGCGTTGATATAGGCGTTGAGCAGGTTATCAAGCCCCGATACCGGGTTGCTGCCATCGGTCAACGTGCCTGCAAGCTGCTCTCCCAGCCCATTGAAAAACGGAACAACATAGGTGCTGTAGAACTGGATATTCATCCCACAGGTTAGAATGAATGTCCAGCTCACCACCCGCCTCATGAAGTCATCGATCGGATCATCATTGCGGCCCTGCCAGTAGCCCCAACATACGAGGAGTACGTAGATACTGAAGCACACGGCCATCAGTGGCGAAATCAGCGAAATAATTCGCGTCGAACCGGACGAGATCGTGTTCAGCACGTTCTGGTCGAACGAATTCGTCATTGACGTGAAAAGCTGGATAGCTGCCACGGATGCCTCCTGCTTCAATCAAGGGGATGGCCAAGTAGAACTATTTCAGTCCTGCCGCGCTCGCTTCGGCAGCGTCGCTCGCCGGATTGATACCTTTCGCCTTGCGTTCAGCAGCCAGTTTTTCTGGCGTCGTACCAAGAAATGAAGCATCGAACTTAAGATCCTGCTGTTGCTGCTGCGCCTCCTCCAAGTTGTGCTGATGACGGTCCCATGCGAGATATCCGAGATAGCCTGCGATCACAACCAGCAGGGAGATAGCTGCTCCGAGAAGTGCTTTATTGGCCATTGGTTTTCCCCAGGAAAGCGTTGTCGAATTCTCGATCACGTTGCTCCTCCGCGAGTCTGAGTTCTTGGCCCTGCAGGTTTGCGGTGAGCTGCAGGCGCGTCTGGTCATTTGTCACCATCGCCTCTTCGGCGGCCAGACGGTTTAGAAGGTCGGCCTTCTCGGTCGGATCCTGAGTCAGATTCGATTGCTGCATGAGCGACTGGATGTTGCTGAAACGCTCCATGATCGCCGAGTACGCCTGTTCGTCCATCGCCTTGTTGGCGGCGAGTGTGTCGTAGTAGCGCTGCTGGGCGGGCGTGCTCGCCCCGGTCATACCCTCCTGCTGCTCTATGGTCTGCATGGGTGAACTAATGCCCGAGAGGCTACCAGCCCTGACTTGCGAATAGATGTCCTGCCACTCATCGGGTAGATAGCTGCGCAGTGCCGGGTTGTTCGCGATCGTCCCGAGGCCGCTATTACCGGTGATGGCACGGATCTGATCCTCCTGATTCTGGATCTGCTGGACGAGCTTCTGCACCATCGTCATCTGCTGCGCGAGCTCCGCGGGCGAGATGGTCGGTACCCCCTGGGCTTGCGCGGTCAGCCCAACGCAAAGAAAAGAGACGACCGGAAAGCCGCGGCGCGTGAGTCCTCGGAATGCGGTCGATACGGCAATCAAAGGTTCCACGGATATCTCCATTCGGTTTTAGGGTCAGGCCGCTGCCACTTCGGTCATGATCTGCGCGAGGTGGCCGTAGACTGCTTCGAGCTCCGCACGCTTGCGCATCAGTGCCACGGTCAGTTCATCGCTCCACAGCGCCTCATCCACGCCGTACTTCGAGATCAACCGCGTACGCTGCTTGCGTTCGAATACGCGGTACAGGTAGACGGGCAGCCATACGTCGGGGTCATTGCCCACGTCGGCGCGCACGCCATCGAGAATCAGGGCGTTTTCTCGGTCGCCTGAAAACACGGCGATCGCGTCGTCCATACCGCGCAAGTCGAAACTGGCGAAGGCCGACTGATTGCCCTGCTTGATCAGGACACCGCGTGATTGCGGCGTCAGTTTCCTGAACTCCTGAAATTCCTTCTTTGTCTGGCCATCGCGCAAATACGGTGCCTCTTCGGCAGCAGGGTCGGCAAGGTACAGCTTCGTCGCGATAAGGCTGCGCAGCGCCGGATACAGGTCGGCCGCCTTCTGTGCCTGCTCCGGCTGCTGCGTGAGCACGATCATGAATTCACCTTCCTTGCGACCGCTCGCGAGTGTTTCCTCGATCTGCTCCCGGATCGTGCGGAAGCGGATGGGCAACCAGTATTCTTCAATAACGGTCGCCATCAGCGCACCCTTCTTCCGCATGAGATTCTTCAGGTGAAAGAGCCACGCGAACACCGCCTCTGACGGCTCATAGTTCTCTACGAGGAATGCCTCGACATCAAAGCCGATGCACCGCTGCTCGGTGAGGTTCAGCGAAAGGTTTGGCGGGTTGTCGAACACCCACCAGAACCGGCCGCTCTCCGACTTGCACCAGATCGACAGGCGCGCACGCAGGCAGTCGTCGCCCTCGTCCGGGATGCTGTCCAAAAGAATGCTGAAGCGACGCAGCCGCACATCTTCAATATCCATGACTGCGTCGACGGCGGTACGGCAATGGGCTTTCTCGGTTGCAGTCAGGTCAAGCTTGACGGGTTTGCCTTGATGATCGGGGCCGCTCTTGCGGCCGCACAATTCAACGAGGCCGTAGAGAAATTCGCGGTTTTCTGCGGTATCAGCTAACTGGAACGGCGCCCAGCCAGTAGGTGCGCCCTTCTCCACGTAGACATACGCCCCGCCCAGCATGCGAACAGTCGGCTCCCAGCCCCGTCCCTTGTCGAGCACAAAAAGCAACGGTTCGAACCGCATGAGCAGGGATATTGCCGAGGCAACGAGGGTTGTCTTGCCAGTACCTGTCGTCCCCTTCACCTCGGTATGACCGGCTAGTCTCTCGGCCACGTTGACATCACCCAGACGTGTTGCGTGAAAATTGAAGTTATAGACGTTGTTAGCCTTCGTGCGAAACGGAACGATCGCCGACCCATCACCGACGGGATTGCCCTCCGCCTTGCCTGTGGAGTAGTCGTGACACGCATTCATCGAAGCGAAATTGCGCGAGGACTGTACCTTGGGCCGCGGCTTGACCCTTGCGCCTGGCACCTGAGAAAAGTACGTGAACGGCGCCGAGCCGGTAGCGGTCATCCATTCGACGCCGCATTCATTGCGCGAACGTGAAACAAACAGATCGCCGTTTGTGATCGCCTCCTTCGCCGTCTCGCCATAAATGACTGCCGCGCCGTGATACTCCCCGAAGCTGAGCTCGCCTGTGTTGACATATCCCTGGGCCTGTCTCAGCTCCTTGCGCTGATGCTCCGCCTTGTCGCCAGCGGACTCCAGCTTGTTGACAGCCGAATCGATCGCCCGGTTCGCATCGAACCCGGTGAGGCAGTTGAACGATTGGGTTATCGTGAACTCCATTGGCAGCGTCAGCAGCGGATTCAACTGGCCCCAGCCCGGCTTGTCTGGAAATCCCCGCAAGTCAAGGCAGGTTGCAAACTGCCGACCAGCCGCAACCCCGGGCCCACGAATCGCCACCGTGTTGTAGCCGAAATGCAGATAGCTTGACGGGATGACGTCGTTACCTGGCTCCGCCGCGACCGGCACGTCAGTCCATACCGCATTGATGAGGTCGCTGATAAAGCCGTACTGCTTCGAGAAGAGCATCTGCATGCCGCTCATGTGCGTGCGCGGATACACCTCAAGCGGCCCTGCCTCGTAGTCGGCGAACTGCAGCACCGCCTGCTTCGCGAGCGATTCGATCTCCTTCAGGCCATCGTCGAAATCCTCGTACTTCAGGATTAGCGAGAAGTAGTAGCGGTTTTCGTAAAAACGGTCGTCGTTGAAGTGCCCAATGTATTCATGCGCGAACCACTGCATAAAGCGCTGTTTAAACCGATAGACGCGGTCAAAATTCACCCTGCGCCGTGCGAATGTCGTGCAGTAGCCGAGCCGGCCTCCCAGATCGCGCCCAAGCTTGCTGTAGGTTTCTGTGTCACGGTCGAAGATGCGTTCGAGCGCCGGATTGTCGTGCACCTCAAATGGCACACCGCTCATCGCGAGCGTCACCATGAACCGGTTGCCGTCAAGATGCTGGACGTGCTTCGTGACCGGGTGACCGAACCTTGGCAGCCAGTCCTCGACGGCGCCGAGGCCGCCAAGTATCTCACTCGAAATTTCGGGCTTCTGTGTCATGACTCTTCCGGATCGAGCTCGCGCAGACGGTGCGTGCCGCGGGGCAATGGGCTGAGAAAGTGGCGATAGACCCTTCGCTGGCGTCCGTAACGAAGCGGCGCCAGTGTCAGCGTGTTACCAAAGCGTGGAGCGGCGCGGCTCGCTCTGACGGACGCGCGGAGCTTCTGCATCAGAAAGTAAAAGCGACAGCGCATCTCAAGCCACATGATGCGCAGTCCCTGATCGTCGGTTTCGCACACCTTCTTGAAATAAAGAAGTACGGGGCCTCCCAGAAAGACAAAGGCAAGCCCCCCCGGTCCGAGGAAGAATCCAACGAACATCGCGAGCAGCATGGAAGACACAACGACCACGAGCATAGCCATGTAGGGTACACCCCAGATGTTCGGCGTACGGCCCAGTCCGTTGAAGCCTGGATAGTGGGCCTTCTCATCTGACATGGCGCGCTCTCAGGTAAAAAGGTTCCACAGGTACGGGGCGAGAGTACCGACCACGGCGCCTACCACCGCGACCTTGCCGCCCAGCGTAACGAATTCTGCCCAGTGCGCGCGGTCCGCCCAGCATTCCGCGCCCTTCCAGAGCAACACACATGACGCGATAATTCCCAAGATTGTGTAGAGCCAGATCTTGAACGTATTCGCGCCCTGCGTCGCCGAGTCCAGACCGCTGGCGAAGGCCAGTTGGGTTCCGGTGATGCTGGTCAGAACGAACGCCATCCGCATATAGCCTGTGGCACGGCAGCCAGCAACGTATGCCACATATTTTCTCTGCAGTACTGATTTCGAAGATTTGAGCTTGATCCGGCTACACATGATTCCTCCATCTGTTCGCGATCGATCAACTGCCGCGTAGCGGCGGGGTCAAATTCATTTGCACGAGTTACCGTCGCACGGGTAATCCCCAAAGGCATCCCAGGACGGATGTGTGCGTGAGGCGGGGTCACTTCCCACTTCGTCCCCTGATGTTGTCGCCCGGCGCACGTGATTCGGCCGCGGCAAAGATGCTTTCATTACCGCCGGCCGATTCATAACGACCGGAATCGCCGGCACAACGTTTACTGGACCTTCCGCGTACTGAGCGTTCGCCGACACGCGGGAAACGTAGCTCGCACCATCGAGCTCAGTGACAAATCCACGCTCGAAGTTTCCGCTGTAGTAGCAGCTGATTGCGGCGCCCATCGCCCGCCCTTCGGAACCGATGGTCTCAATTGCACGTTCGTAGCAGCGACGCAGGATGTCCGCGCTAGCGCTCAGATTCGCACATATGTCGAATACGGTTTCGTACGTCAGGCCGTAGCGGGTCAAATTGACCTTGTTGATCTGGCCTAGCCCCAAGCTGAAGTTGATGCCGCGTGCATCCAGTGCTTTTGCCGTCGCAAAAGCTTCCGCGCGATTGCGGGGCTGATGCACAAGATGGCCACCGACAATGCCAATCGCATAAGGGTTGAAATCGGATTCCGTACGGACGATCGCCTGGAGTGTGATCGGATGAACAGCCGGAGCACACTGTTGTGCGAGAGTATCGAAATCTATCGACATCATGGCAACCTCGAAAACTTCGGCGATTGACGCGAACCATTAGTCATGCCCATTTTCCTCACTGGCTACCGTGCAGGATTCCAACAGGGACATCAAGCACTCGTTTCCGTACGTGAACGCGGCCTGCCTTAATATGTCACTCAATAGTGACACTACGAGTGACATTACTCGTCACTATTCGTTGGTGTCTACGTAGTGTCAAATGTTGCACCTATGGATGACACATTTCGCTCCCAGTTCCGGCTGCCGTGGCCGGTCTACCTCCAACTTAAAGCGGCGGCGGCGGCGAGCGGGCGGTCTCTAAACGGCGAATTGGTGGCACAGCTCAGCAACGCCCTGTTAACACCAAGCGACGAGGTGGCATTGGGGAAGGTTGCTCCCTCGCCCTTGACAACCGACCAACTCTCCCAGGTTCTAGGGCATATCGGCCTGCGGAACCTGCTGACCCCAAAAGAATTAGATACGGTCGCTAAGCGACTACAGGCACTGCTCGCTAGTGACAAGTAAGTGCCCTCGCGAGGTCATATCACTCACGCGGATTAAGCGCCTGTGCGAACGTTACCGTGTGCAGACGGCGCGAAAGCACACCAGCCGCTTTCCCTCCACTTCGGCGTGCCGGGCACGAAGCTCAACGATCAGCTGCGCGTTCTTCGAGCGTGACTCACGCTTTGCGCGCTCGGCCAACCAATCGTTTAACTCCTTGGGTAATCGACACTGCGAGCGAACGACGTCACTCATTCCCACCTCCCCTTACGTACTTTCGTCGTGCTACCTGTCACATCGCTCGTCGAAGGCAACACTCAATCGACACCGCACTGACACTCTCGTTGAAACACCCTGATAAGTTCAAGAGGCGTGTTTATTCTTGTTTTCTGCACTCGTTGATGCTATGGCGATTCGCCAGCGCTTCTGATGGCGTGGCGTTTCATGACCGAGAACCAAAGCGGTGGAATGAGCGCGAGGAAGAACATGTGAATGTAACCTGCAGGCAGCATTGCAGCGCCGCGCTTGAGGTGCTCATAGGAAAGTGTTTGTTCGAGGTGGTGATGGGCGTGAAGGCCGTTATTCACAAACAGTCGATTTGACAGCCACGAATGGCAGTTCCAGGCGACAGGATCACCGACATCAACGAGCCCGTAGTGCTGTATGTAGCCGATCGTTTCGACAACGAAAATAGAGATCGCACATTGCCCCACGTAGAACAGTATGCCGCGGGGCCCACAAAAGGACACGAATAGCACCGCCATTCCGAGCCACACAGAGACAGGAAACCAAAGCCTGCGCTTTCGCCCTTGAGCTAGTCGTCGGCGATCGTCGGCAAGAACCGCAATCAGTGAGTTGCCGAAGGAACGCCCCACATGCCTCCAAAGCGACAGTCCGATGGGTGCAGTTGACCCGAACTGGGAATCGCCTACATGTGCGTGATGCAGTTCGTGTACCAATCGATAGTGTGGATAGCCTGCGAGTGTCATCGCTACATCGGAAGCTCTTCTTGCCCAGCGGCTATCGCGGTGCATCACCTCGTGAATGTGCGCCATTACAAACGCGCCTAGAACGCCGCATACAACAGTAAGGCCCACAAATTCCGGCACTGCGACCTGCTTGATTCGGGAAGTCGAATCCAGGACCGCGAGCAACCACAAGCAAATGAAACCGATGGGAACAGCGATCCGCGCCGATGCAACATCGCATTGTTGATTTTCCACGGCGACATGCTCACCGAGCATCGTATCGAAGACAAGAATTGCAGCGATCATGCAACCGAGGTACACCCATGGGTGATCGTACTGAAAAGCGACGATGGCTGAAGCTGGCAGTGTCGACGACAACCAGTACCACCCAGGTTTATCACGCCAGGAGATCATGCTCGTCCGCGAATTTCACTGCCGCAGTGATGCGTGCAACGCCGAGCTTCTCATTGATGCGCTGGAACTGACGATAGACCGTGATGGACGATACCTTCAGCTCAGCGGCAATGTCTGTGGCGGTGAATCCGGCCTTTACCAGCCGCAAGATCCGAAGTTCTTCGTGCGTCAGGCCAGTTGTCTGTAGAGCTTCTTCCCTCACGGCACCCGAGGACCAATCTAGGAGTTCCATTGCCAGCGCGCGATAGAAAGGGCGTGCGTCGTGGAATCGTGGCTCCATCTGTTCGGGTGCCTGCTCGGACCCAAGATAAAGAATGCCGATGCGCCCTCTCTCACTCGTGTGGACAGGAACGATATAGAAACTCCGGAATCCGTATTCCGCAGCAACAACGAGCATGCGCCGCTGCCCAGCGGTCTGGACCGGCAGCACGGAACCTAGCACGGGTGCTGTGTTAGAGCGCGCATATTCCAGGCACGGGTCTGTCAGATACCAACGGTTTGCGTTATACAGCTGGCACCATTCGGGGCGACAACCGATCAGGAATCGGTAGGTTGACCGACTATCGGAATAGTCGGAAGGATGCAAGGTGACGAATACAAACCAGTCTGCACCGTAGGTCTGGACGGTCCGTTTAACGAGTGGAATCAATTCCATCTCGTCAGCCGCATTCTGGAGATCATCAACGCTAAATTCCATGACAGCCACCCTACTCCATGCGCTGCACTATCCTTACCTTCCCCACACCAACTGCCGCACTTCGCTATAAATGGCTCGCATCATCGAATAGTGAGGATCGGACGACGCGAAGTCTTCGAAGTCAGCCAATTCAAACATCGGAAGTACCTGCACGGCGACCATCTGCTTCCCTTGAACGACAAACCGCTCGGCGATGAACCCGGTTTCGACGCGGTACAGCCTAATGCCGACTTGTTCGGTCGACGCGGCAATATAACGTTCAAACAAGAGATTCCTCATAGTCCTCACCAATGGCGCCTGGGTGAAAACCACACTTTCTGCACGTGCGATCGACGCAGTCATTCGACAACATGGAGGTAATTACATTGTCCGAGACGCAGGCTTCGCATTCGAACAGGCTCATGAAAAATTGGGCCCGACATGCCTGACACGTCAATTGATGAACCTCGTCTTCTGGCAAACAGTCCCACGGGTCATCGCCGAATATGTTTCCGCAGGCCGGACAAACGATGCTGATTGGCTGACTCATAGTTTCTCACCCATCAGTTTGGTGCCGATAAGGCAGCAGTGAGCACGCATCACATCCGGCTAGCGATGTACGGGCAGCGCTCCTTATGACGAACGACGCCGGCCCGCGAGTTCACGAACTGGTGCCTGCGTCCCCGAAGCCCTGCGCAGCGTGGCATGGGCGCAACCGGCGCATGCCCATAACAGTCCTAGCTCGCGAACGGAAAGCCGAAGCGCTTCTTCGACACGCACCCTTATCCAGGATGGTAGGAGCGAGACGCATTGATATGAAAATACCGCTCCGATATTGCGGCGCACTACCTCTGTTACATTCCGAAATAGTCTCCCGAGCATAGTGAATTCACGCGGCATTTTTCAGAGAAGAAAAATTACCCGTATATGCGGAATCAATAAAATCGGAAACAATTACTGAACAGGTAAGGTGCATTCGTCCAGCCAACTTGGTTATATTCCACAAATCAACCAAGACGACCGATCAGAATCCGAGCGCACTGATTCAACACGGCCGGTCTCAGGTCACAGAGTTCGATTCGAGGTACGTCGGCGTGCATTTGATAGTTTCGCTTCATCGAGCGCGAGTACGAAGGATCATAGTGTGCGATCATTAGTCGTTCGAATAATTCGGGAATCTTTCGGCTTCCAGCCAAACCACGCCAAAGGTCAAATTCCTTCCCGCCCACGAGGCTACGTAGATAAGCAAGCCGCTCGACCAGCGCATCCGGATCGCTTTCGAAATGCGCGTAGTCTTCGCGCCAAAGCCGTACGCGTTCGGCCATGGGAGCACTGACCTGCAGGAGAATCCCTTTCGAGTGCATCGTTTCGAGCAGCGCCGGCGGTAGCTGAACATCACCTATCTTCTTGCTTTCGGCTTCGACCCAAACAGTACGGTCCCTGGAATACGTCGAAAGCTTCTGAAGAAGCAAGCTATCAAAGTACTTCTGGGTCGGTTGTGAAACTCCAGGTATCGCTCCGATCACCGAGCCACGATGAGCGGCAATCGCTTCGAGGTCGAGCACCTGTGCGCCTTCGGTCTCGAGCTGGTTTAGCAGACGCGTTTTCCCGCAGCCGGTCGGACCAGAAAGCACGACATAGGAGAACTCGCGCGGGTAAGTTTCCAGTTGTTCGTTGACCCAACGACGATAGCCCTTCCAGCCTCCTGGCAACCGCTGTACCTTGTAACCGATCGTATCGAGAGCGTCGAACCATAGACGGCTCCGCTTTCCACCGCGAAAGCAGTACACGAGGATTCTGTCGCGGCGAGGACGCTTCGCGATCACGCCTTCGAGGTGGCGCGCAATATTTTTGAGCGAATACGCCACACCGATCAGGTACGCCTGCATCTTGTCGGTCCGATGCAAGGTTCCCACTTCCGCGTATTCGTCGTTGTTGACGACCGGCAGGTTGATTGCGCCGGGAATATGATCCTCCGCAAATTCCCGCTCGCAGCGCGCGTCGATGATCAGGTCGTACTCTTCGAATCGATACATGGGCGCCCACCCTTCGAGTTGAGAGTGTGCCGACGTCATCAACCTGCGTCGACGGAGCGCTTCAATTACAGAGCGCCGCTCGCGGGAAGAGGATGACGAAGACGATCACTCGAACCGCGAATTGCAAATCTGCGAACTTGATCTTCGTGTTCGGTAGGAGACTGGAACTTAGGCAGCAGGCGCCTTTGTCCGCTTCGCCTTGCGCAGTTCGCCAGCCACGAACAGACAGAACGTATCCGCGATGCTGGGCCATTGCAATACGTTTGCCTCGTTGATCTCCGCGGGCTTTAACCCCTGGCGTTCGATACTGCGAATGCCGAGACTGTTGTTATGAGCAGTAAATTTTCGTACAAACCCTTCGCGCTCCTTGCCGCTTAGAGCGGCGAAGGTCTCCCGCGCATTGCGGATTTCTTCGGAACGACGTTGGTCGGCGGCTTTATCGGCGGCGACAACACTCGCTACCGCAGCATTGCGTGCCGCTTCCTTCGCGTCGTTCTCTGCAACCGACTGTACGGCTAGTTGCTGCTGAATTGCTTCCACCTGTTTGTCAGCATCCGCTACCCGATAATTCTCTGCAAGCGACTTCATAAGATAGGCGGACGCTCGCTTGACCTTAGTGCCTTGCCTGATTGTCCAGCGGGTGTATTCGATCGCCTGCTGAATGCGATCGTCCGTCCATGTCGCGCGGTTACTCTCAATTCGCTCGAATTGCTTGTCGCTCAGTCCGAACTCGTTTTGAAGCGTCTGGAAAAGTGCTACGGAATTGAGCATCGCCGCCTTTACTGCCAAGGCGCCCTCTTTGCGTTTGAAACGCAGTCGAATCTGGTCTTGCTTGCGTGAACCGGGCGTGCCCGCCCTTGTCTCGTACGACAGATCAATGTCCGAAAGCTCATTGATTTGCTTCACCGCGGGCTCCAGATAATCCCGCTTGAAATACTTGAACTCTGCATGATTCGCCCACGAGCGACCGGGCAGGTTTCGGACCACTTCGATCGGTAGCCAGCCGGTGGTGCCGGATGACAACGTCGGCAAAACGTGATCGTAGATGGCGCGCGCGTAAATGACGGTGAACCTGGAGGTTACTAGGAGGCTGGTCCAATACGAGTTTTGAGGGTCCTTTATGAGCCGCTGAAGCTCAATCGGCACCCTGAATCGGATGCGGCCGTTACGTACGCTCACACGGCCAATCAGCTCCAGCCAGTCCCCATCCTCGGTTGACGTGACCGCACTTTCGCCGTTCCGCTCGGGGGGAACGGAATCATCATCAAGATCCACGTCATCTTTCACGTCCTCGATAAGTCGACCCTTCTGGTCAACGGAGATGACCGGAGCGCTGGTGACTTCAAGCATTGATGATTTGACGCTTCGTATGACGTTTGAAAAGTGCTCTCGATTCTTGCTGTCGTAGCGCATGAGCCACTTAAAGAAGCTCAAGGTCACGTCGTAAGCCTCCTTGATCTCTGCCTCTTGAGCGACAATGAAATAGGCAGCGTCAACGAACCGCCTCGCGGATAAACCTAGGCCAACGATCCGCGCGAAAACCTGATTTTTCTGGTAGCCGATGTCCGAATTCGCTTCAAGCTCGTGGATGCCACGACGAGCCGGAGCGCTTTCGACAAAAAGGTCGAGCGCATACTGGAGTGGTGTCACACTTCTCTCAATGCTGCTGGCCATCGCCTATCCCCTCACTCCAGTTGTTCTCGCCCCGAATGAGCGCACTCTAGCACGGCATGGTGAGATAGCCAAGAAAGCGTCTCACCTGAAGCTTCTGATCTACTTCGCCGAACAGGAACTCTCACCGTAGAGCCCAAAATCTCTCACCTTCGGGCCTTGCTACGTGGGCTAAGTCGCTGGATTTAGTTATCTTTTTTCAGTTTTCCACAGGGAATGATGGTCGTCCAGGACACTTCTCGGACTCGGCACAACATCTCTCACCGCTCTGGGACAGACTTTCTCACCGCGGGGAACATCAATTCTCACCATTGAGGGACAGAATCTCTCACCCAAGGTACAACAGATCTCACCTTTTAATTTTAAGTATCTGAATTTAAAAGAAATACAGGAAACGCTGTATGTTTGTCTGTGTGTTGCTTTATATAAAAACGACTAACGAACAATGCAAGACATCAGGGTCAGGGCGTCGCAGTTTCACCCGTTCGCTAACAAAATACGTGTTTGACAGCGTGTTTCTGATGACAAGAGGCCGCAAGGGGCGCGTATTTGGGCGCGTCAGGGTACAAATTGTCTCACCTTCCGGGCACAAGCCTGCTCCACGCAGGGTGCTGAAGCAGATTCGGTGGATGAATTGCTTACAGTGCTCCCCTGCGCGCCCAAAATTTGTACAAAATCTCTCACCTTAGGTTCAGGTTGCCCTTCCCGAGGGTGAGACGGTTTGTACTCTGGTTCTACATTTTTGCAGTGGACTACCGTGCGGGAAGCCTAAAAGAAATGGAATCAAGCAGTCGGGGAAGCGATATTTCGCGGAAGGGTGCGGTGAATGCACCAGTTTTTCCGTCAATTGCTGTATTCTGCGTTTAGCCCAATTTTTGCTGGAAAACTCTGAAAATGGCCAATGTAAGTCAACCACTTCCAATCGACCGCACGGTCACTCTTGAAGAGATCAGCGATTTCGCTGAGGTCGTGACGGATTACGCAAGCGAACTGCGTGATCAGATTTTGGCCCCTCGGCCTCGAAAAAACCCGCCAGTGTTTACGACCGGTGAGATTGCCGAGATGTGTGGGCTGACGCGCAATCAAGTGCAATACCAGATCTCGAAAGGCGACGGTGTTCTGCCGGAAGGGCAAAGTACTGGGACAGGCCGAAGCCGGAGTCGTCAGTTTACTCTGGCGGAGGCGCGGGCTTGGGTTCAGCGTATCTCCGACATCTACCAGACGCCGCTCGTAGCCGGACCAAGCGACGATTTTCAAGGGAAGGTCATTATCACCTCCCAGCTCAAAGGCGGTAGCGCAAAAACGACCACTACCATGTGCTTGGCGCAAGGCTTGACGTTGCGGGGCCGAAAGGTATTGGTGGTCGACCTCGATCCGCAGGCATCGCTTTCTGAGTTGTGTGGCCTCTATGCCGAAAAAGAGGTCTTCCCTGAGGCCACGGTACTGCCCTACATATACGACCAGAATGTGGAAGGTGGGCTGCTCAGTCGAGTGCAGTCGACGTATTGGGATGGCCTCGACATTATTCCTGCACACACGGAGCTGGTTGGGGCTGAGTATCACTTGCCAGCGATGCAAATGCGGACGCCAGGATTTAAGTTCTGGCGGGTGCTGCGCGATGGCCTAGCGCCATTGCGCAAGCACTACGACTACATCATTCTCGACACGTCGCCGTCTCTCTCGTACCTGAATCTCAACGCTCTCATGGCGGCCGATGCAATGGTCATGCCGATGGTGCCGGAGAACCTCGACTTCTTTAGCTCGTTGTCATTCTGGCGTTTGTTTTCGGACGTTGCGAAATCGTTCATTCGATTCGAGGCTGATAAGAAGTACGACTTTGTTTCGGTACTGCTGACGCGTGTCAACTACGGCCCAACCTCTTCAGCGCCGGTCGTCCGAACTTGGGCGCAAGGAGCCTACCGTCAGTGGCTTGATCCCTTTGAGGTTCCGGCGAGTTCTGTGATGAGTTCGGGGGCCCTAGCGTTCACAACGGTATTTGACATCAGCAGCACGCACAGCCAGGCGAAGTCATTGCAACGTGTTCGTCAGCCGCTTATCGACTATTGTCGATGGGTCGACGAACAGTTCATCAAACAATGGAAGCAAGCATCATGAGTAAACTCCGAGAAGAACTATTGGCCAAGACTGCAGGGGTTCGTTCAACCGCTGAGCGGACGCCGGACGCGAGCCGCAGAGCCGCCCGTACCGAGACCGCGCCGGGGATGGCAGGCGCGTTGGCTGTTGCTCAACTGCGCGTGCAAGAGCTGGAAGCCAGCGGCGCTAACTCGGAGCTTCCTATTTCTGAGATCGTGCCGAATCCGTGGCAACCGCGGCGGATCTTCAGCGAAGAAAAGTTGGCAGAGTTAGCCGAGTCAATCAGAGAGACCGGCTTGCTTCAACCGATTGTGGTCCGTCGTGCAGAGTCCGGCTATCAGATTATTGCAGGTGAGCGCCGCTGGCGCGCCCACAAACTGTTGAACATGGAGACCATCAAGACCGTCGTAGTCGAGTGCTCGGATCAGGACATGTCGGTTTTGGCCTTGGTCGAGAACATCAGCCGGGACGATTTAACCGACTACGAGATTTCGGTTTCCCTCCGGGCTTCGGAACAGGAGTTTCCAAACCGTACCCGGCTCGCCGAGGCTGTGGGGCTGAGCCGTCGCGGTCTTTATAAGTACATGGCTTTCGGGGGCCTCCCCGACTTCATAACGCGTGACCTGGATTTGAACCCGACGTTGCTCGGGAGCAATGCTGCAGATGCGATCGTAACCTCGCTAAAGAAGCACGGTGACGAAGGCATCAAGGCGGCCCAGGATCTGTGGTCCGATCTCGTCGCCGGAAGTCTTGATCAGTCCAAGTTCGCCGGAGCAGTTGGTGCGCTGGTAGCGCGTCGAGGCTCGCGTGCAACGGCCACCGACCGAAAAATCGAGAAGTTTTTCTCCGGCAGCGCACAAGCTGGGAGTATTACGAAGGACGTGAATGGATTTACTGTGAAGATCAAGGCAGGGATTCTTTCCGATGTCCAAGAGGCGAGAATTCGTCAGGTGATTAGCGAATTGTTCACTGGCGATCCGAGCTGACGTTCAAGCGAACAAAAAAATGAGAGCCCGCTAAGCGGGCTTTTCTTTTTTTGGGGGCGCGGGTAAAAATCACTCTGGTTGGGGCCCATTCGCACGGGTGCCCGCTCAGCGAAGGAAAGTGGGGTGTGCCTTTTAGGCACACCCCACTACTCGTGCGCGATAACTGGTCGAATCGAGGAGCCCATCTGAAATCGGAGTTGTGAGTGTGCCTAAAAGGCACACTTCTTCGATGGCGTCTGCCCTCGTGATGTTGACACGGTTGATCGCACCGACTATGAACTAAAAGTTGAGTCGTTCCAAGACTTGCTTGGCTCAACCGGCTTTTTAAGGTCGCGCAGGTCACTACTCGTATTGAGCCGAATAGTTTGCGTGGCTATTGCGCAACTACTGGGTGCAGGCCCGCCATAGGTCTGCAGAAGCTCCGAAATAGCTGCGCTCGACCTGCAAGTCCGCCTGCGCGAAGCCCCGCAAGTAATAGCCGACCCCAGGGCTGTGATGGCGCGCGCGGTGGTCGCGCAAGCCAGTAACGGCGTGTTGCGCGGTCGGCTTCGACGTTAAACGGCATAGGGCCGCGCAGCGCGTACCTGAGCCGCTCCGGTATCGGCACCTAGCGCGCTGTCCTACTCGCTCCTTCGAACTGGCTGAGCAGGTGTCTTCCCGCACCCCGCCGAGCCCCTTGCTGTTGAATGAGTCGAGTGTGGCGCGAGCCAGTTCCGCGTGACAGGCGCTCGTTACGTAGGCGAAGCGCAGAACGGAGCAGTCGCCATGCTGCGCATGTGCGGTATCCAACGCTGAACGCTTGCAGCCTGGAGCCTAGTGGGCGTGGGTGAGCGTGCGACCATGCGTATCCACTTCAGATCGTGCCGCCGCGCGTCGAACGGATCGGCCAGCGGGCAGCGCATTTTCACCAGCTAGGCGGACGGGGCCGACCGTATTTTCCGGGAGGTCTCGTCGTTTGCCTTTGGCACTGAACCGGCTAACGGGCAGCCCGCTGGGTCGGACCGCTCACCTTGATGTGCCCGATCCGGCACTCACCCGGCTGGGGAACCCGTTGATAGCTGCGTCAATGTCGCTGTCGGGGAGCGACGAAACGAGCTTGCCCGTTGCGACCACGGTCCGCGCTAGCAACCGTTCTAGTACTCGCCTGTAAGGCCGCGTGGTGTGTGCCTGCAGCAATCGCCCCCAACGCGTATACAGCCACGGATCGCGTCGACGTCGGAAGTGAGTTCGGCGCCTTCTGGCGCCAGCGCTGACGTCAAGTTCTGGCGGGACGGCGAACGCCTACAGCGGTGCGACGTCGGACAGGATCATCGGGCGCATCAGGGCAGGGGGGCCGGGTGCCGACTGCGGTCGGAAACTCCGCGCGGCGACAGGATTGCGCGCTGTGAGTCCACATCCAGATCCGGACAGTCGGCGAGGTGCTGCCGCTTAGCGCGAAACGCGGCGTCGGTGTACCAGCGCTGCCGGCGTTGCTGAATCAGCATCAGCGGGTCGGTTGGCGTCGCGACGCACGCCGCCTGTAGCTCCGGGGCAATGCCCAGTTCGAACCCACCCCCGACGGGATGGTCCTGCGTCGGGTCCTCTGCGAGTGCGCTCCAAGCGCTTAAGTGCTGCCCCCTGACGGGCAAGCAGGCGGCAGTTCCGGGGCAAACGTCAGGTCAACGCAGTGATGCCTGCTGCGGGAAGTTTGCGGGGTAGCGTTCCGGCAGCTCTGCCTCACCGTAGACGCCCTCCGGGTCAAACCTCGCCCGGTAGTCCTCGAGGGTCCGCGTGTCGTCACGCCCGTGCAGCTCGGACCGCGAAATGCCGCCGAGTCTGAGGCTCGGCAGGTGCGCCGTCTAATGGTTTCGGGCGCGGCGCGCCTGCCGCGTATCGTTGCGATCGGCGCCGGGTGAGCAAGGACGCGCCACCCTTCATAGGCGCGATGCAGCGCCTCGTTGGGCTGGCCGTCAAGCCACGGTTGAGCGCCTTCGCGACGACGCTCTTTTTTCATCTCCCTCCTGAGGACGACGGGTGCTTAAGTTGAACAGAGAACGGAGATGACGATGCCCGCGATAATCTGCCGGATCTGGCTGCCGCTGGCTGGCACACACTCAGGAGCTTCGTCGATGCCAGTAGATCATCGAGCAGGCGTGATCAGCACGGGGCCCACAAATGCGTGGCGGACCGCTTCCGACATACTAGCGCCGCCGTTGAGTGGCATTAAACGATGACAGCAGACGCGGGCGTGACTTCGGACAGTTCGTGGATGCGCGCCCTAGGTGCACGCGAAATTGGTTCTCGCCCCATTCGTCTTGGTCGAACAGTTCGCCCATCAGGGCGTCGGGAATCGTCGGGTCAATCTTCGGCAGTCGGCTAAAGCGATAGTAAGACAGCTCATGGCCGAGGCTGTGTAAAAACGCGTCGATCGCCTAGACTGAATCAACCCGTTGGCTCGAGAGGCAAAGATAGGGCGATTTGTCGAAGGTGTGGACCGCAATCAGGCAACGCTGCTGCCGGAATGTCTCGAAGACTTTATCGCCGAAGACAATCCCGTCCGGATAGTCGATGCATTCGTCGACGAGCTCGATCTGGCTTCCGTGGGATTCGAGGGCACCACGCCCGCGACTACGGGCCGACCGTCTTACCATCCGGCCGTTCTGCTCAAACTCTATATCTACGGCTATCTCAATCGCGTGCAGTCGAGCCGACGTCTGGAGCGGGAGTGCCAGCGCAATGTCGAACTGATGTGGCTGACGGGTCGGCTCGCGCCGGACTTCAAGACGATTGCCGAGTTCAGACGTAGCAATGGTGCCGGCATTCGCAATGTATGTCGACGCTTCGTGATGATATGCCGCGACCTGAAGCTCTTCGCTCAGGCTGCCGTCGCCATCGACGGCAGCAAGTTCAAGGCGGTCAACAGCCGCGACAATAACTTCACGCCCAACAAGATTGCAAGGCGGCAAGAACAGATCGAACAAAGCATTCAGCGTTATCTGGATGCTCTTGAGACGGCTGATCGTACGCAACCAGTCGAGGTGGAAGCGAAAACCGAGCGGCTACGGGAAAAGATCGAGACGCTGCGCGAGCAGATGCGCGATCTGGATCGGGCCGCAGAGCTGTTGAATGATTTACCGGGAAAACAGGTCTCGCTGACTGATCCCGACTCACGTTCGATGATGTCACAAGCCAAAGGCACCGGCGTTGTTGGTTACAACGTTCAGGTTGCTGTTGATACGAAGCATCACCTCATCGTGACGCACAAAGTTACGAACGTCGGTAGTGACCGCGCGCAGCTAAGCCCGATGGCCAAGGCCGCGCGCGATGCGATGGGAAAGAAGAGCCTCAAGGCACTGGCCGATCGTGGATACTTCAATGCAACGGAAATCAAGGCTTGCGACGACGCGGGTATTGCGGCGCTGGTGCCGAGAACACAAACCTCAGGCGCCAAGGCTGATGGACGATTCGACCGGGCCGACTTCATCTACATTGCCCGGGATGACCAATACTTGTGCCCAGCGGGTCAGCGCGCGATATACCGATACACCTCCTTCGAAAGCGCCAATCTACTGGAGCTGCGGACGTACTGGAGTAGCGCTTGCCCGAGATGCCCGATGAAAAGCCAATGCACACCTGCTGAATACCGGCGTATCCGGCGATGGGAGCATGAAGCGGTACTTGAATCGATGCAGTCCAGACTGGATCGCCAGCTCGACGCGATGACGACACGGAGGCGGACAGTCGAGCACGTGTTTGGCACTCTAAAGCACTGGATGGGATCGACGCACTTCCAGACGCGCGGACTTGGCCATGTCGGCGCTGAAATGAGTTTGCACGTGCTGGCCTACAACCTCAAGCGCGTCATCAGGATCCTCGGGTTCGCAAAGACGTTGCGAGCAATGAAGCTGGCGGGCGCGTGAACTCGCGCGCCGACGCTGTTTGCCTGTAAAACACGATCACTTCATCTGCCTACGCCTCGACCAAAAGCAACTGGGCGTCCAACTGGGCGTCACCGGTCCGCCGCTCTGCGCGTTTTTACACGGCCTCGGCCGACAAATCGATTCCGGTGAAGGCCATACACGTACGGTATTTTACTTCGGACTACTATGAATGTTGTCTCAGATGTGTGGCGGCCGGAAGCAAATCCCTGAAATGTACTGATGGACGAGTGACCCCTTAATTCGGTTTCGTGAAACATCTGCGTAAAGGTTTGAATCCGGCGGTAAGCAATACGCAGCGGGGCTTTCAGCGGATTTTCGGTCAATTGTTTCACAGGAAAATCAATCACTGCGTGACGAAATTCGCCCGAAAGGCCGCCTCGGCGGCTCCTACTCGCTGGTGTTGGATGGAGTGTATTGAATATTACGTAATTTGTAGCAACTGGCAATCGTCGGCACCCGCGTGCTTATGCCCCGCCCAGTTGGCTTTTGTACTAAATCGCGATGATTGCCGCGATGAGGAATGCGAGGCATACAGTCAGGTTCACCCGAACTGCCTCGAATGTGAGGCCACGCGATGCGCGTTGGTTCGACGTGGCCGGCCCCAAAGCTCGGTGCTCGGCTCTAACCACGACGGTTGCGTCAAAAGCCTGCGGTAGTTGCTTACCCGCAAACGTTTCGGTCAGGCTGACCATCTTTGAGCGGGACGCCGCCGGTACGACGCTTGGGCGAGAACGTATGGTATCCGCCTATGGGGTGTCGTGAGAACCGCGCTCGCCAGTGACCATGACGAGATGGATTGTGACTGACTGACGGTGCCCACGCTGCTGTCGAACGCGACGAAGTCCCGACTTTCCTCGACGGACAGATGGGATTGCCATTCGCTTTTGTTAGGCCGTGCGCCTCGCCAGTGTTAGGCATTACTATTCGAGCGGGCGTTGTCGCGGCGCTATTCGTCCGGATGATCGTTGCGGGCACGGCGAAGCTCGTCGACATCGATCTCCCAGATGTTGCCAAGGCCAGCGGCGTGGCATAGCAGCGCCCACGTTGCATACGGGATCCTGGCTTCCTCGCTGATCCACTTGCGAATCTGGCGCCCGCTCTTATCGGCGAGATCAAGGTAATCGGCAGCGAGTCGCCCCGTAAAACCTGCCAGCCTGACAACCTCCTGTATCTCGGCACCCGTCGGTCTTTTCCAATAGACGGCGGGACGTAGGCACTCGCTGCGCACCTTGATAAACGGTTCTTCACTCATCAGATTTTCCGGTTGTTATCCACCCCCCACGGCTTCGCCGCGGGGGATACACGCGCCCTGCAGGCGCTTGACGACCCCGGCCGGTGGCCCACACTGGCCCAAGCCGGCTCGTCACGCCGCGATCCGCGGCGCGTCGGCGCTCTCCCACGCATCCTGCGTGGGTCCCCGTGCGCCTCGATCCGGGCGCGCGGCGCGCGCGATACCGCCATGATTATCCGTCCTTGTGGCTTGCAGGAGGGTGGACAGCGCAGCCACGCTGATGTGGACAAGTAATTCCGCCGCCGGACATTCCCTGTGCTCAGGAGGGCGGGCGCATATAGTCGAGCGCAATACAGATTGCCTCGAACTGTTTGGGATTCAGCCGCGAGACATGAACCGATTCCGCGCGCGCAGATGGATCATCAGACCGTATACATCAGCGAGAATGCGCGCCCTTGCACAGAGCGCGCCGTCATTGCTGGAGACTTCTCGCGCATGCCTGTAGTTGATAGCACGTTCTATTTTCACCAACGGTCAAAATCCTCGTCATGTTTGCCTTGCCGGCCCGCGCGACCCTGGCGCGGGCATAGAAGAGCGTTCTGGTTCGCGGTCAGTGAAGCTGGCTAAAATGTTCCATGAGCATCGCGACGGGTGCGGACGGCGGAACGCGATCGAAGTTAGCAAGTGCGACGCGGGCAATCGCGCGCAACTCGTCGCACTGCATTTCGGTTGCGCTCCCATCCCGGTCCAGCATGTTGGCGATGCGCCTAAGCGCTTCGGCGGAATGCGCTGCTGCATCGGCCGACATGGCCATCCGGTAGAGTTCACCGCGAACGCTGTCACGGTCTCCGTACTGCCAGACAGCCAGCAGTGGAAGTAGAGCGGCGAGCCAGGTAGGGCGCATATTCAGCGTGTCCATTCGATATCCCCAGTTGGAGGAGCGGCCCCGACTCGTGGGTCAGGGCGAGCCGGTTAGCCGTGCAGGCGTCGCAGTTCGTCAGCCAGTACCCACAACGCCCGATTCAGCCGAATGTTCTGGTCGATCCCGGTGACGGCGCGGGTCGTCGTGGCTCTGCCGTTTTCATTACGACCGTGCAACCCGCCGCGAATCATGTTTTCCTGGAGCCGGTTGAAAGTGGTCCAGAGGTCGGGTGCACGATCCTCAACACGGCGCGGCGTAAGAAGCTGTTGCTCCGTGACTGGTGCAGGCTTGTCTGCCTCGTAGCGCAGCGCAAGCGCTGCGCGGGCAAAAGCAACCTGTTCGCCGTCATCCAGTACGGTCGCTGCCATGGCTTCGCGTTGCCTGGTCGGTTCCTCGAATCCTTTCAGCACCGTGAATGCGCCTTCAATGACATCACGAATAACGTCGCCCTTGTGAGGGACGCGGATATCGTTCAGCACGTTGCCGCACACGATGCCGTTCTGGCACGCCCAGCGGAACATTCCGGCGATCATCTGATAGCTGCTGCTTCCATTGTTACGCGCAAGAGAAAAACAATGGACATCAGCCGGAGCCTTGAAAATACTGGGATCAGCTGTCTGCCACGTGTCCATCAGACTGGCCGAAAAAGTGGACAGAACGATCGTCGGAGTGTCCATCTCGATCTAGCTCGAATGTAAGGGCAGGACGCTACCGCCACGCAGCGCGGCCAGTTCTTTGCGCAGGCTGAACACCTGCCGCAGTAGTGCGAGCTCACGGGCCAGCGACTCGTCAAGCTCTGCCTGCAAATCCTTCGCGTCGCCTTTCGCGCGGTTCAGACGGTCGGTCAGTTCGAGATTCGGTCGCCCGGCTACGGCGTTGGCCGCGTCAATCGCTTCGATCAGTTCAGCGAACTGCGGGCGCGACTTCTTGATGCTGCCCTTCTTGCGGCCCGCCTCGATCGCCACGGTGTCGTTGTTGATACGCGCACCCTTGCGCTTCTTCAGCCGCTCAAGGGCGGCGTAGTAATCGGTCATGGCGTCGCTCATGTTTCCTCCGGTTTGATCAGTTTCTCCTGCGCATCAAGCAGTCGCTGCAGCGTCTGGGTCTCGATACGATATTCGACGCTCGCCTCATCGACCGCGCGTAGCTTCTCGACCGTAGCCTGCTGCGCCTTGATCACGCGCTGAAGCTTTGACGGCACGACGACGAGATTGCGGCAGTTCGATTCAAGGCAATCCAGACGCATCCAGTCGAGCGGTGTCGACTTGCACGGTTCGACGCTGGCACAGCCGCCCAGCACCGTCTCTCGGTACGCCAGTTCGCCCTTCCCGAACATCCTCACCGTCTGCTCGCGTGAGTAGACCGACACAGGCGAGGCCTGCACGGCACGGCTCTGCGTCCACGCTGCGTGCCCGCCGAACAGCCGCTCGTCAGAGAACAGCACCTGCTCGGCATATGCAAGGTACCCGGACAGGTGCTGTGCCTCGGCCCATTCCTTCGCGAAGTGGGTCCTGTCGGTGTCGATGAAGCCCTTCGCGAACGCCGAGCCGCGGGCGTAGTACATGCTCATCTCCTGCGTGATGTGCTGCAACTGACGCTTGAGCGTCGGCAGTGTCACGAGTCCGCTCCGATGCGCGTAGAGAGCCAGGGTCCGGCGAAGCTGGTGGCGCGTGAACGGCCACTGCTGCCCGGGCGCGTACTTCGGTTCGTCTTCCCACGCGCGGTGCATGTCGACACGCTTCAGTTCGGCGATGTCCTCGACCGTGATCGTCGGGAAGACGCGCTCACGAAACGCTTCGACATCGAGATGCAGGGTACTCGCGCCACGGTTTGCCACGTACCCATAACGCAGACCCATCCGGCAGAACAGCAGGTGTGACCCGTCCGTTGATTCGGCGTAGTTCGGTGCGCCGTGCGCACGGTGAGCCTCGCCCGACAGCCGCTGCGCAAGCCGGACGGCACGAGCGGCGAGCGGGCTGGTCACCCAGCGCGCGCGCCTCGGACGACCACCCGACAGCTTGGTTGTGACGCCCTCGATGGCGTAGTGCATCACGCCATCCAGACGGGCCTCGCTCAGGCAGTCGTACGGCAGGTTCTCCGCTTCCCTCGCGCGCATGCCAGTGAATGCCAGGATGACAAGCTGGCATAGCGCGCGGATCGATGCCACAAGCGACGACACGACGTAAGGGGAGTCCTTGCACCCGAAGTGCGCAGCATTCGTTGTCACCGCTGCAGAGACGTCTGGATTCTCGCCGGCGTACACGCGTGCGAGGTAGTCCGACAGGATGTCAGCGACGTCCTCAGCGACGCCGAGGTCATGCTCACAGGTCGACAGGAAGTGCTGGTAGATCCGCGTCGGGATGACAGGGTATTGTGCGTATTCAGCGCGTTGCGCGAAGCGTTCGAGCAGAGGCTTATGCAGTTGGGCCAGCGGCACACACAGCCCAGTGGTCCCGACGCCCAGACGGTGAAGCTGCACCAGAATCGAATGAAGGCGTTGGGCCTTCCTTTCCATCCCCGCTTGCGCCACATAGTCCAGAACAACGGGGACATTGGACAGCCCCTCGTAGAGCGCAAGCTGCCGTTCGGCGGCAAAGAATGCGAATTCCCTCAGATAAACTGAACGAGCCTGAAGCGTACTGGACGCCGGTACCATATCGGTTGCTTCATGCATCAGAAAGTACATGACCTGCTTCCACTGACGCGTGGTCGCCTCTGAAAGAGCACGGTTCACGCCGTCAGGCAGGTGGCCCCTAAAATGGAGGCCGGTGCTACGCGGCCCAATCGCGTATGCGCCGATGTCCCAGGCGTCGTCACCAAACAGCGAAACGGCGTTCCCAGCCTGGTCGCGCGTGACGACCGTATCATCCTCGATCCGATACCAGTCGGGGCGCTCTGCGATCGGCGTGATCAGCGTGTTGTTCATGCCACTCCCAGTTCGTAAAGCTGGTCGAGCTTGGCCGACCAGAAAGCGTCCAGATTCCCTTCGATATCAACGTCATGCTCGATCTGATCGACCAGCGCGGCGTCGCGCTTGCGCAGCTCATCCAGCAGGAAGTCAACGCGCCGCAGCACGGCGCCGAACGATGTGTCGTACTGCTCGATCGAGTCAGCACGCCCGCTCACGAGCCTGACGCAGTGACGGCAGCTCAGCAGCTTGCGGATGTCGGCGGCGTCGGCGTGCACGCGGTACTGGTCGCAGAAGAGACACCCTTCGGTCGAGCGGCAGTCAGGCTGCACGGTGACTGAAGCCGCGATCGGCACAGGTTTGTGGAACTCGATGCAGACGCCCACCGCGCTCCTGATGCTGCCCGCCGGGTCGTTGCCGGGCTTCAGCACGGTCTTCTCGACCGAAGCGAGGAACGCGCCCATCTCGGCCTTGTGCGCGGCGTCCGTGCCGTTCGAGTATGAGCGCAGCGCCGTGGCCAACGAGTGGCCCATCAGTCTGGCTGCGACGACAGGGTCGTGGTTGCTCACCGCCCAATCCTGCTTCGCCGCACGCCACTGACGTGCGGTAATGCGCGGTAGCACGATCCCGAGCGTATCGAGTCGACTGTAAAGCTGAGCCAGAAATTGAGTTGGGAGACCCATTGGCCGTCGTCGCTTTGCGTAATGCCCGGCTAGAATGAACAACGCGTCGCAGTCTGCGTTCTGCACCAGATACTCTCGCAAGGCCAGATACGTCTTGAGCTTCGGCATGAAGCCCAGCGAGACGGTGAACGTGACATCCTTCCCGCCTGCACGGTACTTGATCTCGCGAAACGTCTGACGTACAACCGACGTATCCTGCAGGCTCGCGACAAGCTCCGGGCTCCACTTCATGGCCAGCAGTTGCGCGAGGTTGACGCCCGTTTCGGCCAGGAACAGCGCGGCGAAGCAAAGGGTCGCCATTGAAGCGTGCGAGCGACGGATCGCTGACTGCACGTCCTCGTTCGCAGCCCTAAGATGTTTAGCCGAAAACGAGGCGATCATCCACGCACGCGCACGAGGATCTTTAGCGCCTGCCGCAGCCATGTGCGTCGCGATTTCTTCCCGCGTGCGCAGCTCCCCGGTCTCGAGGTTCCAGCCAAGCAGGTGGCCGTGCAAGTTGTCGTCTTCACGACGGTGGTGTCTGTGCGGAACCAGGCAAAGACTCTCGCCCCGTGCCGTGCTCACGCGCACCGGGTACGGCTTGAAGTCGAGCACCAGGGTGCTGATGCTGGTGAAGAGCGCGTCAGCCCACGCGAGCAGGGCGGCTTGTGCCTCGGCGTCAGGCACAGCAGTCGGCACAGAGGCATCCAGTTGGCGGCGCAGCACCCTCGCGTCGGTGCAGAAGTCGTCGTCTCCGAAAAACTCACGGAGCATCGACAACAGATTACGCTGATCGTGGCCGACGGAATTGCGGTTCAGATTGCCCAGCGAAACCTGTTCGCGTTTCTCGTGGAAGTAGCGATGAACTGCCTCCGCCGTAGCCTTCTCGTCACAGAGCACCTGATGCAAGCCCTGCCTGTCGGCCCAATTGACGAAATCAAGCACGACGCGCAGCGCTATCGAGATCGTCGCCGGACGCATCGCGCCAAGGGTCATACGCCCGGAAAGCTGCGTCAACAGCAGGCGTACGACCCTGGCGCGTTCGATGCTGAAGCTCAGGATATCGAAAGTTCGTCGCGCGCGGTGCGAGCTTGACGTGTCACGCCTCAGGTAGCAGATCTGCCCGATATCGGAACGGCTACTCATGCCTTCCCACTTGAGCAGCGCGCGCTCGGGGTGCAGCAGCATTGTGCCCTCCGCGAGCGGCATGTGCACTTCCTCGTAAAGGCGGTTCATACTGTCACCACCGTGTCGAGCGTGCGTGTGACCAGCGTCGACAGGTGCGCGCCCCAGCCATCCTGCACAGCGTCGAACAGCTTGCGATTCTCGCGGTAAGCGAGGTAGCGCTCGGTCGTAGATGGTTGTACGTGCCACATCAACTGTCGCAACTGATCGAGCGCCCGTGTGTACTTCGTCTCATTCGCTGTCATCGCGTCGACCATGTTCAACCCGAAGGTCGCGCGCAGGTCGTGGAAGCTGAACGCGTACCTGGGGTTGCCGAGCTGCACGCGCATCATGGGCAACAGTTCGTCCCTGATGAACTGGCGCACTGCCTGCCCGGTCTTGACGTGACGGCGCACGCGCGGGCCAGTGCTGAGCGGGGCGCGCGACTCGCGGTCCTCGTAGAGCGGCGCACCTCGATGGCTCAGAAAGAGCGGCTGGTCGAAGTGATCGCCGCCGTCTGCCAGCTGGCGACGCCTGCGAGCACGATCGCTGTGCACGTAGACGTACAGCCGCTCGTAGAAACCGCGCGGCAGGTGCAACACGCCCTTGACACCGCCCTTCGTGTCGATGCCCGTACTGGGCCCGCAGGCGAGCCGGATGTCGTCGCCCTGAAACTCGCCTGGCTTGCGCATCACGTGTTTCGCACGCACGGTCAGTACTGTCTGGATGCGAGCGCCTGTCAACAGCGCGAACAGATGAACGAGCGTCATCTCGGTGTTGCCCAGAGCGGCTAACGATTCGAGCAGCACCGACTGCTCTGACGAGGGCAGTGGGCGCAGGCGGCCGCCGTCCTGAATGTGATCGTCCCACGGGTCGTCTGCGCGCCGACCGCTGATCGACAGATCGGTGGTCTTGACCGCGATTACGCTGCTGAAGCCCTTCTGGTCCCTGAACTCGATGAGCCGGTCAGATTCGACCCACGGCGCGTTCGCAGGCCTGAAGCCTGCCTCGGTCATGAGCCAGCGATAGAAGCGCAACACAGCGCCCATACGACGCCTGGCAACGCCCGCAGACAGTTCGCCTGCCTGCACGGCCAGCCTGATCGAGGCGCTGTAGCGGTAGGTCGGACGTTGCCGCTTGTTCGCGGGGAACGTCAGCCAGTCGACGCCCTCGTCATCCAGATAACGACGGAACGCCACCAGGTCGTCTGCGATGCTGGCGAACGTGAGCATGTTGGGCGACGACTTCGACTCCATCATATCGATGAGCCAGACGTTCGCCTCGGCCCACGGCGCACCGTCAGCGAGCCGGACAACAGGAAAGAGAGGGAAGGTGTCTGCGATCCACTGCGGACGGGCGTCGCGCCGCTTGCCGGTGTCGGGGTCTGCGAGCGGGACCGTGTGATAGATGGTGCCGCCCTTGGGCGTGGTGATGCTGACCGCCGCCGCACCTGGAGTGTCGCGGTTAGCGACCTCGGTCAGTGCCAGTTGCCGGATGGTGGTTCGTCTTGCCGTCATCGCCGAGATCCTCGCGCCGTGTTCGTGTTGATGGCCGTTTTAAAGCATCCTGAGAGTATCGGGAAATCGCTCTTGGCTTGCGCATACGTTGTGGCTGTTTAGGAGGATGACTTCGTGTGCCTCAGGACCGTTGATCTGCTCCGCGTGGCGCAGGCGGAGCATGTGCTTCGTGTAGGTCCGCATCTCCTCGTTGCGCACGCGTGTCTGGCAAACCATAAAGGGCTGGAAGCCTTCCTTCCTCAACGCATCGAGCACATCAATGGTGGGGATGTAGCTGTAGCGAGTCGAACGGCTCTCGTGCGCGGAGTTGGCGAGGATGGAAGGTGCGACCTCCGCGATCTGGTCATTTGTGAGCGGACTGTTCGAGTGAAGCACAACAGCGTTGCGGCTGAAGCGGCTGGCTAGAGTGTTCATAGTGTTCCCCAAAAGAGGAGAGCAGCCCCGGCCCCCAAGGCCGGGGCCGCTCAGTTAATCGATTGCGCGCAGGATATTGGCGGCTTCCACGTGGTGCGTCGCAAACTCGCGCAACTGTTGGAAGCGTTCGATGATTGCGTCGTCGAGCGTCTTTTCTGCGAGGTGACAAAGTGCGAAGAGCGTGACGGTGATGCCGAAGGCATCGGCACCCATCGTGTCGCTGTATCCGTTCAGATGCCAGCGCACATGGATGCGCTCCATTCCCTCTGGAGCCATGTAGAAGCCGCCGTTGGAAAGGGCGAAGAAATTCCAATAGCCGCCTTGATATCTGGGGCACAGCCGAGCGGCCCAGTCATAGACCATCATTTCACCGCTCAGGTAGTGGCCACCGAGGTAGCGAGGCAAGACGTTAAGGCGTAGTTCTTCGGGAATGATAGTGGACGTAATCTTTAAATCAGGAGTACTCACGGTTTATCTCCGGGTTTGAGCCACAGCAGAGCGCCGGGCAACGATTCAATAATAGGTCTAAAAAACCTTTATTTCAAGATGATATGATATTTATTTAATGGGGTATGCTTGATTAATAGGTGTTTAGCACCTATATTTTAAGTGTTGCCCGGCATTCTGCTGTGGCTCACACCGGAGATTAATCTCATGGGAAAGCAAGCGTCTGAAGTCGTTGCCATTTGCGCCGATACAGTGCAAAGACAGTACGTCGCCTATTCGAAGTTGACCCTCTCACCACTGAACGTCCGCAAGAAGGCGCCGACCGGCGTGGAAACGCTCGCGGCTACCATGCCGAGACCGGCCTCATGCAGAATCTGGTAGCGCACGAAATGAAAGCTGTGCAAGCGGTTGACAGCGCATCGCACTGCCGCCGTTCAGGTCGAGCTTGCGCTGCAACCCGGCGTAGCGCTGGCCGTGCTGATGCAGCGCATGATTCCTGTTGTGTTCGATGACCTGTACACACGGACGCACATTGACCATGCGGTACAGATCGATGTGCGCTCGACGCGGGATGCGCTGGTGTCCAGTGCCGACGACATGGCCGAGAGCGTGGCCTGGAAGGAACTGGAAGCGGACCGCACAAAGTGGGCGCGGATGTTGCCCCGACGTGCAGACGAACTGCTGTCTTGGTTGCTGCAACAGGACACGGACGTGATGTCGAATCTCTTTGCTTTTTGCGTCGCGGCCACCGTGGATGGGATCTGTGTGGCGGATCGTCCGCATCCGGTGAACGAAGTCGCCAATACGCTGGCTGTGGATTTCACGCGTTACTGGAAGCCAACACGCGCGGGCTACTTCGAGCACGTGCCGAAAGACCGGATTGTGGCGGTGGTCGGAGAAAGCGTATCGCCGCAGGTAGCGGGCGAACTACGCGGGTTGAAGAAGGGGGAAGCTGCTGCGGCGGCAGAACGGCGCATGATCGATTCGGGGTGGTTGCCGGAAGTGTTGCGCAATCGCGCGGTCCCGGACCGCATGACGTACGGATGGCGCGAGGACGATGAAGGAAACGATAATGCAGAAGCCGCTTCAAACGAGGTGTCCGACGCGCAGTCGGCATGTGGCGAGGAGGAAGTCGGCATCGATTGACGGGCATACGGGCCATCACAGGTAATCCCACACACCCGCCCGGGCGCAGGTCCGGGCGGTTTTTGTTGTGCGCGCAACCAGATGGGGTTGAATCAAGCAGACATGCCGCGCCCCATTTTCCCGGCGCGGTTTTGGGCCTGCGCGGATTGCTGTGGAGTCGTGCGGTACATCCAGACCCGATCTAGCGTGGCGGAACGATACGGTCAGGCCTTTGTATGGTGGGGAAACCGGCGTTTCAGGTCATCGATGATTTCGGCTGTGAGCGCTGGGCGGTCGTACTGCTGGGCGTAGAGTTTCGAGAGTTGCATTGGAGGCGTAGTCGGATGCTCAGCTCGCAACTGCTCGATGGATTTGATGCCATCGACGGGGGACGGAAGGGTGACGGATACCGAGGGCACACCGGATGGCACGACGCTGCCGTGCGCATTGGCTGGGCATGGGGGCGAGGTGCCTGGCGCGTCAGAGGCGGGGGTCGGACTGGCGTACTTGCGCAGATACCTGCCCACTGTGGAGAACGTGACGGCGAGGTTGTTGAGACGCAGGAATTCGGTGATCTGGGCGAGAGTGCAGCCAGCTGCGCGCAGTTCGAGAATGTCTGCGTGAAACGGCGATAGCGAGGAGCGTTGCGCGGCAGGCGTGATGCGCGAGAGGTATTCCTTGGCATTCACAGTGGATTTTCCTAGCTTTGCTTTTCCTAGCCTTTCTAGACTTGGTTTGAGATTAGCGTGGTTTGGCGCACAGTTCAACCGGTTTGGTGTGGGCCGTGCGTTCGCATGGCGTGGTGTCGAGTCGTTTGGCGTCGTTTTGCGCACTTTGGACTACGGTTGGCGCAATGCAAGGCAGGGATGATTCGGCGGCGAGGCACGTCGGATATGTTTACGCAACGCTACGCGCTGCGCAAAATATCACGTGCCAAAGGGGCGAGCCCCTTTGAAACCCCAGCGCAGGCGACAGCCTGCTCCCGTCGGGACACTGGCCCTTGATGCTGTAGCTTCTCTGCTACCAGTGGCAGTCGTCACCGTGTAAAGCAGCCTGACTGCGGGTAAGTTGAAACTGGCAACCAGCGAGCCGTGAGATGACTATTGCCGGGACAAACGGATACGGCTTTCTAGTCGATGTGTGCTGCTTTAATAGCGGTCTTGTCAGCGAAACTGAAAATGCATTTCACCGGGTAATTGTCGAACCGCGCGGTGACGCATTCCTTGCGCACGAGATTTGCGTCTACGCTAATGTCAAAAATAGGGATAGGATCATGAAGGTACTAGTCACTTGCATGGTCGTGACTATTGCGACGGCGCGGCGCGCGGCCGCGTCATTGTGCACATGGGTCACTCCGTACCCTTGCTAAGCGTTCATCTTAGCCGACGCAACCTCGCGCGGCATCCAGTTCCCTGATATGGCGCGATGCCCACATGGATGTTCATCGAGTGTTCTCCGCTAGCAGAAGTCACGACTCACGGTTGGAAGCTCGCCAAGCAGCTGGGTAACGTCAACGAGGCGGTTTGCCACGAGATGCCGTACTTCACCCTCACGCTGCCACACGCCATAGACCGCGAGCAACGACGAGCCGAGCGCCTCGCGGCGGAACTTCTCCAGCACTGACTGCCAGACGATGATATTCACGCTGCCGGCCTCGTCTTCCAGCGTCATGAACATCACGCCTTTCGCCGTGCCTGGGCGCTGCCGGACAGTGACGATGCCGCATGCGCGCCAGTTGACCATTGCGATAGCGCATGAGTACATCTGAAGGCACGAGCCGCATCTTTGCGAGGCGAGGGCGGAGCAGGGCGAGCGGATGACGGCCAAGCGTGAGACCCGTCGAACGGTAGTCGCTCACGATCTCCTGACCTTCGCTCATTGGGGCAAGCTCAGGCGTTTCGTCGTCGTCGGTGGCGCCGCGCAACAGGTCACGATCGGGGACTGCCGCAACGGCCTGCCAGAGTGCTGCGCGCCGCTGTCCCGCAAGAGAGAGCAGGGCGTTCGCGGCGGCGAGTACTTCGAGATCGCGCCGGTCGAGTTGCGCGCGGCGCGCGAGATCGGAGACGTCGTGGAATGGCCGGACCGCACGAGCCATCTCAATGCGCGCTGCCGCGTCTACCTTCATGCCCCGAACAAGCGACATGCCTAACCGCAATGGATCGCGCGTCGCGGGACCTTCAATCGCGCAATCCCAGTTGCTCACGGTGACGTCGACGGGCAGAACACGCACTCCATGCCGTTTTGCATCCTGGACAAGCTGCGACGGCGAATAGAATCCCATCGGCTGGGAGTTGAGCAGCGCGCACGCGAACACCGTTGGCTCGTGGCACTTCAGCCAGGCGCTCGCGTAGACCATCAACGCGAAACTGGCCGCGTGGCTTTCCGGAAATCCGTATTCGCCGAAGCCCTGGATCTGGGCAAAGATCTGTTCAGCAAACTCGCGCTCGTAACCGCGTTCGAGCATGCCGTTGACGATGCGGTCGTAGTAGACGCCGAGTCCTCCCTTGCGACGCCACGCAGCCATCGCACGGCGCAACTGGTCGGCCTCCCCCGCAGAAAAGCCCGCCGCAAGCATTGCAACCTGCATGACCTGCTCCTGGAAGATTGGCACGCCCAGCGTACGGGCGAGGGCCTGCTCCATCTGCGGACTCGGGAACGTCACCGGCTCGATCCCCTGGCGCCGGCGCAGGTATGGGTGGACCATCCCGCCCTGGACCGGACCGGGGCGCACGATCGCCACTTCGATCACAAGGTCGTAAAACTGGCGCGGCTGCAGTCGAGGCAGCATGCTCATCTGCGCACGGGACTCGATCTGGAATACGCCCACCGTGTCCGCTCGGCAGATCATTTCGTAGGTCGAAGGATCCTCGGCAGGGATGTCCTGAAGCTCGAACACCTCGCCGCGTTTTTCCGAAATCAGGTCGAGTGCGCGGCGCACGGCCGACAGCATGCCGAGTGCGAGGACGTCAATCTTGAGCAGCCCGAGAGCTTCGATGTCGTCCTTGTCCCACTGGATGATTGACCTGTCAACCATCGCGGCGTTCTCGATGGGCACCAGGCGCGAGAGCTTCCCCCGGCTGATGACGAACCCGCCGCTGTGCTGCGATAGATGACGCGGAAAGCCAAGGAGCAGCGTGGCGAAATCGGCCCACTGAACAATGAGCGGCGCCTGTGGATCGAGGCCCGCTTCCTCAAAGCGGCTGAGCAGGTCTTCCTTCGAGTCGAACCAGTGATGGGCCTTCGCAACCCGATCGACGATGGCCAGGTCAACGCCGAGCGCTTTGCCCGACTCACGCAGCGCACTGCGCGGGCGATAGGTTGTGACGGCAGCCGTCAACGCAGCGCGCTCGCGCCCGTACTTGCGATAGATGTACTGGACGACTTCCTCACGCCGCTGGTGCTCAAAGTCGACGTCAATGTCTGGCGGCTCACCCCGCTCCTTGCTGATGAAGCGCTCGAACAGCATCGACGAGCGTGCCGGGTCCACCTCTGTGACGCCCAGGCAGTAGCAAACGGCAGAATTCGCTGCCGAGCCGCGTCCCTGGCAGAGGATCCCCTCGTTGCGTGCGAAGCGCACGATGTCGTAGACCGTCAGAAAGTAAGGCTCGTACTTCAGGTCCGCGATGAGCGCGAGTTCGTGCTCGATCTGCGCCTGTACCTTGTGCGGAATGCCCGCTGGCCAGCGCCGGTGCGCGCCAATGTAGGTTTCCTGGCGCAGGTAGGCCTCGGGCGTGAAGCCTTCGGGCACAAGTTCGTCCGGATATTCGTAGCGGAGCTCGTCGAGAGAGAACGTGCAGCGACGCGCAATCTCGACCGTCTCGGCGAGCGCACGTGCCGGATAAAGATTGGCCAGACGTAATCTCGAACGCAGATGCTGTTCGGCGTTGGGCGCGAGGTCATAGCCGCACTCGGCAACCGGCCGCCGGAGACGGATTGCAGTCAGCACGTCCTGAAGCGGCTTGCGCGATCGAACGTGCATGACCGGCGCGCCGGTGGCCACCACGGGCACGGCATGGCGTGCAGCAGCCCGCTCGATCGCGCCGCGGTGAAGGTCGTCCATCGCGCGGGCATGAAGCGTCAGTGCGATCCGCGCGCGCTCGCCGAACGTCGCTGCGAACCATTCGAGTTGCGCATCAAGGCGCGTCTCATTCGCCGGGTACTCCGGGATGAGGATCGCCATGCAGTCCGGCAGTCCCTTCAGGTGTCCGTGAGAAGCTTCCGGGTGATCCAGGTCGCGTGTGGCGAGCCGGTAGCTACCCTTGTCCGCGCGCATGCGCGCGAGCGTGATCAGCTCGCTGAGATTGCCGTAGCCCTCCCGCGTCATGGCCAGGGCGGTAAAGCGCAAGGTGTGCGAGCCGTCAGCATTCGTCAGCGCAAACTCGGCCCCCACGATGAACGGGATACCCGCGGTTTTCGCTTCGACGTGCGCGCGCACGACCCCGGCCAGCGAGCACTCATCCGTGACGGCGATTGCTGCATAGCCCAGTTGCGCCGCACGCGCGGCGATGTCGTCGGCGTGTGAGGCACCGCGGAGGAAGGAGAAATTCGACGCACAATGGAGCTCGGCATACGCCGGCAGTCCGCCAAGGTCAGGTGCAGGCATAAATTGCGCGCGCGGCCCAGCCGGCACCTGATCCATTGGACCCGGACGCCCTGATTCCGTCTTTCCGCCCTCGATACTGTATATTTATACAGTATTATTCTAGCGCAAACCGGCTGGCTGGCCAAAATATCGGCCTTTCCCGGAATGAACCGGACTCTGGCGGGCTAACATCGCGGAAAATCCGGCCACGACCGGTTCACAGCACATGGAGCAAACGATGGGACAGGCAAAACAGCGCGGCACGCAGCAGCAACGCATCGCGCAGGCAAAGGCGAAGATAGATGCGTTGCGCCCGGAAAAGCTGGTGTGCGGCGCATGCAAGACCGGCTTCAGCGATTTTGACGCGCTCGACACGCGAAACATGGCAGGTATCCAGGCTGCATTCGGCGGGATCTGTCCGTCGTGCGGGGAGACAGTGCTGTCCTTCAGCGGCGAGAAGGACGCTGTCGCGAACGCCATGCTCGCGTGGCAGGACGCGATGGAAAATGAAAGCAAGCTTGGCAAGCAGTCGTCGACGGGCGAACACGTACCCTTCGATGAACAGAAAGACGCATGACGGTTTGCAGGTGCATGAGCGTGGCATTGCATGGTCCGGGCTGACGGGCCAGACACGGGATTGACAACCACTACACATATCGCGCGGCAAAGCCCCGCGCGCAGGGAGGGTCGAGCATGAGCATGCACGACAACGCTGAGGTACTCCTCGCGTGGTTTCGCGAACGCGCAAGCGCGACGGTGAGCGAGATTGTGGCGTCCGGACTGATGAAGTCCCGCACGGCTTCCGATGCTGTGCAGTACGCGCTGCGCAACGGGGCGCTTGAGCGCATCGTGCGTTCAGGTGCAAGCGCGAAGGACCGCGTTCACTATCGGGCGACCGGAGTCGCGTTGCCCGCGCCCCGGGCGCAGTCGGGCCAGCTGTCTTTTGATGGTCTGCTGACCGCGTGGGGCATCGTTCTTGAGCCGCCCCGGCTTCTGTCGACGGAGTCCTGCAGGCACCAGATTTCCGATAGCGGATTTCCGGATAACGAGTAGCCGGAAAGCGTTGCTGACGACATGGAAGCGCTCTGGTTCTGGAATGCCTGCGGGGTGGCTGCCATCGTGACCAGTAGGCCGACGTCCTGAGGCAGCTTCTGTCGTGGATCGGCTTTGTGGGGCAGCGAGCGGATTGAAGCGCGACAACAATCCTGCCGTTATCGAAGGAAAGCATCCTTAATCCTTCCCTGTCATGGCCCGAACCAGGCGAGGCGCTTCGAAGCGCCGCTGCGGTATTCCATTGGCTGTTCGTTTGCTTCCCCTCCCGGAGAGTGCGGTGCGTCAGCGGATGATCGCGTACCACATCACGCTTTCCAGCCTCCGGCTGCAGCGCGGCGATCTTGCGCATTTCGTGACGATGGCACAGGCCATCGTCAGTACATCACACCTCTTTGACGCGGGGTATGGCCGGGCGCGCATCGAGGGCTTGACCGAAGCGCACGACGCGCTCGAGCGCAGCCTGCGCGCGGCGCTGGTGTCTGGCATCTGGGGTATCGATCCGGCAACCTTCGAACTGTTCGCAGAACTGCTGACCAAGGCACCTGCGCAAGCCCCGGAGTTTAGTCCGGGGTAAGCAGGGAATTTGGGGGTTAGTGCGGGGCCTGCTGCTGCTCGATGTATTGTCGCAGGATATCCAGCGGTGCTCCGCCGCACGACGAGGCGAAATAGGACGGGGACCACAACACGCCTCGCCGCTTGAGCCACGGATGGAAGTCGCCAAACTGCTGCCTAAGCATACGCGAGGACACGCCTTTAAGCGATGCGACGAGCGTGGATAGCGCGACCTTCGGTGGATAGGTCACCAACAGGTGAACGTGGTCATGCTCGCCGTTAAATTCGACTAGCTGTGCTTCGAAGTCGGCGCAGACGTTCGCGAGTATCTGCTGCATGGCGTCCAGGTGCTCTTCCTTGAACACGTTGCGCCGATATTTTGTAACGAATACCAAGTGGACGTGCAGCGCAAATACACAGTGTCGTCCGTGCCGTAATTCGCTATCTGTCTTACGTGGTCGTCCCATTTCCCGTCTTGCGTAGTTTCGTAGACCAAGCTTATCATGCAGAAATGGAAGCCATGAGGACACTGAAGCTGCGGATCAAAGACAAGCACGCGAAGGCGATGCTTGCGATGGCTCGCGACGTCAATCAGGTCTGGAATTTCTGTGCGGAAACCCAGTTCCGCAGCCTGAAGCGGTACTGCAATCGCCCGAAGGCCTGGTTGTCCGGCTTCGACCTTCAGAGGCTCACTGCGGGCTTCAGCAAGTGCGAAGGCATCACTATCGACTCCCGCACCACGCAGGAGGTCTGCAAGGAATATGCGACGCGGCTCAAGCAGTTCAAACGGCAGCGCCTCAACTGGCGCGTCAGCAGCCGCAAGTCCCCGAAATACTCGCTGGGCTGGGTGCCTTTCAAAGGCGAGGGCATCAAGTACAAGGGAGGGCAACTGCGCTTCAGCGGGCTGAGAATTAGCCTGTGGGATAGCTATGGGCTGGCGCAGTACGAACTGGGGGCTGGGAGTTTCAACGAGGACTCCCGCGGTCGCTGGTACGTCAACATCTCGGTCAAGTTACAGGTCCAGGAGAAGCGTGTGCCGGACGGCTGCGCAGCCATCGGCATCGACATGGGTCTGAAGAAGGTCGCGTCGTACAGCGACGGGAACGACTTCAACCCGAAGCGGTTCTATAGGGAGGCTGAAGCGGCACTTGGCATCGCACAGAGGGCCAACAAGAAGAGGCAGGTGAAGGCTATCCATGCCCGTATCGCGAATCAGCGCAAGGACGCCATCCACAAGGAAACATTGGCGCTTGTCAAAAAACATGCAGCAATCTTCGTCGGCAACGTGAACGCGAAGGCGCTGGCACAAACGAACATGGCGAAGTCCGTGCTCGATGCCGCGTGGACGATGTTCCGGACACAACTCAAGTACAAGGCCATCAGGCAGTGCGTGGTGTTCGCAGAGGTGAGCGAAGCGTTTTCAACCCAAACGTGCTCGTGCTGTGGCGTTATCCCGCGCGGCAGTCCGAAAGGTAGAGCCGGACTTGGAATAAGAGAGTGGAAGTGCAGCGATTGCGGAGTGGTACATCATCGCGATACCAACGCCGCACGGAATATTCTCCGCCTGGGACTTCAGGCGCTTGCAGAAGGAATCTCCGGGGTTTAGCCCGGAGAGGAAGTCAAGTTACACGAGGAGCAGTTGCATGTCGCTCCACTCGAAGCCGTCATCCGTTCCTCACAACCCGCTCACCTGAGTCGGGCAGACGGGATCCGGACCGTCCATCAGGCGGCGGCATGACGATCCGGCCATAGGATGTCTGAGGGCGGTTCTGCGCAAAAGCGCACGCCCGACGGGTCAACGGATCACAACAATAACGCCCCTGCAGCAACGCCCGCATTTCAGCCAAACAGGCCGTGAAGAAACCAGCGTGGCTCGCGCTCATCACGACTGCCGACGCGCTCGCGAAATACCCAGTAGTGCAGATGGTTTTCGGCTTCGGCGACGAAGTAGTCGCGCGTCACGATGTGGCCGTCCTGCCAGCCACATTCAATCCGCTCTCCGGGCGACACCATCCGCAGCGGTGTGCCGTAGAAGGGACGATGGCCGCGCATGATGAGCTGGATGGGCACCTCAAGAAGCCACGCCGGGCGTGGTAGATCCCGCGGCAGATCGGTGCGTGTGGGCCCGGTATCGCTGCTGACGGGCACCCACCGCGCGGCGACTTCGGGGCGGAAGTCGGCGACGGGTGCCGCTCTCATCACATTGCCTGAACCCAGCCTTGCCGTGAGCAGTTCCATGAGGCGCGCGTGATCCTGGGGCGATCCTCCGGGTTCGGGAAACAGCGATTCGCTCGGAGCCTCGGCTCCCCGCACGTCCTTCGCTTCGAGCCTGAGTGCAATGACAGGGGCCGCGAGTTCGATCCGCGAGAGTCGCTCCTTCAGCAGCCGGACGAGGTGTTCTTCGTGCCACGTCGGCTCGCCCAGCGCGACTTCCACGTCGGTGGGGGGAATCGCATCGCGGCCGCGCTCGTGCTCGAGCGAGACAACGAAACGCGCGACGGCAAGCTGGCGGGCCGCAAGCCATCCCGTCATCTGCAGCGTAAGCCGGCGCGCTGCGAAGAGCGCCGCTTCAACATGCTCAATGCGGTCCGGCAACTCAACGCGGGCATCGAACGCGGGCGGCATCGTGAGCCATTCGTGGACTTCGGGGGCCTCGCCCTTCGCGCGGTCAAGTGCATCGAGCAACGCGGTGCCACAACGCTTTTTCAGTCCGGCGCGCGGCAGGCGCGTCACGTCATCGATCGTTGTGCATCCAAAACCATCGAACCATTCGGCGAAACGTCTCGCGGCAGGCAGCACGCCCAGAGGGATGCGCCTGAGTGTGCGCGAAAGGGACCGCTGTGTGAGCGCAACGCCACCACCGGCGCGCGCAATAAGCCAGGTTGCCTCGGCAGTCGGTGCGATCGAAGCCGTGCTCGTCATGCCGAAGTCTGCAACCGTGCGACGCACGCGCCGGCGAAGCGCGCGCAGTCCACCGAAAAGCCGCAGGCTGGCGGTCACATCTGCGAGAACGACGTTCTCGTCGGCGATCACGACGTTTGGCGTGAACTGGAGCAGGGCGAACGCGACACCCCGTACCGTCTGCTCTTCACGTGTGAGCTCACGCTCCCTGAGATCGGCGTTCGGCGCGAGCGTGAGCACGCCGCCACGGCACATGCCATCGACAACCCCCTGCGCCCGCGCGGCGGCGTCGGCATCGAGCACGCGGCCTTTTTCCAGCACAACGAAACCGTTGTCAGACACCGGCATGTACCAGGTTGGGCAGAAGCTCTCGATGGGCAGGCGTGGCAGAGGAACGCCGATCCAGTGGTGCATGACGATTCAGGAGAACAGGCGAAGGGGAGAGCGCAACGAATACGGGCTTGTCGCGATGCGGTCCACGGCGTTTGATGAATGAGACGTTCACGCCGTCGGGCGCCGCGTCGACCGAGATACGCAATGGGGCGGGGGACGTCGAGTTCGCCGCGGCCGCAGGACGAAAGAGGAACAGCAACGTATCCGCGTACTGCGCGGCGAGGTGCAGGCGACGTAGCGCCTCCGTGCGGACCTGCTGCTGCCAGAAAAGCAGCGCCCCTGCGGTTCCGGCACGAAGGATCTGTTCCGCTGCCCAAAGGCTGTCTGCGGTCGTGGCTGCCTTGAGCACGCGGATGTTTTCAGCGCCCACACCCCACCATGTGAATGCTGCCGGTTGCAGTCTGTGCGGAGGTTGGAGAACGAAGACAGGCCGGGTCGCGACGGCTTCAAGCGCGGCTTTAAGCAGGCGCAGTTCGCCGCAGCCCGGCTGCGGGACGATCACCTCGGTCAGGGCCCCCGTCGGCCAGCCGTGGCCCGGCAACTCCGCGTCGAGCGTCTCGTGTCCGCTCGTCACCGTGCGGCCGTGCGCGGAAGCCAGTTGCGAGGCGCGCCACAAATCCGGGTGTATCGCCTCTACGTTCAGTAGCGGCAGCGCCATGGTGCCCCCAATAAATACTGTATAAATATACAGTAATCGTATCGGGTCCGCTCGCAAAAGTCACGCGGTCAGTTGGTGTGTGACTGTTTCCCGGGGCTGTTCGGTGGCGCCCGATCGGCCCCCGGCAGAGTCTGCGAGACCCGCCTGTAGCCGCGGCTCAGCGGGATATCCCAATCTGTGGCAAAATGCCTTCATTGTTTGGGCATTTTGCTCGGAGAGGCCATGGCCACTGTTGAATACCGACCCACTGGGCGCGTCAACCCGCGCCATACCGAATTCTCGCTGCTGGGCGATCTGCTCCAGGCCCACATCCGGTCCGGGAGCGATCTTGCCGCGCTGGCGACCGAGCGCGTCGGCGTGGACGTTATCGACCGTCTCGGCGAGCATGGACTCAAGGCCGACGAGCTGCTCTTCATCATTCCTCGCCGGACGCTCTCGCATCGTCGTCAGAATGGCGAGCGGCTCTCGACCGACGAGTCGGACAAGGCCATCCGCCTCGCCAGGATCGTTGCACAGGCGGAGACGGTGTTTGGAAACCCGGAAAAGGCCATGAACTGGCTTCGAGGAAAGAAGGAGCGATTCGCCGGGAAAACGCCGCTCGAGATGGCATCGACTGAGCACGGTGCACGGCTTGTTGAGGACACCCTGGTTCAGATCGACGAGGGATACTTCGCCTGATGGAGTTCTGGAGGATAAGCAACTACGCGGACCTTCGGGGAATCGGCGGATTGAGGGCGCCCGGCCGGTGGCATCATCGGGGGCAGCCGGTCGTCTATCTGGCGGAAAACCCCGCGCTCGCGCTGCTTGAGACGATGGTGCACCACGAATTCGGGTCTCCGCAGGCGTTGCCAGATAACTATCAACTGCTGCGCGTGGAGATTGCCGGGGACGTTGCGATGGCAGAACTCACGGCGAACGTCATCCCCGACGACTGGCGCGAGAACGCGGACTGGACACAGGCCGCCGGCAGCGAATGGCTGGCGGGAGGGCAGGAGCTGCTCCTCAAGGTTCCGAGTGCAATACTTCCTCGTTCGTACAACTATCTTTTCAATCCTCTTCATCCCGGCGCTGCCTCAGCGACGATCGCGGAGGCACTGAGAGTGCCATACGATCCGAGGATCCGGGCTATCCTGGGCGACAGGTAATCTCGATCATCTGACGCGAGTGACCCTCGTCCCGGCTATCCCGGCGCAGGACGCATCGCAACCGGACGGACGGCGCAAATGCTCAGTGTGGCTTCTTCGTCCGGCAGTTGCGTGACTGCGTGCATGCGGTCGAAGTTTCCAGGGATGAAGAAAATGTCTCCGCACTGCGCAGAGAATTGAACCGGACACATCTGCAGATGGCGGTCTTCATCGAAGACGCGCTCAAGCACGAGGTCGCCGCCTGGAGGGTAGTCTGCCTCGCAGCTTTGGAGCGGATTCGATCGTCCCGCGTTCTACGCGTCGTTGAGCCAGGGCATTTCCACGGGTGACACCACCAGTTGCCGGGACTCGCGCTTCAGTTCGAAGATAAACCCGACCAGGATCATTGAGTCGGCGTAAGGAATCGGGAATACGTGGGGATTCTCTGCGGCGCGTAGCGGGCGCGAGGGCGTGTCCGCCGTCGATGCGGCGTTCTCGCGGACGCTTTCCAGTTCGTCAGCCATAGCCTGCCCACTAACTTTCAGGACACGGCTACGCAGGTCGGTGAAGGGTTCGATGCGCGCCCCGTCTTCGTTGTATTCGGGCACTTCGTAGATGAACCAGGACATTTAACTCTCCTGAAAAAGGCAGCCATTCTAGCAGTCGGCATGATCGTGACCTGCCTGATTTCTGCGGTTGACTTCAAACCTTGGGAGCAGGCCGGTGCCCGTGGAGATCTGGCCGGATTAACGACGCTGCACAAAGCGACGAACGTTGCGTGGTGCGAGGCCGATCGCGCGCGGATGCTCACTACAATCTGGAGATCCTGCCTGAGTGGCGCGGCGGCCGTCAGGGTCTGTTGCGTCGACTGGATGCCAGGCGTCGCTTCACGACCTGAAAGCCTGCGTTCGACGGCGGGGGGTGCTGCTTTCATTGCGCTCTCAGGCCGCCCCAACGCTCTCCGCACTGACAGTTGCCAGTCTGGTGCCGGCAAACGGGTCATTGCGCCAGTCGGCGCCGGTGCGTTTGCCCGGGTCGCGATTCGACGCGCCGTCAATTGCGAAATGCTCAAGAGACTGGCCGGCACTGATTGCCTGAACCACCCATTGTGGCGGAGCGCCTTTGCCGTCCCATGTGTTGCCCGAAGCGTCGCGGAAACGCACTGCCTGCAAACGCTCCTGATCGGCTGCAATTGAAGTAGCAATGTCTTCCGGTTCGATTCCAAATTCGGCCATCCGTCGTCGCAGATAGGCCACGATGCTTTCGCGTTTTCTCTCATCCATCTGGTGTATTCTCCGCGCAACAATCTGTCGTTGGGCAGGTGATTGCAAATCGCGTGCCGCCAGGACACCACGCGACCCAACGCTGCCCATGCCGAGGCAGCAAAGAGGGGGGAGCATGGTTAAATCATGTTTTGCTGGGAGCGGCGCACGGAAGGCGCCGCGGCTGGCGACCGTCATGAAAGCAGTATAAAACAACCTATGCGCGACACCAGGTTTGCTTGCGCACGTTGAGTCTGCTTTTGTTGCGTTCGCGATTCATCGTGCGGGATGAACAGGCCCATCGCTGACTCAAACCCATACTTCCCCGACCAACATTACCGGGTACACGTATGGATAGTAGAGAGAAGGCCATTTTGCGGCGCAATAGCATTCAAACCTAGAAAGACAGCGCTGCGGGACGCACAGGCAACATTGGGCGTGCACCGATTCCTGAACTCCAGAGACATTCAAACCGTTGCGCACTGTGCTTTCAATTTGCACGAGCGTACTGATAAAGTCATAATCACGACCGCGACGATGCGTCAATTCTGACGGGCAGACCGAACTTCGAAGTGCCTGGGAAATGTGCCAGGGAAGTTCCAGGATCGCATGAACGGTAAACCCCACAGCGAGGAATAGAAATGGTTACCCTGGACGCAATCAACTCGAAAATTGCAAAACTCCAGAAGCAGGCAGTGGCGATTGCCGAAAAGCAGTCGTCAGTGGGCCTGACCAAAATCCGTGACCTGATGCACAAGCACGGCCTGACTGTCGCCGACATTGAAGGCTTTGTCGCAAAACGACGCGGTCGTAAACCTGGGACCACGCTGGCGAAGGCGGCAGCAAAAGCCCCGGGCGCGGTCGTGCATCACGTTGCGCCGAAATACGCGGATCCGAAAACGGGTGCGACGTGGTCGGGCCGGGGACTCGCGCCGCTGTGGATTCGCGACGTCAAGGATCGCTCGAAATTCCTGATTGAAGCGGGTGCAACGGCGAAGACTGCCGACGCAAAGGCAGCGCCTGCAAAGAAGGGTGCTGCGAAAAAGGCTGCTGCGAAGAAGGCAGGCGTAAAGCGTGTCGTGGCTAAAAAGGCGGCGAAGACGGCAGTCGCCACGAAGAAGGCTGGCCGTGCAGCGGCGGCTCCTGCAAAGGGCGTGCGTGGGCGCAAGGCCGCAGCACCCGCGAAAAAGGCATCGGCGCCGCGCAAGGTTGCAGCCAAAAAGGCACCGGCCGCAGCTGATGCTGCTGCCACGCCTGCAGTCGCAGCAGCGTAAGGGGTAACGGGGGTAACGGGCGATCCAGTCGTAGCTGGCGGGTTGACATGCTGGCCAACGCCGCATTCACGGCCCGCTACGACTGATTACTCAGGTCCCTTCGTGCGTCGCCTCACGTGAGAGCGGCGCGATGTTTGTACATCAGGAAGTGCGGACACAGCGCCGCGCGCCGTCAACCGAATGGCTTACCGTTTCGCGCTCGTATCTCTTGCGTTGCCAGTTGACTGTCCACCCGAGTCGGTTCCTCCGGCGGTTGGTCGGTTGATCGCGGCCGCATGGAATGGCATGAGCCGCGCGCAGCTCGTGGACCGTGCCCGCCGGCTCGACATGCGTGCATCGCTGCGGGCGCAACCCGGTATCGGACCAGATGGTCTGACGCCGTTCAGGCTCACGCTCAGTTTTGCGAACGGGAGCTTCGAGCTGATCGCCCATGTACGCCGTGTCATTCGCCGACGCACGGGCGCGCGGCGCCAGAAACCGTCATTGCCTCCAGCGCGCGATATCAGGCAACAGAGCCTTTTCTGAGTTTTGCCGAGGCATGGGCACAACGCCTGCCGACACCCAGGCATCCCCGCTGAAAAGAAGCCCGCTAGAGGATCCTGAGATTGCGAATCTTTCCGATTGCCGGTGAGCGTTCGACGATCAGGTTCGCGATGAACTCAGGCAGCAGGGCGCGCGGCACGTTCGCGGGGATATCGGTGACGAGCTGCGAAGGCACCTGAACGATGAACTCCTCCGGCGCCGTGGCGAGACTATGTTCGTAGGCGACGCGAATATCCATACTGTTTTCGTTCGGCGACGTGGTTGGCAGCAGCGCAATCGTCGTGCGCAGGGGTGTGGGCAGTGTAGCGCGCAATACCCCTGACTTCGTTCGGTTGAGTGTCGCTGATTTGTCTGTTGTGAGCGCTTGCGCGCTTTCGCAAGCAACATTGGTGCGCGCCCGTCGAAAATGGCTTTCCTTCGCGACGTACGCCATGGTTTGGTCTCCACCTATGGTGTCTGGTTACCTTTGGATGGCGAGAGCGAACCGTGTGCCTTTTGCGTGCGACTCTGACCTTATGCGTCTTCACTCGCCGGCGAGCCTGGCGCATGTCGCGCTGGCCGATCATTGCTTCCGGCGCGTGATGCACTGTGTGGCTACTGTATGACCTGGAGATGACTGTCGTGGGTGCGCGAGTCACGCGCGGCCAGATCAACAAGCTTTCCAAGGTGATCGCTCGCCCGGACGACGATCTCCATTCGGGTCACGCAGAGCTGGCGGTCGTACTCGTTGATCACAGCGCAGAGTTCCGCGACAAGCGATTCGGGCACGTTCCATACACCGGTGCGACCGGCCTCGCTGAGTACCTCTGCGAGGCCACGCTCAACGTGTTCAATCTCCGCGATATCGAGCTGCCCGTGGCCCGCCCGGGTGATGAAGCTCGCGATGATGACAACCTGCGAGACGAGATTGATCAGGGCGCGGTCCGCTTCACCCTTGCGTAGACGCTCGAGTGCGATCCGCGCACGCAGCGCGAGGTCTGATGATTCGTTTCGGGGCATCGGGAGAAAGAGCGACTTTGAGTGCGCTCCGGCAACTGGCCGACGCGTCGATCGAGAGTTCTTCTTGTTGGGCATGTCCGGTAGCCGGTTGATCTGGATCTTGCGTGCCATATTGAGTTCGTCAGCGCAGAATCAAGTGGGAGCGCCGGAATTAAGTTTGCATGGTCGGGATTGCGAGCTTGGTGGGGGGCGTACGAGGCCTACGTGTGTACCAGTTACTGCGATCCTCCATCTTTCTCATCTCCTCACAGGTCGCTGCGCCGAGGGTGTACTCACGAACGCGGGGCGCCCGAGGAAGACCGTATACCGCGCGCCAAAGCCTCCCGGGCAGGGGATGTTCCGGGCAGGCAGATTAGCAAGTCATAAGCGAACGGTGCAACTAACTGTCAATTGCGCCTCCTCTCCACCAACGCCTGCCGGCGGCAAAAAATGGCGTCCAGCAGGGGGCGACTTATAAGGGTTGGAGCAGTTTGCGTGGCCACGGCAGCCAGCCAGTGGGTTGACAGGTGAAATTCACTTCCTTTACTTCCTTGACAAGCTTGACGATGTCTCCATATTCGGGATAGGCTTAATCGTTCCCCTGGAGAAGGCACATGTCTACGGCAACCATTCAGGCGTCAGAGTTTTCGCGGCTGCTTGTGCGTGCTGCGAAGGTGCTGGATCGCACCGGCGCGCGCACCCCGGAAGCGATCCGCAAGGTCGTCGCGACTTCAATGCAGGCCGACATCGGTCAGCTTCCCGCTAAAAAGCAGCAGCGATTCGCGCAGTCAATCGCGCTGTTCGCACAGGGATTCGACGATGCGCTGACAGCCGTAGCCGACGCTGCGGGTGAAGTCGCGCCTTCGAGGGCGCCAGGAGCGGGCCACAGCCGCCGTGCTCCCGCACCGCGCGCCCGTACCGTCGTGGACGCCAGGGCGGGGCGGCGTGCCAGTGCGTCCTCTGCCGAAGCGGAAATGTTTGCAGAAGCGATGACCGCCCGCGCGAAGCTCGCAAGGGAAGGCAAACTGCTGGAGCCTGCGGAGTTCATGGGCCGCGCAGGTGTGACGCGGCAGGCAATCCACCAGCGGCTGAAGACCGGTTCCCTCTTCACGGTGGATGGTCCCAACGGGGTGAGCTATTACCCGGCCTTTTTTGTGGATGAGAGCCTTGACCGCCGCACGGTTGCGCGCGTCTCGAGGGAGCTGAAAGAGCTGCCTGGTGCCAGTAAATGGGCGTTTTTCACGAACCCGCGGCGCTCACTCGGCGGCCTCACCCCGCTGGAGGTGATCGGTGGCAAGCCGCCCGGGCGCAGGCAGGGCGGTCGCAACAGCATTGATCAGGTCGGGAAGGTCAACCTGTCGATGGTCCTGCGGGCCGCAGCGGGCTACGCGGAGGAATAGCATTTGGCTGCTCGTGCCCTCAGGAACCCTGCGAAGAATTTCAGCACGTTTGCGTTGCCGGTCGTCACAGTGAAAGCCAGACGGCTGGTCAGGATCTCAAGTTATGACTCAAGCGAACCGCATTTTGGACACACCGCGAGCCACCGCTTTGACGATCCCAAAAGGGAATACGGGACCACTTATTTCGGCCTGGATCTGGCCACGGCTGTCGCAGAGTCCCTGCTGCATGACCTCGAGCCGGTTGGGACCCGATACCAGGTCGCAGCCGATGAAGTGAAGCGGCGCTTTATCCATATGTTCGAGGGGATGGATCTGACGCTTGCCGATCTGACGGGCCCGGGCATGAACGTGCTTGGCGCACACGCCGGGCTGTTTGGCACGGCGAATTACAGCATTCCGATGCGCTGGTCACGGGCGATCTACACGCATCCGGCTGACGTGGACGGCATACTCTACGTGTCGAGAATGATGGCTCCCAACCTGGCCGTCGTGCTTTTCGACAGAGGTGGGAGTATCGCACTGACCCAGCGTAAGCCATCCATGGCGTTGGCGGGTAGCGCAGCGTTCGCGAAGGTCCGAAAAGCCCTGCATATTGCGTACACGTAGCCAGCAACATTGCTGGCGTGGCGTGCTTGCACGAAAAGCGTGCGTAGAGCCACGTGCCTTTTTTGTCTGCCTGTGCATTGCAAAATTCGTCATGCAGCACGCGTTGCTTTCGAAGGCGAGTCATGCCAGGAGTGATGCTGGCGACGCGGCAGTGGGGAGAGAAGATGAAAACGATGTCAGCTGCACAATGCGCACATGTTGCGAAGGTGTATCCGGAATGCAGGAGCGAGATGGCACATTACCTCTCGTGTAGCCCGGAGGCTGTGATCTATCGCCAGAACGAATGGGGCGATGACGTTCCTCCCTGCGCAATCGCGGTTGCCGGAACTGACTTCCGGGTCGACAGTTGTGACACGCCTGCCGAAGTGGTGGCGCTTGTCCGGCCGCTGGGGCTGACCGTGCGCTCCTGCGAGAAACAGGACAATGCTGACCTGACACACAATTGACGCCGGATTAACAGGAAATGGGCGTGACGCAACCTTACTCCATTGACGTGTCCTCGCTGGGCGATACCGATTGGGTGACCGCGCACGATGGCTCGTGCGTGGGGCGATTCAGCAAACGCTTCGGGATCGACGTGCATCGAACCGTGACTGAACAGCTCGCCGGTGCGGATCAGTGCCTGCACTGCACGCATGAGCGAGCTGGAGAAGGTGAATGGCAGGTGTTTCGCGACGCTGTGCTTCAACACCACGGGATCGATGTCCCGTTCGATACGATCAGGTTCTGAGGAAGGAAAAGCAGGATGTCTACGTTGCTGGAGTGTTTGCGGTCGTTGCCAGGGGACCTGGTGATGCGTGATCTTGCGGCTGTGCGTGATCAGGACGCAACCGTCGAAGCGCATATCGCCCGCCTGAGGCGCGATGAGGATGGCTACGAGGTTCGGCATGAGCCTCGCAACTATGGTCGCGGTACGATAGTCGCAGTCGGCGTGATCGGTGGCCCGGCGATATATCGGCAGATGTGACCGTCAACTGGAGGGGTCACGAAATGGAAGTCTCCAGAACTGACGTGCCTGAGAGCGGCGAATACTGGGCGATCTGCAAGGAAAACAATCCCTTCTCTGCTGCAGCAAATGGGCACAGCCAGGTATCTCCGAAAGCGCAGACGACCATCAAGGACGGCTGGGCAACCTTCTACCGCGACGGGCAGGAGGTCTGGAACTGCAACGCACGATACGCGGCCGCGAATTTCGTGCTCCAGAAGGCATAGGATGGAAACCATGTTCGAGCTAGGCTATCGACCCGGCCGTGAGGCCAAAGATGCGGCTCGCGCAATCGTGCGATCACGCTATCCCGCGGTAACGTCCGCATACTGCGATGAGGGAGCCATGGCGTAGACGTCGTGACGGTAAAGGCGCACGGTACGGTTACGTCCGGTGACTGTGCGGTCGAGATGGCGTGGCAGGACGTCGTCGGCCGTGCCGCTCTCGCCTGAAAGGCGAAGACAATTGTGGAACGATGTCGCGCAGGCGCGGCGCGAAGGATCGCTGGAGTTGAAGCAATGGATGATGAACTGAGGGCAAAAATCGGTGTTGTCGCGGGCAAGCTCGTGCAGGAAGCGATGGCGACCGGACTGACCTGGGAAGAGATCGTCGCCGCGTTTGGCCTGGCCGCAAAAGCGACCGCGCAGGCCGCCGCGAGTGCAGGCGATGCGCCGACATCCGAATGTGTTGCACGTGCGCGCAGCTGTTTCGAAGATGCCTTTGCGCAGGACGTCCACGTTGTCATTGCCGATGGCAGTGCACCAGAGCGCGACGCCGAAGCCGACGATAATCCGCTTCTGGCAACTGCCCGCCGTCGCCAGGCTTCCAGACTTCATTGACTGGCAGGCGATCGCCGCACCGGGGCCAGCGCGGCGCAGTCTCGTCAGTAGTCTAGGGGAAGTTATGCGGAAGAATCCAGCCTCCGACAGTTATCCCCTGCCCGTCAGATGATCGCCCTCTCCGGCCAACACGGCGATGGAGGTCGGTGGCAAGCCGACCTGACGTGGCGAAGTCATGGGCGCGGAGGAATCCAGGTACCTCGATGCGCTATATGCGTCTCGGCGCGAGGGACCTGGTACGCCACCACTGGCTCAAAGCAGGATCGCCTGCTGCAGCAGTTCCAGCGCTTTCAGTTCGTCGAGGCGACCCGTGCGTGCCTTGCCTGCCAGCGTCTTGAGCAATGCTTCCGCTATCGGCTCGATACCGTGAAGATTGTCCAGGCTCGTCGCGGAAGCGAAGGGGAGGGCTGCCGGGTTTCGCTGCGGTACTTCGGACGCGGCAAACGACTCAGGTGCTGACGCTGTAGCTGGCGGGGCCCCGTCACCATTTTCTTCAGGCAGGCGATCGGTAACGTCGTCGGGAAAACCATTGACAGGATCTTGCGCGCTGGCAAGGATCGTCTCCTGCTCGCCCGCCACATCCGTCGAAACCGGTGAGGGGTTTTGTGGATCGGCCGCCCGCGCGCGCCGTCCACGCGCCTTCGCACCGGTGGCCTTCGCCGGCATGGCATCCTTTGTTGCGGGCACAACCGACTCGTGCTGCCTGGCGGAGACGCGTCCGCGGGACGCAGGGGCAAGCATACGCGACACCGACGCAGGTATATCGGCTTCAGAGCGCGGGGTGTCCAGCCAGCCAGCTGGCAATCCAAGCCGCTCCGTGAACCGGTTTGCTTCGACAGCATCGAGGCGCTTCTTGCCATGCAGCCGGTGGGCCATGTTGGACCCACTCAGGTCCATGACCACGCCAAGCCTTGCTTTCGATCCGTTGCGACGCGTGAGAACGTGAAGGTTGGCGCGTCGGATGTTCTCTACGTCGGCGCCATCGTTCAGAGCCAGCGATTGCTGCCGGGTCGTTTCAGGAGACGTTCTGTCTTTTGCACGCGAAGATTTTCGCTGCGTCTGGGCTCCGGCCGCTACGCCCGGATTATTCTTGACGGCTCTGGGCGTACCGCCAGTTGCTTTCCTGGGCATTTGTGCTTCCTCGGACAAACTGTTTTTAGGAGATGGTTGCGGGTCGACGCTCAGGGCAGAAGCCGGCGCAAGTGCTTCGGACGCCGCGTCTGGTCCGTCGTCGGCTTGAATCAAGTCGAGTGGCGACTTCAGCCGGGCGATGGTCTCGGCTGTGAGCCCAGGATTGGGCTGGTCAAAAAAGCCATGCGGCAACCCGAGCGTAGTTTCCAAATGAAAGGCGGTCTCGGGTGTGAACCTCTCGCCCTTCAACAGTTCGGCCACGCGCGTCATGCTGGATTCAAGTGCGATGGCAATATTCTCTGCGCCTACCGTATCGACCAGAAACTGGAACGACCGTGTCTTGAAAATGGAGGCGGTCTGGGCGGAGTCCTGCGCAGGCGCCTTCACATACGATTGTTTCGGCCGGTTGGGCTGAGATTTCTTTTCGTGGCGAGGTTGGCGTTGGCCGCTGTCGCGGGATCCCGCATATCGCCCGCGGGCTTGATTCATAAAGTAGGGCTCCATGCGATCGTTGGTGTCCGGCAGGTATTTATTATAGACGCGGCGATGTTGGTATTTGATGCGTCATTCGCTCCATGAGCCGTAAATGTACGCCCGGGTGAGGCTGGCGGGCTCCTTGAAGTACCCGTTCCCCGAGAGTGGATATGAAATGTAGAGGATAACGAATGAAGTTCCGCAGGAATTTCAGGTAACCATTCATGGATCCGCGATGAAACCGGCGCACTGGTCAACGGTGCCGACGGCAAGCCGATAACCCTTTCAAGGCAAGGCGCGGCATTCTGGTTTCACCGGAATCGGCGCTTCGGCGAATGGAGCGGGGGCGTTACTGACCTGCTCATCACGCTGGCCGCCGTCGACCGGCAACTCGATCACTCGATCCTGTTCGAGCGCAACGGACTTCGCCCGACAAGTCCTTGATGGGGATTTCAGTATTTGGGAATGGACAACATACCCGGAAACGTCAAATTCAAGTTTCCCGATATTGTCGTGCTTCCGGTGTCACGACGGCGCGAAAACGACCGCGCCGCGGTCCTCAAAATGTTTGAAGCTCCGGATGAAACGGTATAGCTGTCCGCCGATCTCCAGCCGGTTTCGTCCAGCGTGGGTTTGCTCAAGAATCTCTTCGGCCTGGGTTGCAGCAATGTTCCCGTGATATCTCAGGCGATCCTGATCTCTCCTTGCATCGCCAACGTACATGGCACAGACGTCATTGCATTTCTGCATCATGATCACACTTCCGCCGGAGTTCAGGGACAGCTCGAGATACTCGGCCAACGTCAGAAGTGACTCAGTCGTCGTCATGGCGATTCCCCTGAAAGCACGGCTCCCGGCATCGATCCACTGGGTGGTGGCATCGACGGGCACCCACCGAGGATAGCGCCACGCATTTCCGGCACTTGCCTCCTCGCCTGATTCAAACAATCTACGCGGCGGACTGCGTCACGGTCACCGCGATCATGCACGGGACCGCGCGGGTTCACTACGCATGCGTCGCGAGGCACTATGGGCCACCACATCGGTGGGCAGTCTGGCACGGTGGGTGCGAATCATCAGCAAATTATCTTGCGGCAAGCACCTGCCATGGCGGCCGGCATGTTTTTGATCGTAGTGCTTCTGGTCGGGGAAGTCGATTCGTCGAGGACAGTGTTATTGCTGCCGCGGAGTCCAACCGTCTTCCTTCAGAGGATATCCGCTGTTTTGCCAGGCGATGATGGATCCGGGCAGCGTGGCCGAAAGTGCGACATCAACGCTACCGCAAACGCGCGCTTCGCCCTGCGTCTTCACGCCTGTGGCGAAACGCTTGCGCTTCGTCAACGATTATCCGGAGAATCGATCGATGTCGCGAGGAGGGCGCACCAGGACATCGTGTTTCGCACAAAACTACTGTTGACGCTCAAACAGCATGGCGCGGACATGTGCCGGATGCCCATCGCCGCATCAGAGACTGATGCACAGGGCGCAAGAAAAACTGGCCCGCAGAGCGGGCCACACATCGGGATGCGACGCGCGCCGGTCAGGCTGGCTTGATATTTGCAGCCTGCTTGCCCTTCGGCCCCATCTTGACATCGAAGCTTACTTTCTGGTTTTCCTGCAGCGACTTGAAGCCTTCCGTCTTGATTTCGGAAAAGTGGGCAAACAGGTCTTCGCCGCCGTCATCCGGGGTGATGAAGCCAAAGCCTTTCGCATCGTTGAACCATTTCACAGTGCCAGTTGCCATTTTTGAATCCTGTCGATGTTGAAACCTGAAATCGCGAGAATACGCATCGCATGGAGGCGATCACCCGCAAGGGACGACTTTTTACCACGCCGGGATGACACCTGCCAATCAGCAGGTCCACGGACAGCACAGGGTCCGGCTTTCAGAGGCCCGGGCCCGGTGCAGGCATTCGTCGTTCTAGCCCTTGATGGTGGCACCGTATGATTGCCGCGCGGCAATCACGATCTACCCTGCAAGCGGGAGTCTTAGCGAAGCCTGCAGGACGCGCTGCGAAGACTGATTCTGAAATGGAGCAGGGAAGGCACTTGAGAAGAGTCGCAGAAACATCAACGCATTGCGGATTCCGCCCTCGCCACACGCGAAAGCCCGGTCTCCGTCACCATTTTTGTGCGGTCCCGTGCCGCACAGTCCCGCGACGAGCAAACTGTGGCGCGGAAGCGGCCCTAACCAGTTTTGCAGTGCCAGCCCGGAGACTGGGGAGGCCATGTTACCCTTGCTCGACGCTAACACCAGCGAAGCCGCGCTCGAGGATGAACGATACATTCGAGTTTTCTCAGGATTTCGAGCCGTTCCTCGAAGACCTGCCGAGAAAGGACTGGCAGACAAAGTCGCTCGATTGCGCCATGGCCGATTACTGGGTGACAAGCGATGGACTTGTCGCGCGTCGAGAGTTTCTGAGTGACGGTTACTTTGCCAGCAACACAGCCTCCTTCACGGCTTATTTGTTCCACTTCCGGAAAGGCGTGAGACTCGACCTGAAAGTGGTTGTCGCTCACGGTCGCATCCTGGAGCTGAGGCGAGAGCGCGAACCCGAAGCGGGGGAAGTGGTGGCTGAGTGGACTATCCCCGTGCCGGGTCCCGACGCTGAACGTCGCAGGTGACGCGGGCCGGATCGCAGGAGACTGGAAAAAAGACTGGTAGCCCCCTACCTGTGTAACGAAAGGCGGCTTCGGCGTAAGCGCGCAGAAGGGGCGCGGCCGTCAAATGGGCGAGCCCCATGGTCGGAAAATGAAGAAGCCCGCGAGCCAGATGGCTTCTCGCGGGCCTTGTGCCGTGCAGATGGTGTCAATGGAACTCGCTGTCATCGCTCAACAGCCAGGCTGGAATATCACGCTTGCCGTTGAGTACGCGCCAGACCTCGACGTGATCCTTGCGCTCAATGTAAAAGATCAGATGCGGGTAGCGATCGAGAGACCATGAGCGCAGGCCCGGTATGTCCAGTTCGTACGAGTAACGGAGTGAGCCGATGTTGGGGTGTTTGGCGAGATGCGCGTATGCCTGCTCGATTTCCGCAATGAACCCAAGCGCTGCCTGTTCCGAGCCTTCGTCAACGAGGTAATGTGTCAGCTCGTCTTCTACGTCCTGCCTGGCCAGCCGGGTCGGGATGACGGGCTTGGCCGTCATTTGCGCGAAGTACGTACGCGGGCGCGCAGCGATTCGAAGTAGTCGGCGTCGGCCGGATCTGCGAGGCCCGAAGTCGCTCCCTGCAGGATCATTGTCCGCAGGCGCTTGCGATCCTGGTCCTTGCGGATTAGTTCGCGGACGTATTCGCTGCTCGTGCCGTAGCCGCGCTCGCCGACCTGCTCGTCGACATATTCCTTCAGCGAATCGGGGAGGGAGATGTTCATCGTGCTCATGTAAACCAGTCTATCAGGCTTTGGCAAATTTTGCCAAACTCATCTCCTGGTGGATGTTCAGGGGTGGCCTCATCGGTACGAGTAGCCTTAACTGGCGAGTCTTTACGGGAAATCGTGCGGGTGGCGATGAACTGTCCCCATGCGATCCGCCAATCGGTGCGGTAAAGTGATCTGGCCGTACGGCTGCGGCATCAGGAGAAGCCAGCCCGACAAACGGCCCTGCGGGCGACCTACATGGCGGAACGGAAGTGGCGAGACCTCTGGATGACGAAGCACGCACCGAGTTGCTGTGCTTCCTTGTGGTCGGCCAGCTCTTTGCATTCGCCCGCGAGGGCGAGTGGCTGCGCACCGATCATCTGATCGAATCGGCACAGATCTGGCTGGCCTCGAACGGCGCAGAATGTGACTGGCTGGAGCGGGCAAGGCTCGTGGAGGCGTCTCGGGTGATCGCCAGGCAGGAAAGCGAGGTACCCTTCCCGAAAGACGATGCGGATTTGCACAGACTCTTCAATCTACGAACCGGCTGGTTTCTGGACTACCGTTCACCTGTCGTACAACGGCTCCATGTGCGCTGCGCTGCATATCTAGAGGAACCCTGATTATCTTGCTGGAATGAGGCAGATAAGGACGGATGCCGTGTATGCGCAACACGGCTCACATGAGTGACAAGCAGACAGGCGAGCCAGTTCAACAGGGCTCTGGTTCCGCCAGGACAATCTCCCTTGAAGCCGTAGTCTGGTCGTCCGTCCCAGTTCGACCCCTAGCCGCCGTTCGAGCGGGCGCGCGCTCCATGGATCGGCCGGCAAACTCCGCGTGCGCAATGCCTTGCCGGACGCCGCCACAAACGCTCCCAGATGCCTCATTGATGCAGAATCGGCGCAATGGCCACAACGACACGACCTGAATACGATGGACGACCCAGAATCGCTTTCCCTGACACTGCCCGACGGCACTAAGGTCTCTGCGCTCCTGCGAGTGCCGGAGGACGGGCGAGCCCTGTATGTCTTCGCGCACGGCGCCGGGGCGGGCATGCAGCATGCCGGCATGTCGTCATTGGCCGACGCGCTTGCGGCGGCCAATGTCGCCACATTACGCTACCAGTTTCCGTACATGGAGCGGGGCTCCAAGCGGGTGGACTCGTCGGCCGTGGCACATGCTGCCGTGCAGGCGGCCGTCGCAGAGGCCCGCCGGCGGCTGCCAGCCCTGCCACTCTTCGCGGGCGGCAGGTCGTTCGGCGGCCGCATGACCTCCCAGGCTCAAGCCATCTCCCCGCTCGACGGCGTGCGTGGCCTCGCTTTCGTCGCGTTCCCGCTGCACCCGGCGGGCGCGCCTGGCGTGGAGCGGGCACGGCATCTGGCGGACGTCACGGTGCCA